>URIZ01000009.1 GCA_900548005.1 uncultured Eubacteriales bacterium | reverse complement strand
AAGTAGGGGAAAGCCCGAAGGGAAGGGGTAACATTGCATTTAGGGTTTCAAACGCTCGCCCTTTGTAGAGCCGAGAACAAAACAAAACTTATACACGCACTCTGCTCATTCGCTGCGTTCTTATACACGCATTTTGCTTATTCACGACGCACTTATTATTAATTGTGTGACTCCAAATATTTTTTAGAATTTTTTGACAAAGAAAGCAAACTTTTTACATAACTTTACAGCATTTGCGGCTCATTGTTTTTTATCATGAGAGTATGAGAAAAATCGTTGTTACGTCGGGCAAGGGCGGAGTGGGCAAGACCACCGTCACCGCAACGCTCGGCAGAAAACTTGCTTTGCAAGGCTACAAAGTGGTGCTTGTGGACGGTGACGTGGGGCTCAACAATCTTGACGTTGTGACTGGCATAGAGCGGCGAGTGGTGTATGACATCGGCGACGTGCTAGCAGGGCGGTGTCGAGCGTTTCAAGCTCTTGTGCAGGACGGCGAAAGTCCTATGCGAGTGTTGCCGTCATCAAGGGATAGTACGCTCATCACAGCGCAGGCTTTCCGCGGTATCGTGGACGGCTTTTTCGAGTTCGATTTTGTGATTGTAGACTGTCCTGCGGGGATAGAGAGCGGATTTCACAGGGCGGTGAGCGCGTGCGACGAGGCGATTGTGGTCACCACGCCGTCGGCATCCGCCATACGTGATGCAGACAAGGTTGTGTCGCTGCTTGCAAGCTATCGTCTAAAAGACGTGTCGCTTGTCATCAATCGAGTGCGCGCGGATATGGTGGCAAGGGGCGAGATGTTGTCGGCAAGCGAGATAAGCTCGCTGTTGCACACGTTGCCCATCGGCGTGATCCCCGAAGACGATTTCATCACCATGTATCAGCAGCTCGGCGTGATACCCGACAGGGCGCAAAGCGAGAGAGCTTTTGAAGTGCTTGCAAAGAACGTTGCGCAAAACAGCAAGCGATTTGTGGACGTCAGCGCAAGACGCAGATTTTGGAGATTCAGATGAAGATTTCAACAAGCGTTGCAGAAAGGATGCGCGATATGCTCACGCGCGATAAAGTGGGGCTGACGGACGGATTTGCCGCGGCGATGAAGGGAGATATAACGCACGTGTTGCGCGATTTTTTCGATTTGGACGGCGAAGTGCAAATCTCTTTGCGCCAAGAAGGGGACGGCAAATATTCTGTGAACGTGACGGCAAGCGCAAATAGAATAAGGAACTTTGCCACAACTCTCGACACAAAAAGAGTGTGAGCGTTCTAAACTTCACACGCCATGAATAGAGTTTATCGAGGTGGTGAATATGCAATATGACGAAACCAAAAAACTTGAAGTTGAGATCTCTCAAAACCAATACGTTGACAATCAAATCAACACGAAACGCAAGAAAAAATTCGGTACGCTTGACGCTCTTGACGTTGCGATAATCCCCGTTGCGATCGGTGTTTTCGTGTCGCTCGGATTTTTGTTTGCGGGCATTTTCAAGGCGACCGCGCTTGTCCAAACGCTTGTGGGAATGTCCAACCATATCACGCTTATATAACCGAAACGGCGGTTTATCCCTGTGAAAGTCAAGGTTAATCCCTTGTTTTTTTCACTTGCGCTTGCGCTTGTGGCGTTTGGGCATACGCTTGATTTCGTGTGGGGAATGGTTGCGCTCGCCTTTCACGAGGCGGCGCATGCGCTTATGGCAAGGCTTCGCGGATACGTTGTGAAAAGCGTATCCCTTTTGCCGTACGGGGCGATGATGCAAACAGACGAGCATATTGACAAAACGTCAAGCGTTCTCATAGGCTTGGCAGGACCTTTTGCCAACCTTGCGCTTTCGATTGCAACGCTTGGGATATGGTGGCTTTTTCCTGCCGTGTATCCGTATACTATTGCGTTTTTGCGCGCCAACTTGTCTCTTGCGCTTTTCAATCTCATCCCCGTGTATCCGCTTGACGGAAGCAGGGTTGTGCTCGGACTTTGCAAAAACAGGTTGCGAGCGATCAAGGCGTTGCGCATTGCGGGTATAGCGGTGAGCGTTGTGTTGTTTGCCGTTTTCATAGGCTCGTTTTTTTTCGGGCTGAATTTTATGTGCGGCATAATGGCGGTGTTTTTGTTTTACGGCGCAACGTTCTCTGCAAAAGACGAAACCTATTCGAGCATACTTGATATGGCAAGCAAAAACTATTCTCTCGGCGTTGTGGAAAAGACGGTTTATATCGATTGCAAAACGCCTATCGTTCGGCTTTATCATCACACGTCAAGCACGCAAAACACTCGCTTTGTCATCGTCAAAGACGCAAAACCCGTTGCGAGCATAGATGAAAAACAACTTCGAGCAATCGCCGTCAAAAGACGGCTTTCAACGCCGATAGGGCAATGTTTGACCGATCAAAAAACGCCGATAAGTGCAAATTCGCTCGGCAGGGGCGATATGAATTGACAATTTTTTGCCTATCTAGTAAAATAATTGCAATGACATTTTAGGCAAAGTCTATAAGACTTTGATGGTGGTTTTATGAAATTTGTCGGAATTGACATCGGCGGTATGACCATAAAAGGCGGCATCGTTGACGAAAAAGGCAACATTCTTTACAAAAAATCCATTGTTACCGCACCTGGGAAAGAAGACAGGCTCATTGTGGACGACATTGCGTCCCTTGTGAACGAGCTTGTGCAAAACGGCGCGGACGGCGAAGAGATCCAAGGCGTTGGCATAGGCTGTCCCGGCTCGATTTATGACGAGAAGGGCATCGTGCGTTATTCTTGCAACATCAATTTCCGCAACACTCCGATGGCAAAGATGATCGAAGAGAAGACGGGCATCAAGAAAGTGCGCCTTTCAAACGATGCAAACTGCGCGGCACTCGGCGAAACGCTTTTCGGCGCGGGCAACGGCGCAAAGAACTCCGTCATGGTGACGCTCGGAACGGGCGTCGGAACGGGCATTGTCGCAAACGGTCAGCTTATCACGGGCAATCGCTCGGCAGGCGGAGAAGGCGGACATATCACCATAAATCTCGGTGGAGCGACTTGCGGCTGTGGCAAAAAGGGATGCTATGAAGCCTATGCGTCGGCAACCGCGCTCATGAACCAGATTCAAGCCGCTTGCGAAAAACACCCCGAAAGCCAACTCGCAAAAGAAGTGGAGCAAAGCGGGCTCAACGGCAAAGTGGTGTTCGATTGCGCTCAAAACGGCGACAAAGTGGCGATGGCGGTTGTGAAAAAATACATCAAATTCGTGGGCGTGGGGCTTGTCAATTTCGCCAACATTTTCTTCCCGGAAGTGATCATCATCGGCGGTGGAATTTCCAATCAGGGCGACAACATCATCAAACCTCTTCAAAGATACGTCACTCGCAACGTGTACGGCGCGGTGTACAGCCCCAAGATCAAGGTGGTTGCCGCAACGCTCAAAAACGATGCGGGCATCATCGGCGCGGCGGCTCTTTGCATGTGAAATGCGCAAAACACGCTTTGACCGCTCGGACATTGCTTGAAAACAACTGAACACAAAAACACACGATATACGCGGATTTTTCCGCAACGAATTGAAATGGCAAACGAAAAAGATTACAAGAAAAGATACCAAGAGTTGCTCATAGACGTCGAAAAACCTGCAAGATACGCAGGCGGCGAATGGAACACTCCCGATATGACCAAAGAGCGCATAGGCGATATGGTCTTTTGTTTTCCCGAATTGTACGAGATCGGCATGAGCAATCTCGGCATACAAATTCTCTACAACATCGTCAATCAGACGGACGGATACGTTGCGGAGCGTTGTTTCGCGCCTGCGCCCGACCTTGCAAAAAAGCTGGTTGACAACGACATACCGCTCTTGTCTTTGGAGACGAGAAAGCCGCTAAAAGACTTCACGGTGGTGGGCTTTTCGGTCGGATACGAGCTGTTGTACACCAACGTGCTGTATATGCTCGATTTGGCAAGGATTCCTTTCAGAGCCAAGGACAGAGATGACTCCTATCCAATCTTGCTTGCGGGCGGACCTTGTTCGGTCAACCCCGAGCCGTTTGCGGACTTTTTCGATATAATTCTCGTCGGTGAAGGCGAACAACCCGACATCGACATTCTCAAAGTTATCTCCGAAGGCAAGCGCGCGGGGCTTACGAAAGCCGAGATTCTCGCAAAGGTCAAGGGTATGGAAGGCGCATACGTTCCGTCTTTGCACAAGGACGGCGAAGTGGTGGTCAAGGCGGTGTATCCCGACTTCGAGACCGCACCGTATCCCACTCGTCCGCTTGTTTCCAACATCGAGGCGGTGCACGACAGATGCACGCTCGAGTTGTATCGCGGTTGCGCGAGCGGTTGCAGATTTTGCCAAGCGGGATTTTGGTATCGCCCGATAAGAGAACGCAGCGCAAAGCGTTGCGCCGAATATGCAAAAGAGATGGTGGAAAGCACGGGCTTCAACGAGATTTCCCTTTGCTCGCTCTCAACAAGCGACTATACGGGGCTGGAAGAACTCGAAAACGAACTTACGCCATATTGCAAAGAACGCAAAATCAACCTTGTATTGCCGTCTTTGCGCATAAGCAGTTTCAAGCCGGATATGGCAAACAATTCAAGGCGCAGCTCGCTCACTTTCGCGCCCGAGGCGGGCACGCAACGTCTTCGCAACGTCATCAACAAGAACGTCAGCGAAGAAGAGATAGACAAAATTTCCGTGGCTTTCGAGGCGGGATACGACAGCGTAAAGCTCTATTTTATGATGGGACTTCCCACCGAAACGGACGAAGACATCGCAGGCATTGCGGAGATTTGCAAACGTCTAAAATGGCTATACTTCCAAAAGCGCGGCAAACGCGGGCTCAATATATCCGTCAGTTGCGCCGTGTTTATTCCAAAGCCCTGCACGCCTTTCCAGTGGGAAGCGCAAATCACCTATGACGAGATGTTGAGGAAGCAAGCGTATCTTCGCTCGCTGCTCAGAGAGATCAAGGGCGTGAGCTTTTCCTGGCACGGAGCAGAACCGTCCGTTCTCGAAGCGGCACTTGCAAGAGGGGACAGAAAACAGTCCTACGTCATCGAAAAGGCGTACAAACTCGGAGCAAAATTTGACGGCTGGACGGAGCATTTCAAGTGGGACGTATGGCAAAAAGCGTTTGACGAGTGCGGACTTAAAATGGAAGACTACTACGGCGCGATCCCGACCGACAGAGCTTTGCCGTGGGATTTTATAGACTCGGGCGTGAGCAAAAAATACCTGCTCAAACAGCGTGAACTTGCCTATCAGGGCATAACCACCAAAAACTGCCGCGAAGGTTGCAACGGTTGCGGCGCAAACAAACTGGGGAGATGCACGATATGTTAGTCATAAAATATCAAAAAACGGACAGCATTTGTTTTATATCTCACATAGACCTTTTGCGACACATGGAGAGAGTGATGCGCAGAGCGCACATAGACGTCAAGTTTTCGCAAGGGTTCAATCCGCACCCCTTGATGTTCTTCTCGCCGCCTCTTGCGCTTGGAGTTGCCTCAATGGCGGAATATTTGTCCATAGACAGCGATATGGCACCAGGCGACGTGCTTGAAAAATACAATGCAAGCGTGCCCGAAGGGCTGAAAGCAAGCCAAGTTTTCGTTTGCTCGAAAAACCCGAATTTGCAAGCAAAAGTCACTTGCGCGGACTATGTTTTTCCCACTCAAAAGGACTTTGAACTCGGCGGCGAATTTGTCATCGAATACACCAAGAAAGGCGAAAAAGTCACAGAAGACGTGGCGGACAAAATCTATGCGACCTACAAAAAAGACGGCAATCTCGTGATGAGATTGGCATCGGGTATGGTCAACCTTCGCCCCGACAGAGTGCTTGACAAGCTCAACAAAATTCTTGGCGAAAACATGAGCGTTACGGGCATCTGCAAGATTGCTCAATACGTTGACGTTGGCGGCAATCTCGTGGATGCGGACGAGTTTGTAAAAATGGTCTAAAATCGCACAAAAGGCAGTTTATCATTGCGCTTTTGCAGTGTAAACGTGCCGTTGTGCAAATTTGCGCAATAAAGCAATGCCACGCCGCTATGGCGTGAAAGCGGGATAAGTCTTGTGATTTTGCTTTCGGCATTGCACAAAAAAATGCAAGGCGAGCCTTGCGATATTTCCTATTGATAATAAAATTTTTAGGATATAAATATGAAAAAACTCATCATCGACTACACGCCGTTTTGCACGCGTGCCGCGCTTGTGGAAGACGGCGAAGTCATCGACTTTTCCGTTGAGAGATCGAGCGGAAAAGGACTTGTGGGCAACATCTACAAGGGAAAGGTTGAAAACGTTATCGGCGGCATGCAGGCGTGCTTTGTCAACATCGGGCAGGAACGCAACGGCTTTTTGTACACCGGCGACGACAAAAACGGCGCAAGATCCACGCAAAAAAAAGCGGCGTCCGCAGGCGATTTGATCATGTGTCAAGTGGTCAAAGAACCGTACGCTCAAAAGGGCGCAAGGCTGACGACAGACATCACTCTCCCGGGATTTTTTGTGGTGCTTATGCCCGTGACCGATTTTATCGGTATATCGAGAAAAATCGAAGATCCGAGAAGACGCGCCTATCTTGAAAACACCATAAAGGCAATGTTGCCGCAAGGCATGGGCTGTATTGTCAGATCTGCCGCGGAAAAGACGAGTGTGCACACCGTCAAGTTGGAAATCGAAAATCTCATCGAGCGTTGGCAAAAGATAAAAATCGACTATGCAAACGCGTCCGAGGGCGAGCTTGTTTTTGAAGAGGCAAGCCTTCTCAAACGCGCGCTGAGAGACACTTTCAACGAAGACTGGGATCAGGTGGTTATAAATGACGAGAAAATGGCAAAGAGCCTTGAAAAAGAGTTTGCCAATTTCAAGTGCGAAGTGTACACGGGCGCAAAAAACATCATGACGTATTTCGGCGTGGCGGAGCAAATCAACCATGCTTGCGACAGAAAAGTGGAAGTGGAAGGCGGCGCTTACATCGTGATAGACAGGACGGAGGCTCTCACCGTGATTGACGTCAACACGGGCAGTTTTGTGGGTACAAGCCATCTCGAAGACACCGTGTTCAAGGCAAATCTTGCGGCGGCAGAGTGCATCGCAAGGCAGTTGAGATTGCGCAACATCAGCGGCATTGTGGTGATAGATTTCATTGATATGGTGGATTCAAAGCACAAGCAGGCGGTGATAGAAGCATTGCGCAACGCTCTGAAAAAGGACAGATTGAAGACCTCGGCTGTGGGCATGACGCCGCTCGGACTTGTGGAGCTGACAAGAAAGAAATCTCGCTTGCCGCTTGATGAGTTTATGCTCGAACCCTGCGACAAGTGTTGCGGCGGAGCAAGGGTGAGCGATTTGCAGCTTTCATTTATGCTGCGTGACGACCTTGAAGAGTACGTGGCAAATCTCGACCCCGAGCAAGTGTACGTTGCTGCCAATGCAGAGTTAATCGACGCGATTTTTGACAGCAGCATCCTTGCGCCGAGAAAGCAGAAAGATTGGCAGGACAAGCAAATATATTTCTATTCGGACGATACGCTTGCGCGCGATAAGTGGGTGTTTTATGGCAAAAAGCCGACTGACAAGAACTGCTACGTGCGAGTGCTGACGTGCGAAAAAGCGTAAAATCCGCAACAAAAATCAAATCGTATATGTGACGTTTTCGTCCCGCAAGTTGTGTTACAATTGAGAAAAAGCGGACAAAGCGGGCATAAAAAACGAAACGTATGCTAGTCGTACAACATAGCCTTTTTGTCGATATACGCCGCACGCAAGGTTGCATTATGTTTGCGCGTATGGTAGAATGTTCAAAGTAGGTTAGTTATGAAAGAATGGATTATAAACAAAGAAGACGGCGCAACGCTCGTTGAAGACGTAAGCCAAAGAGCAGACGGTCAGGTCAAGGTGAAAATCGCAAAAGTGGCGATTTCTTCCCAAGACGTGTGCAATCTTTCGGCAATGGCAAAGGACGATGCGGTTGTTCCCGGACATTCGGCGGTCGCGCTTGTGAGCGAGGCGGACGATGATAGCGGTCTCAAACTCGGATCGCGCGTTGTGGTCAGCCCCTATTTGCAACAATGCGAACACGGCGAAGAAGTCGTCAAGACCATGGGCGTTGACGTTGACGGACTGCTCAGAGATTTTGCGTGCGTTCCGCTTGAAAACGTTTTCGCGCTTCCCGACGGCATAAGCGACGAGGAGGCGTTGTTCACCGAGTATATCGCGATGGGCAACAACGTTTTTGAGGCTCTCGACCGCGAAAAAGGCGACTATATCGTCATTGTCGGCGCATCCACGCTCGGTCTTATTCTCGGACAAATGGCAACGTATTATCAATACGTGCCCATCCTTATCGATCTGGACGTTGACAAGCTCGCTCTTGCGCAAAAGTGGGGCGTTTGCTACACCCTCAACCCGACCTATGACAATCTCGAACGCAGGGTGGAAGAAATCACCGGCGGCAGAATGGCTGAGGCGGCAATCTTCTCGGGCGAAAGCGTGGACGTCAATGCGGCAATCCGTCTTGTCAAAAACAAAGGCGACGTCATCATCGCAGGCTATGCCACTCGCGCAAAACACGCAGTGGACGCAGGCACTGTTCTCAAAAAACAACTCACTCTCAAAGGCGTGTGCAACGGCATCGGAGAATTGTCTTCTGCCATCAACCTTCTTGCCAACAAAGTGGTGAAGACCGACGGCCTCATCGGCGCAACCGCAAACTTTGAAGAGATTCCGCAAGTGGTGGAATCGTGTGTGAAATATCCGTTGCAATATGGCAAGATTCTTATAAACTGCGACTAAAAGCGCGCTAAATAGCGAATAACTTCGGCAGAGCCACGCTCCCGTCAACTCATGTACTACTTGTACATTAGGGTTGCCGATAGCGTGGCTCTTTCTTGTTCTTCATCTATTTATCGCGCTTTTTTACAACATACACGAAGTTCTTCATCTATTTATCGTGGTTTTTGCAATTTATACTTTACAATTTTTGACAAAAAAAGCGACCAATTCGGTGCGCTTTTTTTGTTGTATAAGTTTGTTTTTTTTGTTATCCGAGCACGACGGAGCGAAGAAACGCAAGGACGACCGTGCAAGTCTCGGTGCGTTGGGCGTTTTTTTGTTCTATTGTCGTTGCGTTTATGTCCGCGGTGTAGGTTGGCAAAAACTTGATCGGCAAATCGTCTTCGACGTCTATCTCGGCAAAAGCGGTGTGGTTGCCGCCTTGCACGATTTTGGACACGTAGCCGTCTTTGAGCCGTGCTTTTGCGTCGTTTGCTTGCTCTTGGGTGCGCACTTTGTCGTTGTCGCTCTCAACAAGAAGAATCGGCAAGGCGCAATCGAGCAGATTGTCCGCAACGTAGATTGTCACTCCGTTCTCGTCCTTGACGGGATTGCCGTCTTCGCCGATAAGCTCGTGTCTGTTGGCAACGGGCGCAAGAAGGATGACTCCCGCCACTTTGTCCTTGTTTTCTGCCGCGCGCCGTATCGCCGCCGCTCCGCCTTGGTGAGAGTGTCCTGCGATGAAGAATTTCACGTCGGGGTAGGTTGCAAACGCATTTTCGGCGGTTTTGTAGTCGGCATAAGTCATGTTGTGCTCCGCCTTGGGTATCACTACAAGGTAGCCTTGCTTGGCAAGGGCGGTGGCAAGATAGGTGTATTTTGTCGGCTCGACGCCTGCTCCGACATAGAAAATCACTCCGTATTCGCATTGCAGTCTGTCGCCGACAACGCTGCCGTCCGCGCTTGTTTTTGCATTGGCAATGGGCTCGAACACGAGCGAGCCTTGATTTTCACGAGTCAGAACGACAAAAGAATTGTCGATTGCATAGTTGATTTTTTGTTCTTTTTTGTCGCATGCAAAAAGCGTCACGCACAGCGCGATTGTGAAGAGAATTGCAACGACAGCCGTGATGTTTTTCTTTTTCATTGTCCCACGAGAAATAATTTTTGTGCAAAACGGAACGTAAAACATTCCGTTTTTTTGATTATAACACGCGCGCGTACAATTTTCCATAGCATTTTTCAAAAGTTATGATATAATCAAAATATGAGAGCAAGAAATCCCAAAATTTTTCATCCGAACCGCGTGAAAAGAGACAGCGCGTTGCCACCAAGCGACGACAAGAGTCTTGCCACGCTTCTTAAAGAACACGACGAGGCAAAAATATTGCCTTTTCACATGCCCGGGCACAAGCGCGCGCCCTTCGATTTCCTATTCGGCGCACAAAAGTTGGATATAACCGAGATAGAAGGCTTTGACAACCTTCACGACGCAAGCGGCGTGTTGAAGACGGCAAGCGAAAGAGCCGCGGCGTTGTACGGCGTGAAATATTCTCGTTTTTTGATTGACGGCAGCACTTGCGGCATCCTTGCGGGCATAAGAGCGGTGACCAATGCGGGCGACAAAATACTCGTTGCGCGCAACTGTCACAAGTCCGTTTTCAATGCGATAGAGCTTTGCTCGCTCACGCCCGTGTACGTGCGCCCGACCTTTTTTGAAGAATACGGGTTTTACGGCTCGGTGTTGCCGGGCAACGTGCAAGCCGCCTTTGACCAAAACCCCGATATTCGCCTTGTCGTGATCACAAGTCCCACCTACGAAGGCGTGATAAGCGACGTGCAAAAAATTGCGGATATATGCCACGCTCACGGCGCGATTTTGTTTGTTGACGAAGCGCACGGCGCGCATTTGGGACTTGACAGAAAGTTTGAAAAAAGCGCAAGACAACTCGGCGCGGACATCGTGGTCAACAGCCTTCACAAGACTTTGCCAAGCCTTACGCAAACCGCGCTGTTGCACGTTGTGACGGACAGAGTGGACATAAAGGCGGTGGACGCAAACCTTGCAATGTTCGAGTCAAGCTCGCCGTCCTACGTGCTTATGGCGTCCATAGACGGTTGCGTGAGATTTTTGGCGGGAGACAAAAACAAGTCCATGAACGAGTGGTCCAATCAGCTTGACGTTGCAAGAAAATCGCTCTCTCGTCTAAGAAAACTCGGTCTTTTCGAGCCGAAAAAGGACAGCAGAGTGTTTGCCTACGACAAGTCGAAACTTGTGATTTTGTGCAGCGGCGCAAGCACGAGCGGCGTGGAATTGAAAAACGTGTTGAGAAAAGCCTATGATATAGAACTTGAAATGGCAAGCGTCAATTATTGCATAGCGATGACGGGGCTCGGCGACAAAGAAGACTCTTTTTCAAAGCTCATAGACGCGCTGTTTTCGCTTGACGACAGCCTTGCAAACCGCAACGGTCTTGTCAGACAAAATTCGCTCAAAATCGCACAAAAGGCACTTGAGCCTTATCAAATCAAGGGTTTAAGTGTCGAAACGGTGGATTTTGACAAAAGCGTTGGGCGTATATGCGCCGAGAACGTGTGGGCGTATCCGCCGGGCGCGCCTATCATCGTGAAGGGCGAAAGGATAGACTTCGAGTTTGTTAAACACGCAACGCTCGAATATGAAAACGGCGTGAACGTGACAAGCGAGATGGGCACTTTTCCAAACGGAATCATTGTCGTAAAAGAATAAAAATAACATTTTCAAAAGCCCTGCCGTGAAGTGAAAAATGCTCGCCTGCGACAAAAAAGACGATAGGGGCAATATTCGCATTTGTGTTGACAAAAACGATTGTTGTTTCTATAATGATATATATCAAAAGTAAGGAGTCATTACGATGAAAAGAATTGTAACCTTGAAAACTCGCGATCTCAACGAAAGCAAAAAGAACGGCGGCTGCGGCGAATGCCAAACTTCTTGCCAATCCGCTTGCAAAACTTCTTGCGGCGTTGCAAACCAAAAGTGCGAGAAAGCAGCAAAATAACTTTGAAACCACAAATCACAAAAGTCGCCTAGATACGTCTAGGCGTTTTTTGTGTCGATAGGAAAATACAAATGATTCATTCTTTCAAACTCAACGGATACAACATCGTGCTTGACGTGGCAAGCGGCAGCGTGCACAGCGTGGACGAAGTCGCATACGACGTGATCAACGATTACGAGAGTAAGTCAAGGGATCAAATCGTCAAGGACGTTGCCACAAAATACGCGCAAGACGGCGTGAGCGAGCAAGACGTAAGAGAGTGCTTGGACGACGTTGACGAGCTTGTCGCACAAGGCAAACTCTTTGCAAAAGACGAGTTCAAGCCCGATATAGAACACCTTGCAAAACGCAACACGGTGCTCAAAGCCATGTGTTTGCACGTTGCTCACACTTGCAATCTCAACTGCGAATATTGCTTTGCGTCCCAAGGCAAGTATCACGGCGAACGCGCTCTTATGTCCTACGAAGTGGGCAAACGCGCGCTCGATTTCCTTGTGGAAAACAGCGGAACGCGCCGCAATCTCGAAGTGGACTTTTTCGGCGGCGAACCGCTTATGAACTGGCAAGTGGTCAAGGACCTTGTGGCATACGCTCGCTCCATAGAGAAAGAGCACGGCAAGAATTTCCGCTTTACGCTCACCACCAACGGCATGCTCGTTGACGACGACGTGATCGAGTTTGCAAACAAAGAGATGGACAACGTTGTGTTGAGCCTTGACGGCAGAAAGGAGATCAACGACCACTTCCGCAAGACGATCGGCAACGTGGGCAGTTATGACATCATCGTGCCCAAATTTCAAAAGTTCGTGAAGGCTCGCGGCGACAAGAGTTATTATATGCGCGGCACTTTCACGCATCGCAATCCCGATTTCACCAACGACATTCAGACAATGCTCGATCTCGGCTTTGATGAGCTGAGCATGGAGCCTGTCGTGTGTCCGCCCACCGACAAGTACGCGCTCACGCAAGAAGACAAAAAGGTCATCTTCAACGAGTATGAAAAACTTGCCGATATGATGATAAAAAGAAGAAAACAAGGCAAGCCGTTCACCTTCTATCACTATATGCTCGATCTCGAAGGCGGCCCTTGCATCTACAAGCGTATCTCGGGTTGCGGCAGCGGCACGGAGTATCTTGCGGTCACGCCCACGGGCGAGCTGTATCCCTGCCACCAATTTGTCGGCAACAAGGATTATCTTATGGGCGACATTTGGACGGGTGTTACGAACACCGCTATGCGTGACAAATTCAAGCGTTGCAACGCGTATTCAAGAAAGGAATGTGAAGACTGCTGGGCAAGATTGTACTGCTCGGGCGGATGCGCGGCAAACGCGTACAACGCAACCGGCGACATCAACGGCGTGTACGAGTACGGATGCGACTTGTTCAGAAAACGTATCGAATGTGCGATTATGCTCAAAGTTGACGAGCAGCTTTGCGGCGACGTGCAAGACGGTAAAAATTGCTCCGATTGCGGCAGTTGCTCGGAGTGTGAAAACAACTAAGCAATGGCGAACTCACCCCGAGTTCGCTTTTTGTTTTTTGGCTATAATGCCGCCGAAAAAATAGAAATCGCGCCGAAAATCGCGGCGAGAAAAGGAATTGATTATGGCAAAGGAAAAAATCGAAAAGACAAACGCTATGCGCTTGTTGGATGCAAAAAAAGCGGAGTATAAAGAACATATTTTGCCCGTCGAAGAAGCGGTGAGCGGCGTTGAGGCGGCGGCACTTCTCGGCGTTGACGAAAAATACGTGTATAAGACGCTCGTGACGGTAGCAAAAAGCCTCGAACATTATGTGTTCGTCATCCCCGTTGCCGCAGAGCTCGATTTGAAAAAGGCGGCAAAAGTCGTGGGTGAAAAGAGCGTTGAGATGCTCAAATCCAAAGATTTGCTTGCACTCACCGGCTACGTTCACGGCGGATGCTCGCCTGTGGGCATGAAAAAATTCTTCAAAACAACGATAGACGAGAGCGCAAAAGACGTCGATCGCATATATTTTTCGGGCGGAAAAATCGGATATCAGATAGAAACGACGCTCAAAGAGCTTGAAAAAGCAATCCGCTTTACGCTTGCCGACGTGACGGTGAACAATTGATTGTTGCCACCAAATGCAAGGTGTGGTACAATATAAGAGAAAACAAGCGGACTTATCGCATCGATGTTCTAAAGGGGGGGGGACTCCATGAAAAAGAAAACTTGCGCATTTTCGGTTTTGTTGGTATTTGTTGCGGCATTGATCGCAACCGTTTTGAGTGTGCCGACAGGCGTTGCCGACGCAAACTCTGCGCAACGCTATTTTGAAGGCATTGATTCTTCGGGCGCGATCGTCACAATGGAGAATTGCCCCGTTGTCGTTGACAAGGAAGATCTCGATTTTTACATCTACTACCAAGGCAAAAGCAACTCGCAAGGTCAGTATGAACAGTTTGGAAGCGTTCGCGCGACCTATACTTTTCGCAATCCGAGCGAAAACACCATCAATATGGACGTTGTGTTTCCATACGGATATAAGGATGAGAACAAATCCGACAAAGACGATTGCTCTGTGAGTGTTGACGGCGCGCAAATCGCGTGGCGGACAAGATATACGCGTATCGATCATTACCGCTTTGACATCCAAAGGGATTTGCCGTCTTTAAGCGACGATTTCGTGCAAGATTCATTTTTCGCCACCACGCAAAAGGTGTACAAATACACGTATTCCGTATCCGACACGGCTCAGGGGCTTGATTTGACGTTTGAGTATGACAGAAATTGGGCAAGAAAAGTCGTGTGTGATTTCCGCTCCCAACGAGAAGGCGACAAACAACAAATCGTCATGAGCACGGCAGGCAAGCCGCAGCTTGTGTTTTACGTTGTCGGTGAAGATTTGGACATCGCCGCTTGCGACGTGACGGTCATCGGCGGACAAAAGGGCGGACATCTCTCGCTTGTGTCAAGACAAGAGCAGACGTTTGGGGACGAGCTTGCATACGTCAATCGCCCCGCGGACAGTGACGTTCTCGATATCGACTGGTACAATGCGCTTGCAAACACGTTCAACTCGCTGCACGACAGAGCGGTGATCAACCCGTTAGAGTTTGTCATATCGAGATATCCGGAATTTTCGCTCTTCCGTTGGTGTCAGTATACGCTCTCCATTGCGCCGGGGCAGACGATTGTCAATTCCGTCACCGTGCCGCTTTTTCCCGCTCGTAACGAGAGATATATCCCCGCCGTGTATGAATTTATCTATTATCTCTCTCCCGCAACCACGTGGGCAGGGTTCAAAGATTTGACGGTGAACATCCACACGGACGGCTATTTGCTCAACTACGCAAAGAAGGGCTTTGCCAAAACGGACGGCGGATACACCTATCACTCGGACACGTTGCCCGAGGGCGAACTTACGTTCAAGATTTGCAGTGAGCCAACTCAAAAATCGAGAAACTCCGGCTTTATATTTTTCGTGATAATCTTCTTGTATAGTTTTGCAATCGTGCTCGGATTGACGGCAGGCGCGCCGCTTGTGGTGTTCTTGATCACGATCACCATAATCGCGATCGTCAAATCGGTGAAAAAGCACAAAACAGACAAGACAGACAAGAGTGTCGTTCCCACGCAACAGTACGAGCCTATCCCAAGCGATTTGACAAGCAAATATGCCGATATGTTTTCAGACTTTGACGTGAGAGAAAACGCCGCCAACACAAAAGAGCCCGATTCGAGCGGATTGACTTTCTTTGGCGATACGGGCAATCAAGACGTGACGGTGTACGGCAATACGGCTGAAACATCGCAAAATACACCCGCCGATAGCGACAATACAACACCGTCAGCCGCCGACAACAAAGATAACGATATGTCTATACGTGCCGAAAACAGCGATACGGATGAAAACGACAAACAATAAAAACGGAGTGTAATCCGTTTGGTTGAAAAGGCGATGCCTGTGCGGTGTCGCTTTTTTGGTGGGTTGCAAAACAAAAATTTATCGATATTGACAAAAATGTGACAAAAATTTGTAAAAATCGAACGATATTTGAAATATATCGATAAAAACTTGACAATCGGTTGCGAAAAGGGATATATTTTTAACGATAAAAAAATACGGAGTGTGTATATGACGACGATTGACAACAAGGACATCTCCAAAGCAACGCTCAACCGCTTGCCGTCCTATCTGAAATATCTCTATCAACTCGACAAACTCAACGTGGCGACTGTGTCAAGCACCACAATCGCAAACGGGCTCAATCTCAATCCCGTGCAGGTGAGAAAGGACATCGCGCTTGTTTCAAGCGTGGCGGGCAAGCCGAAGATGGGCTACGTCACAAAGGAAATCATTGCGGATCTCGAAGGCTTTTTGGGATATAACAACACGCACGATGCGATTCTCGTGGGCGTGGGTGGTCTCGGAAAAGCGTTCTTGGGATACGGCGGTTTTGAAAACTACGGCTTGAACATCGTTGCGGCTTTTGACAACAACGAGCGACTTGTCAACACAAAAATCAATGGCAAGCCCGTCTATGACGTTGGCAAACTTCAAAGCATCGTGGCAAGATTCAACATCCAGATCGGCATCATCACCGTGCCGTCATACGCCGCCCAAGAAGTGGCGGACAGAATGGTTGCGGCAGGCATAAAGGCAATATGGAATTTTGCGTCCGTCCATCTCAACATCCCCTCAAACGTTGCTCTCAAGAACGAAGACCTTGCGTCGTCCCTTGCGCTTTTGAGCCTTCAAATTCAATCCAACAGAAAGGACGACTGACAAACAAGTCCTTGAAAATATAGCAATTCGTATTCTATGATAAAACAAGAAAAATCCCGCAAACTTTGCGGGATTTTTGCATAAACAAGGTTTTACATTGCGGTTTTTGCGTGCTAAAACGCTTATTCTGCAATATTGTCAATGTTTGTCGGAAGACCGAACGAGAAAGTCAGCGTGTTTTGCACAACGGCTTTAAGCGCAAACATATCGCCACTTGCAAAGCACTCGTACGAGCCGAGTGTGGTCTCGCCAAGGCTCATCGAAGACGTTGGCGCGCCCGACAAAGTTTTGGACAGGGTGCAAAGGGGCAGAAGTTGCTCGCGCATGCCCACATACACTTTTGCATCGTTGCCGACTGACAAGCGCGCGGTTGCTTCCACGCTGTTTAGCACTTCAACGGACACAAAGGGATAGTCTTCTGAGATGTCGTAGGCAATCTTGCGCCAAAGGCTCGATACGGCGGTCGGCTCTATGGGCAGAACAAGCGTCAAGTCTTGCGCGTACAGCTCGGCAAGCTCGTATGCGATGCGCAACACCTTTTCAAGCTCTATCTCGCTGAGCGTGCTTATATCTTGCGCTTGTCGTCCGAATGCGTCACTCGATGAAAACGAGCTTTCGGGGAAGCGGCTCTCATCGCAGACAAAGCACTCTCTGTCACTCTCATCTCCCACGGTTTGCACGCTTGCAAAAAGGGACAGACTTTTGCGTATCACAGACAGCGGAGCGTTTGCGCTTGTAAAGTGCGGTGCAAAATACCACACGGCATCCGATGTTTTTGCCGTGTCTATCGCACCTTGCGAAATCACGGGTTCGTCTATGCAGAAAACGATAAATTCTATCTCGCCGTCAAAGTTGCTTTCAAACGTGCGCTTGGCTCTTTCGAGCATTTTTGCTTGCGCTGACAAATAGAAGGTGGTTATGCGTGGCACGATTGCTCCTTTTGAGAAAACCGTTACGTTTTCAAAACAAGTTTGTCATAAATATTATATCAATATATCAGGCGTAGTCAATCGTCAATTTTTCTATTTTCCGCCGCTAAAATTGCATATTTGCATAAAAATCGCAAGTTATTGCATAAAAATACCGAATAAAAAATAATATTGCATAAAAATAAAAAAATATTTGAAAAATATGCAAAATCAGTTGCAAAAATATGCAAAAGTTGTTATGATTGTCAATCGAATCATACGGAGATAAAAATATGAAAAAACAAGCAAAAATCATCACTTCAATTCTTGCAATCGTCGTTGTGTGCGTGTGTTGCATCTCGCTCGCCGCATGCGACTTGTCGGCGTTGAGCGCAAAGCAAATAAATATGTTCAACGTGGAGCTGTCAAGCGAGCAGTATGCTTTCATCTTCAAAAAATCCGCGGACACGCTCAAAGAGTCCGTCAATGCGGTGCTCAAAGACAAAAAAGAGCAAATCGACGCAATCAAGGACAAATATCTCAATGCAACGAGCGATCAGCTTTCCGCTTTCGGCTCGGCGGACATCAAGACCACGCCAAGCGGTAGCGACAACGAGTTTGTGGTGGCAACCAACATCGATTTTGCGCCGTTTGAGTATTACAACGGCTCAAAAATCGCGGGTATCGACATCGAGATCGCGCAGCTCATCGCAGACGAGCTTGGCAAAACGCTCGTTGTCGTTCACATGGACTTCGATGCGGTGGTGACGGCAGTCGAAACCAAGGATGAGTTTGACATCGGCATGGCGGCTCTCACCATTTCGGAAGACCGCGCCAAAATCGTCAACTTTTCCGATCCCTATTTTGACACGACACAAGTGCTGATTGCAAGAGCCGCCGCTGTCACGCCTTTTGACTATTGCTCGTCAAAGGCTGAATTTGAAAATGCGCTCGCATCTTTGAAAGGTGCAAAAATCGGCGGTCAAGTGGGGACTACCGGGCAACAATACGTATACGGCAACGAGTCTTTGGGCTTTGCGGGCTACAAAAACGTGGAGTTCAGCGGCTTCGAATCCCCGGGACTTGCGGTGCAATCCATGCTCAACGGCAACATCGATTACGTCATCGTGGACAAGGCGATCGCAATCAATCTTCTCAAAAACTTCAACAAGTAAGGTGTGATATGGCATTAAAGTGGCAGACGTTCCTTCGCTCGTTCATCGTCAACGAAGGCTACAAAAAAGTGTTTGAAGGCTTTGGCAACACGGCGTATATCGCGATTTTCGGCTTTCTGATCGGCATTGCGATAGGCTCGCTGATTGCAATCGTCAAGGTCGCATCCAAGCGCAACGGTTTTCTCAATTTTCTGTCCAAAATCGGCGACGTGTACGTGTTCTTGTTCCGTGGCACGCCGATTGTTGTGCAGTTGCTTTTGATATACTACGTGATCTTTCCGCTCATGCACGTCAATATAGACAAGCTCGTCGTGGCAATCGTCACATTTGGGCTCAACAGCGGCGCATACGTCAGTGAGATCGTGCGCAGCGGCATCATGAGCGTTGACAAAGGTCAGCTCGAAGCGGGCAGAGCGCTCGGATTGTCATATCCGTCCGCAATGCTGCGTATCGTCCTGCCCCAAGCGTTCAAAAACAGCCTTCCCGCCCTTGGCAACGAGCTTATCGCGCTTGTCAAAGACACGTCGGTTGCAGGCTTTATATCCGTGTGCGACTTGACGCAAGCGTTCAAAGCTTTGGCGTCTTCGTCCTATGAATACATGGTGCCGTACATCGTGCTTGCACTGGTGTATCTTGTGATCGTGGGCTTGATCACGCTTGTCATCAAACTTGTCGAACGCAGACTTCGCAAGAGCGAAAAGCGCGAGTCGAAATCTCAAAAACGCGCCGCAAAAGGCGTTGAGGCATAAAGGGGCGGAAAATGATAGACGTATACAATCTCACAAAAAAATACGGCGATCTTCTCGTGCTTGACGACATCTCCGCAAGCATCGAAGAAGGGGAAACGGTTGCCATCATCGGCCCGAGTGGCAGCGGCAAATCCACATTTTTGCGCTGTCTGAACTGCCTTGAAGACCCCAATGCGGGCAAGATCATTTTTGACGGCGTTGACCTTGCGGACTTGAAGGTGGACATCAATCGTCAGCGTGAAAAAATGGGTATGGTTTTTCAACAATTCAACCTGTTTTCCAACATGACCGTCAAAGAAAATATCATGCTTGCGCCAGTGCAAATCGGCGTGAAAAACATGCGCCTTACTCGCCTTAAAAACGTTTTTGTGCCTTTGCACAACGCATGGTTCAAAGCCTTTGGCAACGCATACAACAAGCATATCGACAAAAAGCTTGTTTTGCTGCAAACGCAACTTGAAGACTACAAAACCAAACTTAAACCTATCGTTTCTGCGTGGGACGAAACAAAAACAATCAAGTATGTCGGCGGCAAACCCTTTGCCACTTACGACAAAAAACTCACAAAACAAAAGCTCGCTCTCACCGACAAAGTGGAAAATCTCGAACGCAAAATCGGTCGCACCGTTCCCTTTGCTCAAAAGAGCGTTGCTCCTTTGCAATTCACAAGCAAGAAAGAGATCAAAAAGGCCGCGTCAATCACCGCCGACAAGCTGCTTGAAAGCATCGGTTTGTCCGACAAAGCCGACGTCTATCCGTCCACGCTTTCCGGCGGTCAAAAGCAACGCGTCGCAATCGCGCGCGCCCTTGCCATGTCCCCCAAAGTCTTGCTCTTCGACGAGCCCACGTCCGCTCTCGATCCCGAGATGGTCGGTGAAGTGCTCGATCTCATCAAGCGTGTCGCAAACAAGGGTATGACCATGCTCATCGTCACTCACGAAATGGCATTCGCCCGTGAAGTCGCCGACAAAATCTTCTTCATGGCAGAAGGCAAAATTCTCGAACAAGGCACTCCTCAACAGATTTTCGAAAACCCGGAGAGTGAGAGGTTGCGCGATTTCCTCTCCAAAGTTCTGTGAGCGCACTATTTAGCGAATAACTGCGTTAGAGCCATGCTCCCGTAAACTCATGTACGCCCGAACAAAAGCCGTCATTGCGGCAACGGCATCGCTTGCAAGCAAGCAACGCCGAGAGCCGCATTAGGCTTATTGTTCTTCTAATTACGCACATGAGATATTTGCATCACCCGGGCGGAGCGATTTACGGCTATGAACAGAACCTCAAATCTTCCGTGTTTTTCTTCCCGCAAGAGATGTTTATCGACAATCTCTATTTCGCGTCAGGCTGGGTGAACACTTGCGGTTTCGGCCCGAACTATATGTACGGCAACAAGATCGCAAACAGAATTTTGAAGGAGATGAAGTAATATGAAAACCATAAAAGAAACTCTCATCGGCACGATGAAAAACGGCAAGAATATTCTCAACGAAATCGCCGTTTTCGAAAAAGTGGGCAAAGACTTTTCTCTTGACAAAAACAGAACGCAAAGAATCGTCAATCAACTTCACCCTGCAATTCTCAATCTCAAAATATCCGAGATCACTTGCGCCACCAAAGACGCAAAGACCATTCGCTTTGTCAGCGAAGACGGATACCTTCCGCCGTTTGAAGCGGGACAATACATCAACGTTGCGGTGGAAATCGACGGCGTGAGAACCACTCGTCCTTATTCTATCTGCTCGTCCCCAAGACAAAGAGCCTATTATGAAATCACCGTGGCTCGCATCAAGGACGGCTTTGTGTCCGACTATTTCTTGGACAAGGCAAAGGTTGGTGACACTCTCCAAGCCAACGGCCCTGCGGGCGTGTTCCACTTCAACCCCGTCTTCCACTACAAGCGTTCGGTGTTCCTTGCGGGCGGTTCGGGCATCACTCCGTTTATGTCAATGATACGAGAAGTGCTTGAAAAAGGTCTTGACAGAGAGATTTATCTCTTGTACGGCGCAAGAAATGCCGAAGTTGCAATCTTCAATGAAGAACTCAAAAAGTTTGCAAGCAAATATCCCAACTTCAAATACACTTTGGTGCTGTCCGACAAGGACGCAAAGGGCGGCGACAGACAAGGTTTTGTTGACGCAAAGTGCATCAAAGAAGTGGTCAAAGACCTTGACAAAACCACGTTCTATCTTTGCGGACCGCAAGTGATGACGGACTTTTGCGTGGAGGCATTGCAGTCTTTGAACGTCCGTCACCGCGACATTCGCCGCGAGATGTTCGGCGCGCGCCAAGACATCCAAAACGAGCCGGGATTCCCCCAAGAGCTCACGGGCGAAGAAACCTTCAAGCTCAAAGTGGGCGACAAGGTGATCGACGCAAAATGCAACGAGTCTATCTTGTGCGCTCTTGAAAGAGCGGGCATCAGAGTCAACGTGTGTTGCAGATCGGGCGAGTGCTCTCTTTGCAGAGTGAAACTTGTTTCGGGCAAGGTGTTTATGCCGCGCGGAGTGTTGCTCCGTCACGCAGACGAGATGTTCGGATACATCCACTCTTGCAAGGCGTACCCCATAAGCGATGTTGAAATCGCACTCTAATTTGTTTTTCCCTTTTGTGTTTTGATAACCGTCAAACAGCAAAGACCGCCGACATGTTCGGCGGTTTTTGTTTTGCCGATTGCATCGCAAGTTGCAAAATAGGGGCATAAAACGCGTTTTTGGCAAGATTAAAAGGCGGTTAAAATTTTTTTTTAATCCGCGCCTTATTTACAAAACGACTATTTGATGTTATCATATAATATAACTAAATCGTAGGACACGCGCGTGGGCGCGATGAAAGTATGAAATTCGGAGAACTCAAAAAACATCTCGATTCTTGTTTGAGCGGCGACAAATTTTGCGCGGCTTATATCGTGACGGGCGACGACGATTATCTTGTGTCCAGCGCGATAAAGTCTTTCAAAAATCTCGTTGCGCCCGAGTATGCCGATTTCAATCTTAGCGTGATTTCGGGCGACGGCGCAGTGTCGGCGGCGGTGGATTCTGCGTACACTTTCCCCGTATTCGACGAGAGAAAAGTGGTTGTTTTGAGCCTTGAAAACGCGCTTGGCGAAAGCGACAAAAACTTGCTTGACAAGTATTTGACCGAGCCTAGCGACACCACCGTGCTTGTCATATCCTGCCCCGAAGACGTGGCAAAGACGATAAAGAGCAAGAAGGCGCAAACGGTCGATTGCTCAAAACTTGCGGGTGATGAGCTTCACTCTATGATAGAGCGGCTTTGCAACGAGCCGCCGTCCATATCTATAGAGCGCGCGGCGGTAGGCGAGCTTGTTGACAGGACGCAAGGCAATATGTCAAGGATCGTCAGCGAGATTGCAAAACTCAAATCCTACTCTCAAAACACGATCACAAAACAAGACGTGTGCGATATGGTGAGCGCGGACATCGATTTTCAGATATACGAGCTTGCCAATGCCGTGAGCGACAAGGACGCAAACAAGGCGATAGAAGTGCTTGACGTGTTCTTCAAAAACGGTATACGCGGCGTGACGATCATCAACAGGCTATACGACAAATATCGCAATATGTTGCATGCGGAACTCAACAAAAATCTCACCAATGAAGAACTCGGCAAATTGCTTGGCATGAAGTCGGGCGCGGTGTACTTTTTGAGAAAAACGTCATCGAATTATTCGCAAGTCAGGCTCAAAAAGTGCGTTGACTATCTGCACTCTTTGCAGTGCGACGTGCTCACCGGCGCAAGAAACGATTTGAGCGCGATACATGAGGCAATATTGCAACTGCTCACGATATAAAGGAGTTTTATGAAAAACAAGATAGACAAAAAATATTTCGTATGGATTTGGCTCGGATTGCTGTTTGCAACGTTTTTTAGCAACATCTATCCCATCTACAACGAGCTTACAAAAATGGTCGGAGTGGGGATGAGCGGCGTGCAAGTGGCAACGCAAGTGTTGCTCGGCATTTTCAGCTACGGGCTTGTGCCGATGGCAGTCACGTTCTTGCTTGCGCTTGTGATGTGGTATATCTGCGCAAGACGTCACTCAAACTATATCTCTCGCACGGATTTTTGCGGCTGGGTGATGATGTTTGTCGCGGCGGTGCGCCTTGTCAACGGAATCATCGACTGTTTTGCCATTTTGCAACCCGCAGTTTACGTTGTCACTTCCACGCTCTACACGGTGACGGCGTTGCCGGCGGCGATGCTTGTGATGTTCTTTTGCGTGTTCAAGAAGATATACAATCTCAATCCCGTTGAGAGAGCAAACAGTTTCACTGTGTATTCGGTGGTGTTCATGCTGGTGTTGGGGCTTTCGGTGCTCAGCGAAAATCTCACCATAGTTTCTATCGGCGCAAACACAAACGTCACTCAAGAGCTTGTCGCATATCTCAAAGAGATGGGCTACTATGTGGACTATCTCACCGCACCCGTGCAAGTGTACTCGTCAATCGTGGCGATTTGCGTGTATTTTGCATATCTCATCGCGGATATAGTCGTTGCCACCTTGCTCAAAAAACAAGCCGCGCAATATAGGGGAGCGGACACAAGAGAAAACTATTTCAAAAAGCACCCCGAAGACCAAAGACAAAGCGGCTATACGCAACGCAACGACACCGGCGACACCTTTGCCGAGTTTGAACATCAGCACGTCAAAACAAAAGAAAAGGATGATCAACACGTCTTTGACGAGTTTGATATATAATCGGGCGGCGGCAATGCCTGCAAAACTTTGCGTTTGACAAAGCAAAGCCGACAACGCAACGTTTGACAAAACGATTGCGGCAACGCAACGCTTGACAAAGCAATGACGACAACGCAAACGTCATTGAGTGGCGGCACGCCCTGCGTATTGCCGCCGAACAATCAAAATTACAATGCCGATTTATCGGCGCGGAGAGAAATATGTCGTACAATTTTGCCCAATACGCAAAAGGGATCAATCTCTATTTCATCATCGATATGGTGATTATCATCACCGTGTTCGCGATTCTGTTGAGCTTTTTCATCTACAAGCGCAACATGAAAGTGTTCTTCCTTCTTCTTCTTGGCGGAATACTCGAAGTGCTTGTCAACGTGCTTTCCGAGATCATGGGGGGAGAGATTCTTGCAATCTCGAAATACGTGATGCATCTTGTCGTGATATTCGACATCGTGGCAAGCTGCGTTGTGTACCAAAACGATTTGAAGAACATCTTCCAAAAAGTTTCCACCGCAAAGGGCTTTGAGACGCACAACAGCGACGACGAGCTTAGGGATGCAACGGCGGAGATCCTCACCGCTTGTCAGGATATGGCAAAGCAGGACGTTGGCGCAATCATCATCATCGACAGCGCAGGCGACATCCACGACAACATCCTTGACACCGGCACAAGGCTCAACGCCACGTTGTCTGCTCCGCTTTTTGAGAGTATATTCAACACAAAAGCACCCCTTCACGACGGCGCGGTCATCGTGCGCGGCAACAAGATCATTGCAGCCGGCTGCTTTTTGACGCTCACTCAACGCAACGTCAACAAAGAGATGGGCACTCGTCACCGCGCGGCTATCGGCATCACCGAAGATACGGACGTTTTGTCCATTGTCGTGAGTGAAGAGACGGGCATCATCTCAGTTGTCAAACACGGCGAAATCAAACGCTATATGACCATGGACAAGCTCAAAGACGAGATAGAAGAAGCATACGGCATTTCTCCAACGGCAATCGCGCTCAGAGAGGCGCATCAAGGTCGCAAGAGAAACAAGTTTGCAAGCAAAATACGAAAGAACGGGAGATTTGACTGATGAACACCATTAGACCTGCAAATATACTTGTAACCAAAGATTGCGATGACCAAAAATGGTCGGTGGTTGCGTGCGACCAATTCACTTCCGAGCGCGGATATTGGAAAAAGCTCGAAGATTTTGTGGGTGACGCGCCCAGCACGCTCAAGCTCGTCTTTCCCGAAGTGTATCTCGAAGACGGCGACAAGCAACAACGCATAGAGAAAATCAACGCGACCATGAGCGAATATTTGAAGGGCGGCGTGTTTCGCACTCTCGAAAACAGTTGCGTGGTGATGAAACGCACAACCGCAAGCGGCGTATCTCGCCTCGGCGTTGTGTGCGCGATAGACCTTGAAGACTATTGTTTCACACATCCGTCCCATGCGTTTATCCGCTCCACCGAAGGAGTGGTGCTTGACAGAATACCGCCAAGACTTGCAATCCGCGAGAACGCTCCGCTTGAATTGCCGCACATCATGTTGCTCATAGACGATCGCAAAAAGAGCGTTGTCGAAGGGCTGTGGGCAAAACGCGACGGACTTGAAAAAATCTATGATTTCGATTTGAATATGGGTGGCGGACATCTCGAAGGCTATCGCATAGACGCCGATAGGGTTGTCGATGCGTTTGAAAAATATTATCAATCCGTGCAAAATCTCTATGGCAACGACAGCAACGATTTTATCTTTGCAGTGGGGGACGGCAACCACTCTCTTGCAACCGCTCAGGCGCACTGGAATCGCACAAAACAAGGGTTGAGCGATGCACAAAAGGCAGTTCATCCTGCCAGATTTGCACTTTGCGAGATAGAAAACCTGCACGACGACGGCATAGTTTTTGAGCCGATACACCGCTTTGTGTTTGGTGTAGGCAGCGATTTTTGCGACTACCTTGCGCACGCTTTGCACGGCACTCAATCCGTCAAACTGTTTTCAAAAGACGGCGAAAGAGAGATCTTTGTCGATGCAAACGGCGCAAAGGCAATCAAGGACATTCAAGGCGCAATCGACCAATATCTGCAAAATCACGCCGATTGCAAGGTGGACTACATTCACGGCATAGAGCACCTTCAAAGCGTTGCAAAAGACAATGACGGCGTTGCAATCGTCATGCCCAAGATCAAGAAGGAAGAATTGTTCGGCTACGTGCTTGAAAACGGCACTCTTTGCAGAAAAGCGTTCTCCATGGGCGAGGCGGAAGAGAAGAGATACTACTACGAGGCAAAACTCATCAAGTGAGTCACGCTTTGTGTTGACCGCATATAATGGCGAAAAGGCAAAATATGAAAGTTTGTAAATTCGGCGGAACGTCCATGGCGAACGGCGACACTATATCGCGCGTTGTGGACATCATAAATCAAGACAAGGACAGGCGATACATCGTTGTGTCCGCGCCCGGCAAGCGCAACAAGGCGGACGTCAAAGTCACCGACGCTTTGTACGCATGCTTTTCCGAGCGTATGGAAAAAGGCAACTGTGACGAAACCTTCAAGGTGGTGCGAAAACGCTTTGAAGACATCGTCTTCGAGCTTGGCATTGACCTTGACATCGACTCTGTGCTTGACAAAGTCAAGGCAGGCATAGATGCAAGCAAAACCGCGGACTATGCGGCGTCAAGGGGAGAGTATCTCTCGGCAATCGTGCTTGCAAAAAAGCTCGGATACGAGTTTATCGACACGGCGGATATAGTCAAATTCAACGGCGAAAAACTGCAAATGCACTATTCGCTCGACCTTATCAAAAAGCGTCTTGAAAACGTTGAAAGGGCGGTCATTCCCGGCTTTTACGGCAGCAATCAAAACGGGGAAATCACCACGTTTTCTCGCGGCGGCTCGGACATCACGGGCGCGCTCGTTGCTCGCGCGATAGGCGCGGATATCTATGAAAACTGGACGGACGTTGACGGATTTCTCACCGCCGATCCGCGCATCGTTGACAATCCCGAAATCATCGACTTTTTGAGCTATCGAGAATTGAGAGAGCTTGCCTATATGGGCGCGGAAGTCTTGCACCCGGAGTCCATTTTTCCCGTTCGCAGCGTGGGTATCCCCATAAACATCAAAAACACTTTCAACCCGTCCCACCCCGGCACTATGATCGTGTCCGAAAAGGATTTGCCCAAAAACAACAAGGTCATCACGGGCATCGCCGGCAAAAAGGGCTTTACAATCATCAACGTTGAAAAAGATATGATGAACTCCGAGATCGGTTTTGGCAGAAAAGTGCTTTCCGTGCTTGAGTTTGAAGGCATATCTTTCGAGCATGTCCCCAGCGGCATAGACACGCTTTCCGTTGTCATCCGTGACGAGTACATCGCCGGCAAAATGCAAAAAGTGCTTGCTTCCTTGCAAGAGTCCATCAACGCCGACAACATCGAGATCCACAGCGGACTTTCTCTCATCGCAACCGTCGGACACAACATGGCATCTCGTCTTGGTACGGCTGCCACGCTCTTTTCCGCTCTTGCCGCAAACAACGTCAACGTTCGCATGATCGACCAAGGCTCATCGGAGCTGAACATAATCGTGGGTGTAGACACTTTTGATTATGAGAAGGCGATCAATTCCATTTACAACGCCTTCCGATGACCGCGCCAAACGGCGACTAACTTCGTCAGGCACTGCTTGCTCCAAAATCACGTACGTTCAGTACGTTGGGTTTTGGTTCAAACAGTGCCTTTCTTGTTATTCATCCGTTTGGCGCGGTCATCATAGAAGTGTTGGCGAACTGCGTCAGGCACTGCTTGCACACTAAAATGAGTGATATTACGGGCGCAAATGACAAATTTTTCTATATTGTCATGTTGAGCTTGTCGAAACATCCAGCCGCAAGGCGCAATCTTCTTTTCGCCCGATAAGTTTTTGCTTTGTTTTTTATCTCTACAAGGGTGAGTGTTTGAAACTCTAAATGCAACTTTCCCCTTTCCTCAGGTGTTTTCCCTATCACCGTTCCCCCTGAAAGGGAACCCACGGTGACCGCGTAGCGGGGGACAACACTCGGTCGAGACATAACTTACGCCATTTCTCTTATTGTGCCACTTCGCCTGCGTGGCAGCTACGCAACAGAACGCCACGCATTCTCGTACAACCGTCAAGTCCGACGCTCGATTTGCTCGCCGCCTTGCGGCTCGTGTTCCGTCTTTTAAGCTACACAGTCCGTTTATAAGTACACTCCGAATAGGCAGAGTGTGTGTATAAGTGCCGCACTATACGTTTTTTAACAAATTTTACATCATTATTCAAAATCAATAATTCCGTTGAGAGTCCAAAAAAATATTGCTATATTTATTATAATATGTTATTATTTTAGAAACAATAAGGAGACGGTTATGCTCAATCTCGAATGTCAAACGGTGTATGACGTCATTCGCTCCATTGCGGGCGAAAACGACGTGTATAAGATTGTCGAAGCCGATGAAATCATCGACAAAATGCCCAAAGAAATTGCTCTGACAAAGGTGCAATTGTCTGCTATTATCCGCGAGCTTAAAGACAGAGAATACATCACCGTCAAGTATTTCACGCCTGACGAATATTGCCTTTTGGTTGTCAAGCGCATTGACGAAAGGGCAAAGATGCAACAGGCGGAAGTCGTGCAAGAGCAGCCCGAGCAAGCTCAAAAAGAGCCAAAGGCAAAGAAGAAAGACAGTGACGACAAGTTGCAAAAAGCGGCGAGCAAGGTGGGTGTGTTCTTTGCATCGTTCCTTGGCGCGTTTGTGGGCAGCGGCATTGTGGCGACAATCACTGCGCTTATCATAAAATTTGTCATAATGGCATAAAACGATGTTTATGACACGCAAAACACGGTATAAAGTGGCTTTTGTGTGAAAAATGATATGATTTTGGCTTTGCGCATGCGTGCAAAGTCGCATTGTGGAGAAGTATGGCAACGGTGCAAATCGATCGTCAGCACGTGTTGACGAAAAAGGAAAAGGCGGTCATGAGAATCGTGTATCAGGAAGCGGAAAGACAAAACGGGTCTTGCCTGCTTTCGCCTATTGACATTCTCGAAAAGATCCCCCTTGACATACCTTTTGAAGAAAACGAGCTTGACCAGACGTTGCGCAATCTTGAAATAGACGAATATTTTGACGTGATACGCTCGGACAAAAAAGGCGAGCTTGTCTATTGCATCAACATGCAGAAAAAGGGCTTGCAATTTGCTCGCGTGGAGCATGCGTTCAAGTCCAATCTCGCGCTCAAAATCGCGCTCACTTTGGGGCTTAGCGTTGTGACCGCGCTCATCGGCGTCGGTATAAGGGCGCTTGTGAAATTGATAACGAAATAATGGAATTTGAACTTGTCAGCAAGTACAAACCAACGGGGGATCAACCCGAGGCTATAAGAAAAATCGTCGAAGGATTGAAAGACGGTTTCAACACGGAAGTTTTGCTTGGCGTCACCGGCTCGGGCAAAACTTTTACTATGGCAAATATTATTGCCCAAATCCAAAAACCCACCCTTGTCATCGCGCACAACAAGACTCTTGCCGCTCAACTTTGCAACGAACTTCGCGAGTTTTTCCCGAAGAACAGAGTTGAGTTTTTCGTTTCCTATTACGACTACTATCAGCCCGAGGCGTACATTCCGCGCACGGACACCTATATAGAAAAAGACCTTGCCGTCAACGAGGAGATTGACAAGTTGCGCAACTCCGCCACTGCGTCCCTTTGCGAGAGAAAGGACACGATCGTGGTCGCCAGTGTGTCTTGCATCTACGGCTTGGGTGCGCCCACAGACTATTTTGAGAGTGCGATCTCTTTGCGAGAAGGGGACGAAATCGACCGTGACGAGCTTGCAAGGCGGCTTGTGGACGTGCAATACAAGCGCGCGGACGTGGATTTTGTGCGTTCCACCTTCCGTATGCGCGGCGACACGATAGATATTTTTCCGTCAACGTCAAGCGAAGTGGCGGTGCGCGTGGAGATGTTTGGCGACACCGTGGATCGCATTTGCGAGATAGACGCGGTGACAAGCAAAGTCATCAACGAGCTGAAACACACGCTCATTTTCCCTGCCACGCAATACGTCATCAGCGGCGACAAGGAAGAAGTGCTGAAACGCATATTGTTGGACAAAGCCGACCAAGTCAAATACTTTGAAGAAAGGGGCAAACTCATCGAGGCTCAGCGCATAGAAGAGAGAGTCAACTATGACGTGGAGATGATACGGGAAGTGGGCTATTGCAGCGGCATAGAGAACTATTCTCGCTATTTTGACGGCAGACAGCCCGGGCAAGCTCCCTACACGTTGCTTGACTTTTTCGGCAAGGATTTTGTCACGTTCATTGACGAGAGCCACATGACCATTCCGCAAATCAGAGCCATGTACAACGGCGATAGGGCAAGAAAGGACAACCTTGTGGAATACGGATTCCGTCTTCCGTCAGCCTACGACAACCGCCCGCTCCGATTTGAAGAATTTGACGCGCGCATACGCCAAGTCGTGTGCATGTCCGCAACGCCGGCGCAGTATGAGCTTGACAGAGCCGATTTGGTGGCGGAGCAAATTATAAGGCCGACGGGACTTCTCGATCCCGAGATAGAGATCAAGCCCATAGAAGGACAGATTGACGATCTTATCGGCGAGATCAACAAAGTGGTGAAAAACAAGGGCAGAGTGCTTGTGACCACGCTCACCAAAAAGATGGCGGAAAATCTCACCGACTATCTCAAAGAAGTGGGCATAAAGGTGCGCTATATGCACTCGGATATAGACACGCTCGAGCGTATCGACATCGTGCGCGGACTTAGAGAAGGCGACTTTGACGTGCTTGTGGGCATCAACCTGTTGAGAGAAGGTCTTGACCTTCCCGAAGTGCAACTCGTTGCGATTCTCGACGCGGACAAGGAAGGCTTTTTGAGAAGCGAATCCGCGCTCATTCAGACGATAGGCAGAGCCGCAAGAAACGACAAAGGCAGAGTGGTGATGTATGCGGACACAATGACGCAAAGCATGCAAAGAGCCTATGACGAAACAATGCGCCGCCGCAAGATACAAGACGAGTACAACAAGGCGCACGGCATAGTGCCAAAGACGGTTGTGAGCACAATCAAGAATTCGCTTGAAATCACCAAAAAGGACGTTAAGAAGGACAATTTGAGCGTTAAAGATATGCTTCGTGAGATTGAACGCTTGAAAGGGCTTATGTCTGTCGCCGCCGAAAGACTTGATTTTGAAAAGGCAATCGCACTGCGTGACGAGATGAACGAGCTGAAAAAACAAATCAAAAAATTGAGCTGACAGGCGTAATAAAAATCTAAAAATACAAAGACTTATCATATAGAAAAACAAGAAGATAAAGTATGGACAAAATTTTTGTTAAGGGCGCAAGAGAGAACAATCTCAAAAACATCGACGTGGAGATCCCGCGCGACAAACTGGTTGTGTTTACGGGCTTGTCGGGCAGCGGCAAATCGTCGCTTGCTTTTGACACCATTTTTGCGGAAGGACAAAGACGGTATGTCGAGAGTCTTTCAAGCTATGCGCGTATGTTTTTGGGGCAGATGCAAAAACCCGACGTGGACTACATCGAGGGGTTGTCTCCTGCTGTGTCCATCGATCAAAAAACCACTTCGCACAATCCTCGTTCCACAGTGGGTACGGTGACGGAAATCTATGACTATTTGAGGCTTTTGTTTGCAAGAGTCGGCACTCCCCATTGCCCGAAATGCGGCAGAGAGATTGATCGTCAGACGGTGGATCAGATATGCGACAAAATCATGGAGCGAGAAGGGGCAAAACTGCAATTGCTTGCTCCCATCGTTCGCGGAAGAAAGGGCGAGTATCGCAAAGAGCTTGAACAACTTAAACGCGCGGGCTACGTGCGCGTGCGCGTGGACGGGGTGAACTACACGCTTGACGAGGAGATTGCGCTTGACAAAAACATCAAGCACACCATAAGCGTTGTCATCGACCGTATCGTTGTCAAGGACGGCGCGCAAAGACGTATCTCGGATGCAATCGAAAACGCAATCAAGCTCTCGGAAGGGCTTGTTATTGCCGATTTTGACGGCGAAGAAGTGTTGTATTCCACAAAGTATGCCTGCCCCGATTGCGAGTTGTCTTTTGAAGAGTTGACTCCGAGACTTTTCTCTTTCAACAACCCGTACGGCGCATGCCCCGAGTGCGGCGGGCTTGGTTTCCGCAACGAAATCGACGTCAATTTGCTTGTCACCGATTGGAACAAATCTCTCAAAGACGGCGCAATCAAAGTGAGCGGTTGGGATGCGGGACACATGTCGCAAATGCAATTCCGCGCTCTGTCGCAAGCATACGGCTTTTCCATGGATACGCCCCTAAAAGACTTGCCGCAAAACATACTCGACATAATTTTCTACGGCAACGACGGCGATCGCATACCCATGGAATACAATTCGCGCGCGTTCAGCGGCTTCTATCACGCAAGCTATGAGGGCGTTGCCAAAAACCTTATGCGCCGCTACAACGACACCGACAGCGAGATGGTCAAAAACGAGATCTCCAAGTATATGAAGGAAGTGCCTTGCTCAAAGTGCGGCGGAAAACGTCTAAAACCCGAGGCTCTCGCCGTGACGGTCAACGGCAAGAATATATTTGAACTCACCGAGATGTCGGTTGCAAAACTCAAAGAGTTTATGGGCGGACTTTCGCTCACGCACACCCAACATCTGATTGCGGACAGAATCGTCAAAGAGATATGCGCGCGCCTTGATTTTCTCATCAACGTGGGGCTTGATTATCTCACGCTGTCACGCTCGGCGGCAACGCTCAGCGGCGGCGAATCGCAACGTATCCGCCTTGCAACGCAAATAGGCAGCGGACTTACGGGCGTGCTGTACATCCTTGACGAGCCGAGCATCGGATTGCACCAAAAGGACAATCAACGGCTTTTGCAATCTCTCAAAAACTTGCGAGATTTGGGTAATACGCTCATCGTTGTCGAGCATGACGAGGAGACCATTCGCAATGCGGACTACATCGTGGACATCGGCGTGGGCGCAGGCATACACGGCGGCAAGGTCGTGGCGTGCGGCTCGGTTGACGATATCATTGCACAAAAGGACAGCATAACCGGCAAATATCTCAGCGGCGAGCTTTCAATCCCAGTGCCTATCGCAAGACGGCAGGGCAACGGCAACTACATCACCGTCAAGGGCGCAAAACAAAACAACTTGAAAAATATCGACGTGAGCATTCCGCTTGGCGCATTCACGTGCGTCACGGGTGTGTCGGGCAGCGGCAAATCGTCCTTTGTCAACGAAGTGCTCTATCCCGCGCTCTCCAATTCGCTCATGCGTGCAAGAAATACGCTCGGCAATTTCGACTCTATCGAAGGCATAGAGAACGTGGACAAGGTCATCTGCATAGACCAAAGCCCGATTGGCAGAACTCCGCGCTCCAACCCCGCAACGTACACGGGCGTTTTCGGAGATATCAGAGAGCTGTTTGCCACGCTTCCCGACTCGAAGGCAAGGGGGTACACCGCAGGCAGATTCTCCTTCAACGTCAACGGCGGACGATGCGAGCATTGCGGCGGCGACGGCATAATCAAGATCGAGATGCACTTCTTGCCCGACATCTACGTGCCGTGTGAAGTGTGCAAGGGCGCAAGATACAACCGCGAAACGCTCGAAGTGCGCTACAAAGGCAAGAATATCAGCGAAGTGCTTGATATGACCATCGAAGAAGCCACCGAATTTTTTGCAAATATCCCCAAAATCAAGAACAAAATCAAGACGCTCAACGACGTTGGATTGGGATATGTCAAACTTGGGCAATCATCCACCACTTTGAGCGGCGGCGAGGCGCAACGCGTCAAGCTCGCGACCGAGCTTTCGCGCCGTTCGACAGGCAAAACCGTCTATATTCTTGACGAGCCTACAACGGGACTTCACACCCATGACGTTGCAAAACTCGTCACCATTCTCGACAGGCTTGTCGAACAGGGCAACACCGTTGTTGTCATAGAGCATAATCTCGACGTTGTCAAAGTTGCCGACTACATTGTGGATCTCGGTCCGGACGGCGGCGACAAGGGCGGCACGATCGTGGCAAGCGGAACTCCCGAAGAAGTGGCAAAAGTGAAGAAGAGCTATACGGGGCAATTCTTGAAAGACATCTTGAAGTGAAAAACAACGGATATAATGAAAAAACCGTATTGCCAACAAAAAGCAACACAAAAAAAACAAAAAACGCAGTCGATGACTGCGTTTTTCGTTGATATGTGATTGTTGTTGCAAGATATTTTGCAATTTTTCACCGCCGATAGGGTGCTGTCCGTGAAAAAAATGGCAAAATAAAAGCGGAGACTCGCTCCGCGATTCGTGTTTTTGTCAGTAGTTGCGGCGACCTATGAGATAGTCCACCGACACGCCAAAGAAAATACTAAGCTCGATCAAGGTGTCGTAGTCGGGCTGATTTCTTCCGACTTCCCAGCCGGAAATGGTGGATTTTGACACTTTGAGATGCTCCGCAAGGTCTTGTTGGAGCATGTTTTTCTCTTGACGCAGAGATTTCAATCTTTCGGGGAAACAACTGTGCAACATATCTATACTTCCTTCTTATACATATATAATAATACACTTATCGTGTTGATGTCAATTGTTGTTTGCTTTTTTGAAGGATATATTTTTCTCGGACGGAAATTGCATGCGGCAAAAGTCGACGCGAAGGCGCGGCATAGTTGATTTATCTTTCGATGTGTAGTAAAATGTGCATAGCAACAAATTCGGCAGGTCTTTATGGAAGATATGTTTTCAAGAACTCAAATGCTCATAGGCGACAAGGTTGACGCGCTCAAAGGCGCGCGCGTGCTTGTGTGTGGCGTGGGCGGCGTTGGCGGATACGTCGTGGAAGGGCTTGCAAGGGCGGGTATAGGCACGATCGCCGTGCTTGACAACGACGTGTTTTCCGTGAGCAATCTCAACAGGCAAATCCTTGCCACGCAAGATACTATCGGCAAAGAGAAGACCAAGGTGGCAATCGAGCGCATCAAGGCGATCAATCCTTGTTGCAACACAATCGAGTACAATTTGTTTTACAGTGCCGATACTGCGGACAAAGTGAACATCGGCGAGTTTGACTACGTTGTGGATGCAATCGACACCGTCAGCGCAAAGTTGGAGCTTATATCGAGAGCAAAATCTCTTGGTGTTGATATAATTTCGTGCATGGGCACGGGCAACAAGCTCGGGACGGATTTTGAAGTGGCGGACGTGTTCAAGACAAGCGTTTGTCCGCTTGCAAAGGTCATGCGCCGAGAATTGAAAAAGCGCGGAGTGAAATCTTTGAAGGTTGTCTATTCCAAAGAAGAACCGATTGTTCCGAGCGATACGCCGTGCCAAAACGGAAGGCATATCCCCGGCAGCATCAGCTATGCGCCGGCAATTGCAGGCATGACTCTTGCAGGCGAAGTGATACGCGACATAATCGGCAAATGAAACTCAATGTTTTGAGATTTGGCAACGGGTGTTGAAATTGACAAAATGATACAATCGACACTTTATATATGCAAAATGCAAGCGTAAACTTGCAATATAGAATTTTATGGACAGTATATTTGACGGAAAACTTAATATCGAAGTTGCCGTGGCAAGCGGCATAGAAGCCGTTGTCAAGAGAGAGCTTTTGCGCTTGGGCTATGAGCCGAGCGGCGCAAATCTCGGCAGAATCGAGTTTGAAGGGACGTTTGAAGACGTGTTGCGCGCAAACGTTTTTTTGCGTAGCGCAAACCGCGTGCGCATCGAGCTTTCCAAGTTCAAGGCGCAGACTTTTGACGAGTTGTTTGACGGCGTTTTTGCAATGCGTTGGCAAGACGTGCTGACAAAAGACGCAAAAATCGTGGTGGATGCAAAGAGCGTCAAGAGCAAGTTGTTTGCGCTCAGCGCAGTGCAAAGCATTGTGAAAAAGGCGATAATTTCCAAATTGTCCACCGTGTACAATTGCTCGTTCAACGAGTCGGGCGCGGCGTATTGCATAGAAGCCGCCATTATGGACGACGTTGTGACCGTGACGCTCGATACGTCCGGTGAAGGATTGCACAAGCGCGGATATCGCACGTATCTCGGTGATGCGCCCATTCGTGAAACTCTTGCCGCCGCTATGATTCAGCTGTCGGTTTGGAATCCCGACAGGCCGCTCATAGATCCGTTTTGCGGCTCGGGCACTATACCTGTCGAGGCAAGCCTTATCGGGCTCGATATTGCGCCCGGTATGAACAGAAATTTTGCTTGCGAGCAGTTTGCCAACGCTCCGAAAGTGCGTGAAAAGGTGCAAGAAGAAGCCTTGCAACGCATAAAGCGTGACAGACAGTTGCACATAAGCGGCTTTGACATCAACAAGGACGCAATCAAACTTGCCTTCAAACACGCAGAGCGCGCGGGCGTGAAAGACAATATCCACTTTCAAGTGCAAGACATGCGAGATTTGTCTTCAAAGTATGCGCACGGAGTGATAATCACCAATCCGCCGTATGGCGAGCGGCTTATGAAAGAAGACGAGCTCAAAGCCCTGTATCGAGATTTTGGCAAAGTCACTGCAAAACTTGACGAGTGGTGCGTGTATGCCATCACGTCTTATCGTGCTTTTGAGAAGTATTTCGGACGGTGTGCCGACAAGGTGAGAAAGCTCTACAACAGCGAGCTTGAATGTAATTTTTATCAATATCTTGCATCTCCACCGCCAAAGAAAGACGGTCAAACTCGGTGAACCAAGCGGCTTTTGCAAGAGCAAAAAAACAAAACATAGTAAAAATTACAAATTTACATATATTGCGCAAATCGGCGGTTTATCGTGCGATTTTGTGTGGATAAAACATTGATACGGAGAATAATATGCGAGCATTGATACAACGCACGTTCAGATCCAAACTGTTTGTGGACGGACAGTTGATAAGCGAGATTCCAAGCGGACTTACAATCTTTTTGGGCATACAAAAGGGCGACACCGAAGAGCAGGCAGACTATCTTGCAAAGAAAATTGCAAAACTACGTATCTTTCGCGACGACAACGACAAGATGAATCTTGACATAACTCAAGCAGGCGGCGAAATCTTGCTTGTGTCGCAGTTTTCGCTTGCGGGCACGCTTGGCAAAGGCACGGGCAATCGCCCCGACTTCGGACATGCGGAACTGCCCGACAGAGCAAGAGAATTGTATCTTCGCGTGACGGAAAAAATCAGAGAGCAAGGCATCGTGGTCAAAAATGGAGTCTTTGGCGCGCACATGTATATCGAGCAGGAGCAAGACGGACCTTTGTCTTTCGTCTTTGAGTGCTGACATGATAAGAGTTATGTTTGTGTGCCTCGGAAACATTTGCCGCTCGCCCATGGCGGAGTGCGTGATGAGCGACATTGTCGCAAAGCGCGGTCTACAAGACAAGATATGCGTGGCGTCAAGCGCAACTTCGTCAGAAGAAATCGGCAATCCCATATATCCGCCTGCCGTGAGAAAACTTGTTGAAAAACACGTGCCGGTGCTAAATCACCACGCAAGAAAACTTTGCGCGCAAGATATAAATTGCTATGATTATTTTGTCGGCATGGAAGAGAGAAATCTCGTTGCGATGCGCAGAATACTCGCTGGTGACGCGCCGATAAGTCGCTTGCTCGATTTTTCGTCGAATCCGAGAGATATTGCAGATCCGTGGTGGACGGGCAACTTTGACGTGACTTATGACGACATTGTGGAAGGCTGCAATGCGCTTGTTGAACATATCGTTGCAACCGACTTGAAATAAAAAGCCAATGAGCTACAAAATCAAATTGAAAAATCAACATAACCAATGTGCTTGAAACAATCGATTTGAAATGCAATGAAGGTGAAATGCATTATGAAAAAAGTTGTCGATTTGCTTTTTGACAATGCCGATGAAAAATACAGACTTTTTCAAGCCGCGCTGATGCCCACCGTGGACAAGGATTTTATCATCGGCGTGAGAGTGCCTGTTTTGCGAACGATTGCAAAAAATTTTGACACATGGTTTTCACCGTCTGAAAAGCAAGACTTTTTGAGCGAGCTTCCGTACAAGTATTATGAAGAAAATATGTTGCACGCAATGCTCGTGTCTATCGAGAAAGATTTTTGCGTTGCAATGGACAAGACAAACGCATTTTTGCCTTACGTTGACAATTGGGCTGTGTGCGACACCTTTTCGCCAAAAGCGTTTGCCAAAAACAAGGCGGCATTGTGGGTTGAGATTGAAAGGTGGCTCAAATCCGAAAAACCGTATATCGTGCGCTACGGCATAGTCAATGCAATGCGCCATTTTCTTGACGAAGACTATTCGGTTGACAAAATGGAAAAAGTGCTTGACGTGAAAGGCGGCGAGTATTACGTGGATATGGCACTTGCTTGGTATATGAGCGTTGCGCTTGTCAAACAATGGGATGATGCAATCAAGGTGATCGAGCAAAAAAGGCTCGGCGTGTGGGTGCACAACAAGAGCATACAAAAAGCCGTTGAAAGTTTTAGAATATCCGATGATAAGAAAAACTATTTGAAATCCCTTAGGATTCAAAAACAAGTTCTCAAATAACTTTTCAAACACTTTTCAAAGTATAAACATCAATAGTAAACAAATCTGTTTGTCGCAAACCGGTTGCCGAAAACGGCAAAACTACTTTGGTGAAAAGATAAACTTGCCGTGACAAAAACACGAAAAGTGTGTATAATGCCAAAATTGACTAAAAATCGACAATATACGACAGTGCAAAACACGATAAGTGTCGTGTTTTGCATATAATCGATGTCTAATAAAGAAAATGTGGTAAAACACGATAGGTGTTATATAACTTCATTCCTGTGTTTTGATTATTGTTTATAAAACACAAATCGTGTTGCGACTCGGCTTTGTGCTGCTTTTGTGTGAAAGCGCGGTTATGGTTGTTTTGGATGGGATATGTGAAAATCGGGCGTGTTTGAATGGGATGGATTTTCACGCAAACAAGGGCAATCGATCATGAAGAATGACGGCTTCGACAAGGGAAAATGAGTTTAGAATACTTAAAAAAGTTAAATTGTAAATTTGTGGGATATTCTTTTGCGTGATTGACGAGATTTTTCTTTTCTTGCCACTAAACAGTGGGGTTTGAAAATAATTTCACGATTTTTCGCTTTTAAGAAAAACGACAGATTGCCCGTTTTGTAGATTTTTTTGAGAAAGTACTATCTTTTTTATAAAAAGTATGATAAAATATCAATAAGTATTGATAAAGTGAGTCTCTTTTTCGTATGATTTTTTGAGTGTTTTTGGCTCTCATACGCTTGCAAAATGAAGATATTCGGCTGGGAGTTTGCATCTTTTCGAGACTTGCCGCGGGTGCTTGTATGGCAGAGTTCGCCGAAGGATCAATGCGCGCCAAATCCACAAATATATTGAATATGGAGCATTATGCTTAAACTTATAGATATAACCAAAGAGTACGTCATCGACAAGGATGAAGAAAAAGTCCTTGCGTTAAACAACGTTTCCATAGAGTTCAGAAAGAACGAATTCGTCTCTATTCTCGGCCCTTCCGGGTGCGGAAAGACGACGCTTCTCAACATTATAGGCGGTCTTGACCGCTACACCAACGGCGACATCCAAATCGACGGTGTGTCCACCAAGGCATACGACGACGTTGATTGGGACACTTATAGAAACCGCCGTATCGGTTTTGTTTTTCAATCCTACAATCTTATTCCGCACATGAACATTCTCAAGAACGTGGCAATGAGCCTGACTCTTGCCGGCGTTGAGAAGGAAGAGATCAAGCGTCGCGCGCTCGAGGCTCTTGACAAGGTGGGGCTTGCATCTCAAGCCAACAAAAAGCCCAACCAACTTTCCGGCGGACAAATGCAAAGAGTGGCAATTGCGCGTGCGCTTGTCAACAATCCCGAGATCATCCTTGCCGACGAACCCACCGGCGCGTTGGACAGCGAATCGGGCATTCAAGTCATGGATCTGCTCAAAGAAGTGGCGCAAGACAGGCTTGTCATTATGGTCACGCACAACCCCTCACTTGCAGAAGAGTATAGCACACGTATCGTGTACTTGAAAGACGGCGAAGTTGTGGGTGATTCCATGCCGTACAATTCCAAGGACGAGATTCAAGAACTTGAAGACAGACTTGGCGAAGACGTTGTGGAAGAAGCGGTGGAAGACATCGAAAGAGACAACGTTGCGGGCGAGCTGTCCCAAGACGAAATCGTCGAGATTGTCGAAAAGAAGACCGAAGAACCCAAGAAAAAGAGAAAAACGCTGTGCGAGCGTTTCAAAAAATATAAGAAAGCGGACAAATGCGCGATGAAGTTGTCAATGGCAATCAATCTGTCTTGGAACAACTTGCTCGCAAAGAAAGGTCGCACGCTGCTCACGTCCATTGCGGGCTCAATCGGCATAATCGGCATAATTCTCGTTCTGTCCCTTTCAAACGGCGCGGCGGGATATGTCAGAGGGCTTGAAGAGAGCGCGTTGTCAACCTATCCGCTGACCATAAGCAAGACAAACACCGATCCGTCGGCAATTTTGGGCATGTTGATGAACAATGAGACGGATAGACCCGAAAACCCCGACACCAATGAGATCTACACCGCACAAATGCTCGGCAAAGTGGTTGATCAGCTCGGAACGCTGCTTGCGGAAAACGATCTTGTCAAGCTCAAAAAGTATATCGATGAAAAATTTGACGACTCGCTTGCGACTGTCAAATACAATTACGGCGTAAGTTTCAATGCGTTCAAGGAAGACCCGAACAACAGCAAGATTGTCGCCGAATATATGAAAGAACATCCCGAAGCGACTTTGGAAGAGGCAAAAAAGGCAGCGGAACGCTATATGAAGGTCAGCCCCTATGCCGACACAATGAATGCGGTGCTTGACGTGTTGCCGGACGATATAAAAAATATGGATATCGGCGGCTCGTCGCTCAACGATATGCTCAACATGTTCTCAAGAAACGGCGGTTCGATGATGAATTCATGGGCAGAGATGTCCTCAAACCAAAAGCTACTCGAATCTCAATACGAACTTGTGGGTGAAAACTCGCGTTGGCCGTCAAGCGCAACCGAAACGGTGGTTGTTGTTGACAAGAGCAACCAACTTCTTGACTATCAACTCTTCATGCTCGGTCTTCAATCGCAAGACGATGTGATAAAAGCTCTCATAGACAAGAAATGGGCAAACTACAAAACGTCCGTAGAAGAGCTGTTGGGGCTTGAATACAAGGTCATTTCGGACGCCGATTATCTTGAACAAGACTCCGAGGACAAGTGGGTTGACACGGACGGCGACGGCGTGAAAGACAAGACTTGGACGGGGCGCAATCATGCGGAACAAAACAAGAGCTGGATTGATTCGAGAGATCCCGTCACCGTCAAAGTGGTCGGCGTCATTCGTCCGAAAGCAGGCGTGACCGTCACGTCAATCAACGGTGTTCTGGGCTATACGCCCGCGCTCACGCAACTTTTGATCGAGCGCGCAAGCAAGCACGAGGCTGTTGTGAGAATGAACGCTCTCAAAGAAGCGGCGGACAACGACAACTACGACTACTACCTCAGCCCCATCAACTTTGATTATTCCACCAACAACGGAACGCAAATCAAGGTGCTTGCAGGCAACAAAATCAGCTTTGCAGACAACAAAAACGAAGATCTCACCATCATGAGAAAGCTCGGCGTTGCAAATCTCGAAGAGCCTGTGTCCATTGAGTTCTACTGCTCGTCCTTCGAGGCGAAAGAGAAGATTGTCGCATTCATCAATCAATACAACAAAGACACCGGTTCAAGCGTCAGCTATGGCGACAACTTGTCCACCATTATGAAGTTTGTCAACACCATGGTCAACACCATAACAGGCGTGCTTGTTGCGTTTGCGGCAATCTCGCTGATTGTGTCCACCATAATGATTGCAATCATCATCTACACGTCCGTGCTTGAACGTAGAAAAGAAATCGGCGTGCTCCGCTCGATCGGTGCAAGAAAGAAGGATATATCCCGAGTCTTCCTTGCCGAATCCGCCATTCTCGGCGGCTATTCCGGACTTATCGGCATCGTCATTTCTGTTGGTTTCTCCTTTGCCATCAGCGCAATCTTGAAGACCATCTTCAAAATCAGCGGACTTATGTCTATCTCTTGGTGGCAATGCCTTATCATGTTTGCCATCAGCATCCTTCTTAGCATGTTTGCAGGTTTTATACCGTCAAGGATTGCGGCGAAGAAGGATCCGGCGATTGCTCTCCGCTCCGAGTAAAAATGCACTATTGAGCGAATAGCTTTGTCAAAGCCCCTTGTCCATCAACTCATGTACGCATAGTACATTAGGGTTGCTGTTCAAGGGGCTTTTCCTTGCTCTTCATCTCAATATTGCATTTTTACGAGAGAGTAAAGTTACTTACGCAAGTACTCCGAGCCTGCCAACTCATGTACGCAAGTACATTAGGGTTGTCATTCTCGGGGTGCTTTCGCGTTATGCATCGATTTATCGCATTTTTTACAAATGCATACAGCACATTAGGGTTGCTGTTCAAGGGGCTTTTCCTTGCTCTTCATCTCAATATTGCATTTTTACGAGAGAGAAAGTGTGATAGTGAGCAAATAACCGCTCCAAAATCACGTACGCATAGTACGTTGGGTTTTGTTTCGGATGGGTGTTTCCTTGTTCTTTATCTATTTATTTCGTTTTTACGAGAGAGAAAAGTTAATTACGCAAGTACTCCGAGCCTGCCAACTCATGTACGTAAGTACATTAGGGTTGTCATTCTCGGGGTGCTTTCGCGTTATGCATCGATTTATCGCATTTTTTACAAATGCACGCATAGTACATTAGGGTTGCTGTTCAAGGGGCTATTCCTTGCTTTTGTTCATAAAAAAAACCATCGGTCGAGACCGATGGAATTTTTATTGTTCTTATTATCAAAGTATTAGTTGAAAAGGTCCTTGAACGCTTTGCCGAATTTGACAACCGGCGCTTTGCTTGCCGCAATCGTGATGGGTTGCTTGGTGAGGGGGTTGAAACCTTGTCTTTCTGCTTTTTCTTTGATTTCGTAAGATGCGAAGTTTGCGATTGCAACCTTGTCACCTGCTTTCAATGCTTCTGCGATAACTTGTGCGTATGCGTCCACTGCTGCGGTTGCGTCTTTGATAGAAAGGTCAGCTTTTGCTGCTACTGCTTTGATAAACTCTGTTTTGTTCATACATGAACCTCCTTAAGGTTATGCACCCATTATAAAGGAAAAAAGCACTCAATGCAATACCTTTTTTTATATTTGTCGGCGATCGATGCCGTTTTTGGTAATATTTTTGCGTTTTTGTGTGATATAATATACAAACGTATGACAAAAACTGCGTAAAAGCGGCGAGAGAGTAGAGAACATGGGCGGCGATTTGTGTTTCGTATAGGACAATCTCGGCGATTTGTATAGTTTTCTTTGCCGAATTGGATATTTACAACGCGCGCAATTATGGTATAATTATAGTGTGATTGAATTTTATATAAATCAGATATAAAATCACAAAATAGGAGGCGAATTATGGCAAACGGCTACGGCATTTCCAAATGGGAAGACGCAAACAAAATCAATGCGGAACTTAAAGAATTGACAAGTCAACCGATCTATTGCGTATCGGAAGACGCACTCAAACAAATCTTGGAGCACTTCAACACAAAGTGCGCAAAATCCAAAGAGATCACCACTGAGGCAAAGAAGTATATCCCCGGCGGAGTGCAACACAATCTTGCTTTCAACTATCCCTTCCCCATGTGCATGGAAAAAGCGTCCGGCGCGTATCTTTACGATCGTGACGGCAATCAATACATAGACTTCCTTCAAGCAGGCGGCCCGACCATTCTGGGCAGCAACTTCGAGCCTGTCAGAGAAAAGGTGTTTGAGCTTCTCAACAACTGCGGACCCGTGACGGGACTTTTCCACGAAGGAGAACTGCTGCTTGCAAAGAAGATAAGCGAATTGATGCCTGCTTGCGAGATGTTCCGTATGCTCGGTTCGGGCACGGAATCCGTCATGGCGGCAATCCGCGTGGCGCGCTGCGCAACCAAGCACAAACGCGTCATCAAAGTGGGCGGCGCATACCACGGCTGGTCAGATCAAATGGTGTATGGCTTGAAGATCCCCGGCAGCCGTCAATTCCTTGAATCGCACGGCATCCCCGGCTCGTACGGCAAGACGGACGAAGTGCGCCCCAACGACATCAAGATGCTTGAAGAGATGCTCCGCAAAAACAAGATGCGCGGCGGCACGGCAGCGGTCATCGTTGAACCTGTCGGACCCGAATCGGGCACTCGTCCCATCGATATGGACTACAATCTCAAAGCGAGAATTCTTGCCAAGAAATACGGCGCGTTGTTCATCTTTGACGAAGTCGTCACCGGCTTCAGAGTGGGCGTACACGGCGCGGCAGGCTACTTCTTTGAAGAAAACTACGGCTACAAAGTGGACGACACTCCCGTGTTTATCAACGGCAAGCCGTGGATTGTGGACGACAAGAAAGTGGAAAACGGCAAAGTGGTCAAATTCAAACGTCAAGGCACGGGCAGAGATATGTATCCCGATCTCACCGTCTTTGGCAAGATTGTCGCAGGCGGCTATCCGTCGGCAGGCGGCGTGGGCGGCAAGCGCGAATACGTGTCCTTGATGGCGGCAGGCGTTGCAGGCATGGGCAAGAAGGCGTACGTGGGCGGCACGCTCGCTGCAAACCCGCTCAGCTCGTATGCAGGATATCTTGCGATTTGCGAAATAGAGAAAAACAACGCTTGCGAAGTGGCAGGCAAGGCGGGCGATCGTCTTGCGGCAGGACTCAAACAACTCGTCAAAAAATACAATTTGCCCTACGTTGTCTACAACCAAGGCAGCATCGTTCACCTTGAATGTACTGGCGCGATGAGTTTCGATTTCAGCAATATGTGCTTGCTCGGCTCGGTCATCCCCATGCTCAAGAAGAAACCCGAGATGCTCAGAAGAAAGGTGGCTATGGAGCAAATGGGCGCGGCGTATATGGCAAACGGCATCGTGACGCTTGCAGGCAGCCGTCTTTACACGTCCATGGCGGACACCGACGAAATCATTGACGAAGCACTCCGTCGTTTCGACAAAGTGTTCCAAACGGTCGTAAAATGCGACGATCCGTCAAGATTTGAGAAAAAATAATGAGAAATTCGTCGGCGCGGCACTTGCGCCGACGTTTTTTATGTTGCATTTTTCCAAACGTTTGATATAATAAGCATAGTGGCAACAATATATATAGGTCGCCACACAAGGAGAAAAATATGAACGAATTGATTGTTGCAAACGTCAACAAATACGCTCGTATGCTTGCAGAAAAGAAATATCTGCAATCGGGTTATATCGCAGTCAAACAAGATGACGGCATCGTCATCACCAATCCCAAGATAGATTACACCAACGTCACCGAAGACAATCTCACCTTTGTCAACGACAAGAACATCGAAACGCTCGAAGGCAATTTCAGAGCGGCGGCGGTCATTCTTTATTGCGCGGTGCGTCAAGACAAAAAGGCAGGAGCGGCGGCTATCGTGGACAGCGACAGCACCGTGGCTTTCTCGTCCAAGAGAAAGACTCTCATGCCCATTCTCGACGACCTTACGCAAGTGTGCGGCGTGTCTATCAAGTGCGCTCAAAAGAACGTTGCATCCGACGTTGTGGCGGCTCTTTCGGGACAACGCAACGTGTGCTTGCTCCCAGATGCCGGCGCGGTGGTCACGGGACGTACTCTTGACGAAGTGTTCACGGCAACGCTTGTGCTTGACAAGGCTTGCAATGCGGAAATTCTTTCCGAAAACAAGGGAGGCACTCAACACATGAGCGCAATCGCCGCTTTCCTTGAACACGTTGTTTTCAAGCTCAAATACTCCAAGACCAATCAACAACAGCAAAAAGCCGCCGAAACAGGCGCGCAAGAGAAGAAAGAAGAAAAACAATCCGCTGTCGTCACGGACGAAGAGAAGAGAATCGCTCAACAAATCAAAGACGCAGGCGTCAGATTGCTTGAAGAAAATCTCGTTCAAGGCACGTGGGGCAATATCGCCGTCAAACTTGACGACACCTATATGCTTGCAACGCCGTCCGGCATCGACTATCTCATGCTCGAGCCCGAACAAATGGCAAAAGTGGATATGAAGACGCTCAAATGGACGGGCACGAACAAAGCCACCAGCGAAAAGGGCATCCATGCGATTCTTCTTTCCCAAAACGACGGCACAACCGCAAGCATCCACACACATCCGTTCTACGGCTGCATTCTTGCGGCAATGAACAAGGCTATGCCTGTGCCCGAAAAGTATCAAGACGTTCTCGGCAAAGAGATTCCGTGCGCAAAACCGGCTCTCCCCGGCACGAACGGACTTGTCAAAAACGTTGCGGCGGCAATCGGTGACGCTCGCGCTTGCTTTATGGGACACCACGGAGTTGTCGTGCGCGGCAAAGACCTTGAAGACGCATTTGTGATTTGCAGAGCTCTTGAAGACGCTTGCCGTGACTATCTCATGCAAGAATAATCAAACAATCCAAAAAGTGGTCGGGCGCAATCTTGCGCCCGATATTTTTATCTCCAAATTGCACAAAACAGGCTGTATGCCACGACAAAACAAACAATCAAAAGGGCGGATAAAATTCGGACTAAAAATGGACGAAAACTCGGATAAAAAAAAGAGAGCAACACTCGGACTAAAAACGGACTAAACTCGGATTAAAAACGAGAAAAACTCAGCCAAAAAAACATGCGAAAAACAGTATAAAAAACGGACTTGAAATTCAAGTCCGTTTTTTGTCTGATCGATTGTCGGTGGCAATTGCGCCAAGGACTTTTGTCCGCATCAAAGTTTGCCGCGGCGATTGGTTTTCATCTCGTTGCGGAATGCAAGCAACTCTTTGTTGAGCAGCGCGGCAACGTCGGGAAGATCCTTGGAGAGCGAATAACCTTCCGCCGGATCGGTGTCGAGATTGAACAGATAGTTCTTGTACATCTGATCGATGAAAGCGGAGTTTTCGGTGCGCACTTTGTCGAAATACTTGAAGTCGTAGGTTTTGCCGTCAAGTTCCACAGCCATTTGAATTGCTTGGCATTTGCCCTTCTTGAGATAGAAGATTTTGTCATGCACGCGGTGGTCGGTGGGGACGTTGGCTTGCCACAAGTCGTACAAGTCTTTGCCGTCGATGATACGATCGGTGGGCAGATACACACTGCCGTCGTCGTTGGTGATGTTGCAGTAGCGCAAGATGGTGTTGAACAAGTCAAAGTTCATGCTGCTTGCGTCGATATGCTTGGTTGTGCCGACGGTTGCGACATCGGATTTTTTCTTGTTGGCAACGTTGCCTTCATCGGTGCGATCGGCGTTGTTTGTCCATTGGAAATACTCATAGGTTTGGCTTGCGATTGCGCTGCCTTGACCGAGATTGCCGTTGGGGTAGCTTGCGATGATAGGCACTTTCATGCCGCCTTCAAAGGTGGTGTTCTTTCTGCCGCGCATATCGCCCGTCACGCCTTCGCGGCCGGGACCGTTGTCGGATGTGAACACGACAAGCGTGTTGTCATAAAGCGAGCCTGAACCATTGGGATCGGGCGTGTTTTTCAAGTAGTTGAGCACGTCGCCAAGGTACTTGTCAAACTCTTCGAGGCAGTCGATATACGTATCGTCCGAGATGTCGCCCTTGCCGTTGCCGTCGTTGTTGGAGAAGACGGGGAAGTGCGGCCACGGAGTGGTGTAGTATGCAAGGAATTTTTCGTTCTTTTCAACGGACGCTTCGATGAAGTTGAGCATTTGTGCCGTGAGCAATCTCGTGCTGTCAGATTGGTCGAGGTTTTCTTTGTGAGTGCGCACTTCTTTGCTTGTGAAGTTGCCGTTTTCGTCAACTTTGTCTTCCACCCAGTTGTAAGGAGTCATATCGTTGACGTAGTAGCTGCCGTAGAAATAGTCGAAGCCTTGGTTGGTGGGAAGGTATTGACCGTAGTCGCCGAGATTCCATTTGCCTATGCAACCCGTGTTGTAGCCTGCCGCTTGCAAGACTTCCGCAAAGGTGATTTCGTCGCCCAAAATTCCGTCCACATTGCAAAGGAATTGATAGGGGTTGAGGAAGTGCGTGGGAGACCACGGATTTGACATGATATCGCTTGGGAACACGACGTTGTCGAGATAGCCTCTTGACGAGTATCTACCCGTGAGAATGGAGAATCTTGACGGAGAGCAAACGGGAGACGCCGAATAGAAGTTGTCCATCATGATGCCGTTGTCGGCGATAGAGTCGATGTTGGGCGTGTTGATGGTGGCTTTTTTGCTGCCGAGATAGCTGTACGCAGAGATGTCGCTGTATCCCATATCGTCCATCAAAATTACAAGCACGTTGGGAGAATTTGAGTTGGTTTGATATTTTGCGGCGACGTTTTTGAGATATTCGTCATGACCTTCTTGCAAGCTCTCGCAAGTCGGGCGCAAACGCAGGTTGTAGAAGAACACGTTGATGATTGCCGTGCCTGCCATAAGGAATGCGCACACCGCGCAAGTGATTCTGAGCGCAAGCTGTTTTTTGAGCACCTTGTCGGCAAGATACACAAACGTTGCAAGCAGCACGGGGAAGAGAACAAGCACAAAGTTGTACCAAAGGTTCTTTCCGAAACTTTCCGCACCCCAAATCAAGAAGTACACGAAAAGTCCGCACATGCACACGATGTAGGAGATCCAAAGATAGAGCCCCACGTTCTTCTTTGACAGAAGTCTTGCAAACACAAGCACGCCTGCCACTATGCCGAGAATGTCGGAGATGAGCGGCAAGAAGTTGTAGCCCGTGCACCACATAATCAGCGTAAACGCCGAGCAAAACGCAAGATACACAATGTCGAAGATGTGCTTTGATTTGTCAACGTGCAGGATCTTGCTTTCGGCTTTTTCCGTTTCGCTTTCAACGCTGACGTTTTCTTCAAGGATGACGTTGTTGTTTTCGTCCATATTTTACCCCTTTTGTTATTCGAAAACCCTGCCAACGCAACGGTTTTCGTGATTTTGTTGCATATTTTATTGCCGTTGGGCATTTTGCCTGAATTGTGCACAACTATTGTCCGCGCATTGAACGGTTTATTCGCCGTCTTTGTCGTTTGACACGTCTTGACTGTTGCTGTCGTTGTCGGCGTTGTCCGCTTGCATATCGGCAGATTGTGCATTTTCATACATTGCATCCGATTGCAAATCTTCTTCGTTTTCTTGCGAGTCGTCGCCGTCAAACGCATTGTCGGCATCGTCGGGTTCGTTGACAAATTCGCAAGTGTGTTTCAACTCGGATTTTGCATGAGCATTGGCAATTCTTTTTGTCACGATCTTCTTTGCGCCTTGGATGCGGTTTTGCGCTCTCTTCCACGAGTTGGGATTGAACAGCAAAAGGATGGGGAAGATTTCAAGACGTCCGAGCAGCATATCAAAACTCAGCACGAGTTTTGCAAAGATGCTGTACCCTGAAAAGTTGCCCGAAGGACCGACCGCGCCGATGCCCGGACCTATGTTGTTGAAACACGCAATGACGGCAGAAAAGTTTGTCTCGAAATTGCTGTATTTGCCGCCGAGCGGTTGCGCAATCGAGATAAGGAAAGTCGAGCCGACGATGATGAGCGTGTATATCAAGAAAAAGTTTTGCACGTTGCGAAGCGTCATGTCGTCAACGGGTTTGCCGTCCAGTTTGACAGTGTACACCGAGCGTGGCGATATGGTCTTTTTGACGTTGAGTATGGACGATTTTGTGAGCATCGCAACACGAGATACTTTCAGTCCGCCCGCAGTCGAGCCGGCGCAACCGCCTATGCACATTGCAATCAGTAGCACCACTTGACTTAGCACGGGCCATTTGGCAAAGTCCGCCGTGCCAAAGCCCGACGTGCTTATCATTGACGCAACGTTGAAGGTGACGTCTCTGAGCGCATTGACAAAGGTGTAGCCGCCGCTCACGCAAAGGTTTGTGATGATGATTGCCACCGCGCTGAAATAGATGCCGAAAAACCAGCCCAATTCTTCGTTCTTGACCGCTTTGAAGAAATGACCTGCGATGATGAGATAATAGACGTTGAAGTTGACCGAGAAAAGAAGCATAAACACGGTGAGCGTTGCCTCTATGCCCGGAGAATTGTAGGCGGCAATACTTGCGTTTCGCACCGAAAAACCGCCCGTGGACGCTGTGGAAAACGCCGTGCAGAAACTGTCGAACACAGGCATTTTCAACCCGCAAAGGATTGCGACGAGCAAGAGCGTCATCACAACGTAAATTGCATACAAAATCATGGACGTAAAGCGCAGTTTGCTCACGAGCTTGCCAAACTGCGGTCCGGGGATCTCCGCTTTTGCAAGAGCGGTGGACATTTTGTCGTTTTTTGGGATGAGCGCGATGACAAACACAAGCACGCCCATGCCGCCGATAAATTGGGTGAAAGCACGCCAAAACAGCAAAGATTTGGGCAAAGCCTCAACGTTGGTGAGAATGCTCGATCCCGTTGTGGTGTAGCCCGAAACCGTCTCGAAAAGCGCGTCTACGTAGTTGGGGATATAGCCCGACACTCTGAACGGGATTGCGCTGATAAGCGCAACGAAAATCCAGAACAGACCGCACATTGCAAAGCCGCTTGTGGAACGCATCTCGCGCTTGCTCTTGGGCGGGCGCACGATAAGACCTATCACGCCTATGACAAGACACACGCCCACCGCTATGCCGAAAGCAAGAACGGTGGTGTCTTCGTGCAAGCCCACAGCCATAAAAAGCGGTATGCACATCAGCGCGCCGATGATAATGGCAATCTCGCCCAATACGAACGTCATCAAACGAAAATTCATACTTTCTCCTTAGAAATCGAGAATGTCTTTCAAGTCGTCAAGACCTTCTTCAAGCGTGACGATTATCACGTTGTCGCCGAGTTTGATCACGTCTTGCCCGGACGGTGTTATCAATTCGCCCTTGCGGATGATGCCCGCAACGAGCAGATGTTTTTTGAGATTGAGCTGTTGGATGGGCACGTCAAAACGCTTGAAGTTTTCTTTTGCCTCAAATTCCAAAATCTCGGTGGAGTCGTCAATGATGTGGAACACACGCTTGACGGTGCTGCCTTGCGTGTTGCCGATGAGTCTGACAAATCGGATGATTCGATCGGTTGTGGACGTTTTTGTGGACACCGCGCTGTATATGCCGCTTTTTTGCAACATATCGTAGTAGCCGAGTTGGTCGATTTTGGTGATGACTTTCGGCACGTCTTGGGATGTGGCAAACATGCTCATGATGATGTTTTGCTCATCCATATTGGCAAGCGCGACAAAAGCGTCCGTGGTGGCAAGCCCTTCTTCGAGCAAAAGCTCCTGATCGGTGCCGTCACCCAAAATGACGTTGATTTTCTTGAAGTCTTCAGAGAACATAGCCGCTTTTTGAGCGTCTTTTTCAATGAGTTTTGCGTGTATGCCCAGTTTGTCAAGCTCCTTGCAAAGATAGTATGCGGTGGTTGAGCCTCCCACGATGATTGCGTCTTTTGCCTGTCTGTTCCATCCCAAATGCTTGAAGAACAGCGAGATGTGTTTCATCGTTGCGGTGACAAAGAGCCTGTCGCCTTCGCGGATGACAAAATCGCCTGTCGGAATAATCGCCTTGTCGTCTCTTTGAGCGGCGCATATAAGCACTTTTTCTTTGAATACGACGCCGAGTTTCTTCAAGGGAAGTCCCACAAGCGGAGAGTCTTCGGACACGAGAAATTCCACAAGTTCAACCTTGCCGTTGCTAAATTCGTTCACCTTGATCGCGCTGGGGAAGCGGAGCATACGGCTGATTTCAAGCGCGGCTTCGTATTGCGGATTGACCATAAGGCTCAAACCCAAATCGCCGTCGCTCTTGAAAAGATCCACGTATTCGGGTTTGCTCGCTCTTGCAATCGTCTTCTTTGCGCCTAGTTTTTTTGCGATAATGCAGCAAAGGATGTTCAGCTCGTCATGGTTGGTTGCGCCGATAAAAAGATCGCAGTGTTGCACGCCCGCCTCTTTAAGCACGCTCGAACTTGCGCCGTTGCCTATGACGCCTTTCACGTCAAATTGGTTGACGGCAGTTTCGATCTTTTGCGCGTTTACGTCGATGACGACTATGTTGTGACCTTCGTCCGCAAGCTCTTGCATGAGCGTTGTGCCCACAGAGCCTAGACCGCTGATTACGATTTCCATATTTCTCCTTGTTGGACAATTTGGATTTTATGATATAGTATTATAACACTTATCTATAACTATAACAAGCATATTTCGGCGAAAGTCCTTTGTGCCACGTTGGGCGGCGGAGCGTGAAAAGGCACGATTTTTGAGCGGACGGAGTGCAAAAGATGCCGATACAAGCGAAAAAAGCGCGCGTTTGCGTGCTTTTTTCCTGGTTTCGATTGATTTGTTTGTTGAATATCGATTTTTTTGCGGTTTTACAATTTTGCAAGAGTGAAGGGGACTTCAAACTTTTGTCAATCCACGCTGTCAACGTCTTGTGCCGTCTTGACCGCGATTTCTTCTTCGAGTTGTTCTTCTTTGTCGGCGGCGCATTCCGGATGTTCTTCATCTTGCAAAGCGGCTTTTTCGTCCGCATCCGCTTTGTCGGCATTTGCGTTTTCGCTTGCAACGTCACTTGCGCTTTCGCTTGCCGAGTCGTTGTCGGTTGCGGTTTCGGCATTTTCGCTTGCCGTATCGTCTATGGTGATTTCTTCATTGGCTATATCGGCAAGGCGTTCGGTTTCCTGTTGAGCTTTTTGTTTTTTCTTCTCTCTTGCGATTTGCAAGCCTGCAAACAGGGCCGCAAGCGCGATGCCCACAAACAAGTACGCAGAGCCGGGATCGACTTTGCAAAAGCCCAGTATCACGGACAGCACCACTATGCACGCAAGGGGAAGGGCGGCGAGCTTGATGTTTTTGATGACGTATTTGCCGCCGAGCGAGCCGAAAAGCGCGTACACAACGCAGGTGAATGCGGGCGTGATCCACTTGTTGCGTGTGAACACGTCTTGCAAGTTGCTAAAAGCAAGCACAAGCACAAACACCGCCACGATCACGGTTGTCACAAGCGTGCTGACGGCAACCGAGAGCGTTGCCACCACTTCGTTTTCTTCCGTGCCGAGTTTCGTGCCGCAGATTTCTTGAGCCTTGACCACGCAAGGTATTTTCAAGTTGGACAAGTTGCCTGTGATGAACGCAAGATACGCGCTGTTTGTGCCAAGCATCGGCGCGTACAGAATAGGCTCTGCAACGCCCGACAAGAAGTTGATTGCAAAGGGGATGAACACCGCCGGCGACGCCATGACCGCCATGTTGGGTTTTACGCCGTAGTACAGACAAACGGTTGTCGGCACGGCGAAGAATATCGCAAGTGCGAATGCCATCCAAATCTTGCCGATTATGTGATTTTTGAGATTGTAGTCGTTTGCCACTCTAACTCTTTCTTTCTTCATAGCGCGCCTCCTTATGCAATCAAACCTATTGCGGCTTGAGTGGCGGCTTGCGCCGTTTCGGTGGCTTTTGGCGACAATGCCCAACCGTATTTGTGAGCGCAATAGCTTATCACGCCCACAATTATCATCGCAACAAGCATGGATACGGGCGTTGCAAAACTGTCAAGCCACTTCCAGCCTGCCTTGTTGATGAGTATCTCGCAAAGGTACATCACGCCCATTGCCACAAGCACGGCGATGAAGTTGTAGTAGCTGTCCACAAATTGCACCGCTTTTGTGAGCGTGCCTATGCTCATTGCAAGATAGCCGATGACCATGCCGATAAACATCGCTTGAAACACGAGATCGCCGATGTTGATGCCGCCTTTCTTGCCAGTGGACGCGGTCTTGGTGAGCAGTTTGCCGATTTTCGGCTGCAAGCGGCGGTAGAAGATAAGAGTTTCAACGCCGCCCGAACAAATGGCGATTGTCATGATCATTGCAATCGTTGCAAAATCCTCAGCCGTCATGCCCTTGTCGATGAGCGCGTTCATCGAGCCTGCAATCGCCGTTGCCGTGCCGTCTGCCATCTGCGTTTCGTATTGCAACGAGCCAACGACGGATAGACGTATCGCAGGGAAGGCAATGCCCAGTGTGCCTGCAAGGATCACAACTCCCAGCGCGATGCCAAGCCCCGGCAACACCGAGAACGAGGCGGATGTGGAAATGACTTTCTTGATCTTTGCTTTGTCTATGCCCAGCTCTTTTGCGCGTTTTATTGCCGAGAGCATATAGTATAGACACAGCGCGATTATAAAAGCCAACACTATGCCGTAAAGTACGTACATAATCGGGTCGTCGAGATGAAACTCGTGCGCTCCCAAACAAAATGCGAACATAATTTTCTCCTTTCCTATTTTTGTTCTGTTTTAGTTTAGTATAATACCGGTTGGCGATATGCGCAATAATTTTTTTTGCGATATGAATAAAAATTCGTTTTCACCTTGAAATGTGCATTTTTATGCAACATTTTGTTCTTTGCATAGCGACGATTTTGGCAAAAAAATATTTGCCGGCAAGAAATGTCCGTATTGTGTTGCCAACGATGTTGGATAGTGATAAAATGAATATACCAATCAGGAAGTAGTAGGATATTGCGCGTTAAGTGCCGTATGAACGTGGGGTGTCAGCGGACGAAGAGAAAACTCGCGGTGCGGTATCCACTCCAGACTTCACAATCAGCCGTGGTTTCGGCTTTTGCAAAGTGCTTCCGAAGGGGGTGCTTTTTTTTGAACTACAAACAAGCTGTCGATTACATCAAAAATATCGAGAGAGCAGGCTCGGACTACGGTATAGAGCGTATGCGCGAGCTGTTGTCCCTTTTGTCCGATCCCGACGACAAATTGAAATTCATACACGTTGCCGGCACAAACGGCAAAGGCTCGGTGACGGCATATCTCACGTCCGTTTTGAAAGAAGCGGGTTACAAAGTGGGCACGTACAATTCGCCGTCCGTTTTTTGTTACAACGAAAGGTGGCTCATAGACGGCAAACCCCTTGAAGACAAGGACGTTGCGCGCTATCTCACGATTGTCAGAGAAACAATCGAAAACGAGCAAAATCTCCGCGCGGCTTTTGGTCTTGACAAGTTTCAGCCAACCGCGTTCGAGATAGAAACCGCAGTCGCGTTCCTTGCGTTTTATGAAAAAGAGTGTGACGTTTGCGTGCTCGAAACAGGGCTTGGCGGACGGTGGGACGCAACCAACGTAATACGCAAAAAAGAGCTTGCAATCATCACGCCCATAGGGCTTGATCATTGCCAAATTCTTGGCAATACGCTCGGACAAATCGCAAGCGAGAAGGCGGCAATCATACGTGACGTTGCCGTCACTTGCAAGCAATCGGACGAGATCATGCAAGAGATTTTGCACCCGTACAGAACGGAAGACGGCAAGCGTATAGACGTCACGCCCACTGTGGAAATCGCAAAAGAGCCGAGGCTTGTTTCAAGCGATTTGTCGGGGCAAAAATTTGTCTATGACGGCAAAGAATACTTTATATCCATGCTTGGCAAACATCAGCTTGTCAACGCGTCCATTGTTCTTTGCGCCGTTGACGCGCTAAGGCGCAAGCATTGGGACATACCGCAATCTGCAGTGGAAAAGGGGCTTGCAAAAGCCGTGTGGCATGCTCGCCTCGAAGTTGTCAAAAACGCAAAAAAGAAGTTTAACATATCGGTTCCGCAAGATAAAGTGCTTGTTTTTGACGGTTCGCACAATCCGCAAGGCGCAATGACGCTCAAAGACGCAATAGAAACTTATTTCGTCGGAAAGCGAATTCATCTTGTGCTGGGCATACTAAAAGACAAGGACGTGAAGGGCATTTGCAAAATCCTTGCGCCCCTTGCGCACAAGATTACGTGCATCACGCCGCCAAGCCCGAGAGCTATGGACAAAGACGAGCTGAAAGAGATTGTGTCTTGCTATCCCTGCCAAACGGACGAGTGCGACGACATAAAACTTGCAGTGCAATCGGCGCTTGACGACAAGGACAGCGACGTGGTGATTTTGTGCGGCTCGCTGACTTTGTTTTGCGCCTTGACAAACAAATAGACAAGACATGCAAAACGAGCCGAAAGCGCAAGACGGATAAGAAGAGTTGAAAGGCAAGACGGACAAAACAGGCTAAAAAAGACAAATCAAACAAGAAAAGACAAGATAAATCAAGATTGAAAAACAAAAAGAGATACGACTATGACGCAAGACGATAAATTGAAAATCGAAAACGCAGTGCGTGACATATTGCAAGCGATAGGCGAAAATCCCGAGCGTGACGGACTCAAAGAAACTCCCGACAGAGTGGCGAGAATGCTCGAAGAATTGACGAGCGGTTATCACGACAATGCAAAGGCGCATTTGTCAAAGACTTTCGTTGAGAGCGGAAGCGACGTCGTGATTGAAAAGGACATACATTTTTCTTCCACTTGCGAGCATCATCTTATGCCGTTTTTCGGCAAAGTGCATATCGCATATATCCCCGACGGCAAGGTTGTGGGACTTTCAAAACTCGCAAGAGTTGTGGACGTGTACGCAAGGCGATTGCAACTGCAAGAGCGCATGAACGCCGAGATTGCGGACGCGATATTCGACGTGCTTTCGCCAAAGGGCGTGTTTGTCGTGGTTGAAGGAGAGCATACCTGCATGACGGCGCGCGGAGTGAAAAAGTTCGGCTCGAAGACGGTCACTAGCGCAACGCGCGGAGAGATGCCCGACAGCGTCAAAGCCATGTTGTTTTCTCAGATCGGAATGAAAGACTGAGGGGAACGCAACAAACTTTTTGAGCATAGCTTCGGGCGAGATTCGCAAGATTGCATAATTATACCGCAAAAACATTGCGTTCGCCGGGCAACACCTATCGAAACGGGCGCAAAACGGACAAAAAATATAAGTGAGAATAGCGAATATGAGATATCAAAGACAATACAATTTCAAGGTTAAAGACAGCGTTTTCACAACGGGTACGCACGTTATGGCGATACTCAATGTCACGCCGGACAGCTTTTGGTCGGGCAGCCGTCACGCGCATGATGCGGTTGAAGCCGCGCGCAAGTTTATCGAGCAAGGCGCAGAGATAATAGACATCGGCGGACAGTCAACAAGACCCGGCAACGTGCAAGTGAGCGCGATAGAAGAGATGGCAAGAGTTTTGCCTGCCGTTGAAGGAATAAGGGAAGTTTTCGCCGACATCCCCATAAGCGTGGACACGTTCTATCCCGACGTTGCGCAGGCGGCAATCGACGCGGGCGCGGACATGATCAACGACGTGAGTTGCTTGCAATATGACGGCATGATCAACGTTCTTGCCGACACGGGCGCAAGCGTGTGCGTTATGCACAACAGACGAAACACCAAAATCAAAGACCTTTTTCTCGACAAGCAAATCGGGCTGCAAAACGCGATTGACAAATTGATATGCCAAGGCGTTGACAAGGACAAAATCTTGCTTGACGGCGGCATAGGTTTCAACAAAAACAACGATGAAGATTGGCAACTGTTGAATGGCTACGACAAGTTGTTGGACGATTTTGACGAGTATCCGTTCTTGCTCGGAACGTCAAGAAAATCCATGTTCGGCGGTGATGTAGACTCTCGCTTGTCCGCCACTTTGGATTCCACCGCGCTTGCGGTCAAACAGGGCGTGTTGTTTGTCAGAGTGCATGACGTAAAGGAGAACGTTGCAATCATCGATTGCACGAAAAGGGTGTGAGTATGGACGTTGTGATTCTCAAAGATTTTGAAGTGACGGCTTGCCACGGCGTAAACCCAGAGGAGAAGGTCAATCCGCAAAGATTTGTGTTTACGGCTGAGATTTTCACGGACTTTTCGCAATGCGCCGAAAGCGACGATTTGACAAAAACCATAAGTTATAGCGACGTAAAGAAGACATTAAAGTCGTTTTGTGAAAACAACTGCTTCGATCTCATCGAAACTCTTGCCGTAAAATCGACAGAACTTTTGCTCAAAAAATACCCATTGGCAAGCAAGGTGAAACTCACCGTCAAAAAGCCTGACGCACCTATGAGCGGCGTTTTCGAGTATGCCGGCGTGCGAGTTGAAAGAAAGTGGAAAACGGTGTATCTCGCGCTTGGCTCAAGCATGGGCGACAAGGGCGGATACCTTGATTTTGCAATGGAAAGACTGCTTGCGGACGACAATTTCAGAAACGTCAAAGAGAGCGCGCGTATCGTCACCAAGCCGTACGGAGGAGTGGCAAAAAACGATTTTGTCAACAGCGCGGTGAAGGCGGAAACACTCTACTCGCCAAAGAAGTTGCTTGCGACAATCAACGCAATCGAAAAAGACGGCGACAGGGTGCGCCTTGAAAGGTGGGGGGACAGAACGCTTGATATAGACATCGTTTTTTACGGTGACGAGATCATAGAAGATGACGATCTTTGCGTGCCGCATATCGATATACAAAACAGAGATTTCGTGCTTGCGCCGCTTGTGGAGCTTTGCCCGAACAAATTGCATCCCGTCTTGAAAAAGCGTGTGAAACAACTCTATGCCGAGCTGACGGAGCAGTGACAAAACAAACTGAAAACGGCGTAAAAGTTGCCAAAATAATCAAATAAATTCATAGCGCACGTGCGTATGCGCATTGCCTGAAAAAAAGCCGATATTGTCAAATCGATGAAAATATGATATATTGAAGGTTAACAGACACTATACAAAGCTCACAATAGGGGATATATATGCAAATAATCATCAAACAAAAGTATTGGACTATCGGCGACAAATTTAAGATCACCGACGAGAAAGGCAACATCGTTTTCTTTGCGGAAAGACAGTTTGACCGCTTTATGAACAACGTCGTGTTGTTTGACGCAAGCGGCGCGCCGCTTGGACGTATGCAAGCGGAATTGAAGAGAGTGTTCACAAGCTGGTTTGACGTCACGGACGCAAGCGGCAGAAAGGCATTTTCAATCAGTGAAAAGATTCCGTTTTTCTCGTTCAGGAAAGCAAAGACGGTCAACGGCAATCTCGATTGCAAGATCAAGTGCGGACCCATCCACATGAAAGCGTTCATATCCGACGGACAGGGCGGCTATGACAAAACACCCGTGGTGAAAGCTCGCAAAAAGATTTTCAGCCTAACAGACACCTACATCATCGACATTGACGACACAAGGATCTTCCCGTCCTACGGCGCATTCTTGGGCATCTGGTATGACATGATGAACCACCGCGGACACTGAATCGGCAAAAGACGAGCACGCAGGTTGCTCGATGCCGATTTTGCACTTGAAAGAAAACACACACAAACAAAAAGACACGCAACCGCGTGTCTTTTTGTTTGATTAACAAATCTATCTGCAATTATTGTTTGTTTTGTTCGTCTGTCGATTTGTCTTGAGCGTCGTTGTCGCTTGCTTTCGTTTGGGCTTGACTTTCTTGATTTGCGATGATTTGGCGGTCAACGTCGTCAAGGTCTTCTTCGACAAGTTGTTCTTCTTGTTGAACGGGCTTGTTCAAGTCACCGGACGCAACCATGGTTGCCGTGAAGGACTTGGACGCAAACAAGAAACTGCCCGCAACGAGGGATATTGCCATATCGGCAAACACGTACGTAGCGTTGTAGCCCAAACTGTATGCAAGCGCGGCTTTGAAATCGGTGTAAGTTGCAAACGCAAACGTACCCGAGCAAACGTGGCAAATGTATCTAAACAACACGGCAACCACGCCACCGAGCAAGAATGCCAAGATTTTTTTCTCTTTGAAAACGCCCTTTTCCATAAAGATACCGCTCACGCCGACAAGTCCGAATGCGAGAGGATAGTCGAGCAAGAATTGCATGGGGTGAATGATATAGGGGTCTTGAAGTGCTTGCAACACGCCGTAAAAACTGCAAACGATAAGACCTCTTCTTGTGCCGAACATACAGCAATAAATCATAAGCGGCAAAAGGCTTGCAAAGGTGATTGAACCGCCGTTGGGGAGCTTGAAAAGTCTTGCATACGAAAGCACGAATGCCAGAGCCATTGCAACTGCGCCGTAAACAATCGAGCGAGTGTCGTTCAACTTGCGCTTGTCGCCGACAAACCACAAAACGACCATCACCGCCAAAATCACGACCGCCGACACAACCATACCGACAAGGCTCATACCGGGATAATCTTTTTTGAATTCGTCAAAGTGGGCGTTGTAGTATTTCCATACAACCACGACGAGCGCGATAAAACTTGCCAAGAACAATACGCTTGTGACTATCAAGCTGATTTTTGCGGCTTTATTGCTGAAAAGCGAGCTGATAAGCACTGCTATGCCGCCTGCAACCACCACGATGAGCATTGCAAGAATGGGATAGAAAAGCATTGCTTGCATTTTGTTTATGTTGCGTTGGAACATAACGTATGAGAATACCACAAGCATTGTCGCGGCAAATCCCGTGACGATGCCGATTGCATACTTTTTGAAATCGTTGAATTTTTCACGCTTGAAAAACCACACGAGCAAACCGACCACAATGCAGCTTGCAATGATTGCAATCGCCGTGTAAAGCGCAACGTACTGCAACTTTTCCGCAAGAGTTTTGATGTCCATAAAAAAATCTCCTAACTTGTGCTTAGGAGAACTTGTCGGTGCAAATATGATACGACCAGCGTCGTTTTCGTTGTTGCTTCCTTACGCGAGCATTAACTCACAAGTTTGAGGGTATCATCTCAGCCTTTCAGCACCCCTAGCGACGTCATTGTAAACTTTTGCGCGAAAGATGTCAATTGTAGACGCAAAATTTTGCAAATATCTCAAAAATAACGGGAATATCGCATGGAAGGTATCGCAATTTTGCAAATTTGTTGACTATGGCTTCCAAAATGGTTTATTATTTTGCTATCAACAAAGGAGAGATGACTTATGAAAAAATTCAAAAAGCCCGAACTTAAACTATTGAAAGAGTTCAAGGCATTCATCACAAAGGGCAACGTTGTCGATCTTGCCGTTGGTATGATTATAGGTGCAGCGTTCACCGCAATCGTAACCGCGCTTGTCAACAACATATTCAAACCGCTCATCAACGCAATTCCTATGGGCGACTTGCAAGGTCTTATCACCATGCTCGTTGCAAAGAACGCAGAAGGGCTCACCGCGGCGGAATGTGCAAAAAAAGGTGTGGAATTTGTCGTGGATATGACAAAATCCGTGTATATCGACTGGGGCGCGTTCATAATGGCGATAATCAATTTCCTTATCACCGCGCTTGTGCTGTTTGCAATGGTCAAGCTCATCAATATGGTGCGCGGCGGATTTACGGGACTTAGACGTGACACAAAATTCCTTGAATCGCTCACTCCCGAAGAAAAAGCCACAATCAAAGGCAAAATCGCAACCAAGAAAGAACTTCGCGCAATCAAGGCGGCTCGTGACGCAGCGGCAGAACAGGCGGCGGCAGAAGCGGCTGCAAAAGCAGAAGCGGAAAAGCCTGAAACCACCGACGATCTTCTCCGTGAAATTCGCGACCTTCTCAAAGCGCAACAACTTCAAGGCGCGCAAAAACTTATTGAAGACGCAGGCGTTGACGTTGCTGCGGCGGACAAAGAATAAAGCGTACTTTGTTGCGCGCGTCCGATTTCGATACCTTTCATTTCAAAATCGAATTTGTTTCGGACAGCGAATAAAACGATTACAAATCGAAAAACCGCTCAAAAGGGCGGTTTTTTATATCTAAAATGTTACGCGCACACGCGTTATGCGCGCGACTATTGACTTTGCACGAAAAAAGTGCTATTTTATAGCGGTGCGCATTTGCACGTTTGGGAGCTGAATATGGTTCAATCTGTTTTGGGCATGATGGAAGGCAGCGGCATGGCAGGATATATCCTGCTTCTCGCACTCGGAATTCTTCTCGTCGTAAAAGGCGGCGACTGGTTTGTTGATGCGGCAAGTTGGATTGCGGAAGTGTCGGGCATACCCACTTTCATCATCGGCGCAACCATTGTGAGCGTGGCAACCACTTTGCCCGAAATCCTTGTGTCAAGCATATCTGCGGCGGAAGGGCAGGCGGCTATGGCAATCGGCAACGCTGTCGGATCTGTCAACTGCAACATCGCGCTTATCATGGCGTTTTCGCTCGTGTTTATCGCGCCGACGTTCAACCGCAAAGACTTCATGGCAAAGGCAATCATCTTGCTTGCCACAATATCGGTGCTTTGGGGCTTGAGCGCAATGGGCGGAGAGTTTACGTGGTGGAATGCGGTGATAGTGCTTATGTTCTTTGTGGCGTTCCTTGTTGAAAACATCATCAGCGCAAAGAAACACGCAAATGCGATTGCTCTTGAAAACGCTAATGCTCAACCGCAGCAGCCCGTCGAGCACGGCAACGGCATACTGCGCTATTATTTCCAAAAACAAGAAGACAGAAAGATCACGCTCAAAAAGACGGGCATGGTGATAGAAAAGAAGGACATCGGCAAAAACATCGTGTTGTTTGTTGTCGGCGCGGCGGCAATCTTTGTGGGCGCGCAACTTATGAGCGACAACGGAGCGGCTCTTGCGCGCGTGTTGAAAGTGCCCGAAGGCATCATCGGCGTCACAATCCTTGCAGTCGGCACGTCTTTGCCCGAGCTTGTCACGGCAATCACGTCAATTGTCAAGAAGAAAGCGGACTTGTCGGTGGGCAACATCATAGGCGCAAACATCATCGACTTGTCGCTCATCCTTCCGCTTTGCGCATTCATCAATATGGGCAACGGCGGCGGATCTCTCCCCGTGGACGCACAATCGCTCACGATAGACTTTCCGTTCTGTCTTGCGGTGGCAGGCTTTGCGGTGATCCCGGCTCTTGTTATGGGCAAGTTCAAACGCTGGCAGGGCGTTATTCTCATTGCAGGCTATATCACCTACGTTGTTTTGCTCATTCTCAACACCACTGGCGTGATAAAGATTTTCTAAAAACCACAAATAAAAGCTATGGACAAGAAATTCTGCAAAAATTTGAAAGCCGCGAGAAAGCAAGTCGGATTGTCACAAAAACAAGTGGCGGCAAGACTCGGCGTTGTTGAAAGTTGCTATGCAAATTGGGAGCAGGGCAGGACGGAGCCGAGCATTTCGACTTTGCGAGAGTTGTGCGACGTGTTTGCCGTCACAGCCGACGATTTGCTTAACGGCGAGATGTAAATTGTCACAAACAAATTTTGATAGTAGAAAAGCACGGCTTGCCGTGCTTTTTTGCTTGAAAGGTTTTTGAAAGGTATAAACGATGAATTGTTTTACACCTTATATACAATCGTGCGAGCCGTTTTATTGGCTGTTTTTGAAAAAATCTCAAAAAATTTTGATTTTTCACATCGCTCAACCAAAAACACGCTTGTCGCACGCAAATTGCGCCTATTTGTTACGTTAGGTCAATTAGTGTGATTATGACAATATGCTTGGCATCAACTTGTTTGGCGCAATCTTGCATATTGGGTGTGGGCAAAAAGGTTTGGTCAGCGTTTTATATAGCGGAACACAAACACACCGCCCGCTTTGACGTTGATATGCACTTTGCCGCCAAGCGACACGTTGCTAAGTCCGCGCGAATCCTTGGATTTGAGCATAAGCTCGTCAAGCGGATATTCGAGATTTTTCGAGTCCGTGACTATTGCGCTGCTGCCGTAGGGGAGAATGGATATCGTTTCGCCTTTTTGCGTCGGCATGTCAAATTCGCCTTCGACGTAGTGGATGTCAAGTCCGTCTTCTTCGGCTTTGACTTTCATGCCGAGAGTGTTTGCAAGGCGCATGATCGCAAGGTTGCAAAGCACGTGGTCTATGCGACCGCCCGTCACGCCGAACAGCACGATTTCGTCCGCTTGAAACTGCTCTTTTGCATAGTAGACGGCAAGTTCTCCGTCGCTTGCGTTCTTGTGCGTATCGTGTTCGACAATGGGGATGTCCACGCCTTCGGGCTTTTGCAAAGAGTCGAAATCGCCGAGAATGACGTCGGGCTCGATAGGGCATACGTTGTAGCCGCCGTCACACGCGATGACTTTGTCGGCATTGATTTTTCGTTTGATCTGCTCACCGCAGTTGAGAATGATTGCAACTTTCATGTCTTTATTATAACACGGCTTTTTGCCATTGCAACCGATTGAGCAAAATTGCCAAAATAACCGTTTATGCCACGCAACTTGCCCTATAAAACGCTTTTTGCCGCAAAATAGCACAAAATCGGCGAATAGATACGCTTTTGGGTATTGAAAAAAAACGCGTTTGCATTTATAATGTTCTATTATAAGACTTTATCGGGGTGCGATATGCAAGAGTTCAAATTCAAAAGTTTTGACAACACAGAGTTGTATTGCTATCTTTGGGATGACGTTGAGTCGCCAAAGGCTGTCATTCAGCTTGTGCACGGCATGAGCGAACACGCAGGCCGTTACGACGAATTTGCAAGGTATCTCAACAGCCGCGGCTACATCGTTTTCGGCGACGACCACCGCGCGCACGGCAGGACGGAAACTCCCGAAAATCGCGGCAGGCACAAAGGCAATATCTTCAAAAAGACTCTGCAAGACGAGTTGTTTATCCGCGAGTGGCTCAAAGATCGCTATGACCTTCCCGTGTTCCTTATGGGGCACAGCTACGGCAGTTTTCTCTCGCAAGCGTTTGCCCAGGAAGGCACGGACGTCAAAGCAATCGCGCTCATCGGCTCTGGGTACATGCGCTCGCTCTTCACGCTGGGCAAGATTTTCACTTTTCCCATTTGGCTTGTCGCAAGAAACTGGCGGCCGCGTATAGTCAATTTCCTTAGCGACAATTTCCCCAAATTCAAGGGGGACGAGGGCAAGTGGCAGTGGGTCAACAGCGTCAGAGAAAAACGTGAAGAGATGCTCGCCGATCCGTACGGTCACACTCACATGAGCGTCAATTTTGACTACTATATGATGAAGGAAACGTCAAAACTGTACGGCAGAAAGGCGCAAGCCAAGCTCAATCCCGCAACCGCTATGGGCATGTTCTCGGGCGGCGCGGATCTTGTGGGTAGAAACGGAAAGGGCGTGCGAAAACTCGAAAAAATGTACAAAGCAAACGGCATAAACACCGAGTTTCATCTCTATGACGGCGCGCGCCACGAAGTGTTTTACGATTGGTGTGGCAAGGATATGCAAAAAGACGTTGCGGACTTCTTTGACAAATTTATCATATACAAGCAAACGAGCATAGACGAGCTTGTTTGAAAGGGACAAAATGAAAGTTACAATACCATACGGATTTAAGATCGGACACTATCAGGACGACTTCACGGGAGTCACCGTGTTGCTTGCAAAAAACGGCGCAATAGGCGGATGCGATTGTCGTGGCGGCGCACCGGGGACAAGAGAAACAGACCTTCTTCGCAACGACAAAATGATGCAAAAAATCAATGCGGTCGTGTTGTCGGGCGGCTCGGCGTACGGGCTTGCATCAACTTGCGGAGTGATGGAATATCTCAAAGATCAAGGCATAGGATACAAGAGTATGGGCAAGATCGTGCCTATTGTTTGCGGTGCGGTGCTGTATGATCTCAATCAAAAGGAATATCACTATCCGACCGCACAATACGGACTTTATGCGTGCAAAAACGCAGACAAAACCCCCGATTTCGGAAACATCGGCGCAGGAAAAGGCGCAACCGTTGGCAAGATCCGCGGGCTTAAAAACGCATGCAAGAGCGGCATCGGCGCGGCGACCGTCAAGGTGGCAGGAGTCACGATCACGGCGGTTGTGGCTGCCAATGCTATGGGTGACGTTGTGGATGAGAGCGGCAAAATCGTTGCCGGCGCAAAGGGCAAAAACGGCAACTTTATCGACACCGAAAAATGCCTTGCAAACGGCGAATTTGCAAAACTCTTGCTTGGCACAAACACCACGATCGGTTGTATTCTCACCGATGCGAAACTCTCCAAAGTGGACGCAAATAGGCTTGCAAGCATATCCCATGACGGCATGGCAAGAGCCATTCGCCCTGTGCATACAGTCTATGACGGCGACACGATGTTTTGCATGGCAAGCGGCATAAAACCCGTTGTGAACATCACGATTTTGGAGTCCGCAACGGTGGAGGCAACTCGCCAAGCAATCGTCAACGCCGTGAGCGCAAGCTGCAAGTATGATATTGTTTGCGACCTAGACGAAGAGCCGAGTTGCGATGAATAATCAATAATTGCGCCCAAAACTAAAGCCTATTCGGAGCGTACTTATTAACGGAATGTGCTTATTCGAAGTGAGCGTTCGCAAGGCGAACGCCGAGATAAGCGC
>URIZ01000008.1 GCA_900548005.1 uncultured Eubacteriales bacterium | reverse complement strand
ACTTGACGTACGTGACTATTTATGGGGCAGGCTCTGACGCAGTTATTCGCTATTTAGCGCATTTTTTCTTGGTGATTAGAACAGCCGCAACCACCACACCCCCAACCACAATCGTCAAGCCTAAAATCAGCATGCTAAGGTCAAGGGGACGGAGAATGAAAGGTTTCACTTCGGCTGTGAATTTGTAGGCGAAATCCACTTTGGCATTGTCGCCGTATTGAGCGGTGATGAAATACGTGCCGCTCTTTTTCGGCTTGAAGGAAAACGTTGCGCCGCTTGCGGCGTACTCGCCGTTGACAAACCATTTGGTCTCCACGGTGGGATCAAGATATTTGACTCCGGTGAGCGCAAAACTGGTGGTGTGATTGGTGTAAAGCACGGCAGTGGACGGTGCAACGTCCGCGCTTTCGTCCGCATTGGAAGCCAAGGTGACGCGCACTTCACCGACGTAGTAATCGCCAAACTCAACATGCACTTTTTGTGACGTTTGCACGTTGTAGAGCGGTATGCTTGCCTTGACAAGGAAATCTCCGCCGCCGGGCGCGATGAAGGAAAAACTCGTGCCGCGCGCAACTACGCCCAAGTCTTCGACAACGCTCTCTTCATCGCCTTTGACTCGCAAAACTTCCAACTTGACGCTCTTTTCCACATCGGGATCGACTTTGCCGCTCGGAGATACTTTGGCATAGAAATTGACGGGGGTTATGCCGTCCGCGCGCATGGTTACGCTGCCTGCGTTGTCACCGCTGCCGAGCGTGCCGTCATGCACGAGCGAGAGAGCCGTGGGCGTCTGATAGTTGTAGTTGATCTCGTCAAGATTGCCAGCTGCTATGGTGTTAAGATCGAGCGCGCGCAAGGTCATATCTCCCTTTTTGACGGTCTTGACGTTGAATGCTTTGACGGTTTTTGCAAGCGTGGGAGCATCGAAAGCGCGGCCTTCTATCTGCATACGCAGTTGCAAGAGCGCGGTTGCGAAACTCACCATACTTGCGGCAATGCTCGTGCCGCCCGTTTCGTGATAAAGGGACGTATTTGCGGCATATCCGTTGGCGGTGTACACACTCTCGCCGGGCGCGCAAAGGCTGTATGACAAGCCGTAGTTGGACTTGGAATACAGACCGTCCTTGCCCTGATTCATAACGGACACGACTCCGTCAAGCCCTGCCGGATAGAAAATGTCTTTGGGATTGGTGTCGGGCTTTGCCTCGTTGCCAGCCGCCGCCACGACAACGGACTTGGTGTTTGCCTTGGCGATTGCCACTTCAAAGGCGGATTGCACCGTCTTTGAAAGAGTGTCGTAGTCCTTTTTACTTCTGCCCAGCGACATATTGACAACGTTTGCGCCCGCCTTGTCCACCGCCCAATCGAGAGCCTTGGCAAGCACGGAAAAATCAAACGTGTCCTTGTCAGCCGTGTTGGCTTTTATGGGATAAATCTTGATGTAGTCTTCAAGCCCGAATTCTTTGATGAGCATGGCAATGTTGCCCGCAACACCCGAGCCGTGCTTTTGAGCCGTATCGCTGATGTTGACGTTGCCCTGAGCGTCCGCGCCGCTGTACGCGTTGTAGCCGAGAATATCTCCGTTTGCGTTTTTGACGAGAACGCCGCTAAAAAGCTCGTGCGACGCGTCTATGCCGGTGTCGATGACGCCAATCACAACGGGTTTTGTCACCTTGGACTTGTCCCAGCCGCTCACCGCCTGCTTTGCGCTTGCCACGTCGAGAAAATCGGGCTGATAATACCAAAGCCCCGAAGCGTCCACTCCGCCCCAGCTTGCCGCATCGGCAACGGACGGCGTGAAAGACACGCAAAAAACGCTTGCCACAAGCACTGCGACAAGCGCAAATATAAACGTTTTGTTTTTCAAAGCGTTGCTATTCATACTTATTCCTTTTCAAGAAGAGAGAGCGAATATCTCATACGGCGCAAAGTTTCGTCTTTTTTGAGAACGACAGCCATCTCGATTGCGCCGCCGGGAGTGACGGGTGCGCCCGTGAGAGCCACGCGCATGGTGAACATAACTTGACCGCTCTTGACGCCTTCTTCTTCGGATTTTGTTTTGATTTGTTCTTTGATTGCGTCCGCGCTCCAATCGTCAAAGTCTTCAAGAGCCGCAATCGCAACGCCGAGCGCACGTTTTGCAACGTCCTTTGTGACCTTCATCTTTTGATGCTCGTACATGGCAAGATCGTGCTCGCCGAACTCGTTGAGAAATGCGAGTTTTTCGGGGATCTCGCTCAATACGTCAACTCTGGTTTGCATGAGCAACGCCAATTCTTTGACGTCATAGTCCTTGTCGCCGATTGCTTGCTTGATCCACGGAGTCGCGACTTTCTCAAAGTCTTGCTCGCTCATAGCCTTCAAATACTCGCCGTTGAGCCAACGCATCTTTGCCTCGTCAAAAATGGACGAGCTGTGCGAGATGCCCGACACGTCAAACTCGTCGATAAGCTCTTGCATGGTCATCTTCTCTTTGTTGTCCTTTGGACACCAGCCCAAAAGCGCAATGTAGTTGACAACCGCTTGAGGCAAATATCCCTTGGCGATGAAGTCTTCAAAGTTTGCGTCGCCATAACGCTTGGAGAGTTTTCTCGTTGCGTCTTTCATGATGGGCGGAAGGTGCATATACTTTGGTCTTTCCCAGCCGAAAGCGTCATAGATAAGGTTGTATTTCGGCGTGGAAGAGAGATATTCCGTGCCGCGAATGACGTGCGTGATGCCCATAAGGTGATCGTCCACGACATTGGCAAAATTGTAGGTGGGAAGCCCGTCGCTTTTGAGCAAAACGCCGTCTTCGATGTCCGCCGTGTCAACGCTTATCCTGCCAAAAACCATATCGTCATAGCTTGACACAACGCCTTCGGGCACTTTTTGGCGGATGACGTAACTCTCGCCTGCGGCAAGACGTCTTTCAACTTCTTCCTTTGAGAGATTGCGGCAATGCTTGTCGTAGGTGTGAACGCCGCCTTCGCCTTGCAGCGACTCCAATCTTTCCTTGTCGCAGAAGCAGTAGTATGCGCCGCCAAGCTCCACGAGCTTCTTTGCATACTCTTTGTAGATGCCCATACGCTCGGTTTGGATGTACGGGCCCACTCCGCCGTCCTTGTCCGGACCTTCGTCATAGGTGATGCCGGCGGTGGCGAGAGTGCGATACACCATCTCGATTGCGCCTTCCACCTTGCGTTCTTGGTCGGTGTCTTCTATGCGGAGAATGAATTTTCCGTTGTTTTTGCGCGCGAACAAATAAGCGTACAAGCCCGTGCGCAAGTTGCCAATGTGCATAAATCCCGTCGGTGACGGGGCAAATCTGGTTCTAACCGTGTCACTCATAAAAGTTTATTCCTTCTTTCAAACAGTTCTTTGCGTTTCTTATTCTGTCCAACTTCCCTTGCTCTTCAAACGAGTAATACTCGCTGCCGCAGAAAATGAAGTGGTCTTCAAGCTCCACACCGACGCTTGAGAGCGTGATATAAAGCTCTTTTGTCATCTCAACGTCCTTTTGGGACGGATTGACGTTGCCGCTTGGGTGATTGTGCGCAACAAGCAGACTGCTTGCCTTGTTGTTGAGCGCAAAATCCACAATGGCGCGGACGCTCAATTCCACCGCGTCGCCGCTGCCTTTTGCGATACAACGACAGCATATCAGATTGTCGTGCGCGTCCAAGGCGGCAACGTGAAGTTGCTCTTCTTTTACGCCGTATAGGCGGTTGCCCATAAACGTACGCGCAACGCCCCTGCCTTTGAGCGCGGGCTTTTGCTTGTCCAAATCGTCTATATACGCGCGAAATACGTCGGGCAAATTGCAAAGAAACAACGCGGCATTTTCCGTCATGCCCGCTATCTCGGCAAGACGTTTTTCGTCAGCGTTCAACACTCCCGCAAACGAGCCGAATCTGTCAATCAGCGCGTGCGCGATTTCGTTGGTGTCTTTTCTTGGGACAAACGCATAAAGAATATATTCCAGCATCTCGTGCTCTTGCAAAGTGGAAAGCCCGCTTCGCCTTATTCTTTCGCGCATTCTATCCCTGTGTCCGTCGTGTACTCTCTTTGCTGCCATACCACCGATTTCTTCCGTTCGTATTCCGCTTTACAGCTCGGGATATTGCTTGAAGACGCTCTCGTCAAGCTTAACAAGGCGAATAAGCACGTTGAGCGCGTCGTTTTCGTCTTGAAACCCATAGGTCTTGCCAATGACTTTCCACGCGCCGTAAGCATGAAGAAAGTCGTACCAAAAATAGCACTCGTCTTGCAATTTGAATATCTCGAGATAGCTGAACGACTCGTATTTGCTCCAGTTTTTGAGAACGTCGATGAGCGCGTTGACTTCTTGATTGTCGTCATAGCGCGCGTGAATGAATTGGAGCATATACTTCTTCACTTCCTTTGAAAAAGTCATAACTCCCTGTTGGGCGTTGCCTATATCCTTGAGAATGAGCGCGATTTCTTCATCGTCGCTGTGTTTCTTCAAGATCTTTTGGCACGGATAAGCAAATGCGTTCGTCATAATGAAAAATTATAAACCAAATCCCCTTATAAATCAAGATTTACGCGCACATTTAATCTTTTTATAAGTTTATTATATATATGATAAATCAAATAATCAAACTTTCGCCAACGAAAAAGCGTGTTTTCTATGGCGAAAAAATCCGATTTTTACAAAACTGAAAAGTGCAAATTTGCACAAAAAGCAATACACCGTTTTTTGAAAGCGGTCTATCCGCAATCTATCCGCACTTTTTGTAAAAAACCGCCAATTCGTAAATTTTCAAAAAACTCAATCGGGCTTTTTCAAAAAAGCGGTCAAAACGTTTTGTTGTATTGCAAAAACGAGAGCGCGCCGTCGGCTATGGCAAAGGCGATGCGCTGACGATACTCAAAGGTGAGCAAATTTTGTTCGTCGCAAAAATTGCTCAAAAAACCACATTCCACGATAATCGTGGGATATGGACTACATTCGAGAATATATTTTTGCGCGATAAGTGGCGAAAACTCACGTCCGCCTTCGCTTGCGTTGACAAGATTCAGACTAGATTGAACGCTTGCGGCAAGCAAACGGCCTTTTTCGCTCGATTTTGCATAGAACACTTGCGCGCCGCGGCGAGTCGGCAACGAAAAGAAGTTTTGATGCACGCTCACAACAAGGTCGGGTTGCGCCTTGGCTATGATTTGAGCGCGAGCAAACATATCCGCGCGTTTTTGGTTGTTTACAACGCCCTCAAAGGTGCGCATCGTGTCGTTTTGGCGAGTGTACACCACTTCAAAACCAAGGCTTTTGAAGATTTCGCCCAGACAGATTGCCGTTTTCAAATTGATTTCCTTTTCGTACACTCCGCTTTTGACTCCGCACACGCCGCCGTCCGCTCCGCCGTGCCCTGCGTCTATAACCACCACTTTTTTCGCCGCGCGCTTTTGGTTGACGGCGGACATGACAAACGGTGACGAGAAACAAAACGTCACAACACACAGCGCAACGACAAGCGCGATTGCAATTTTGATACTTTGAGATTTGCCGAGAGAAATTCGCATATAGTTACAAAGGAAAGTATATTCACGATGGCATAAAAATACGATGTTTTCCACAAAGTTATCCACATTTTGATTTGTTTTTGTGGATAAGTCGGTGGATAACTCGTGTTTTCGTGCAATCGTTTGATAATTAGATAGCCGATTTTCGTGGCATAAAACGGCGTGCAAAAACGGGTATTCTACGGCGATTTTCGACAAATTTTGCGTGTTCTATCGCACGCAACCAAAATTGTGTCACTCGCATATTCTTCACTTTGGCGACATAAAATCAAGCAAGGTGAAAATATGACGTTTCTTCAATCTCAAATCGCAAAACCCGTGTTGTCCCTTGACGGCTCAAAAATCGTCGGCCGCATAAAAAATGTATATTTGACCGAAAATTTTTCAAATATTGCATATTTCGGCATAGAAGACGTATCTATGCAAAAAGAGCAAACGCTACCCTTTGAAGACGTGCTGGACTTTGCAGATGTGGCGGTTGTCCAAAACACGGCAAGATTGCAAGATATAAGCGATGTGGACTTCACTTCTTTGTGCCAAGTGCGCATAGGCATGCCCTGCTACACGCAAAACGGCATTCTGAAAGGATTTGTTGAAAAAGCAGCTTTCTCGGCAAGCGGAAAAATATCCTATTTCGCCACTCAAACTGACAAGTTTTCGCCAAGCGGGATACTGTCTATCGGCGATGTGATTGTGCTGAAAAACGGAAAAACGAGAAAAGCTAAACCGCAAACCATGCCAAGACCGAAGGCGCAAACGACGGTGACGATTTTGCAAGACGAAAACATTGCGGGCAACAAAACAGACAATCTATCTGCTCAAAACGAAAACTGTGCGGAAAGTCCCGATCTTTCGCAAGACAAAACGGACACCGACTTGTCATCTCGATATGCTTTTTTGAACAGCTCAACGATTGCCGTGTCATCCGCTCCGCCCGCGATTTCAATATCCCCGGACGCGCCGAAATTCACAAAAGACGCATTCGAGCAAATCGTCGGCTCGCAAGGGATCATCCGCTCTCAAGAGAATGTAACACGCGCGGATAATAATGACGCGTACACGGATGCGCACACGCCTGCGCGCGTGATAAGCGACTATTCGTTTTTGCTTGGCAGAACTCTCTCGCAAGACCTTGCCACCTTTGCCGGCATGCCCTTGGCACACAAAGGCGACAAAATCACGGACACGCTTGTCAACCTTGCAATGCAGCACGGCAAACTTGTCGATCTTGCCCTATATAGCGTGAACAAGGAAAAATAAGGATGTATTTGAGTGGCTCTACAAATGTTGAGCATGTAAAACCCTAAATGCAACTTTCCCCTTTCCTCATGTGTTTTCCCTATCACCGTTCCCCCTTGCAAGGGAACCCACGGTGACCGCGTGGCGGGGGACAACACTCAGCACTCGCATAGATAGGTGTCGTTATCTTATTATGCCACCACGCTTTGTGCGCCAGCTCCGCAACAACATGGCGCAGTCGCTCGTACAATCGTCAAGCTCGGCGCTTATCTCGGCGTTCGCCTTGCGAACGCTCACTTCGAATAGGCAGAGTACGTGTATAAGTGTCCCTTGAATTAGTGAACGTCAAAAAGACCGCTCCACAGGCTCGCGGTCGGCGGTTTTATCACGTCTTTGAAGTTGCATATTCCGTTAATAAGTACGCTCCGAATAGGTTTTCGTTTCGGGCGCAACCTAAAAACTTTGTCATCCTGAGCTTGTCGAAGGATCTCGTGGAAACGAAACGACAAACTTTTTCCGCGCCCGTGCCAAAATTATTAATTATTAATTATTAATTATTAATAAGAAAATCGCGCCAAATAGATGAATGACGCGAAAGCACCCCGAGAATGACAACCCTAACGTACAAGACGTACGTGAGTTGGCAGGCTCGGGGTGCTGACAAAGTCAGTCGCTATTTGGCGCGATTTTCGTCGATTTTGGAGATGACTCGGAGCACCACATCAAGCCCCAACCCCACTGTTTCGGACGTGAAACGCTCGGGGACGTCACGGAAGGTGTGATAGTAGTCGCTCATGACGGGGTTTTGAGCGGCGAAAGTGATGGACTTGACGCCTGCTTTTTGGAAGGGCGTGGAGTCGCAACCGCCGACGGGATTGGCGATGTTGCCGGGGTTTTGGATGCCTGCCTCACGCATGGCGGATAAGAACATTTTTTCAAGGTCTTTGTCAAAGTGGGGGCAAAGCCAAGAATCGCCGTGGATGACGGAGAAATGGTCGTGATCGGCAATGGAGTCGACGTTTATCTGATAGGCATTGTCAAGCATGCCGTCATCTTTGTGCTTACGCACGAATGCGAGCGAGCCGCGAAGTCCCGCTTCTTCCGCACCCACGCAACAGTCTACGATGCGGCAATTTTTGGGCATTTTGTCGGGGTTTTCCTTGAAGTATTTGAGAACCTGATAGGAAATGGAAACGCCGGTTGCATTGTCCATTGCGCCCGGGGATGCGATGTCTTCGGTCTTTTCGTTGTACATCGTAAGGAAGAACGCACACACGATGGTGAGCGGCGACGTGTACAGCACAATCTGCTCGATCACTCGATATGCATACATGGTGTTGATCAAGGTTTGAGCATCCAACGACACTCTACCATAATAAATGATCATGGAAACAACGAGCAGCATCAAGCTGAATATGCTCACAAGTACAACAGCAATCGCGCCGAGTGCAAGGCGCAAGATGACGCCGACAAAGCCGAGCTTGTGTTGGGACACGCTGAGTTTGAGCGTCCAGCTTGTATCGGTGTGTCCTGAAAGGAAAATCGTATAGTCGTATTTGCCGTCTTCGGGGAGAAGCTCCGCATAAGTGTTGCGAGATGTCTTGTGCTTGAAACACCAGTCAAAACATGTGTGATACTTAAAAACGCTCACCACAAGCCAAATCCACACAAACAGCATGAACACGGTGGTGACAAAGTGCATTGCCATACCTGCAAATCCCGACATGCCTTGCAACATAGTCGCAATGATTGTCAGCGCGCAGCCGATGATGCCTGCCCACCCAGCGTACGGAAGACCGCCTATTGACGCATGCGGCGCAAAGACGAATTTTTCCGTGACGGGATTCAATCCTATCTCGCGCAATTTGTCCGCCATGTAGTCGTGATACTTGGTTTCGTTGTCAGACCCCGGAAGTCTCGGACCGATTTCGTTTGCGGCGTATTTGACCATTTCGTATGCGTCTTCGCTGTATTTTTTCAGCTCTTCTCTCATAATTTTCTCCGATTTTTTGTTTTATAAGGTTTGTTATACAAAAAATGCGGGCACGCCAAACGGAGCACTCGCATTCTTGAAACACGTATTATTTTGTGATTTTTTCCATGCCGCCCATATACTTGCGCAACACTTCGGGGATGGTGACGGAGCCGTCTTCGTTTTGGAACTGCTCCACGATTGCGGGGATAAGGCGCGACGTTGCAAGACCGCTGCCGTTGAGCGTATGCACGTATTGGGGTTTGCCCGTCTTGGAATCACGGAAACGAGTGTTGTTTCTGCGCGCTTGATAGTCGTTGGCGTTGGAAACGGACGAACACTCTTTGTAAATGCCCATGGACGGAATCCAAAGTTCGACGTCATACGTTCTTGCCATGGACGCGGAGCAATCGCCTGCTGCGAGCTTGCTGACTCTAAAGTGCAAGCCGAGCCCTTCAACAAGCCTTGCCGCCTTGTTGACAAGCTCTTCAAAAGCCTCTTTGCTGTGGTCGGGATGAGCGTATTGCACCATTTCGATTTTGTTGAATTGGTGACCGCGGATCATGCCTCTCTCTTCCGCTCTCGCGCTGCCCGCTTCTTTTCTGAAACATGGCGAATACGCAAAGAACTTCATGGGAAGTTTGCTTTCGTCGATGATTTCGCCCGCGTACATATTGACGAGTGCGGTTTCTGCGGTGGGGAGCATGAAACGATTGCGTTTTCTGTCTTCGTCGCAGTCGAGCCAATACACTTCGTCGCTGAATTTGGGGAACTGACCTGCGCCGAAACCGCAGTTGTAGCCGAGTTGGTAAGGCGGAAGGATAAACTCATAGCCGTCTTTGAGATGCTCGTCCACAAAGTAGTTGAGAAGAGCCCATTCCAGCCTTGCGCCCACGCCGCGATATATCCAAAAACCGTTGCCCGAGAGCTTGACTCCGCGCTCGTAGTCGATCATGCCAAGATCCGTGCAAAGATCGACGTGGTTCTTGAGCGGAAAATCGAATTTGGGTTGTTCGCCCACGATCTTCACCACTTGGTTGTTTTCTTTCTCACCGGGAAGAAGGTCGGGATCGGGGATGTTGGGCATGCAAGCGAGCGCGTCGTTGATTTTGTCGATAAGCTCGTTGATCTTGGCATCGCCGGCAGCGATCTCTTCGCCGAGTTTTCTCATCTCGTCAAAGATAGGTTCGACGGGTTGTCCCGCCTTTTTGAGCACGGGGATTTGCGCCGAAACCTTGTTCTTTTGCGCTTTGAGTTGCTCTATTTGGGTGATTGTGGCTTTTCTCTCGTCGTCCCATGCGATGACGTCGGTAAAGTCTGCCTTATAGCCTTTTTTTGCAAGAGCGTCCACGACTTCTTGCGGATTGTTTCTGATTCTGATAAGATCCAACATAATATGCTCCGTTGACCTTTCGGTCTTGGTTTGATTTTATTTTGCTGCGAAAAAGCGCAAGTGATCGATGTGTTATGCGATGATGTTAACAAGTCTGCCGGGCACAACAATGACTTTCTTGGGTGCGCCTTGAAGCTGATCTTTGACGGCTTCCAATGCCGCTTTTTCTATCTCTTCCTTGCTCGCTCCGCTGGGAACGGTGATCTTTGCTCTCATCTTGGAGTTGATTTGCACCGCAAGCTCTATCTCGTCAAGCACCATTGCGGACGGATCGAATTTTGGATACGATTGGTTGAACACGCTGTATTTTTCGCCGAGCATCTCCCAAAGCTCCTCTGCAAAGTGCGGCGCAAACGGCGCGACCAACAGCACGAGATCCTTTGCGCAGTCCTTGTAGAACACGTTTTTCTTCTCGACGTTTGTTTCGTACGCGTAGATTGCGTTGACGTATTCCATAAGTCTTGCAACCGCCGTGTTGAAAGAGAACACGCCCAAATCGTTGGTGACGCACTTTATGGTGTTGTGGCGCACGCGATTGAGCTCCTTCTCCGCCTTGCCGAGCGGCTTGTTGTCAAAGTTGACTTCATAGCACTTCTTGACGATGCGCTCGATACGGTCAAAGAAACGAGAGATGGATTCGAGTCCGTTGTCGTTCCACGGGCCGCCTTCGACATAGTTGAAACCGAACATAAGATACACTCTGAATATATCCGCGCCGTATTTTGCGATACTATCGTCGGGAGATACGACGTTGCCGCGCGACTTTGACATCTTGTTGCCGTCAGGACCGAGAATCGTGCCTTGATGCACAAGCGACAAGAACGGCTCGTCAAAGTCAAGATAGCCCATATCTCTCAACGCTTTTGTGAAGAATCTTGCGTACAAAAGGTGCATGCACGCGTGCTCCGCGCCTCCGATGTACTTGTCAACGGGGAGCATCTTGTCAATCCACTCTCTGTCAAAGGGCGCATCGGCGTTGTGTGCGTCGGGGTATCTAAGGAAATACCAGCTCGAACACACAAAAGTGTCAAGCGTGTCCGCGTCGCGTTTTGCAGGTCTGCCGCAGACGGGGCATACCGTGTTGACAAACTCTTCGCATTTTTTGAGCGGCGATTCGCCGTCCGGGGTGAAGTTGACGCCCATAGGCAAACGCACGGGCAAGTCTTTTTCGGGGACGGGCACGTCACCGCAGTGGTCACAGTGGATAATGGGAATGGGCGCACCCCAATAGCGTTGACGGCTCACCAGCCAGTCACGCAAGCGGTAGTTGGTTTTCAGACCGCCCTTTCCTTCGCTTTCGAGTTTTTTGAGTATGGCTTTTTTGCCGTCTTCGCTTGAAAGACCGTCAAATTCGCCGCTATTGCAAATTATGCCGCTCTCGCAGAACGGAAGAGTGTCGTCCACGCCTTCTGCACCCTTGATGACGCGCTTGATAGGCAAACCGAGCTTTTGAGCAAACACAAAGTCACGCTCGTCATGCGCCGCAACGCCCATAACCGCGCCCGTGCCGTAACTTGCGATGACGTAGTCGGCAACGAGAATTGGCACTTGCTCGCCGTTGATGGGGTTGATTGCGTATGCGCCCGTCAACACGCCCGTCTTTTCGCGAGTGGATGAAAGTCTGTCGATTTCGGTGGCTTTCGCGCTCTTTTCTTTGTATTCTTCAACCGCCGCCTTTTGCTCCTTTGTGACGACTTGATCGACGAGCGGGCTTTCGGGAGCAAGAACGACGTAGGTCACGCCGAATATGGTGTCCGCTCTTGTGGTGAACACTTTGAAGGACAAATCCTTGCCGACCACCTTGAACTCCACTTCTCCGCCGAAACTTCTGCCGATCCAATTCTTTTGCATAAGCTTGGTCTTTTCGGGCCAATCGAGTTTGTCTATGCAATCGAGCAATTCATCCGCATACGCGGTGATCTTGAAGAACCATTGATTGAGATTTTTGTGAGTCACTTGCGATCCGCATCTTTCGCACACGCCGCCTTGAGCCTGTTCGTTGGCAAGGACGGTGTTGCAGGAAGGGCACCAGTTGACGGGCGCTTCCTTGCGATAGGCAAGACCGTGCTTGTAGAGTTGCAAAAACATCCATTGCGTCCACTTGTAGTAGTCGGGAAGGCAAGTCTTGATCTCGTAGTCCCAATCGTACATTGCGCCGATGCGTTTGAGCTGCGCTTCCATGGTGGCGATGTTCTTGAGAGTGCTTTCTTCGGGGTGGATGCCCGTCTTTATCGCGTAGTTTTCGGCAGGCAGACCGAATGCGTCAAAGCCCATGGGCTGAAACACTTCGTAGCCTTGCATACGTTTGAATCTGGCAAACGTGTCGGCAGGACCGTAGTTGTACCAGTGTCCCGCGTGAAGTTTCGCGCCCGAAGGGTACGAGAACATCTCGAGGCAGTAGTATTTTTTGTCCACTCTCGAGCGGTCGAATTTGTAAAGGCCGGTTTCTTCCCAGACCTTTTGCCATTTGCTTTCGATTTGCTTATAATCCATAAGCGGCAAGCACTCCTCACATATAAAATAATAATATTCAGTTTAATACCATATCCGCCCGTTGTCAAGCGGGCGCGCGCGCACTTGGCGTGTATTTGTCACAATTTTTTTGCCGCCGAGCCGATTTTTTGACAAACGACAAGTATCGCAAGCAAAAAACAAAAATTTTTCGCCGCTTTGCAAACCACTCTTGAAGACATGCAAAATTTTTGATATAATAGAATGACGTTGCTATGGCAACTCTTATTATCTCACGCTCGCCAATGATTGCGTCAATGGTTGGACAATCCCGTCCGCTCGTGATATAATACGATAATCAACAAAGGAAAGGGACGATATGTTTGTTTCATTTGAAGGTTGCGAAGGAGTCGGCAAATCCACGCAACTCAAACTTCTCAAAGACTATCTGGAAAGCACCGGGCAAACCGCAATCTACGTGCGCGAGCCGGGCAGCACCGAAATAAGCGAGCAAATCCGCAAAGTCATTCTCGATCCCCAAAACACCGAGATGACAGATATGACCGAGGCTCTTTTGTACGCGGCAAGCCGCGCTCAACTCGTGCGCGAAGTCATAAAACCCGCTCTTGAAAAAGGGCAACTTGTCGTGTGCGACAGATACGTGGACAGCTCCATAGCCTATCAAGGTTATGCGCGCGGTCTTGGGGCGGACACCATCAAGCAAATCAACGCTCCCGCAATGGACGGTTGCATCCCCGACGTTACGATTTTTCTCGATCTGCGTCCAAGCCAATCTTGGCGCACTTTCAAGATCCAAGACGACAGAATGGAGCTGGAATCCGCCGCTTTCCACGACAAAGTATACGAGGGTTATATTGACGAAATCGCCACTTCAAACGGTCGTTTCGTGCGGATAAAACCCGATTTTGACAAAAATGTCACTTCTCAAAGAATAATAGACGCTTTGAGAGAAAGGGGTGCGATAAAGTGAGCACACTCACCTTTGAAAACGCTTTGCGCTCGTCAAGAGCATACTCGTTGATACGCGGCGACTTGGTCGCCGGGCTTGGTCATGCCTATATGGTCGTGTCCGCCGACGATGACGTTGTGGACGAGTTTTTCACGCTTGTGGGAGAGAGCATATACTGCCCCACTCACGATGCGTGCGGCGAATGTGCGGAGTGCAAAAAGGTGGCTCACAACAATCACGCGGACGTTTTTCATCTCTACCCCACGGGCGGAAAAATCAAGGTTGACGACGTTGAAACCATGCTGGACACAATCGCCGTCAAGCCGCTCTCGGACAGAAAGGTGTATTTTGTTCACCGCGCCGATCTTATGAACGCGCAGGCGCAAAACAAGATTCTCAAAACCCTCGAAGAACCGCCCAAAGACGTGACGATTTTCCTTGGCGTTGCAAACGAGGCAAGCATGCTCGCGACGATAAAGTCGCGCACGCGCAACGTGTATATCGATCTCTTTGACGAAGAAACGATCTACAACTCGATGCTCGCTTTAGGGCTTGACGAAGAAATGAGCGCAATCGCCGCCGCTTGCAGCGAAGGGCAATTGGGCAAAGCAAAAAAAATCGCCACTTCCCCGAAATATGCGGACTTGTACAAACTCGCGCTGTACGTGCTTGACAATCTCAACCGTTCAAGCGACGTGGCAAAATTGGACGGGCTTATGCTCGCAGAGCAGGATCTCGGCGGTCTTTTGGACGTGATGTCCATCATTTTGCGAGATATGCTCGTGGCAAAGGACAACAAAGACCTTATGCTCTCAAAGCACGTTTCGACAAGCGTTGCGGCTCTTGGCGGCAAATATAGCGCAAAAGCAATCGCTCACATCATCCAAAAAATCAATTCGGAGCGCAGAAAACTATCTCTCAACGTCAGCGTCGCCGCCACCGTGGACGACCTGCTGTTTTCTATATTGGAGGCTAGATACAAATGGCAATAATCGTAGGCATAAAATTTAGAAGCACCAACAAGGTGTACTATTTCGATCCCAAAGATATCGATTTTCAGGAAGGGGACGGCGCAATCGTGGAAACCGCGCGCGGGCTCGAATACGCCACCGTCACCATCGCCAACAAGGACGTGAACGACAAGGATATCGTGCAACCGCTCAAACCCGTTGTGCGCAAAGCCACTCCCGACGATATCAAACGCGTGGAAAAAAACTTGCAAGACAAAGACCACGCACTCAAAGTCATAAGAGAAAAAGTGGCGGAAATGGGCATCAATATGAAACTCGTTGACGCAGAATACACCTTTGACCGCTCAAAACTCATCTTCTACTTCACCGCAGACGGCAGAGTGGACTTCAGAGAACTCGTGCGCGTGCTTGCGTCCATATTCAAGGTGCGCATCGAGCTTCGCCAAATCTATGAGCGTGACGACACAAAAATGCGCGGCGCACTCGCTCCTTGCGGTCGTCCGTGCTGCTGCACCACTCACCTGCCCGACTTTGAAAAAGTGTCCATAAAAATGGCAAAAATCCAAGGATTGAGCCTCAATCCCCAAAAGATCAGCGGCGTGTGCGGCAGGCTTATGTGCTGTCTGAAATACGAGAACGCATATTACAGCGAAGTGTTCAAGCTCATGCCCAAAGTGGGCAGCAAAGTGCGCACGGCAGATGGCGAAGGCACGGTTGAGTCCAACGACCTTATCAAGCAAACCGCCCGCGTGAAAGTGATGCTCAAAGACGGCAGTTTCGACGTGAAAACCTACGCGCTCGAAGACATGAAAATCGGCGAACGCCAATCCACCGCCGAAATCGACGCCATGTCCGACAAAGAAGAATAAAAAAATAGCCGCAAAAAACAAAACAAATTAAAAGGCACGACCTTCTTCAAAATCACATTCGATTTCTTGAAAGTCGTGCCTTTTTTATTCTATTACCTAATTGCCGCTTTTAATTTTCGATGTTTATTATGATTTTCAATGCTACATCATAATATAAAACCATTTCTGCATATTTTTAAATCAACCTTTCTATTCTTTGCGCAGACAATATAAAATAATCTTGATCTATCTCTACACCAATAAATTTCCTGTTTTGTGCAACACATGCAACCCCTGTCGTACCACTTCCCATAAAAGGATCGATAATGATGTCATTTTCATTCGTGTGAATTGCTACAATTTCTCTCATGAGCTTTATGCTTTTTTGCGTGGGATGTATCGTCCTTTCTGTTCCCGATACAACTCCGGTTTCAAACATGCTTCTCATATATGGTTTATTTTCGTCCTTATGAAACACCCATTTTGCGCCTTTTTTTACGCCCCAAACAGCAAATTCCATGTCTTGAACATATCTTCTTTCGATGTTTCTTGGCATGGGATTGTTTTTTCTCCATACAAGCACATCTTTGACACAAATATCACTTTCTTCCATCGCTTTTATAATGTAACTTATATATCGATAGGAACAAAAAACGATTATTGAGCCGTTTTTATCCAAAATCTGAGCATATTTTGGAATCCAAGAAAACAAGTCGAAATTCTTATCCCATTCACCAAAATCAACGCCCTTTCTAGGACACCTAAGCGTACTAAAATTGTTTTCGTGCGAAATATTGTATGGCGGATCTGTAATTATATGATTAACCCTTACTCCATTCTTTATAAACTCATCGATCATCGTATACGCATTTCCGAGATACAATGTAAAATTGTCGTTTTGGATCACTTCTCTTTGTAGTTCGCTCGATATTTTTTCGCCTATCGCTTTTGCAAGCAATGGAGGCACGGCATTGCCTATTTGCTTACACACCGAAACCTTAGGTCCGTAAAAATAAAAATTATCGTTGAAACTTTGTATGCGCGCAGCCTCTCTCGGCGTTATAGCCCTATTCAAAAAAGGATGCGAGTTTTTCCCGTTAGACGGTGTATCAAATCGCGTATCGATCGTCGGGCTTATCTTGTCCCATTCAAGACGCGACCATGTGGTTGAAAATTTCTGTTTGCCATGCATTTCTCTGGGCAAATATTCTTTTCCACATTCTGGCGGAATTAGTCTCAATTTTTCTATGGCAATATTCGAATGCGTGCTTGCCTTGTGATATTGCAAACATTCGCCTCGCATTTGTGTCTGATAATTACTTTGCGGAGCATTTTGATATTCTGAAAAAACCGCACCTTCGCCGCTCTCTAAATAGGCTAAATCCGATATTGCATCTCTTACGGTTACAACATTCTCGTTAATGCTCGGAAAATTGATAAATTTATTTTTTGAGGCTATAAAAAAGGCGCGTTCTCGACTTTGCGGAACTCCATAGTCTTTTGCATTCAACACCCCATAATTTACAATATAGCCAAGGCTATCTATCTCATTAAGTATTTGATCTCTGAAATAGTGTTTTGTTGAATTGAGAATATTTTTAACGTTTTCTATGACAAAAACTTCCGGTTGTAGCTCTTTTACAATATTGAGATATTCTCTGAACAAAAAATTTCGGCTATCGTCCAAACCAAGATTTTTACCTTTTAAACTAAACCCTTGACACGGTGGTCCGCCAATGATCATATTGACCCTTTTCTCTTTAGCAGCAGTTATTACCGTTTTCTTAACATTCTCTTCTAGTATATTTCCACAAATCGCCGTAGCGTTTGGAAAATTCTTTGAAAATGTTTCAATGGCATATTGGTCAAAATCTAATCCTATTACTGTATGAAAATTTTCTATTTGTTCAAGCCCGGAGGAAAAACCGCCTGCTCCGCAAAATAAGTCCAAAACTCTAAATTCCATAACCATTTTCCTTCTGTGAGGGAGCGATTTTTTATCCCTCACATATAATATATCATATAACTATTGAAAAAACAATTAAAATAACTATATAATGTAAGAACAAATAAATATAAAGGTGGAAATATGAACGTAAGTGATTTTTTAGCAACCGAAGTTTCTCCATTATTGTTGGGCGTATTTTATAGCAGATATATTTTTTCAGCCGATAAGACAAAAATTTATACCGAAGTCAGCTATAAAATTTCAAAATTCGCAGATGGCTATAACTATCTTATATCATCAAAAGATAGCCTGCTTAAAAAACTAAACCGCATTTGCGCCCCAAACAATTATTGGGAAGATCACACTAAATTAACCAATGGTCATAAACAAGCAATTTTGCGTTTTATTTTGACCAATGACCTAAATCTGACAGAAGAAAGTTTTTTCAACAGACTGCATGTGAAAATTTTGTGTCAGGATTTCGTTTATGTTGATGCACTAACCGAAGATAAAAAAATGTTTATACGTGGTTTTGCAGAATCGCGTGGTAGCATTGATACAACACGACCATTGCTCGCTATGGACTATTTTTACAATTCTGTCCATGAACTGAAAAGAGCGCGTATGCTATACGATCACTTTAATGTTCCGTTTAGCGTTTTAAATTTTAATCCGCGCGAATTGCAACACGACTATGTTACAGGAATCAGAAAACGCAACACACAACTCCGCTTTAAACTTTACTGGTATGCAAAAAATATCGGATTGCTAAACGAATATAAATGCGCGATTATAAAGGCAGCATATCCTGAAACCATCGAGCATTTCTCATTTCAAGATGGTGTGGAATATTTTTCTTGTCCTGAATTGCTACCTAGCAAAAAAGACTCATTTGACTCGATGTTGCGTTATTATTCAAATAACATTTTCGGGCAGGAATTAAGCAATAGCGACATAAAAGCGTTAAGAAAAGAACTAAACTTCGATTCGGCAACCGATGAAAAATCCTTTAAACGCGATTTAGGTTTAATAGAAATCATAAGAATGAACACTCCCGACGAGTGTGCCTGTTGCAAAACCACAACCACATATACCAACAAAAATACAGGCAAACAATCTTTTGAATACCACCATGTTATCTCTCTGGGAAAAAACCATGAGCTAGACGATGAAAACAACATTGTAAAACTATGCCCTACTTGCCACAGAGCCTTGAAACGCGGTGCGGCACCAAAACAAGACCAAATCGCCGCAATAAAGAAAATCCTTGATAATCGCCCTAATGTCAAAGATTTCGCCCAGCACATATTTGATACATCAGACGATACTGTTCTCATTGAAAAAATATGGGAACACTTAAAATAGGCTGTTTCCTCTATGACAGGAATTAATTATCTTTCATTGGTAAGATAAAATGCCAAACAATAGTTATACAAATATCTCATAAAATTCTCAAAAGTCTCTAAAATACAAAAGTAGTGTTTTGAGCTATCGACAATGTTTTATCTCTACGGTTTGAAAAACCGCGATAAATAGATGAAAAACAAGGAAACACCCATCCTAAACAAAACCCAACGTACAAGTGGTACGTGATTTTGGAGCGGATGGGTGTTGACGAAGTTATTCGCTATTTTAGCGCGGTTTTACTTACAGTCTTTGCAATCGGTTTCTTTCGCCGCACGAGATTTGGTCGTGGTCTTGGTTTTGGTGTCTGCGCAATGGCAGGGGTTGGATTTTTTTGTTTGTTTGGTTGCTGTTTTTGCCATAATTTTCTCCTTGTTCGGCTTATGCCGAGTTGATTTTTTGCTCCGACGTCGGATTGATTGTATTATGGGGCAAAGATACGATTTATATACTGTTGCGCAGAAAAAAATTTGTGGTATAATATGGATATGGTCAACATCGGCAACAGCTGGGACAACGTCCTGAAAGAAGACTTTGAGAGCGAAAGCTATCAGATCTTACGCAAGTTTTTGGCGCAGGAGTATCGCACGCGCGTGATCTATCCCGACATGCACGATATTTTCAACGCGCTCAAATACACGGCATACGAAGACGTCAAGGTGGTCATTTTGGGGCAAGACCCCTATCACGGCGAAGGGCAGGCGCACGGCATGTGCTTTTCCGTCAAGCCGACAGTGGCGACTCCGCCCTCGCTTGTCAACATATTCAAGGAGATAGAGCAGGACGTTGGCGTGAAAAACAAATCGCCCTACCTTGTGCCGTGGGCAAAGCAAGGCGTGCTGTTGCTCAACACGGTGCTGACCGTGCGCGAAGGGCAAGCCAACTCGCACAAAAACAAGGGCTGGGAAGTGCTGACGGACAGCATCATACGCAAGCTCAACGACAGAAAAGAGCCGATTGTGTTTATGCTGTGGGGCGGCAACGCGCGCTCGAAAAAGTCGCTTATCACTGCGCCACAACACTTGATTTTGGAATGTCCGCACCCTTCTCCGCTGTCGGCTTACGCAGGATTTTTCGGGTGCAAGCACTTTTCAAAATGCAACGCGTTTTTGACACAACACGGACAAAAGCCGATAGATTGGAGCACGGACGTGTGACGCGACAACGTGCCAAATCGCCAAAAAATAAGATAAAATCAAATATCTATCAAAAAACCAAACAAATTTGCAGTATAGGAAGGAACAATATGAATATCCAAAGAATAAACGAACTCGCGCGCAAGGCGAAAAACGTCGGGCTGACCGATGAAGAAAAAAAGGAACAAGCAATTCTTCGCAAAGAATACATACAAAGCGTGGTCGGAGATCTCAAAAATCAGCTTGACAACACCTACGTGCTCGATAAAAACGAAAACAAAGTGAAAGTCACCGAATACAACGCCAAAGAAAAAGCGAGAGAAGAGCAAGCAAAAGAGCAAGAAACAAGCGAGCAAAAGAACGAAAAGTAAGCCAAAAAGCCGCTTGCCACACGCCCAAAAATAGATCGTTTTGACTTGTAAAAAAACGACGATTGTTTTATAATATAGACCTATTAAACACCAAGGAGTTTTTCTCTATGGAAAGATTTTACACCGTTGACATCAACGGATTCAAGACAGATTTGCCCGTTCTGCCCTTGCCGAGCGGCATAAGCATTTGCTTTTTCAACCTTCACGGCAACGTTGACTTGACGGAGCATTGCGGCAAGGAACTTGCAAAACTTCTCGACGGCTGCGACGTCGTGCTTACGGCGGAGTCCAAAGGACTGCAACTGAGCCACGTCATCGCGCGCGAACTCGGACAAAAATTCTATGCGGTGTGCCGCAAGAGCAAGAAACTGTATATGCAGGACGGCATCGAGGCAACCGTGCAATCCATCACCACGGGCGGCGAACAAACGCTGTATTTGTCAAAGCACGACGCAGACCTTCTCAAAGGCAAGAAGGTGGCAATTGTGGATGACGTTGTATCCACGGGCGGCAGCCTTCGCGGGCTTGAAAAGATCGTGAGCCTTGCAGGCGGAAAGATCTACAAAAAGGCATTCGTGCTGGCAGAAGGCGAGGCGGCAGATCGCGACGATATAGTGTATCTTGCCAAAATCCCCATCATCACGGACTGACAAAACAACACGCTCAAATGACAAAATCGGCATTTTATGATGCCGATTTGCATTGTTTAACGCTTTATTGCGTCAAAAGGTGCTTTATGCTCGAACTGTTGATGCCGGCAGGCAATCTCAAAAAACTTAAAACCGCTTTTCACTTCGGGGCTGACGCCGTGTACCTTGGCGGCAAGGCTTTTTCCTTGCGCGCTTTTGCGGACAACTTCTCGGAAGACGAGATTGTCGAGGCGGCAAACTACGCTCACGCGCTTGGCAAAAAAGTGTACGTCACCGTCAACATTTTTGCAAAAAATCAAGACCTTGACAAAGCAAAAGAATACTTTGAGTTTTTGCAAAGTGCAAAGGTGGACGCGGTGCTTATCTCGGACATCGGGCTTGTAACGCTGTGCAAACAGGTTGCGCCGAATCTTGTGATTCACCTATCCACACAAGCCAACACCACCAATCTGCTTGCCGTCAAATTTTGGCAAGCTATGGGCGTAAAACGGGTTGTGCTTGCAAGAGAACTCTCCCTTGACGAAGTGCTTGAAATCCACAACGCCGCACCGGATATGGAGCTTGAAGCGTTTGTACACGGAGCGATGTGCATGAGCTATTCGGGCAGATGTCTTCTCTCCACCTACTTTGCCAACCGATCCGCCAACCGCGGCGCATGCATCCAGCCTTGCAGATGGGGCTATCGCATCACCGAAACCGAACGTCACGCGTCAAAGCCGCTTGATGTCGAGCAAGACGAGCGCATGACCTACTTTATGAACAGCCGCGACCTGCGCCTTTTGCGCCACATCCCCGAGATTGCAAAATCTGGCATTGTGTCGCTGAAAGTGGAAGGACGGATGAAGAGCGAGTTTTATATCGCAACGGTTGCAAACGCATACAGAAAGGCAATTGACGAATATCTTGCGACAGGCACGATCGAGCATGCGGACGAATATGACGCCTTGCTCGAAACCGTGGCGCACCGCACCTACACGGACGCATACTTCGAGGGCGACAACCTTGATACGGTGTGTCTTGACGAAGGGCAATCTCCCGAAAAATACGTCTTCACCGCCGTTGTGCAAGACTATAAAGACGGCATAGCCACCGTTGAAATGCGCAACCGTTTCCGCACGGGCGATACGCTGACAATCCTATCCCCCGCAAGCAACACGGCATACAAAACCTTCACGGCGGGCGAAATCATCGACACCGTGCAAAACGTTGTGACGGACGATGCAAAATACGTGCAACGCATATACAAGCTCGCTTGCCCGTACACGCTGAGCGCAGGCGATATTCTGCTGATATAAAATCGGCGCAACCGCCGTTTTTTTTGCAGCACAACCGCCGCTGTGCACACTACAAGCGACTGTACGATATAATCAACGGCTCGACACGATGTAAGCAACAGCTTTACACGATGTAGACGGCAGACGGCAATTCACTTTTCGCACTACTTTATTGCAGATAAAAAAGACACGCGATTAGGCGTTCCCTATAAGGGATTTTTAGGCAATATAAAAGACTAACGAACACCTTTCGTTAGTCTTTCTTTTTTATCCCGCAAAAGCACACGACTTTGCTTGCAAAGTATAGTGTGCTAAACTTTTGAAAATTTTCCCACAAAATTAACAACTCGATAAATTGGAATTTGTCGCGCTCTGTTTTATAACCGAAAAGTTTTCGTCGCAATCGTTTCTCTAAAGGCTTTATCGTGTTCGACAAAAATCATCGTAGGCGAAAATTCTTTTATGAGCTGCTCAATCTGCATACGAGAATACACATCAATAAAGTTAAGTGGCTCATCCCATATGTACAGATGCGCTTGCTCACAGAGGCTTTTCGCTATCAAAACTTTTTTCTTTTGACCGCCTGAAAAATCTTGTATATCTTTTTCAAACTGTACGCGCTCAAAGTCCATTTTCCGCAGAATTGCTTTGAATAAACTTTCATCTATATGGTTTTCTTCAGCGAAAGCTGATAAACTCCCTTGTAGATGTGAGGTGTCCTGCGGCACATAGGATATGATAAGTCCCGATGCAAGCTGTATCGTACCTGTATGCTCGATTGGCTCACCGATTATAAGTTTAAGCAAACTGCTTTTTCCGCTTCCGTTTCTACCGTCAAGGACAACTCTATCTCCTTGCCGTATTGTAAATGAAACGGGTTCGCATATCGCATTTTCGTCATAACAAACAGAAACATCAGAAAGGGTAACGAGTGTTTCTGCGTGATACATCAACGTAGTGAGCTTCAAATTCTCGGCAGTTTCGATGTTTTTTAGAAGCCCTGATTTCTGCTCAATAGCTTGCAGTTGCCTTGCTTCGATTGCTTTTGACCGTTTCATCATCTTTGCTGCTTTATGCCCGACATAACCCTTGTCGGCTGCTCCTTTTTTCGATGCTTCTACACGATCAGACCACACCGCAGAGCGTTTCGCCGATTGTTGTAATCGAGCAATATCCTTTTGTAAGCGTTCATTTTGTTCGAGTTCAAATTCTTGTTGACGTTCAAAGTTCTCCATCCAAGACGAAAAATTTCCGCTTTGTACTTCAATGCTTGCTCTATTCAGCGACAAAATATGGTCAACACATCCATCCAAGAAGGCACGGTCGTGAGATACGAGTATAAAGCCTTTTTTCTTTTTTAAATATGCTGATACCATTTCACGAGCGTGAACGTCTAAATGGTTCGTTGGCTCGTCAATCAAAAGAAAATGTCCTTCGTTGCAAAATAAAGCCGCTAACAGTATCTTTGTCTGCTCACCGTTTGATAGAGTTTCAAATGGACGGTAAAGCACATCTGCCTCCACATCCAAGTAAGACAGTTCTCGCATTAACTCCCATTCCTCTGCCGCAGGGGCGATTTCAGAGAAAATTTCACACGTAAGCTTCGCTTTATCCGATACGGGATATGGAAAATAATCGAACTGCACGGATGCGTGAATTTTACCGCTATACTCATACTTTCCGAGCAAAAGATTTAACAGCGTTGTTTTTCCGCTGCCGTTTCTTCCCACAAAGCCGAGCTTCCAATCGGTATCAATTTGAAAGCTTATGTTTTCAAAAACATTATCATAACTCGTTGGATAGGAAAACGTAAGATTTTCTATTTTAATCATTGACATAAACTAAATCCTCCTTTGCATGGCTTAATAAATATAAAGTCGGCGTTTCGGTGATATTTCACTCCGTATAGATTTCACCGTTTTATACCGACACTATACGGAGTAAATCATGTGTAACAATCATTTCTTCTGCTTTCATGGGTAGCACCTCCTAAAAATTATTTGTTGTTTTCATCAAATTCTTATTTATCGATGAGTTGATTATAACATAAAATTAACTTTAATTCAATCTGTTTTATGTGGGTAAAAGAAAACTCGACTTATTGAAAGTCGAGTTTTATAAAATATTCAATTAAAATCCCTAAGAGTGACGCCCTTTGCGTGTCTTTTTTTGTTGTTTGATTTGTCGCTTCTTTGTCACACTGCGTTAAGCGGTGTGTCCGCAGGAGCGTCTACATTGTCGGCATTGTCCGCACCGTCTGCGATTGCGTCTTGTTGCGTGTCGTCGTCTTCTGCGCGATTGATACGGTCGCGAGCGATTTCGGTGCGTTCACGAGTCTTTTCGCCAAGCTCTCTGCACACGCCTGCCGCCACGATGAGCACGCCGCCCACTGCGCCGAAGATGCACAGCCAGTTGCGAAGACCGACAACGTTGATGACCGCCATGAGCAGATTGTCTTGTGACACCCACGTTGCTTGCATGTAGCCGAGCATACCGTAGGGGGCGTTCATGGAGAAGAGATTGACAGCAAGGTTGCCGTCGTCGTCAAAGCAAAGACCGATGCTGAGCCCTGCTCCGCCCGTTGCCTCTTTGACAACCACGTCGATAAGGTCTTTTTTCACAAGGCCGCCGAGCGCGTCAACGAGAGTGGGAAGTTTGTTGAGCAATTTTTGGATTGCCTCGGTGACGGTGCTGCCCGCAACCGATTTGAGATCGAGTTTTGCAATGGACATCGGATCGCCGAGCATATCCAAGACGAGCCACTTCATCGGGCGTTTTGTAACGCCGTTTTCAAAGATCATCCAGCCGTCTTTGTTGAAACCGTACTTGACGGTGATTTCCTTGCCTTCGCCGTTCATGATCGTGCCGTCATAATCGAACGTGCCGCCTTGTGCGATAAACTCGTCTCTCTTTGCGGGATCGTAGAGTTGATACATGCAGTTGCCGTCTTCGGTGAAACGCACTTCGCCGGACGCGTCATTGAATCCGCCTTGCGAATATTGCCAACCTTCGTTGAGAATAAGGCGCAACACGACGGGGATTGTCATACGGCCGTTGACTTGCGCATACAAAAGGAGCGGATCGTCAAACGGGTTGTAACCGTCTTGGTTGAAGCTGTCATAGTTGGCTTGGAACAACGCTTTGAGACGAGCGTCCTTGAAGCCGAGCTTGAGCATGCCTTCATAATCGAAGTTGGAATAGATATAGTCCACGATAGAGAGCGTGAAGGCGCGGCGTTCGAGATTGTTGTAGAATGCGTAGTCGTAGTCGTTGAGAACGTAGTTGGTGTAGACAAAGTTGTACAACTCGTATCTTCTGGGCGCATTCTTTTCAAGCACGTCAAGCACTTGGGACTTGATGGTCTTGATGTCGTAATCGCGCATGTAGGCATCGTAGACGTTTTGGATGTCTTGGTTGTAGTATCTGATGAACGTGCCGTTTTCTTCTTCTCTCTTTGCGAGCGTGGTGTAGGCAAAGTCGCCCTTGTCGGCAATGCGGTTGCCGTCATAGGTGTTCAAGTTGCCGTTGAGCACGTTGTACATGATATAGTCGCGTTCGAGCTTTGCGTTCTTTTCCGCTTGCTCCGTTCCCTTGTAGTACAAGTCTTCGCAGAACAAGGTGTTTTGAGTTGCAAATGCGATGACGTCGGGGACGATATAGGTGAACAAAAGACCGAACACGGTGGTCAAGCACACGAAAGCGATGCAGATCTTCACCGTTTGCGTCCTGATGCTGCTCTTTGTTTTCTTTCTTGCAACGACAAGCACGACCGTCATAAAGACAAGACCGAGCACGCATGCAAGAATTGTGCCGACAAACGGCCAGAAGGAATAGTACGGCAAAAGCTCGTAGCACTTCACGCCAAGCACCAAAGACACCAAGACGATGGGCAAGTATGCAAGCACGTACAGCACCACCGATGCCACCGAGTATACCACGGACGTGCCGAGTTGTTGTTTCTTTGTGCGTTCACTCACAGGGAATGCGGGCATTTTGTCCGTTGTCTCTTGTTGAGTTTGAGATTGCAAATCCATATTTTCAACAGATTGGTCAAGATGTTTCTCGCTCATATTACAGCACCCCCTTATCCGTATTTTCTTGATCGGGCAAGGCGGTGTCCCCCGCGGGAGCTTCAACTCCTTGCTCGTTTTGCTCGTCTACGGTTGCGCCGATTGCGCCCATTGCGATTTCATCGACGTTTGCGCCCTTCTTGGCTTTCTTTTGGCGCGGTTTGCGATCTTCAGCCACAAGAGTGCCCGTTGCGTATTCGATCTCTTTTTGTTGAGCGACAAAGCTCAAGAAATAGAACAGAATGATGATGCCCGTGAAGAACATGATCATATCGCGAGTGTTGTAGATGGGATAGAAATCTCTCTTGTAGGAAAGATCGTATTTGAGTTGTCTGACTGCGGTGAGATCGGCAAGTCCGAGTGCGGACGGATATGAACCCGTGCCGAGCTTGTCGCCGATAAGCACAGAGCCGATCATGCCGCCGTATGCCACTGCTTCATACTCTGCTCTTTGGAATTGTTTGAGAGCTTTGCTCGCCTCGATATAGCTTTCATCGGTGCTCTCTTGCCAGCCGTAGAACTCCCACACCGGTTTGATGACGGGAGATTGATAGTAGTAAAGTGAAGAAAGAAGATTGGTCAGGATGCCTGCAACGTCGATCGCGGCATTGTAGTCGCTGTCGAAAAGCGGAATTTGCATGCCGCCGATTTCAAGTCCTTTGTAGACCACGCCGTCAATCTTGATGTCTTTGATGAGCAAACCGCCAAGCAAGCTGCCGATGGTGTTGTCAACAAGGATGGATTTGAGATTGATGTTGAACTTCTTGAGCAAACCATTGATTGCGGTGTTCAAGAACTCGCTCAAATGATCGAGATCGAATGCGAAATCGCTGTTTTCGTCGTCAAGGATCTTGTCGGAGAAGTCGATGTCGAGAAGAACGTCACCACCGTCTTTGACTTTTGCGGGATTGGTGCCGATTGCTCCTGCGCCGTTGTCTTTGACAAGAGCAAGATACATGTGATCTCTTTCAACGCCGAAAATGTCTGTCGCACCTGCGTATGCAAGCACGATGTACACGTCCTTGATCTCGGTTGTGTCGGGGATGTTGAGCGCGGCTTTGACATACTCGATGACGGTTGCCATAGTCGTGTCGTTTTTGATGATATCGGTTGCAAAGCTCATACCCTTTTGAAGTTTTTCAAGAATGGGTTTGAGCATATCGCCGACGCCGAATTCGCCCGCAACGCCTTCGATTCCCGTCGTGCCGTCTTCGTTGGGCTTGAGAAGGAAGTCAAAAAGGCTGTTCTTGCCGAGCAATGCGCCGAGTTTTGCAACAAGTTGGTCAAGACGACGTCTTGTGAGAGAGAATCTGTTGGCAAGATCAATCTCTTGAGTGTACATCGTTTGCTCCCACTTGGACGCGTAGTTGCCGTCCGGATCGGGGATAAGACCTTGATAGTATGCGTCACGAGTGGTTTCCGCCTCTTCGTACAAGCTCTCCACAAGGGCGCTGTATTTTTCGGAAATGGCTTTGCCTTCGTAGTAGTCTTCCAAGATGTCGAGCACGTTGTAGATGCTGAACACCCAACCGTCCGAGAGCATGCCGTTCTTGTTATAAATACCCGTGCCGTAGATGCCTTCAGTGATCGGAGAGTTGTCTACTTTTGCGCCGTTTGCATACTCGGTGCCAATGGGCATCATATCTTTTGCATACCACACGTAGATTTTCTCTTTGCTGTTGGTGACTCTTTCTTTGTACCAATAGTTCGGATACTCTTTGCCGTTGATGACGAGCTTGCCGTTTTGGGGCTTGAGTCTGATGAGCTGATTGCCCTCTATCTCTTTTGTGATGTTGCCGTCGCCGACAATGTTGTTCCGCTCATCAACGTTGAGCTTGTATGCGCCCGTTTTTTCGTCAATTTTGAAGCTGATGTCAACACCTTGGTTGCCGTCTGCGTCAATGACGTTGTAGTACGTGACGGGTTTGTTGGCAATGTTGCCCGCAGTGCCGCCCTTGTCAACGCCTTCCATCTCAACGTTGTAGACGTGTTGAAGAAGATCCACTTGTGCAATGAGATTGAGCGTGTCGTTCTTCTTGATTGCGTTGGATGTGAACGTGCGGTAGTAGGAAAGCTGCGTCTTGTAGTCCTCAACAACAACGCCCTCCGGGGCATTTTTTTGAAGCTCGGCAACTTTGCCTTGGAACACTCCGTCCATGATAAATCCCGACCCGAGCATAACGATCAAGCACACGGCAAGCACGGAAAGCATCTTGACTTTCTGGTTCTTCACCGTCTTGTTCAATACAATATGCACGATTGAGATGAACACCCAAAGTGCGCAAGCGATCCAAAATCCGTAAAGCGCGGGAGCGGTGACGTACGCTTCGATTTGTTTGAAAAATCCGAGAGCGGTGGTCGTTGCGGTTTCTCCCATAAACGGATCGTGACCGAGAAACTTTATCGCGGAAAGAAATACCGTGACAAGAAACAGCGGAAGGCCAAGCGAGTAGAACACAACTTTGAGCACTCTGAAAAGTTTGACCTTTTTGAACTGTTGATTTTGGCTCATAACTTTCTCCTTTCTTTACTTCAGGCACGCTTACGCGCGTGAGCGGGCGCACCTTAAAATAATTTAACATTTATATGATAACATATCGAATCTTATATTTCAATACGATTTTGAATAAATTTTTCCGTCTTAATATTTTGTGTCACAGCCGCCTATCACACACAATCTATGCGCTTTTTTCGCTCAAAATCACGATACAGCCGCTCTTTTTTGTGCGTATATACGTCGATTTTGCCATGTTTATCGAAAAAATATTTGCGTTCGTTTTCAATTTTATGTTGATTTTTGCCTTTTCGTGAGTGTATTATTTTATTTGGGCAAGCAATGTTTGCCAAGGAGAATGCTTATGTCATACATCAGCGAAGTCATCGAAAAGACCGAAGCGCAAAATCCCAATCAACCGCAATTTATGCAAACGGTCAAAGAAGTTCTCTCATCGCTCACTCCCGCCGTTTCTCAACACGAAAAAGAGCTTAGACAACACGTCATTCTCGAACGCATGGTCGAGCCCGAGCGGCAGATCATTTTCCGCGTTCCGTGGATGGACGACAACGGAGTGTACCACGTCAACAGGGGCTACCGCGTGCAGTTCAACAACGCAATCGGTCCTTTCAAGGGCGGTCTTCGTTTTCAAAAAGACGTCAATCTCGACGCAATGAAATTTTTGGGCTTCGAGCAGACGTTCAAAAACTCGCTCACTTCTCTGCCCATGGGCGGAGCAAAAGGCGGCGCGGACTTCGATCCCACAGGCAAAAGCGACGGCGAAATCATGCGTTTTTGCCAAGCGTTTATGAACGAATTGTACCGCTATATCGGCCACGACATCGACGTGCCGGCAGGCGATATGGGCGTGGGCGGTCGTGAAATAGGCTACCTTTTCGGTCAATACAAAAAAATTGTCGGAGCGTACGAAAACGGCGTTCTAACCGGCAAAGGTTTGAGTTTCGGCGGCTCTCTCATCCGCCCCGAAGCAACCGGGTTCGGCGCAACCTACTTCCTTGACGAAGTGCTCCGCCACGAAGGCGAACAGCTTGCGGGCAAGACATTCTGCCTGTCGGGCTTTGGCAACGTCGCATGGGGCGCGGCAAAGAAAATCAACGAGCTGGGCGGCAAGGTGCTCACCCTTTCGGGTCCCGACGGATACATCGTCGACAACGACGGCGTCAGCGGAGAAAAAATCGATTATATGCTCGAAATGCGTGCTTCCAACCGCAACAAAGTGCAAGACTACGCGGACAAATTCGGTTGCGAATTCGTCGCAGGCAAAAAACCTTGGGGCAACGTCAAAGCCGACATATATATGCCCTGCGCAAGACAAAACGAAATCTTGCTCGAAGACGCGCAGGCCATGGTCAAACTCGGCGTGCCCGTTCTCAACGAAGTGTCCAATATGCCCACCACCAACGAGGCAATCGCTTTCTTGCAATCGCACGGCGTGCTTGTCGCTCCGTCAAAAGCGGTCAACGCAGGCGGCGTGGCGGTGAGCGGTCTTGAAATGTCACAAAACAGCGAACGCCTTGCTTGGACAAGCGATGAAGTGGACGCAAAGCTGAAAACGATCATGCGCGGCATCCATTCTCAAATTTGCGATGCGCTCAAAAACTACGGCATGGGCTACAATCTCGTGGACGGCGCAAACCTTGCAGGTTTCAGAAAAGTCGCCGAAGCCATGCTCGCAGAAGGCGTGTATTGACAATGTTTTTCACACAAAAAGACGATGCACTCGGCATCGTCTTTTTTGTATGCTACGAATAAGTTTTTTTGTTCACAGCTCTACAATGAGCGGAGCGTTTGAAACCCTAAATGCAACTTTCCCCTTTCCTCAGGTGTTTTCCCTATTGCCGTTCCCCCTTGCAAGGGAACCCACGGCAACCGCGTAGCGGGGGAAAACACTCGGTCGAGACATAACTTACGCCATTTCTCTTATTATGCCACTTCGCCTGTGTGGCAGCTACGCAACAGAACGCCACACATTCTCGTACTTTACGTCAAGTCCGACGCTCGATACGGTCGCCGCCTTGCGGCTCCAATTCCGTCTTCGAAGTTGCACATTCCATTTATAAGTACGCTCCGAATAAGTTTTCGTTTCGGGCGCAACAAAAAACTTTGTCATTGCGAGCCGACTTGCTCGGCGTGGCAATCTCGTGGAAACGAAACGTCATATTTTTTGCGCCCTACCACAATTATTAATTATTAATTATTCATTATAAAAACTGCGATATTTAGATGAAGAACAAGAAAGAGCCACGCTAACGGCAACCCTAATGTACTATGCGTACATGAGTTGACGAGAGCGTGGCTCTGACGAAGTTATTCGCTAAATAGCGCAGTTTTCAACGGCTTTTGTTTATGAATTGTATTTATTTTTGATAAGCACGTCATGCGCGCCGCCTTCCACTATGCTGGTGGCGGAGACAAGCGTGAGTTTTGCGTTTTTGTGCAGGTCGGCAATGCTTTTCACGCCGCAGTTGCACATCGTGGACTTGACCTTGTACAAGCTCTTGCGCACGTTGTCGGAAAGTTTTCCCGCATACGGCACGTATGAGTCCACGCCTTCTTCAAAGGAAAGACCGCTCTTGCCGCCAAGGTCGTAGCGTTGCCAGTTTCTTGCGCGGTTGCTGCCTTCACCCCAATACTCTTTGACATAGTTGCCGTTGACGTTGAGCTTTGCCGTGGGGCTTTCGTCAAAGCGAGCAAAGTATCTGCCGAGCATGATAAAGTCCGCTCCCATTGCAAGAGCGAGCGTCATGTGGTAGTCTTGCACGATGCCGCCGTCCGAGCAAATGGGGATGTACACGCCCGTTTGCTTGAAGTATTCGTCACGAGCGGCTGCCACTTCGATAAGCGCGGTTGCTTGACCGCGACCGATGCCCTTTGTTTCTCTCGTGATGCAGATAGATCCGCCGCCGATGCCCACCTTGACAAAGTCTGCGCCGGCGTTGGCAAGGAACAAGAATCCTTCTCTGTCAACCACGTTTCCTGCACCAACAAGCACTTTATCACCGTATTTTGCACGGATAAAGTCTATTGTGCGTTTTTGCCACACGGTGTAGCCCTCGCTGCTGTCTATGCAAAGCACGTCCGCGCCCGCGTCCACAAGCATGGGTACGCGCGTTTCAAAATCGAGCGTATTGATGCCTGCGCCCACAAGATAACGCTTGTCTTCGTCAAGCACTTCGTTGGGGTTTTCCTTGTGTTGTTCATAGTCCTTGCGGAAGACGAAATACATAAGGTGATCGTTGCAATCCACAACGGGAAGACTGTTGAGTTTGTTTTTCCAGATGATGTCGTTTGCCTCTGAAAGAGTGACGCCGGAATCTGCCACGACAAGTTTTTCTCTCGGAGTCATAAAGGAGCAAACCTTGTCGTCCAAAGACATTCTTGACGGGCGATAGTCCCTTGAAGTGACCACGCCGAGCAACTTGCCGTTTGCAAGTCCGTCATCGGTGATAGCTATAGTGTTGTGTCCGTTGCGTTCGACAAGATCGAGCACGTCTTTGAGCGTTGCGTCGGGAGTAAGGTTGCTGTCGCTTGGCACAAAACCTGCCTTGTACGCCTTGACTCTGCGCACCATATCCGCCTCGTTTTGCGCGGATTGAGAGCCGAATATAAACGAAATTCCGCCTTCTTTTGCAAGCGCGATTGCCATTCTGTCGTCACTGACAGATTGCATGATTGCAGACACAAGCGGAATGTTGAGTTGAATTCTCGGTGTTTCTCCCTTTTTGAATTTCACAAGCGGTGTTTTCAAATCCACGTTTGCGGGGATGCACTGCTCGGAAGTGTAGCCGGGAATCAAGAGATATTCGCTGAAAGTTCTGGACGGTTCGTCGCAATATTTTGCCATAATATGCTTCTCCTTAAAAAGTTTTTAGTATTCTACCACAAAAAGAAAGCCGTGACAATCAAAAAGCACGGCTATTGTTGTTTAATTAATAATGAATAATTAATAATTAATAATTTTGGGTGGGGCACCCACACCCGAAACGAAAACATATTCGGAGCGTACTTATAAACTGAATGTGTGACTTCGAAGGCGGAACACGAGCCGCAACGGCGGCGAGCAAATAAGCGCCGAGCAAGACGGTTGTACGAGCGACTGCGCCGTGTTGTTGGCTACTGCCTGGCGCACAAAGCGTGGTGGCATAACAAGGGGACGATACTTATCTATGCGAGTGCCGCCTGTCTTCCCCGCGAGCAACGGACAGTTTTGTAGAGAAAGCACCATAAACGAGTGGTGGAAGAAATACCGGCGCGGACCGGAAAGATGGGGCATTTCTATTTAGGGTATTACACGTACACCTTTTGTAGAGATGTGAACAACACAAAACTTATCGGGCGCAGAAAAAGTTTGTCATTTCGTTTCCACGAGATTGCCACGCAAGCTCGCAATGACAGACTTTTTGAGTTGCGCCCGAAACTAAACTTGTTTGGAGCACACATATCACTGCTCTGCCGTGTTTTGCTCTTGTTGAGTTGTGGCTGTTTTCTTGTCTTTGGGCTTTCTGAACACGACAAATTTTTGCCAAATAAATTCGAGCGCAAAGTTGATCGCCATCACGCTTGCCTCGGCGATTATGCCTGCGCCGTCCACGCTGATATGCTGTGAGAGCAACGTCTTGATCGTATGCACGTACCACGTTTGGAACGGATAGAACGGTACGCAAAACAAGAATGCGAGAAACATTGCAAGCGGCACGTTGCCTGCGTCCTTGAAGGTGAACTTGCGGTTGAAAGTGAAATTCCAAAGAATAGAAGCGCAAAGCGCAACGGTGGTGGCGATGAAAGTGCCGAGTTGCATATCTTCCACAATGAAGTGGATGTTGCCCATGTCCTTTGGCAACACCGTTTGCAAGATCGAGAACAGCACGATTTGGATGATGCCTGCGCTTGCGGCGCAAAGGGCGTACTTGATGAACTGCACAACGCCCTTTCTCTTCGCCCTTTTGGCAAGGACTTGGGCGTGCTTTTGGGAATAGTTGTATAAAATGCCTTGCGGCACGTCGTTTTGCTCGGTGATTTGAACGTCGTTGTCTAGCATAATTTTCTCCTGTTCACAAGACAATTTTAACATATCGAGAAGTGATGTCAATACAAAATTTTCTATGCATGCGCGTTTTATTTTGTTTGCTTGTGTCAACACTTTTGGCGTGGACATACAAGAGTTGACAAAAAGATTGACGGACACGTTCTCATCAAGCGACGATTTTAAGTGCCGCCCTTTGCGCGTTGGCAAAAAGAACTGCTTGTTTGCATATCTTGACGGCAACATCGACAAGACTTTGCTTGAACAAGACGTGGTCAGACCGCTAAAAAACACGGACGATTTTGAAAGTCCTTATCTCGAAGAATTGCAAGACACGGTGTCGTACAGCGATGAGATAAAGGTTGTGCCCGTCACCGATTCGCCGAGCGATATTGCACTTGGCGACGTTGCTTTCTACATCGAAGGCGAAAAGGACGCATACGTCTTTTCTTTGCGAAAACCTATCGCAAGAGCCATAGGCGAGCCTCCCACTTCGAGCGTGATGAAAGGTCCGCGCGAAGGATTTGTGGAAGAGATCAAGACCAACACGTCCATGATCCGCAGGCGCATCAAATCCCCTGCCTTGACGATGAAAAATTTTGAGGTGGGGCGATACTCCAACACCACCGTGTCCGTGATGTATATAAAAGGCATTGCAGACGATTCCGTTGTCAAGACGATATGCGACAAAATCGCCGCGATTGACGTGGACGGCGTTGTGGACAGCGCATACGTCATGTCCTTCATTCAGCCGAGAAAAAACTCCTTTTTCTTGCAAGCAGGCACAAGCGAAAAACCGGACGTGGTGAGCGCAAAACTGCTGGAAGGACGAGTGGCTGTCATCGTGGACGGCTCGCCTATTGTCGTGACGCTGCCATATCTCGTGTTTGAAGACGTGCAAGATGGCTACGACTACTATTCGGAAGATTGGCGCGCGTCCATGATCCGCGTATTCAGATTTTTGGGCGCGATGCTGACGATATTTTTGCCGGGCGCGTACATCGCTCTTCAAACCTACCACTTTCAGCTGCTGCCCCTAAAATTTCTCATGACGCTGATGTCGGCAACCACCAACATACCTTTTCCGCCCGCGATAGAGATGCTGCTTGTGATGTCGCTGTTTGAGATTCTCAACCAAGCGTCCATACGCATGCCCCGCTATTTCGGCATATCCCTATCCGTCGTTGGTGCAATCGTGCTCGGGGACACTGCGGTGAAAGCAGGGCTTATATCTTCTCCGTCCGTGCTTGTTGTCGCGCTGTCGGCAATCGGCATATTCTGCGTGCCCGACCAAGTGGGCACGATGAGCATACTGCGATTTTTATATCTGTGCATAAGCGCGGTCATGGGTTTTGTCGGTATAATCATACTCTCGCTTGTTGTGGTTGCCTACCTTGCATCCCTTGACAACTACGGCACACCCTACCTTGCCCCGTACGCGCCGAGAATCTCCCCCGACCTTCAAGACGGGCTGATGAAACAAAGCGCGTCCACCATGCGACTACGCCCGCATTCCATCCCCACACAAAACAGACGCAGGATAGCAAAATAAAACATAAAACGGTGTTTAACAATGCAAAACAACACGATAAACAATAGATTGCGCAAAAACTTGCCGATCAACGTCATCTACAATTCACAAGCGGCAGCCATTATCGTGGCGGTGGGTTTTGCCTTCAAACTGTCCGCTGCCCCGGGCATAATTTGCGAAACGTACGGCTCGTCGACGTTGTGGATATATTTGCTTTTTTCGCTTGTTGACGCTCTGCTGGCAACGCTCGTTTTCGCCTTTTCGAGAATGAAAGGCGACGATTTGCTTGTTGCTCTCAACTGCAAGTTTTTCAAGATTTGCTGCCTTTTATCTTCCGTGTGGCTGACGATGAAACTCGTGTTTTATTTCTGCTATTGCATGAGCTATCTCACCCACGAACTATTCACCGGCACGCAACCTTTTCTCATATACGGGCTCTTCATTTTGCCTATCGTGTATCTCGGCGCAAAGGGCACGAAAACCATTGCTCGCACGGCGGAATTGTTTGCTTTGTTTGCCGTGTTTTCCATAATCGCGAATCTAGCGTTCCTTGACACAAACTTGGATATCGGGCGCAATCTGCCCGTGTTTTCCATGCCGCCGAGCGAATTTTTTGCCAAAGCTCCGCGCTTCGGGCTGTGGATCGGCGACATGTTCCCCTTTGCTTTTGTGCGCATAAAGGACAAGAAATTGCCGTATATCACCACCACCGTTGCGTGCGTGTGGACTCTTGTCAATGCCATAGTCATGCTGGGCATAGCCTTGTACGGCAACGCGCTGAAAATGGTGTCCGACCTTCTTATCCACATCGCAAGCTTCAACCAACTGTCCCTTGAAATCGGCAGAATGGAATGGACAAACCTGTTTATGATCATCGCAATGTCCATAATATCCATGGCTTTTCTATACGACGGCGCAAACAAGACTTTTCAGCGCGCGACAGGCAGTGCTACGGCAAGCAAAATCTTGTGTCCGCTCGCCGTGCTTGTCACCGCCTTTTCGGTCACGTCATCGCAAACCGTGACGGACTTTGCACTGGGCGCGTTTGGCTATGCGTTGTTTTTAGTGGCGGTGATTCTGCCCATGCTCTTGACCTTTACGGCAGCTTTTTTCAAGCAAAAATATCGCCATATCCTTGCGTGTTTGGACTCCGAATACATCCCCTATCCAAAGCCTAACCCCACTCCGCCCGACAGCGCGAATTGCGGCAAATTGCAACCAAGTTTTTCCGCCGCGTCGAGCAGTGGCTCAACGTCGAGCTCCGCCGCCCGTTTTGACATAAACAACGGAATATCCGATGCAAATCGTGACGTTTCACTCAACGAAAAAGGGGGCGCGCGATGAAAAAACTTACCCCGTCCGCTTATATCACTCGCTCAAAGTGGATTGTCGTGCTGATTGTCGCGTTCATTCTAGTGGTGTTCGGCAGAACCGTAGAAACGCCGTCGCTGATAAAATCGGCAATCGTGCTTGGCATCGGCATAGACTTTGACGAGCAAACAAAAGAGTTTGACGTGTCGGCGCAATCCGTGCTTGTGGGCATTGCCGGCGGTCAGGACGCAAAGGCGACTTACGCCTTGTATGACGCGCGCGGAAAGACCATTGCGGACGCTCTTGACAAAATCTCGCGCAAAATGGGGCTTATCGTGTCGCTTGCGCACTGCAACGTGCTGCTTGTGTCCCCCATCGTGCTGAAACTTGACCACTTGCAACTGATATATCCGCTCACGGGAATGTACGCACTGCCCGAACAAGCCATTCTCGTGTCGGGGGAAAACTCGCCCAAAGACATCATGGCTTTGCGCCTTGGCACAACCTTGTCCGCGCCCTTCTTTTTGCAACAGGCGCTCGCCAACGAAGAAGGCTCGGACGGCATGATTCGCACCACCGTCAAAGACTTTGCCGCGCGCTCGCTTGCAAGAAGTCACGCTTGCGCCATACCCTATATCGTGGCAAGCAAAATGCCAAAGCCGCCCATGACCGAGCAAGGTTCGGGAGAAGAAACTTGCGAGATAGACCTGTCGCGCGCGCTTGTGTTCAACCACGAAAAATGCAAAATCATCGAGGGCGAATATGCCGAACTGCTCGCACTGTTTGCAAGCCGAGATCTTGTGGGCACTATCAACTACACTTCGCAAGACGGCGGATCTATGGAATTTAAGACCTTGGGCAAACGCGTGCGAATAAAGGCGGACGGCATGCGCATTTTTGCCGATATACAACTATCCGTGGACCTAAGCGACGTGCAACACGTCAACGCCGACAACGTGCTTTCAAGCGCGGACGATATCGTCAAAGAGTACGCAAACAAATTGGCAAAACAGTTTGAAAAACAACTGCTCGAGCTGTTTGAAACGTCCAAGCAATGCGGCATCGACTTTCTCAATCTTCAAGACAAAGCCTATCAATCGGTGGGCAGAACTCTGCCCGAAAACTGCCTTACCGACTTGCAATTCTCGGCAAAAGTGACCATAAAAGTGCAAGAAACCGCCTAAAAGATGCCGTATCTCTTCCCATGTCTCGTTTTTCAACCCGCTTTTGAAAAACGAATTTTGCAAACGGTATAATGCCGATTACACCCTATCCGCCGCTTTTGGCATACAATGTGTCGGGGGTGTACATGGATTTTCTTCTCGATGACGAAACCGTTGACAAAATGAACGCCGAATACGCAAAAAACTTGAAAAACAAGGCAAATACGCTGTGCGTGAGCGAAGATCTTCTATGCGGCGGCGAAACGGAAGAGCAGAACTCGCAGTCCGTTTGCGCGCGCACGCGATACATAAGGTTTTTATTTCTTTACATCGCCGTGTTTTTGAGCTATAATAACCTATATGGAACTCAGATTTATGACACCCACGGAAGTGTGGGAAGGCTTCGACCCGACGCAAGCTCCTTTGGAAGCGTCAATCGTCTCTTCTGAGGCGAGCGGCAATTTTGCAAGCACTCGCCAGATTTTCACGGCGGACACCGTGAAGGACGGAAGAGTGCGCGTGTGTATGGACGTGTATTTTGACGTACGTTGGCAGGATGAACGCCCTGCCGTTCTCATATTGCCGTCTTTTGAAAATCACGACTCGTTGCTTGCCATCAAAGATTTTGTGGAAGAAGGCTACGTTGTGGGCGTGCTTGACTATTGCGGCGCGCTTGAAAACTCGCAGACGTCCTATCCGCAAAGCCTTGCATTTGCTTCTCTTCCCGATTGCAAAACTCGCCTTGACGAGATAGACACCGACGCGCGCAATACGCCGTGGTTTGTGTGGTCAAAGATCGCAAGACGCGCAATCAGCCTGCTCAACGAACAACCCGTGGTGCAAAAAAATCGCATAGGAGTGCTTGGATTCGGCATAGGCTCGCAACTGTCGTGGCTTGTTGCAGGCACGGACAACAGAGTGTCCGCTCTTGTGGCAATCAACGGGGGCGGCTATCGCTGGGCAAGCGAAAATCCGCGTTTTTCGAGCACGGATATTCCGCAAGGCGACGAGCAACTTGCCTATTCCACCGGCGTCGGCGCAGAAACCTACGCAATGTTTGTCACCTGCCCCACGCTCATCGTCACCACGCGCGACTCTTTGCTTTGCGACATGGACAGAGCCGCCGATATGTACGACCTTGTCAAATCAGCGGTCAAGCAGATGATTGTGTCCGTATCTTGCGGCGTACAAATCACCCAAAAGACCTACAACGCGCTTTTGTTGTGGCTCAGAAACAACCTTGCGCAAGATACAGGCAGGACGTTTGCCCCCACAATCAAGTTTGAGACGGCGGACGGCAGACTGTACGTGCATCTGACCACCGCACACAAGGCAGACAACCGCACTTTGTTTGTCAGCTACGGCGAGCTTGCAAGCAAGGAAAGATATTATCAATCCGTCACTGTGGAGCAAAAGGTGGGCGAACACGAGTATATTTGCGACGTGCCCGTCTATGACGTGGACGAGCCTATCGTGGCATACGCAACCTTTGAATATCCCGACGGCAACGTCGCGTCCACAAGAGTGGCGTGCGCAGTGCCGTCAAAGCACGGCATAGAAGAAGCCGAGACTTCTCAGCGCGGAAGCAATATCATATACGACTCGTCAATGGGCTTTGCCTCCTTCATCGCAAAGACGGACGAAACCATCCTTGACGAAAAAGTGCTTGCGCTCAAAAAAGGTCCGTTCGGCATCAGGGGCATCACCGCTCAAAAAGGCAATCTTACACTTATCCGCAGCCTTTTTGAGATGAGATCGCTCTCTCGCACCGCCGCGCTGCACGTGGACGCCTACGCAAAGGACGAATGTGAGCTGACTATCGCGGTGTTCTCCTATCCGAGCCTGAAAAAATACACCGCTCATACACACCTTAGCGGCGGCGAATTTTGGCAAAAACTGCTCTTTGAATGTTCCGACTTCAAGAGCGACGAAGGCAAGACGCTCTCGGCGTTTGCAAGCGTGAAAATGATCGAGCTTGTGGACGTGGACGGCATCTTGTTCAACAACTTTTTGTGGATATAAGTTCTTTATGCACAAAAGAACAATATAATTTGACATGGAAGAATTGGAATTTCAAGACCTAGCTCCCGAAGTGGACAAACAACTCAAACAAAGACGGATCATCGTGTCCGTCGTTTGCGTGTTGCTTGTCGTGATACTTGCAGTCACCACGGGGCTTTTGCTCAAAAAATACGTCTTTGCGTCCTTCATAGTTGACGGCATATCCATGTACCCCACCCTTGACGGCGGCAGCGGTGAAAACAAAGACAACCAACGCACCAACGGCGAAGTGCTGTATCTTGACAAACTCTCCAAGATCTCGCGCGGCGACATAGTGGTGTTCAACACAGACAAAGCGCATGCCGACACCGTCAGCACTCTCGTCAAACGCGTGATTGCAGTCGGCGGCGATCACTTGCAGATTGTGAGCAACGTCGTCTATCTCAACGGAGAAAAGCTTGACGAGCCCTATCTCAACAAATCCCCCACATACCTGGACATAGACTTGTACGTCCCCGCAAATCACGTCTTTTGCATGGGCGACAACCGCGACTTCTCTCTCGATTCAAGAGTGTTTGGCGCAGTGAGCCTTGACGACGTCATCGGCAAATGCTTCTTGATAAAAGGTCTTGACGGCAAGCTCCGCAAACCCTAAAATCGCAAAATCGCAACTTAAAACATAAAAATGATACGATAAAACTTTTGTTTGTGCAAAAGTTTTATTTTTTACCTTTTCCGCTTTTCAATATCAAAACCCAAAATGCAAAACGGCAACCACTCACATAAAAGCAAAGTCGCCTTGCATTTGCATGCAAAGCGACTCCTGCTCCCGCCCTTTCGCCCTTATTGTACGATGTTATTTTTCTTCCACGTAATGTATATAGTCGATGCTGCGAAGTGCCTCGATTATCTCATCGTGGGTTTTGTATTTTTTGAGTTCTTTGCTCTCGATTGTCAGCTTGAGCGAGTACACGCTAAGCCCCGAATTGATGAATGCCGAGTTCATTTCCACATCGTCTATGCGCATACCAAGCTCTCTGAGCGTGGTCATAAATTGCGGCAAATCGTTGCGTGATTTAAGCTCCAAATGCAACTCAAAGTGGTCGGAACGCTGTTTGAGTTTCTTCTCGATCGTGGGGAACGCTTGTAGAATGACAACGTACACCGCCGCAAGAATAAGAGCGCACGTGTAAAGCCCTGCGCCGAAAAGCAAGCCGAATATCGAGCACGTCCAAAGCCACGCCGACGTGGTGAGTCCTTTGATTTGGTTCTTTGCGCTGAACAAAATGGAATTGCCGCTGAGCATCGCCGTGCCGATAAGCGCGCCGATCGAGCACATCGGCACTTTCAGCGAAAGCGATCTGTCTATAATCATGCACGCAGTGGACGCAAGCGACAACAATATGAACGTTTTCAGCCCTGCGGTGTGACCTTTTGTGGAACGCTCGCTGCCCACGTAAAACGCGAACAAAAGCGGCACAACCACCCTAAGCAATATCGAATAGACCGTGACGTTCCACGACCATTCACCCATAACCTTTGCAAGCGGATCAATATAGTCCATAACATAATCTCCTATCTTTGTTTGATTGTTTGTATATCCGTATATTTCTATACGTGTTGGTTGTTTTTACTGTTTTTGTTTTATACGCACACCGACATAACATCGGGTGTGGGTACAAGTTCTCGATGTGCATTTAGTGACGTTTCGTTTCCACGAGATTCTTCGACTACGCTCAGAATGACACGGAGAATTTTTAATTTTACCGATACTTTCCAATCGGGTGTGGGTGTCCCACCCTATATGTCATGTTGAGCCTGCCGAAACATCCAGCCGTAAGGCGAATATTTTTCGCTACGCTAGATTCTTCGACTACGCTCAGAATGACACGGATAATTTGATAATTGTTGATTCTTCCAAATCGGGTGTGGGTGTCCCACCCAATCGAAATCACCAAGCCGACAATCTTGCGAAATTGTGGCAGGAGTTTTGTCCGTGCGTGAACTGTCAAAGATTTTCGGCGCGGTTAGCAGAACAACAAGCCTAATGCGGCTCTCGGCGTTGCTTGCAAGCAAGCGATGCCGTTGCCGCGATGACGGCTTTTGTTCAAAGCCGCTGACGCAGTTATTCGCCTGTTTAGCTCCGTTGTCCCCTGTTAAAAAGGCGATAAACGGATGAAGAACAAGGAAGGGACTTTGACATAGACAGGAGCGTACTTGCCGTACGTGACTGTTTAGGGAAAAGCCGCTGACGAAGTTATTCGCCGTTTAGCGTCTTTTTTGGCGAGAGTTCAGCATATAAAACTCCTCTGCCGCCTCATCGTATGCTTTCTCGTCTTCGCTCTCCTTGGTGTCGGGGATGCGGTTGCGGATTTCGTTGATTTTGTCGATGAGCACTTCAACGTTGCTCTTTTGGGCTACGTCGGCGATTTGCTCATCAGGCACTACAACGTCGATGTCCTTGGAATAGGACTTGGATAGATAGAGCGAGAGCTTGGCGCACGCAGGGCCGATAAGCTCGTACAAAACGCTGGAAGCAAGGATGATTGTTTCCATTGCGCTGCCCGTTTCTCCGCCTATCGTTCGTGCGGCGAGCGCGGCAAGACCGATTGCCACACCGGCTTGCGGTATGAGCGCAAGTCCAAGCCAATTGCGCACTTTTTTGTCCTTCTTGACTATCAGACAGCCAAGGAACGCGCCGCTGTACTTGCCGACGATACGCACGAAGAAGTACACAATGCCCACAACGAGCAAGGACATTCCGCCTATGCTCTCGGTGCTAACAAGCGCGCCGAGATTGAAGTTGACGCCCGAGCGCACGAAGAACAAAAGCAGGATCGGGGGCGTGAAATAATTGAGTTGCTTGAAGAGTTTGTCATCGCCGGACGTGTTGCGATACACCGTGCCCATCGCCATGCAACCCAAAAGCGGCGAAACGTCCATAAAGGTGCATATTCCGCAAAACGTGAATATGATTGCCACCGAGATGATAAGGCGGTTGTCCGACGAGCGATTGGATATGAGCAGTTTCAGGATAAAGCCGAGTATGCCGCCCACCACAAACGCAACAAGGTTGTACACAATGGGAAGAATGATGTTCTTTGCGGTGATTTGCCCCGACAGCGACGCCGTTGCAACCGCGATTGCCACCGAGAACGCAACAAGCCCCACCACATCGTCAAACGCAACCACTTGCAAGAGCGTGTCCACAAACTCGCCCTTTGCGCCCGTCTGACGTATGGTCATCATTGTTGACGCGGGCGCGGTCGCAGCCGCGAGCGATGCGAGAACGATTGAGAAGGCAAGGTTCATGTGAAGGGCAAAATACATGATGAAAAACACGAGCAAGGACGCAAGCAACGCCTCGAAGATCGTGACAACCACGTTTTTGCCGCCGTTCTTTTTGAGTGTGGAAAGTTTGAAAAATTCGCCCGTGCTGAACGCGATAAACGCAAGCGCGATGTCGGCAAGAAAACTCATCCCTTGCACCACTCCGCTGGGAATGATCTTCAAGCAGTACGGACCTATGAGAATGCCCGCGACGATATAGCCGGTGACGTTGGGAAGCCTGAGCATCTTCGTCACGCGCGACATCAAATATCCCGCAAGCAACATAACCGCGATTGAAACTATAACCTGAGCCACGCTCGGTAGGTTTTGCAACAACATTTTGTATCCCCTATTGCGCAATTTTTCCACAAAATCACGCCGAACTCTTGTTTGTTTTACGTCGCTATGTTATGATTGTTTTAACATAAAGTCAAATTATGGTTGATTATATGTTGATAATTTTCGATTATAGGAGAACACTATGTCTTTGCTGGATGACAAACTGGAAACTTTCATAGCCGTGTGCGAAGTGAAGAATTTCACCAAAGCGGGAGAAATGCTCGGATTGACGCAACCTGCCGTGTCACAGCACATAAAAAAACTCGAAGAAGAACTCGATACGCAGATCTTTTTGCGCAAAAAAGGGGAAATTACGCTCTCGCAAGAAGGAGAAATCACACTTTTGTATGCCAAACGCATGCACGCGCTGCAAGACAAGATGCGCGACAAAATCAAAAGTGCAAAGGCGAATATCCGCAAGATCAGGATCGGCATCACCCACACCCAAGAGAGCGGATATATGATCGAAGCATTGTCCAAGATGGCTCTTGCATACGAGAACTTGAACATAACTTTCATTACTGACACCATAAAAAATCTTTATGCTATGCTCGAAAATTTTGAGCTTGACGTGTTGATTATCGAAGAAAAGCCGTCCAATCCGGACTTCAACTTCATGGTGCTCGATACGGATATGCTCACTTGCATGGTTTCAAGCCAAAATCCGCTTGCTCAAAAACAAGCGATCACTCTCAACGAGCTGAAAAAACAACACCTTATCTTGCGCTTGCCCACGTCCGCTACTCGTGTGAAATTTGCAAGCTCGCTTGAAGCAATCGGCGAGTCTATCGACAACTTTGACGTGGTCATCGAAGTGGACAGCATTGCCACAATCAAAAACCTTGTCAAAAAGGATATCGGCGTGTCCATTCTCTCAAAGGGTGCGTGCGTGAAGGAGCTACAAAAAAAATCGCTCGTTGCTCTGCCCATAGAAAATTTGAGCATGACGCGCGAAACGACCATTGTGTATCACAAGACCTTCAACCACGTGGAGATAATAGAAAGAATCGCCGCCGCATACCACGACATCGCAAGGCAATAAAAAACACGCATCGTCTGCGTGCAAAATCTGTTTATCATTAAAAATCATTTTTGCTTATATTGCACAAAACGGCGTTTTATCTTAATATATTGTCAGGATAAAATGCCGTTTTTGTTATGCTCTATCGTCATAGTTTTCGAGAAAACTGTGTTTGACGCCGTCCTTTTTGTAGGCTATCACCGTTTCCAAATGCACGTTTTCAACACTCCTGAATATGCACTTTTCAACGTCGGGATTGCTCTTTTTCAGCTCGCGGATAAGCTCTTTTGTTTCTTGACGTTTGCTGTGATTTTGTCCGTTGTTGCAGCTTGTGCAAGTGTCTGTAAACTTGCAGGCGCATTGGATGAAGTGCAACTCGTTGTAGTCGCGCCACGCTTTTATATCGTCTTCTCGCACGAGATAGAGCGGACGGATAAGCTCCATCCCTTCAAAATTGGTGCTGTGCAACTTTGGCATCATGGTCTGAATTTGCGCCCCGTGCAACATGCCCATAAGGATTGTTTCGATCACGTCGTCATAGTGGTGTCCCAGCGCGATTTTGTTGCAGCAGAGCTGTTTTGCAAAGTTGTACAAATATCCCCTTCTCATCCTTGCGCAAAGATAGCACGGCGATTTGTCCACGTTGTACACACTCTCGAAAATGTCCGTCTCGAACACGGTGATAGGCACGTTGAGCCTTCGCGCGTTCTCTTCGATGATGCGGCGATTTTCGGGCGCATAGCCGGGGTCCATGACAAGATATTTCACGTCAAAATCCACGTTGCTGTGGCGTTTTAGCTCCTGAAAGCACTTTGCCATGAGCATGGAGTCTTTGCCGCCCGATATGCACACCGCAACGCAATCTCCGTCTTTTATAAGCTCGTACTGCTTGATCGCTTTGATAAATTTGCCGAATATGTCCGTCTTGAATTTCTTGCGCAGACTTTGCTCCACCTTGGCGCAAAAGTCGTCGTCCACCTGCTTTTGCATCTGACGTCTGAGCCACGCAAAGTAGCCGTCTTCGAGGCTGTACGCCTCATACCCGTTGTCGCAAAGCCACTCGACAACGTCCACGCTGAGTATGCCTTTTGCGCAGTACACGACGATTTTCTTTTGCTTGTCGCTCGGCGGGCACGCTCTGAGCTCGTCTTCCGTCACCGACACGGAATCGGGAATATAGCCGTACGCCCTGTCGGTTGACGGGCGCATGTCAAAAAGAACGTATTCGTCCTTGCAAAGTTTTTCAAGTTGCTCGATTGTGATTTGCATATATCAGTTTGCTTGATCCTGCGGCGCGTCCGCAAATTGCGCAGCGCGATTTTCAAGGTATCCTTCGGTGTCCACAACGTACTTCTTGGGGTTTTTCGCGCTGACGTACACGTCTATGTCGTCACCCACCACGTATTCGTCGCCTATGTCCAAAAGCACCTTTTGGCTATACTCGTTCCTGTCGCTGCCCATGCACTCGACCACCGCGATCGTCTTGTTGTAAAGGCGCGTGTTCTTGCGATTCACCTGCATGATCCTCGCCACAATATGCGTGCCTTCTTCGGTGTATCTGTCGATCTTGGCTTCCCTGACTCTCACCGCAATGTGCGGCACGAAAAACAATATCGCCATAATCGCTGCCGCAACTATGCACGCTATGCCCGGCAAATAGTTGAACCGCGCACTGTGAAATTTGCTCGGATCGTCGGGCATATAATACACCGTGGTTTTGCCGCCGGTGCGCATGCTCGCGTCGTAGGTGTCCAACTCTCCGCCATACTTTGTGCCGTCCACCCAAAACTCCACGTTGACCTTGTAGCTTGTCTCGCCGTTTGACGAATTGCCGATCACGATGCTTGTAATCTCCGCTTCGGTTTTCACGCCCTTGCGTGCGTGCTCGGACGCGCCCATCAGCACGTACACTCCCAACACCAGCATAATGACCGCCATAACCATAAGCACAATATTCGACGCCAATTTTTTGTTTTTCATATCGTTTTTCCTTTTCGCCATACAAAAAAGCGAAAACCGCACATCAGTGCGATTTTCACTTTGACTGGTGTTCCCGGCGGGAGTCGAACCCACGGCCTTTCGCTTAGGAGTTTTGAAAAATTTTCAAAATCCTATTAAAATAAGCAATTTTCGCACATTTTTGGGCGTTTTGAGCAATATTTTTCGTCTAAATCGACTATTTCCTTTCGTTTTTTCGGCAAATTTTAGATTTCAAAATAATTTTCAAACTAAAATAATACCAAAAATAATACCAATTTTTATAGCCGTTTTCAAAAAAATCTAATGCCAAACAACACCTTTTTTTCGGTTGCTATGATACCAAATGAAATTAGATTTATCAAGCAAAATTACACATTAAATTACTTGTCGATATTAGGAAGAAATTGAAGATATATCATTGTTCCATATTTCATTGCCTTTCGTTGTTGCTGTTGTAGCACAAGTCAGCGGTAATAGCAACTACCGCGAAAAATAGCACTTAAAACTTTTATGTTTACTGATTGAGTCAGACTCGAAAGAGTTTGGCTCTTTTCTTTTTACGGCACTATTTTTCTCTCAAAACGAGTTTGTAGTTGCTATTGCCCATTGCAACATTATTTACAAATCAAATAAGTTTCGACCTGTGCTACTTTGCCCCTGCCGAAAGGCAAAATAAAATATGGAGGTATTCCAAAAAATGAAAAAAGTTGTTTACTTAATCAAGAAAGTCAGAGGCAACTCTGACGACAAGATTTCCGGTCTAGGATTTCTTAACGAAGAAGGAACGTTGCTAATATCCATAATAGAGCAAATGAACTTGTAAACGCTGAACTTATTTATAATTGAAAAGATATGACAAATCGCCTGCCAAGATGTTTTGGCAGGCGATTTTACTTTTACTTGATTTCAGTTTTCCAAAGTCCGTGGAGGTTGCAGTAAGCATAAACTGCAACAGGTTTATCTTCGCCGGTGCAAAAGGTAGCTTCCGGTGTATCGCCAGGTTTAAAGGCTCTCCGCTGACCTCCGTTCTCCGTTTCAAGGTAAATCCACTGAATATAATGCTCCTCAGTCATCGGATGCGTTGTTTCGCCGACTCTTACATAAACGGAACCGTCTTCTTTATGAATATAAGGCAAGTGTTTTTCGACAGTGGCTTCAGTGGTGTTAGGAACCAGCGCCTCCATCTTTTGGCCGCAACACATCATAGGGACGCCCGCATCGTGAATAAGACCAATTAAGTTACCGCAATGGCGGCAAATATAAAACTTTTCTCTCATTTTTCATTCACCTTAATAATTTTCTTTACGAACTTCAAAATAGGCCTGCGGATGCTTACATACAGGACATGTTTCGGGAGCCTTAGTACCAACAACGATATGTCCGCAATTGCGGCATTCCCAAACTGTTACACCGGACTTTTCAAATACTGATTTGGTTTCAACATTGTTAAGAAGAGCACGGTATCTTTCCTCATGTGATTTCTCAATAGCGGCAACACCGCGGAATTGAGCAGCCAAATCGTGAAAGCCTTCTTCATCTGCTTCTCTTGCCATACGATCATACATATCAGTCCACTCGGCATTTTCGCCTTCCGCTGCATGGAGCAGGTTTTCGGCAGTGTCGCCAAGCTCGCCGAGAGCCTTAAACCACAGTTTCGCATGTTCCTTTTCATTTTCGGCTGTTTGCAAGAAAAGTGCTGCAATTTGCTCGAAGCCTGCTTTCTTTGCAACAGAAGCAAAGTATGTATACTTGTTTCTTGCCTGAGATTCGCCCGCAAATGCTTCCCAAAGGTTCTTTTCGGTCTTTGTACCGGCATAGGGATTCTTGGATTCCTCAAGTTTTACGAATTTTTCTTTCGGCTGTTTGCAAACAGGGCAGGTTTCGGGAGGAGTATCTCCATCGTGAATATAACCGCATACGGTGCATTTCCATTTTGCCATTTTCGTTACCTCTTTATTTTTTATATTTTCGTTGAAATTTATGGTATGAAGCAATGCTTCCACCACATCTTCCGGAATATCGGGATAGGATTTTATTTGCTCTAAAAATTCTTTTGTGTTGGCGCTTTGCGGAAGCATAAAGCCTGCTTCCCGGCAAAGGTCTTCTGCCATAAGTCGAGACGATTTTGCTACCGCCTTCGAAAGTGTATCGGGCAACTGGGAAGCTATGTTTTCGGCCTGCGCTTTGCTTTGAACGAGAGCACGCAGCGCCTCAACCACTTTATCCGTTTTAGGCTGCTGCGGGGGCAATTCCTTCGGCATCATTGAAATAGCACCTGAAGGACATGCCTCGGCACATACGCCGCAGCCGATACACTTATTTGGATCAATGATGCTGTTTTCTGTATCCGTAGCGCCGGTAGGGCACACATAAAGGCAAAGACAGTCTTTTGTGCAAAGCCTTAAATTTCGTACTGCATATTTATCTGCCATTATCTTGCACCTCCTTCTATTTTTTCAAACTTCCACGCAGGGACTTTGCATACGGGACAAAGCGCAGGCGGTGCATCGCCAACGAATACAAATCCGCAGATTGTGCAGACATACACACCTGTGTTTTCAAGCATCTTGTTACCCTCAACCTCATATCGGGTGAGAAGTGACTGCAACATTCTCGTTACCTTTTCTGCCCACACCTGACAGCGAAGTGCGCCACGGTCGGGCTGCTCTTCCGCAGCTGATTTTCCGTAAGGAAATCCTACCGAAATATCATGATTAATCAATTCAAGCAGTGTCTCTGTGCCGGCATTGCTGACAGGCTCTGCTTTTTGATGGAAGAATTCTGCGAGTTTTCTAAAGCTCTCGGATTCTTCGGGCATATACTGCTTTTCGCACCCTCTTGCAAGATTGGAGCAAATGATGCTCATCTCCATTGGGGATAATTCTTTTTCTGTATGCGGCTTTTCAAGGATTTCTTCTGCTTTAGCAGTTTCCTCTTTCAGCACAAAAGCATCCTTACCTGCACCGCAAATCGGACACTTGAAATCATCGGGCAATTCGCCTTCGGTTTCATGGATATATCCGCAGACTTTACAGATATATTGCTTCATATTTCCGCCTCCTTTAATTAAATAATAGCATATTTCAAATTACAATTCTGTGATGTTATCACATTTTTCAATGATTCCCGCAATGTCCGTGTCCGCAGCCGTGGTCGCCGCAGATATGGGTTTCCCCGCCGTGTTCATGATCGTGGTGTTCACAATGCACATCGGGATTGAAAGCAAGATTGCCGGCAACAAAAGCATTTACCGCTTCATCGGCATTACCGCTGACACCGCCGTAGAGCTTTATTCCGTTTTCTGCCAGCGCCATTTGTGCGCCGCCACCAATGCCGCCGCAAATAAGTACATCTGCTTTTACAGCGGAGAGTACGCCGGCCAATGCACCGTGGCCGGAGCCGTTGGTATCTATAAGCTCTGTTTTAATGATTTTGCCGTCTTCAATATCGTACAATTTGAATTGCTCGGTGTGACCGAAATGCTGAAAGATGTTTCCGTTTTTGTAAGTTACTGCGATTCTCATAATATTTGATCCATTTTCTGTTTTGAATTCTTTTTGAATTTGCCGTTTGATGCAGTCTTTTTTATAGCAAAAGCCTGTACTGCCGCTACAAAGCTGAAACTCGCCGCCACAATTTTCAGTGCGAAGCCAAGCACAAGTGCGTCTGCTATCTTTTTCCTTGCGGTTTCATAGATTTTCTGTGCGGTTGTTCTGCCTACGCCGAGTTGTGCCCCGCATTCTTCTTGGCTTAAGTTTTCTTTGTCAATCAGCCGTATGGTTTCAAGTTCATCAATTTTCAATACAATTGGTTCCCCACTCACTGCTCCCGTTGGAGAAAATTCAAGAACTTCAGGGAAATAACACACTCGGCGACACTTCGTCGGTCTTGGCATTTTATCACCTTACTATATATTATAGTGCTGTTTCTGGCATATGTCAATAGCATTATTGACATATGCCAGAAATTACGCTATACTAAAAATACTGAAAAGGAGACACGGCTTATGAATTACTTAACGTATTTACCTGTATTTGATAAACTGACGAAATCACAGCAAGACGCGCTTACAAACTCATCTTTTGTTCGTAAATTCGGCAAGGGTGAACTCTTGCATAATGGTTCGCAGAATTGTACGGGACTGCTCCTTGTGCTCTCAGGTCAGATTCGTGCGTTTACCATATCCGACGATGGCAGAGAGATTACAATGTACCGCCTTTTTGAACGTGATATTTGCCTTTTCTCTGCGTCTTGTATTATGAACAGTATTCAGTTTGATATTACCGTTACCGCAGAAAAGGAAACTGAGGTTTTAGTCATCCCGTCAGAAGTTTACAAAAGCATTATGGATGTTTCCGCACCGCTTGCCAATTACACAAACGAAGTTATGGCAAGTCGATTTTCAGATGTAATGTGGCTGATAGACCAGGTGATGTGGAAAAGCTTTGATAAAAGGCTTGCAGATTTTCTTTTGAATGAGGCAAGCATCGAAGGCACTAACATTCTTAAAATCACCCACGAAACAATCGGCAATCACTTAGGTAATCCCCGTGAAGTGGTAACACGAATGCTAAAGTATTTTGTGAACGAAGGGTTTATATCACTCTCCCGCGGAACGATTGAAATTATAGACAAAGACGGACTTGAAAAGATTATAGTTTGATAAAACAAAGCGTTGAGTTTCTCAAAAAATGAATTCTCAACGCTTTTCTTTTCTGTCCTTTTAATCATCCATTCCGCAGGGGGTGGATTTTTTATTTAACGCTTTATCATTACGGACTGCATCATAGAATCGGAAACCGCCTGCAAAGTTATAGGCATCAAAACCGTTACCCATTAAAATTCTGCTTGCGATATAGCTTCTCAATCCGCTTTGGCAGATAACATACACAGGCTTGCTCCTGTCCAGCTCACCTATACGTTCACGCAGTTCATCAACAGGAATATTGATAAAACCCTTTGCATGCCCCATGCTGTATTCCATTAGTGTACGTGTATCAAGAAGTGTTATGCTGCCGTCACGGGGAAGAGTTTCATCTTCCTCATAATACCATTGCTTTACAATGCCGTTTTTCATGTTTTCAATGATATAGCCTGCCATATTCACAGGGTCCTTTGCGGAGGAATACGGCGGGGCATAGGCAAGGTCAAGTTCTGTAAGTTCGTATGCTTTTATTCCGGCACGGATAGCGGTTGCAAGCACATCAATCCTCTTATCGACACCGTCAAAACCTATAATTTGTGCACCTAAAATGCGGTAGCTTTCTTTTTCAAACAGCACTTTCATAGTCATCATTTTACCGCCGGGATAATATCCTGCGTGACTCATCGGCGAAAGAATGACTTTGTCTGTAGCAATACCAAGGGACTTTGCGGTTTTTTCGTTGATACCCGTAGCGGCAGCTGTCATGTCAAATATTTTGATGACTGATGAGCCCTGTCCGCCGGTATAATGGCTGTCACCGCCGCAGATATTATCGGCGGCAATTCTACCCTGCTTGTTTGCAGGGCCGGCAAGAGAGATGAGTGTGTCCTTATCCGTTACAAAATTTTTGATCTGCACCGCATCTCCAACCGCATAAATGTCAGGTATAGATGTTTCCATTTTGTCATTGACCACAATACTGCCTTTAATGCCAAGTTCTATACCGGTATCTTTCGCAAGTGTGGTTTCGGGAGCGACGCCGATTGCCATTACAACCATATCGGTATGAAGTGTCGGAGCATTTTTGAGCTTCACATCAATGCCGTAATCGGTATCGGCAAAACCTTCAACCATAGTATCAAGCATTAGATGGATACTGTTTTTGCGGATTTCAGCATGAATAAACGATGCCATATCCCTGTCAAACGGAGCCATAAGCTGATCCGCCGCTTCCACGAGCGTTACATCTATTCCGAGTTCACGCAGATTTTCCGCAACTTCGATTCCGATAAATCCTCCACCGACAACAACTGCGGATTTTGGATGATTCTCATCCGTATATTTCTTGAGTCTAAGAGCATCCTCAACAGTGCGCAGGGTAAATATCTTATCGCTGTCAATACCGTCAAACCCCGGTTTTATCGGCTTAGCACCGGGTGAGAGCAAGAGCTTATCATAACTCTCGGTAAGGATTTTGCCGTTTTCAAGGTTTTTTACGGTAACGGTTTTGCTATCAGGATGAATTGCCGTAACTTCATGATGCACATTCATCTTAACTCTAAAACGCCTCCAAAAGCTTTCAGGCGTCTGCAAGGTTAGATCATTTTCTTCTTCAATGGTGCCGCCGATATAGTACGGCAGACCACAGTTAGCATATGAGATAAATCCTGAACGTTCAAAAACAACTATTTCCGCTTGTTCATCAAGCCTGCGTATTCTCGCCGCCGCAGTAGCGCCACCTGCAACACCGCCTATAATTACAACTTTCATTTATTTCACCACCTTTCCACGGTAGCTGCTGATGCCACCGATATTTTTTGCATTTGTGTAACCAATTTGCTTCAAATAGGATACAGCTTGTCCGCTTCTACCACCGCTTAAACAATGCACATAAAGCGGTGTGCTTTTGTCCTTGACGATATTCTCAACGGAAGAAATTCTATCAAGAGGTATGTTGACGCTTCCGTCAATGTGCCCGTCACGGTATTCATCTGCCGTCCTAACATCAAGCAATACAGCACCGACATTTGTTTCGTATTCTGCAACACCGGTATTAATGTCGGCGGTGTTGCGGAAGAAATTAAACAGTCTCATTTTTTTCTCCTTACAGCATTGCTTCAATTTGCTCTTTCGATCTGTAACCAACAACCTGATTTTCGAGTTTCCCGTTTTTGATTACAGCGAGCATCGGGATGCTCATTACCTGAAACTGTGCTGCAAGCTCCGGCTGTTCGTCAACATTGATTTTGCCGACTTTAACATCGTTTCGCTCATTTGCGATTTCCGATACGATCGGACCTACCATACGGCAGGGACCGCACCAATCGGCATAGAAATCGAGAAGAACAGGTTTATTGGAATTCAAAACTTCGCTTGCGAAATTTTTTTTACTAATTTTAATGACAGACATCTTCGTGTCCTCCCTTGCTTTATTGTGTTTTTATTATATCCGATTTGAAATCAGAGTTCTGTGATGTTATCACTTATTGTTTTTTCTGTTCCTTAATTTGTAGATTGCTTGTGTGATCGTTCCCATCGGGCAGAAGGCGCACCATATGCAAACACAATTATTCGCCGACCAAACTGCCGAAAGTTTTGCCTTGACAATGACATATTTATGGAAATACACGAAAAGGCTTGGTTAATAGACATTGAAAACTTTATGAGCAAAGTCAACCCAAAATCAATGAGCGAACATTACGAAGTGCCACGTCTGAGAAATCTTCGTTACTGTGTAAATAGTTGGAACAAGCGTTATAAAAGGTGGCAAATTGATAAGCACGACATAGAATATCTGATAAAAAACGAAAAGATTTTTAGTTTCAAACACGGAAACAGATGGGTTCTAAACTATGACGAAGTGCTAAAAGAACTCAAGATTTACGTCAAAACCTACAAAGGTCATCCGAATGCAAAGAAAAACCGCAAAAAATAGAATTGGTAATGTAATTGGTAATGCGCTTTTTCACGTTCATCTTCTCTCGCTTTCTATATATTGTGTCACATAAAAAAGAAAAAACCACAATATATTGTGGTTTGTGGCGCACTCACCGGGAATCGAACCCAGAGCTAACCCTTAGGAGGGGTTTGTTTTATCCGTTAAACTATGAGTGCAAATTACGGATTTTACGAAAGTTAGTAAACGATATGGCATTTTCAAAAACATTACCAAAAACATTACCAATTTTCTATTCAGTTGTCAAAAACGCACGTTATTTGGCGTTTTTTGGGCTAAAAAGCCCTATTTTTGCCCATTTCCGCCGGATACATCTCGCCCTTAGGAGGCGAACGCTCTATCCTGCTGAGCTACGGAAACATCGCACGCTATTACAATAATAACAAATAGCTCGCCAAAAATCAATTTGTATTGGCGATTTGTTAAATTTCAAGCGAAAGTTGCACAATGCTGCGGCTCGCTATCACTTATGACACGGCAAAAAACGGCGGGAGTGCTTGGCACTCACTTCGTTCGTGCCAATTCAAAAAACTCGGCGAAGTTCTTGGTACTCGCCGTTGGCTCGTGCCAATTCAAGAAACTCGGCACAAGGCTTGGTATTTCGCTGTCGCTCATACCACTGCACAAACTTCGGCACGCCTTGCGTGCTCATTTTTATATCCGTTTCAACGTTTGCGCAAGCGCAAGTTGAACGGATATAAAAAAACTGAGTGCACACTATGTATGCACTCAGCGAAGTTTGTGGTCGGAGTAACGGGACTTGAACCCATGGCCTCTTGACCCCCAGTCAAGCGCGCTACCAAACTGCGCCATACCCCGATAGAATATATTAAGTTTGTTCCATTCCTGTCCTTTATTCGATGCCGTACCCTTATGTTTGGGAGCGCGCTCGCGCTTTCCGTTAGGTCTTGCGTTTTCGAATCTGTAAGACAATCGATGTATTCGGATACAACTCAACTTCGTTTGCGGTCGTTGCTTATCGCAAACCAAACTGCGCCATACCCCGATAGAATATATTAAGTTTGTTCCATTCCTGTCCTTTATTCGATGCCGTACCCTTATGTTTGGGAGCGCGCTCGCGCTTTCCGTTAGGTCTTGCGTTTTCGAATCTGTAAGACAATCGATGTATTCGGATACAACTCAACTTCGTTTGCGGTCGTTGCTTATCGCAAACCAAACTGCGCCATACCCCGATGTTGTTTTTGTTGTATCGCCGCCACAAAATCTATCTGATCCCGACTTGGCGCGGAGGGCGCTTTGTCGAGTTGTTTTCTTTGTAGCATAGGTATTGTAACTCAAAAGTTTGATTTTGACAAGCGGATTGGAAAATATCTCGAAAAAAACGTTGAAATAGTTACAGTAAACTCGTGCTTTAATAAAAAATATTGCAGATTTGTCATTTCTTATGATACAATCAAAAAAAAGATAAATTGCACTAACGTTAACGATATATGAGCAAAAACAAGGATTCTATTTGGATCGATCGAGAATTTTTACAAACCTACAAACAGGACAATGTCAAGTGCGGTTTGAGAATCGTCTGTGACGATAAAATCAACAATTCGTCCGTTTTAAGAATCAAAAATTTCTTGATGTGGATAAGAAAAAAATTCTACTTTCCGATAAAATGTACTGTTTTCTTGAAAGATCAGGCGAAATTTCGTTCAAACAACGGCAAAGGCTTCTGTCAAGGTATATTTTTCACACCCGAAGAATTGCGAAAAGGAGCAAAATATCCTTGCATATACACTGCGGCAAACACCGATTTACGCTATCTTAAATTCACAATACTGCATAAGTTGACGCATTATTTTCAATGGTATTTTCTCCAAGACGAAACCCGAACGGATAAAAGCCTTGAAATCGAGGCAAACAGGTACGCATACTGGCTTTTGAACGAATACGAAAGCAGTGAAACCTAATAGGTTGCCCAAAACTACAAAAAGTCGGGATTGTTCCCGACTTTTTATAGGCAGTTAAAAATCTTGCTATCAATAGTTTTCTTCACGGACTTCGAAATATGCTTGCGGATGTGCACAAACGGGGCAAACGTCGGGTGCGGCAGTGCCGATGACGATATGACCGCAGTTGCGACATTCCCAAACTTTGACTTCGCTTTTTTTGAAGACTTCCTGTGCTTCGACATTGCGAAGAAGCGCACGATAACGTTCTTCGTGAGCCTTTTCTATTGCAGCGACCATGCGGAATCTCTTTGCGAGTTCAACAAATCCTTCTTCTTCGGCGGTCTTTGCGAAATCTTCGTACATATCCGTCCACTCGTAGTTCTCTCCGTCTGCCGCCGCCGCGAGATTCTGAGCGGTGTCGCCTATTCCGTTGAGCTCCTTAAACCACATTTTTGCGTGTTCTTTTTCGTTGTCTGCAGTCTTCAAAAACAATGCGGAAATTTGCTCGTATCCGTCCTTTTTCGCTCTCGATGCGAAATACGTATATTTGTTTCTTGCCTGCGATTCGCCTGCGAACGCTTCGAGAAGATTCTTTTCGGTCTTTGTTCCTTTATACTTGTTGTCCATCTTTTTCTCCTTACAAAACGGCGTTTTCGACAGCCGTCAAAACATGTCTGTCGCACAAATAAAGATATAGCACAAAAACATATTTTTGTCAATATCGCGCAATTTTACGCGCATGCAACGTGTGAGAAAATAGCAAGTGTTTAGATGTGCAGTTTTGAAAACGGAGCGGAAAATCGGGCAAGTTAGATAAGCAAAATCGCACGATTTGAGTTGATTTGGCGCGCAAAAATAAAAAATTGCCGAAAAATATACATTAAATGTTTGCCAAAATCACCGTTTTGATATACAATGAACACAAAATTAAATTGAATAGATTGCGGTTTAACCCGCAAGGAAAAGCTAAAACATATTTGGGAGAACACCATGGACAAATTTGCATTGCAAGCAAAACTTGACAAACAAAAATGGGACGACAGCGTGGCTCAAGGCCGCGATATGTGCGGCACATACGATTTTTGCGCCTTCTGCGACAAGAGCGTCGCTATGCCCTGCGCATCCGCTTTTGAGAAAATGAACGAGCCGAAGCCCGCTCCTGCACCCGTCAAAGAAGAGACAGAAGACGTAACCGAGATCCAATCGTCTCTCGGCAAAAAATTCGACTATGAGAAAGTTATGGCGAAAAAAGCCGCTCGCAAGAGCCTCACTTTCGCCGAAAAATACGCGCTTGCCGACGATATCATCAAGGAACGCTACGCGATCTTGCAAGACGCGCTCACCGCAACCAAGAAAGGCACGCCCAAGATCAAGAGCCGCATAAGCAAACAATGCGACACATATAGACGCGAAGGCGACATCGTGGCAAAGATCACCATCATCGGCACGTCTTTGCGCGTCAACCTTCCGCTCGATCCCGATGCGCCCGAGTTCAACGACGGCCGCACTCCGCACGTCAACACCGGACACAAAAAAGTGTACGAAGAAGTGCCCTTCCAATTCAAAGTCAACAGCAAACTTGCTTTGAAACGCGCGCTCGCGCTCATCGATTTGGTGAAATAACTTTTTTACGATATATATCCGTAAAAGCAAAAACAGGAAAGGGATATCCGCTCGCTATGAGCGGATATCTCTTTTTTACACCCTGCTTAATGCAATCAAATAATTTGAAATAATTTTCCTTGCTATTATTCGCGATTTAGAATATAATATTGTTATACTGTTTTGAGGTGAACAAATGTTAAGTTTTATATCAGCAAAAGAAGCCGCTGAAAAATGGAATATTTCGCAAAGGCGCGTTTCTGTATTGGCGTCCGAAAACAGAATTAACGGTGCAATGATGGTCGGTAATATGTGGATTATTCCGTCGAATGCCGAAAAACCGATTGATAAAAGAACCGTGCGTTACGAAAAAACAAAGGCCGTTACACTTAAACCTTTTGTTAAGTGGGTAGGCGGAAAAAGCCAACTCGTCGACGAAATCGAAAAACTGCTGCCAACAGCAGAAGAAATGGTTTTAACAAAATATGCCGAACCTATGGTTGGTGGTGGCGCATTGTTTTTCAGCATACTTTCCAAATATGATTTTGAAGAATTGTATATCAGTGATATAAATGCCGAACTTATAAATGCATATCAAGCCGTAAAAAACGACGTGGATAATTTGATTGCAAAACTAAATGAAATGCAAATGCTGTTTTTGCCTATGGATGAAAACGGCAGAAAATATTTCTACTATACTGTTCGTGAAAGATTCAATTCAAGTACATTAACCGAAGAAACCGCAACTGAAAAGGCGGCACAGTTTATTTTCTTGAATAAAACTTGCTTTAACGGGCTTTATCGCGTAAACAGAAAAGGACAATTTAACGTTCCTATGGGTGCATATAAGAGTCCAACTATTTGCGACGATGAAAATTTGCGCAATATACACGAAGCATTGCAAAACGTCACTATCGTATGCGGTGATTATTCATTGTCAAAATCGTTTATCGATAAAGATACGTTTGTATATCTCGATCCGCCGTATCGTCCTATCTCGGAAACGTCGGCTTTTACGGCATATAATACCGATGCGTTTGACGACAACGAGCAAATCAGACTGTCGAAGTTTATCGACGAAATCAATTTTTCGGGCGCAAAAATTGTTTTAAGTAATTCAGATCCGAAAAATGTAAACGAGGATGATAATTTCTTTGATGATTTATATAAAAATTACAAAATAAATCGTGTTGAAGCAACTCGAGCAATAAACAGCAAAGGCGATAAACGCGGAAAAATAAACGAATTGCTTATTTGCAATTAGGAGGGTAAATATGATAAAGAGCGGTAAAGGCGGGGGGAATACTCGAACAGGCTTAGTTTTTGAAGGCAAAACCGATTTGTCTACTTTTCTCACGCAACAACCACATTATTCTGTTGTTTGTCATGAAGTTTTTTATGATGACAAGAAAGTGGCTGAAGTTTATAAAAAACATAGTTTTTATTCGGTATTTCTCAAAAATCTTGAAATTGACTGGACAAAGCATATTTCTAAACGCTTGTTGCCAGATGATAGCATTTTTGTGTTATTGAATAACGTTTTGTTCATTATTGAATGCAAACATCAAGAAGTTGCAGGTTCAGTCGATGAAAAATTGCAAACATGTGATTTTAAGAAAAAACAATATAAAAAATTGATGTCGGCTGCAAATATCGATGTTGAATACATCTATTTGTTGGATAATTGGTTTAGAAAGGAACAGTACGCAGATGTGTTGGATTATATCCACTCTGTCGGTTGTGATTACTATTTTGAATATATTCCATTGACTAGATTGGGGTTGCCTGTTCCGCCGGAACTCGTTGAAGACTAACATATATGGCAAAGAAAAATATACCGTTACAGCCCGAAAATTTCGAACTTGAAACAAATACCGTTTGGGCATTCCCCAGTCGTGGCAAATGGGCAACGCACGACGCGAAATATCGCGGAAATTGGTCGCCGTATATTCCAAGAAACGTAATTCTACGTTATTCAAACGAAGGCGATACAGTTTTGGATCAATTTGTTGGTGGAGGCACTACTGCAGTTGAAGCAAAACTGACAAACAGAAATTTTATCGGCGTTGATATTAACCCAAACGCGCTTGAAATTACAAACAGCAAATTGAATTTCGAGTGTGAATTTAATCCGACGATAAATATTATCCAAGGCGATGCGCGTAATATTTCTATGATTGCCGATAATTCGATAGACCTTATCTGTACGCATCCGCCTTATGCGGATATTATTCATTACAGCGAAGATATCGACGGCGATATGTCGCTTATGCCGATCAAAGATTTTTTATTTGAAATCGGCAAAGTCGCGGACGAGTGTTATCGCACGCTCAAAAAGGGTAAATTTTGTGCCATACTAATGGGGGATACTCGCAAAAATGGTATGGTACAACCATTAGCATTTGAAACCATGCGTATTTTTGAGATAGCTGGCTTCAAAACTAAAGAAATTATAATAAAAGAGCAGCATAATTGCAAAGCCACTGGCTTTTGGAAAACAAACAGCGTAAAATTTAATTTCCTTTTGCTTGCTCATGAATATTTGTTTGTCTTTAAAAAATAATTTCAAAAAAAGTTTTTTCAAAATTATTGACATACGGCGAAAAAGTGGTATCATTTGAAACGTATTTTTTGTGTCGATGACGGCGATGCGTTGTCGGGCGCAAAGGATGCAAACAACATAAAAATGTGTCTACAAAAAGGCGTTTTTTCTTTTGGCAGTTGCGATTGCTAAAAAAAAACGCCTTTTTTGCGTTTTTTTGAGCAAAAATTCGGCTTGAAAAGGGCAAAAATCCGCAAAATATCGGCTTTTTACCTAGATAAAACGCAAATTCTCGGTTTGGTTGCCATTCGCCTTGCGTTTTGCAAATCGTGCGGCAAACATCTAAAAGCCGAGAAAAAACACACAAAAGGCAATTCACTTAGGAGAAATACAATTATGAGCAAGTACATTTTTGTGACGGGCGGAGTCGTGTCGGGGCTTGGCAAAGGCATTGTGGCGGCGTCCCTTGGCAGACTGCTGAAAAGCGCGGGATACAGCGTGTATATCGAAAAATTCGATCCGTATATGAACATCGATCCCGGCACTCTCAACCCCACTCAACACGGCGAAGTGTTTGTCACATCCGACGGCGCGGAGACCGATCTCGACCTTGGGCACTACGAGCGGTTTATAAACGAAAATCTGACAAGAAGCTCGTCACTTACAAGCGGACGGCTCTTCCAATCGGTGCTGAACAAGGAGCGCAACGGCGAGTATCAAGGCAAGACCGTGCAAATTGTCCCCCACGTCACCAACGAGATAAAGGAGCATATTCTCGCCACGGCAAAGGAAAGCGGCGCGGACATTCTCATCACCGAGATCGGCGGCACGGTGGGAGATATCGAGAGCCAACCGTACCTTGAGGCGTTGCGCCAATTCACCCTTGACGTTGGCAGAGAAAACTGCGCTTTCGTGCATGTATGCTTGCTTCTTTATATGGCTTGCTCGGACGAATTTAAGTCCAAACCCGTGCAACATTCCGTGCGCGAATTGCAGCGATTCGGCATATTTCCCGACGTTGTCGTGACAAGATCGGACAAGCAACCGCCCGAAGAAATCATCAAGAAAATATCTCTGTTCTGCTCGGTGGACGAGAGCGCGGTTGTGCCCAGCACCACCGTCAAATGCCTGTACGACGCACCCGCAATGCTCTATCGCAACGGGCTGTACAAGGCGATAAGCAAGGCTCTTGCGCTCAACAACAAGTGCGATTTGTCCACTTGGAAAAAGACGGTTGCAACGCTCAAAATCAAGACTCCGAAAGTGCGCATAGGCATCGTCGGCAAATACGTGTCACTTCGCGACTCCTACATCTCGCTTGTGGAAGCGATCAAGCACGCAGGCGGCGGAAATCTCGTTGCGGTGGAGCTTAAATGGATTGACAGCGAAACGATCACAAGCGACAACGTGGCAAAAAAGCTCAAAGACGTTGACGGCATCATCGTCCCGGGCGGATTCGGAGAGCGCGGCGTGGAAGGCATGATCGTTGCTTGCCAATACGCGCGCACACACAAACTGCCATATCTCGGGATATGCCTTGGCATGCAAGTGACCATCATAGAATACGCGCGTGACGTTGTCGGGTTCAAGGACGCTACAAGCGGAGAATTTGCGCACACCGCCCACACCGTCATAGACATCATGCCCGACAAAAAAGGCAAGGAAATCGGCGGCACTATGCGCCTTGGCTCATACCCCTGCCTTGTCAAAGACGGCACGAAAATCAAGGCGGCGTACGGCAAAAACCTCATTGAAGAAAGACATCGCCACAGATACGAGTTCAACAACGAGTACCGTGACGCGCTTGAAAAAGCGGGGCTGGTGATAAGCGGCACTTCTCCCGACGGACGTATAGTCGAAACGGTGGAAGTTGAAGATCATCCCTTCTTTGTGGGCGTGCAGTTCCACCCCGAATTTACATCTCGCCCCGAAGCCGCAAACCCGATTTTTGCCGCCTTTGTAAAAGCGGCTCTAAACAACGCTCGATAAGCTATAAAACGATACATATTGTCCGTCATACGCGTGCGCACATAAGCGTGCGCGTTTTTTTGGTTTGCAAAAGACAAAAAGCACCTTGAAAACGCTTTTCTAAATGCGCAAAATCGTTTATAATCTATGCGTAACTACGAAAAACGCGAGTTTTTCTTTTCAAATCAATATTTCAAGGAGCGTTTATGAAAAATCAGACCATTCTCGTGCTCGATTTCGGCGGACAATACAAAGAGCTTATCGCGCGCACCGTCAGACGTATGCACGTGTTTTCAGTCGTTGAACCGGCAAACATTTCCGAGCAGAGATTGAAAGAGATCAACCCGATCGGCATCATCTTCACCGGCGGCCCGAACAGCGTGTATCTTGACAATTCGCCAAAATGCGCAGACTACGTTTTCGACTTCGGCGCGCCGATTTTGGGCATTTGTTACGGCATGCAATACGTTGCTCACAGGTTTGGCGGCATCGTCAAGGAAGGTAGTGTGCGCGAATACGGTCAAACGCTCGTGCATATCGGCGACAGCGTGATTTTCAACGGTCTTGACAAAGACGAAAATATGCTCATGAGCCACACCGACTACGTTGCTAAAGTCCCCGACGGATTCAAGGTGATCGCCACCACCGACAACTGCCCTTGCGCCGCTTTTGAAAATGCGGACAAAACAGTGTTCGGCGTGCAATTCCACCCCGAAGTGGAACGCTCCACTCACGGCGAAAAAGTGCTTGAAAACTTTGTCATCAACGTGTGCGGCGCAAAGCGTGACTACTCCCTTGACGACTACATCGACACTCAAATCAAAGCCATCCGCGAGCAAGTGGGCGACAAACGCGTGTTGCTCGGACTTTCGGGCGGCGTGGACAGCTCTGTAGTTGCCGCGCTCATAAGCAAGGCTATCCCAGACCAACTTCTCTGCGTGTACGTCGATCACGGCTTTATGCGTAAGTATGAAACAGAGCAAATCAAGGACGCATTCAAAGATATGCCGCTCACTCTCGAAGTGGTTGACGCGGGCGAACATTTCTTGTCTATGCTCGAAGGCGTTGTCGACCCCGAGCAAAAACGCAAAATTATCGGCGCAGAATTTGTCAAAACGTTTGCGGACGTTGCAACCGCGCACAAAGGCTATGACTTCCTTGCGCAAGGCACGATCTACCCCGACGTCATCGAATCGGGCGCAAACAACTCTGCAAACATCAAGAGCCACCACAACGTCGGCGGTCTGCCAAAAGATATGCCGTTTATCGGTCTTGTCGAACCCTTGCGCGGTCTTTTCAAAGACGAAGTGCGCATAATCGGCAAAAAACTCGGTCTGCCCGACACGCTCGTCAACCGTCAGCCCTTCCCCGGACCGGGACTTGCAATCAGAACTATCGGCGAGATCACCAAAGACAAGCTTGAAATTCTCCGCGATGCAGACGCAATCCTTCGCGCAGAGATCCTTGCAAGCGGAATAAAAACCGACCAATACTTTGCCGTCATCACTGACACCAAGTCAGTCGGCGTCATCGGCGACTACCGCAACTACGGCTACGTCATCGCCTTGCGTGCAGTCACAACGTCAGACTTTATGACTGCCGAATACACTCGCATCCCCTACGACCTTCTCACCAAAATCTCATCTAGAATCGTCAACGAAGTCAAAGGCGTCAGCCGTGTCGTGTATGATGTGACGGGGAAACCACCTGCCACAATCGAATGGGAATAAAAACGGCACTATTGAGCGAATAGCTTTGTTAACACCCCTTGTCCAACAACTCATGTACTATTTGTACATTAGGGTTGCTGTCCAAGGGGTGTTTCCTTGCTCTTCATCTCAATATTGCCGTTTTTCAACTGCGCCGTTTGGCGTGTCAAATTTTGCCGGTGGAGCCGAATCCGCCTGCCCCACGTACAGACTCCGACAATGTGTCGGTTTCTTCAAAATCGGCAACGATATACGGTGTGACGACGAGTTGCGCGATGCGCTCCTTATCGTCAATGATTTCGGCAACATCGGAGTGATTGTGCAAGGACACGATGATTTCGCCGCGATAGTCACTGTCGATGACGCCGACTTTGTTGGACGGGGCGATGCCGCGTTTGCAAGCAAGTCCGCTGCGAGCATACACAAGCCCTACTGTGCCTTGGGGCAGTTCGATTGCGACTCCCGTGTGGATAAACACGCTCTCGTGCGGTGCGATTTCAATCGCTTTGCCTTCGCATGCGTAAAGGTCTGCCCCTGCGGAGAACGGCGTGCCGTACTTGGGAAGAATGGCGTTTTGATTGAGTTTTTTGATTTTTACGGTTGCGTGTTGCATGATTTTATCCTTTGTGTCGGCTTGTCGACACTATGCCGATGAAAAATCCTTTTTTGTTCTTCTCTCGCGACATAAATGTGTATTTGATTTTTTATTATTTCACAATCGACACTTTATTGTGCGGTTTTGGTGTTACAATCGTGCGATTGTGCAATTTTGTGTGTATCTTTCGATGTTTGCGTTTATTCGTACTTCTTCAAAAACTCTATGGTGCGAGCCATTGCGTCTTTGGAGATTTGCAAAAACTGTCCGATTGCAAACGCATGCACCGCCCATTTGCCTTCGCCGTGGAAATGCTCGAATTGCACGCCGTTGTCAACGAGTTTTTTGACAAGGTCGAACGTGAGCACGGCAAGTTTGTCGTTTTCGGCGGAGATTGCAAAGGTGGGCGGAAAGTCGCTTGTCACCCAATTGATCGGGGATATCTCCTTTTGCAATTCTTCGGGGCACTCTTCAACGGGTGTGCCTTTGAGATAGGATTGCGTGTAAATGCCTATATTCTTGAAGCCCGTATGCACGGCTTTGGGCATGTCGTACACTCCGCAATTGAGCATGAGCGCGGCAATCTTTTGATCCTTTGATCTTTCGTCAAGCGTGAAGTGCGCTTTGTATTCGGGATTGGTGGCAATTGCGCCCGCCATGGAGCTTAGATGCGCGCCCGCGCTTTCCCCGCCTACAAAAATTGAATCCGCGTCATAGTTGTATTCTTCGGCGTGTTCTTTGAGCCAGGCAAACGCCTTATATACGTTTTGGATCATCTCGGGATGTCCGTAAAAGGGCGCGTCGCCGTAATAAAGGCTTGCAACGACATAGCCCGTCTTTTCGCAAAGCACGGTGGTGTATGCCTCTCTCGTTTCGGGAAGACCGCCTATCCAACCGCCGCCGTGAATATAGACAAACAGCTTGGCCTTCTTCGCGCGATCTCTGTCCTTGCGCTCGTATATATCCAAATACAAACGCTTATCGGACGAATCATAGCGCACGAATCTTTGGATTTTCGTCTTATGCGAACGGTGGAAATTGAAGATGGTGAGCCACCCCAAAAACTCGTTTTTCATGTGTCCGCCGGCAACGTAGAGATACTTGGCGTCATAAGCGGCTTTCTTTGCCTGTTTCTTTGCGTACTTTCTCGCTTTTTTGGAAACGGCTTTGACTTCGCTTTTGGCGTTTTCTATCCTTGCCTCTCTTTCTTCGCGGCGGATTTTTTTGTCGAGTTCTTCTCTGCGCTTTTCAAGCTGGGCGTACTTTTGCTCGTAGAGCGCGCGTTTTTCAAACAAGTTCTGAGTTGTGAGAATACGTCTTTTCATAAGTCTTTCGGTGTTTTTTTTTCGCGTGTCGATGTGCAAAATCAGTTGCTCATTTATACAAAAACGGCGTTTAAGCTGTTGTATATGCAAGTTAAACCCCGTTTTGTGTCAATTGGTTATTCTATTGTATCTTTTCGACGGTTGCGCCGTCTTTGGTGTCTTTGACGCTGTATCCAAGAGCCGTGATCTTGCCTCGGATCTCATCGGCTTTTGCCCAATTCTTTTCAAGTTTGGCTTGCTTTCTTTGCTCCACAAGCTCAAGAACCTCGCTTGGCACGTCGCTCATTGCCGCCGCTTGCTTTTGCTCGTAGTAGGCGACAAATTTGCTTGGATCTTCTCTGAATAAGCCGAGCAAAGAATAGGTCTTTTTCACCTGCTCCGCCTCGCTCACGCATGCGCCATCGCCTGCTTTGAGCTTGCTCTTGATGCCCTTGAAAATGCCAAACAAATCCGCAAGAGCTTTTGCCGTGTTGAAATCGTCGTCCATTGCGTGATTGAACCCTTCGTCAATCCACTTTGCATCGCCGCTCGGTGCAAGAGAGCTGTTTTGCACTTCAACAAGCGTCTTGTAGAACCCGTACATGTGCTTGTCCGCTTCGGGGAACAAATCGTCCGTGACGTTGATGTCGCCGCGGTAGTTGGTCTGCAAAAGCGCGTACTTGATTGTTTCGGGATGATAGGTTTTGAGAAGGTCGGCAAGGAGCAAACTGTTGCCGAGCGACTTGCTCATCTTCTGTCCGTTGACCTTGATAAGCCCGTTGTGTATCCAGTATTTTGCAAACTGCTTGCCCGTGAGCGATTCCGTTTGCGCAATCTCGTTCTCGTGGTGGGGGAAGATAAGATCTCTGCCGCCGCCGTGGATGTCGATCTGCTCGCCGAACGCCGCCATATTCATAGCCGAACACTCGATATGCCAGCCCGGTCTGCCGTCACCCCAAGGCGATTTCCAGAAAATCTCCCCTTCTTTTGCGGACTTCCAAAGCGCGAAGTCAAGGGGATTGCGCTTGTTGTCTTCGTTCTCGATACGCACGCTCTCGTAGGCGTCTTCAAGACGTCTGCCGCTGAGCTTGCCGTAGCCGGGGAAACTGTCCACTGCAAAATACACGTCGCCGCGATCGGTGGGATACGCATGTCCCGACGCTATGAGCTTTGAGATGAAATCTATGATGTTGTCGATATTGCAAGTGGCTTTGAGCCAAATGGTCGGATCGTCAACCTGAAACTCGCGCATAAGTTTGTCTATGCGCTCTATCATCATACTTGCGTATTCGAGCGCGGGAATCCCCGTTTCTTTGGACTTTGCGATGATTTTGTCGTCAACGTCCGTGTAGTTGCGCGCATAATTGACTTTGTAGCCGAGCTTTTCAAGGTATTTGCGAATGATGTCGTAAATGAGAGCTTGATACGCATGTCCGATGTGAGCCTCGCCCGACACGGTGATTCCGCATGCGTACATATTGACCACTCCGTCATGAAGCGGCTTGAAATCTTCTTTTTTTCTTGTGAGAGTGTTGTAAATTTTCATTCGTCTTTTCCCGTTGTTGTTTTTGTTTATGATTTATTCGCCTTGTTTGCTTTTACGTTAGAAGTCACACATTCCGTTAATAAGTACGCTCCGAATAGGTTTTCGGATAAGGCTTCGCCTTCCGCAATTATTAATTAATAATTAATAATTATTAATTTGAATGCCGTTGCGGCTCGTGTTCCGTCTTCGAAATAGCATTGTCTTCGTCTACGGTGAGAGAGTAGCGACAGGCATGCACGCCGAGAGTTTTTTCAAGGTCGTAGACGCGCTTGTTGAGCCTAGCAAACTCTTCCATGATAGGATCGGGCAGGCAAGTCTGATCCATATCCGACACTCGAACTCCGTCTTGTTTGACAACCTTGCCGGGTATGCCCACAACGGTTGAGTGTGGCGGAACGTCTTTTAGCACCACGCTGCCTGCGCCTATTTTGCTGTGCGCTCCTATATGCACCGGGCCGAGCACTTTTGCGCCTGCCGAGATCATGACGTCTTCATCGATTGTGGGGTGACGTTTGCCCACGTCCTTGCCCGTGCCGCCGAGAGTTACACCCTGATACAGCACGCAATTGTCGCCTATCTCGGTGGTTTCGCCCACCACAAGCCCGACGCCGTGGTCTATGAGTATACCCGAGCCGATCTTTGCCGCAGGGTGAATGTCAACGCCCGTCTTGACCTTTGCGCGATAAGCGATGAACAGGGCGATACGCTTCATGCCCTTTTGCCAAAACCAATGCGCATAACGATAAGCACACAGGGCTTTATACCCTGTGTACGTACGTTTGACCACCCACGCGCTCGTTGCCGCAGGGTCGCTTTGCAAAATCTTTTGCAAATCCAGTTTTTTGGCTTGTTTTATTGTCATTCGGTTTTATTCCACGTCGCTCGGATCTTTTGGAATATCCGTCTCGCTCACGCCGTCCAAGTTGTCGTTTGCATCGGGTTTTGCCTGATCGGAACTCGATTTTGCAGCGTCTGCTTTGGGTGCGTCGGGACGATTGACCTTTGACGAGAAAATGCTGTCGGCATTGTCGTTTTCTTCTCCGAACAACGCGTCGATTTCGTCTTCATAGATGGTCTCTTTCTCATAAAGAGCCTTGACCATTGCGTCCATAATATCGCGATTTTCACGCAAGATGGACAGCGCAACTTGATATTGCTTGTCGATGATCGTCTTGATCTCTTCGTCGATTTTTGCCGCGACTTCTTCGCTGTAATTGAGCTGTTGTTGATAATCTCTGCCAAGGAACACTTCTTCACTTGCGCCGAGATACATATTGCCGATAGAATCGGACATACCCCACTCGGTGACCATCTTTCTTGCAATCTGCGATGCGCGTTGAATATCGTTGGACGCGCCCGTCGAGATGTCGTGGATGACGATTTCTTCCGCCGCGCGACCGCCGAGAAGTTCGGTGATGCGATCGAGAAGTTTTTGCTTTGTCATATACGCGTCGTCGTTGGCAGGGAGCGAGATAGTAAATCCGCCCGCTTGACCGCGCGGTATGATCGTGACTTCGTGCACGGTGTTGTTGCCGAGTTTCTTTGCGATGATTGCGTGTCCGCTTTCATGATATGCAGTGATGCGCTTATCCGTTTCGGTGACAAGACGAGATTTCTTTGCCGGACCTGCTTCAACCTTGTTGACGGCCTCGCTGATGTCCTTCATGGTGATGAGCTTGCGATTGTCGCGCGCTGCGAGAATTGCCGACTCGTTGAGCACGTTTTCGATGTCCGCGCCCGTAAAGCCCACCGTCAAGCGAGCAAGGGACTTGAAGTTGACGTCGCTTGCAAGCGGTTTGTTGCGAGAGTGAACCTTGAAGATCTCTTCTCTGCCCTTAACGTCGGGGACGTTGACGTAGATTTGTCTGTCAAATCTGCCCGGTCGCATAAGAGCGGGATCGAGAATATCCGCGCGGTTGGTTGCCGCCATGACAATGATTGACGAGCTTGCCTCAAAACCGTCCATTTGCACGAGCAATTGGTTGAGCGTTTGCTCTCTTTCGTCGTTGCCGCCGCCAAGACCTGCGCCACGTTGACGTCCCACTGCGTCGATTTCGTCAATGAAGATGATGCAAGGCATGTTTTTCTTTGCTTGCTCGAAAAGATCTCTTACGCGAGATGCGCCGACGCCGACGAACATCTCCACAAAGTCAGAGCCGCTGATTGAGAAGAAAGGCACGTTCGCCTCGCCCGCAACCGCTTTTGCAAACAAAGTCTTGCCCGTTCCCGGAGGGCCTACGAGCAACACGCCGCGCGGTATACGCGCGCCTATATCCGTATATTTTTTGGGGTGTTTCAAGAAATCGACAATCTCTTGCAACTCTTGCTTTTCTTCTTCCGCGCCGGCAACGTCGCTGAAACGCACCTTGATGTCACGCACTTGGTTGGCTTTGGTCTTGCCGAAATTCATAGCTTGACCTTGCGCGCCCGCGCTCTTGCGAATGATGATGAAGAACACGCCGAACAACAGCGCATAAAGCACGATCGGCACGATTATGCTTGAAAGCAACGAGCCGCTTGACGGATTGTCGTATTGCACGATCACGTTGTCAAGCAAGTTTGCGGCTTTATATTCTTTGAGTTTGTCAGAGAAAGCCACACGGCTGTCGATATTAACGAAATATTTGAACGCGCTGTCGCCTGTTCTCTTTATTTTTACGGTGTAATTGCCTTCGATGTATATCGCTTGAATTTGTCCGTTTGCGAGCAAACTCTCAAAGCTGTCTTCCGCTCCCGAAAACACGATTTCGGTGGGTCTTGTCAGCTCGTAAGCAAGCACGAACGCCAGAATGACAAGCACTATCACGCCGACGATTATGAGTGTACGTCTTGTAGAAGTTTTCATCGTTTCTCCTTGATTTTGCCACATATACGCGCACGAGTGTAGCGTATGCGCTATATATTATGTTCTACATATTATAAAATTTAAATACGAAATTGTCAATTCTCTTGTGCGTAAAATGCGCATGCAGAGCGAAATTCTGTTCATATTTAACAAACAAATTGTATTGTCGCAAGATTAAAAGCAAATTAAATCGGGATAGAAAGATTAAAAAATCGGGCAGGACACCCGCACCCGAAATGAAAACTTATTCGGAGCGTACTTATTAGCATTATGCGCTTATTCGAAGACATGACAAAACCGCCGACCGCGAGCTTGTGGAGCGGTCTTTTTGACGTTCACTCATTCATGGGACACTTATTCACGGACTGTGCTTATTCGGAGCGCACTTATTAACGGAATGTGCATATTCGAAGACGGAACACGAGCCGCAACGGCGGCGAGCAAATCGAGCGTCGGACT
>URIZ01000007.1 GCA_900548005.1 uncultured Eubacteriales bacterium | reverse complement strand
TGCTATGTCCGCTGCGCTCGATGTCCGCAAATGTTTTGCGCTTGCGTCTCTCTTCGCTTGCGGTCAGTCGGGTTACCGAGTTCGGCACGCGCAGCGTGCGGATATGAAATATCCTACCTCTGTAGGGAAAAGAAAAAGACATTCGTTCGAATGTCTTTTCTTTGGTGACCCTACCGAGGTTCGTAGGCAGGCGGGCTAACGACTGCCGTAATAGTGGAACGTGCGAGTTTACTCGCTTAGTGGAACGTCAGTCGGGTTACCGAGTTCGGCACGCGCAGCGTGCGGATATGAAATATCCTACCTCTGTAGGGAAAAGAAAAAGACATTCGTTCGAATGTCTTTTCTTTGGTGACCCTACCGAGGTTCGAACTCGGGTTACCGCCGTGAAAGGGCGATGTCTTAGACCACTTGACCATAGGGCCGTATATTCTATTTGTATCAGTTGGTGGAAGCTACAGGACTCGAACCTGTGACCCCCTGCTTGTAAGGCAGGTGCTCTAACCAACTGAGCTAAGCTTCCGAGTGGATTGCTCCACAGTGGTAGCGGCGATCGGATTCGAACCAATGACCTGCCGGGTATGAACCGGCCGCTATAACCAACTAAGCTACGCCGCCATAACGCTTTTTGCGTGCTTGCCGTGTGGAGCGACTAGCGCCCCGCACAACAAAATTTGATTGCAAGATCGATTTGCGTCTTCACGCAAGCCGTTCTCGCATATGGTTGCGGGGGAAGGACTTGAACCAACGACCTCCGGGTTATGAGCCCGACGAGCTACCAACTGCTCTACCCCGCGATATTGAATGCTTGCTTATGATATGATAAATCAAAGAAATTGTCAAGCAGATTGAAAAAATAAATTTTTTGAGCGTAAAATTGTGCCGTTTTTGCGCTTATATACACAAAATATTGGTTTTTGCGGCAAAATCCGCGCCGTTCGAAAAAAATTTTTGTGAAAATGTGAAATATTTTTCATATTTTGTTGACGTATTGCGCTACATAATATATAATGCAATCACAAGGCGCGAAAATGCGTTTTGGCAAAATTGCTTGTTTTCAGATTCTCCCAATAAATGTCTTCTTTTGAAGCAAGCGTCCCGATCATAACGATCGGGACGTTTGTTTTTCTTGTTGATTTTGCTTGCAAGCGTCTATTTTGCTTGCTTTCACACCGGATCTTCTTGCGGCGCGTTGAATGCCAACACTTCCACCGGAGTCTTTGCATTGACGATGTTGATCGTCTTGCAAGATGTGCATTTGACCTGAAATTCAAATGCGCTTTGCGACATAAATTCATCCACGTTGATGATTTTGCCCAATTTGTGCGTGCATTTTGAACAGCACACCCAAAACGCGTCGCCATACTGTCTAACCACTGCGTCGCAACACTCTGTGTCCTTCCTTTCGGGTGCGGAAACATTTTCGGGTTGCAAATCGCTTTCGGGTTTGATAGTTTCTGCCTGTTCCGTCAAAGGCTGAAAACCGCTCTCACCTAACATAAATCCTGCCCTTCGCTTTTGCGCTTATTTATTCGGCGTCCCCAACTAGTCAAAAAAAATGCGCCGTTTCACGTCTTTTATCTTTTTGCTATACGATTGTAGCACAATTATCTCAATTCTGCAAGTTCAAAAATGAGTTTTTCGGTTTTTTCCCACCCAAGACAGGGATCGGTGATGGATTGACCGTACACGCCGCCGTCGCTCGATTGCGAGCCGTCTTCGATATAGGACTCGATCATAAGCCCCTTCACGAGCGAGCGAATATCGCTCGATTGCATTGCGCTGTGCATGATCTCTTTTGCGATACGCGGCTGTTGATCATAGCGTTTTGCAGAGTTTGAATGGTTGGTGTCCACGATGACGGCGGGGTTTTCAAAGCCGCCTTCCGAGAACATATTGAACACTTTTTGCAAATCTTCGTAGTGATAATTGGGTATGGTTTGTCCGTATCTGTCCACCGAGCCGCGCAAAATGGCGTGCGCAAGCGGATTGCCCTTGCTGTTGACTTCCCAGCCCGAATACACAAACGTGTGCGGATGTTGCGCCGCGCGAATGGAGTTCATCATCACCGACAAATCGCCGCTGGTTGGGTTTTTCATGCCCACGGGGATGTCCAAACCGCTTGCCGTGAGCCTGTGAAACTGATTTTCGACCGACCTTGCACCCACTGCAACGTAGGACAACACGTCCGATAAATATAAGTGGTTTTCGGGATACAACATCTCGTCCGCGCAAGAAAAGCCCGTCTGACGCAACGCTTTTATGTGCAGTTTGCGTATGGCGATAAGCCCTTTGAGCATATTTTCGCTTGCGTGCGGATCGGGTTGGTGCAACATACCCTTGTATCCGTCCCCCGTCGTGCGCGGCTTGTTGGTGTAGATTCTCGGCACGATGACTATCTTGTCTTGCACCTGCTCTTGCACTCTGCGAAGTCGGGATATATAATCAAGCACCGCGTCTTCTCTGTCCGCCGAGCACGGACCTATCACGAGAACGAGCCTGTCGTCTTTGCCCGTGAAAATGTTTTCGAGAGTCTTGTCCGTTTCTTTTTTGCGAGCGGCAAGTTCGTCGTCGATGGGGTACATTGCTTTTATCTCTTGCAACGTCGGCAATTTGCGTTTGAATTCGAGATTCATTTTTTCTCCTTTGCGTCTTTGTCAAAGACCTTGCGGCGAGAAGCGGATATGCGCATCATCTCGCGTATGGCATCTCTATCGTCTGATTCTATATATTTTTTCAAAGCGTTGAAATGCTCTTCAAAAAGATTCATTTGCGCCAGAAGTTCGTCCTTGTTGAGCAAGAAAAGCTCGCTCCACATATCGTCGTTGATTTTGGCAATGCGGGTGAGATCGCGGAAGGAATCGCCCGTGTAGCTTGCAAGATGAGTCGAGTCCTTGCACACCATAAGCGACACCGCTATGCAGTGCGTAAGGTGGGACAAAAATCCCGCCATTTCGTCGTGTTGCTCGGGCGAAAGCACGGATATTTTGCCAAATCCGAGCAATCGAGCAAGCTCTTTGCACCCTTCTATGCCCTCTTGCGTGTTCTTATCCGTCGGCACGACAATGAAGTTTGCGCCCTTGAAAATCGCGGGATTTGCATGCTCCACGCCGCTGACTTCGCGCCCTGCCATGGGGTGCGCGCCGATAAATTCCGCACGGTCTTGCAACAGCTCTTGCGCCTTGTACACGACGCATCCTTTCACGCCGCTCACGTCCGTCACGAGCGCGCCGCTTTTGATGAAAGAACGATACCGTTCAAGCCACGCAATGAGCGTCTTTGGATACACGGCAAACACCACAACGTCAAATCTCGACACGTAGTCCTTGTCCGCTTGCGTTTGCCCCGACTTGATCCAGCCTTTTGCCAAAGCGTAGTCTATCGCCTTTTGATCGACGTCGATCGCGCCCGTTTCAAAACCTTTTTCGGTGAGCGCGCGCGCATACGAGCCGCCGATAAGCCCCAAGCCCACGATCAATATCTTTGTATTTTCGTCAAATTTCATATACGTTCGTCCCCACTCCTTTAATGTCGCTCCAAAAGTTCGGGTAACTCTTTTTCACCGCTTCCGCGCCGTCTATTTGTCCGCCGTATTTTGTCATAAGCACGGCAAGCGACATCGCGATCCTGTGGTCGTTGTGCGACAAAAGCGTTTGAGTCGGCGAGTGCAAATCACGCTTTTTCACCACAACGCAGTTTTCTTTCACTTCGACTTGCGCGCCGCATTTTGCAAGCTCTTGCGCCATAACCGCCGCCCTGTCGCTCTCTTTTATCTTCAACCGCTCCGTTCCGACGAAGGTTGCGCCGTTTTTCTCTGCCGCAACCGCAAACGCTATGGGAGCAAGGTCGGGACAGTCTGACAAATCGATCACCGCGTTTTCCTTTTCGAGCGTGCGGAATATCTCCACGCAAGCCTTGTCCCCTTGCACGCTGTTTTCGTCAAGCCCCGTCACTTCCACTTGCGAACCGAACGAATCAAGCGCAAGCAAAATCGCGCCGTTTGACCAATCGCCTTCCACCCTGTACTCTCCGCTCTTGAAAGTTTGACCACCCTTGACAAAGAACGTATTTTGCGAGATTTCTTCAATCTTCACGCCGAATTTGGCAAGCGTAGCAACGGTCAAATCGATATAGGGCCTGCTCTCGACAGGCGGCAAAATCTCTATCTCGCTGTCCTTGTTTAGCATTGCGAGCGCAAGCATAAGTCCCGAAACGTATTGACTGCTCACGTCGCCGCGCAAAACGTATTTGCCGCTTTCGAGCTGCCCTTTCACCGTGATGAAATCTTTGCCTTTTTCAAAGGTTATGCCCCTATTCTCAAAAGTCTGTTCATATACTTCTACGCCGCGCGCAACAAGCCTTTCGCTGCCCTTGAAGGTTATCTTTTCCGCACCGCTTGCAAGCGCAACGGGAATCATAAATCTGAGCGTGCTGCCACTTTCTATGCAATCGAGCGTGACTTCTTTTTTTGGATTTAGCCCGCCGAAAATCGTCACCGTATCGCCTTCTCTTTGCACCTTTGCGCCAAGCGAAGACAAGCACCCTATCGTTGCTTTCATATCGTCGCTCTCGCTTATGCCGTGCACCTTGCTTTGTGCGTGCGAGAGTGCGCCGCATATAAGAAAGCGGTGCGCAAAACTCTTTGACGGCGGAGCGGCAATCACTCCTTTTGCGATTGACGGTTTTATCTCGATTTTCATAATCTGTTTGTTCTATCGTCTTTTGTCGATGTATATTTTTTGCACAATCAAGCGTTTATTCTGCGTTTTTCACACGATAAAGTGCCGATTGTGTGACAATCTTCAATTTTGTTTTTCGTCTTTTTGCTTTGCGTATTCCAAAAGATAATCTATCGCGTCAACGTATCCGCAAAAGCCGCGACCTTCTATGGTCTTGATCGCAACCTTTGAAACATAGCTGATTTGTCTGAACTTTTCTCTGTCCGAAACTTTTGAGATATGCACTTCGACGGTGGGAATGGACACGGCTTTGAGCGCGTCGAGAATGGCAACGCTCGTGTGCGTGTACGCCGCCGGGTTGATGATGATTCCGTCCGCCTTTTCAAAGTAGGCTTGTTGCACTCTGTCCACAATCGCGCCTTCGTGATTGGATTGGAAAAAGTCCACTTTCACGCCCCTTTCTCTTGCGTGCTTTGCAACGAGTTCAAGCAAGGACGCATAAGTATCCGAGCCGTAAATTTCAGGCTCTCTTATCCCCAAAAAGTTGATGTTTGGGCCGTTGATGACAACAAATTTCATATCCCGAGTTTTCTCCTTATTCGGTTTGCGACTTCGTCTATATCTCCGCTGCCGTCCGCGATTTCGTCCGCAACGGATTTGTATATATCGTATCTTTGCTCATAGAGTTTTTTCACTTTATCTACGCTTGACGAAAGCGGTCTGTCGTTGGTTGCGACAAGCATATCGAGAGGTCTGTCAACAAACACGACAATCGAGTTGCGCTTTATCGCGCGCACGTTCTCTTTTTTTAGCACCGCGCCGCCGCCCGTGGCAACCACAAGCCCCGCGTCCTTGACAAGATCGGCAATCACTTCGCTCTCTATCTTGCGGAAAGCGTCTTCTCCGTGCTTGGCAAAAAAGTCGGCAATGCTCATGCCTATGCGTTTTACGATTTCTTCGTCCGTGTCCGCAAATTCTCTGCCCGTAAGCTCGGCAAGCCGTTTGCCCACGGTGGTTTTTCCGCAAGACGGCATACCTACAAGCACAACGTTACGTTTTTCGCGCGCGATTCTTTCATAGACCGAATCTATGACGCTTTCGTCCGCTTCTCTACCCAAAAACAATGCGCTTGCATACACAGCCTGCGCCACGAGCATATAAAGTCCGCCCACACCGATTGCACCCATATCCCTTGCATCGAGCACAAGATTGGTGCAAAGCGGATTGTATATCGCGTCCGCAACGCCTTCGAGATTATGAAAACAAGATATGTCCATAGGCTCGCCGTCAACGGACGGATACATACCCGACGGCGTTGCGTTGACGATGATCTCTGCATCGGAATGTTGCTCCCTTGCTCTATCGTAGGTTATCGCGCCGTCCTTTTCCTTTCTTGAAACCTTGTATATCTCGCTTGCGCCCAAGTCTTTGCACACCGCAAAAGCCGTATTGCTCGTGCCGCCTGTGCCGAATATAAGCACCTTTTTACCTTTAACGGATATTCCGCTTTTCTCGATAAGCGCGCGCATGCCGAGAAAATCGGTGTTGTATCCGCAAAGTTTTCCGCCGTCGTTGACGATCGTGTTCACCGCGCCGATGTTTTTTGCATCGTCCGAGATAAAATCGAGATATTGCATCACCGTCTGCTTGTAGGGTATTGTGACGTTGATTGCCGCAAACTGCCTGTCTTGCAAAAACTTGCCCACTTCGCTTTCGTCAAGCTCTTTAAGTTCGTAGTCATAGTCCGCAATCAAGCGATGTATCTCTCTTGAATAGCTGTGTCCGAGCGGTTTGCCGATAAGTCCGTACTTCATCTCTCCACTCCGTTTTTGAGAACGTCCGTTCCATATCTTTGCGCAAGCATATCACACACGCAAAGCGCGCTCACCGCATCGATGACGGGGCAAATGCGCCTGACAATTGCGGGATCGTGTCTGCCCTTGACGGACAAGACGGTGTTTTCGCACTTGACGAAATCAATGGTGTTTTGCTCCTTTGCAATGGACGGTGTGGGCTTGACGGCGCATCTGAAAATCACGTCCGCACCGTTGGTTATGCCGCCGTTGATGCCACCGTTCGCATTGCGTGTGACAACCACTTTGCCGTCCTTATATTCAATCAAATCGTTTGCTTCGCTTCCGCGTTTTTTTGCGATTGCAAATCCGTCCCCAAACTCAACGCCCTTTATTCCGCCGATTGAAAACAGTGCGTGAGAAAGCACGCTCTCAACGCTGTCAAACCACGGCTCGCCCACTCCCGAGGGTATGCCCGAGATTGCCGTTTCCACGATTCCGCCAAGGCTATCGCCGTCCGCTTTTGCTTGCTCGATTGCTTGTATCATACCGCTTGCGATTTGCTTGTCAAGAACGGGGAAATCCGCGCAATCAAGGGTTGATCTATCCGTTTTGACATCTTCAAACCCTTTATCGCGCAAATCAGCACATTCAAGGATATGCGTTGCGACAGTCACGCCGATGTCTTGCAAAGCCTTTTGCAAGATTGCTCCGCCTGCCACTATGCCTGCCGTAACTCTGCCCGAAAAATGACCGCCGCCACGATAATCTTCATATCCGTGATACTTTTGATTTGCCGAAAAATCGGCGTGCGCAGGGCGTGCGATTCCATATTCGTAATCCTTGCTTCTTTGGTTTTCGTTGGGCACGATTATGCAAATCGGAGTGCCCGTGCTCTTGCCCGAAAACACGCCGCTGACAATCTTAAACTCGTCCTTTTCTCGCCTTGCGGTGTCCGTTGTCTTGGACGGAGCTCTTTTTGCAAGGCACGCCTTGATATAATTCTCGTCAACATCAATGCCGGGGGCTATGCCGTCAATCACCACTCCCACCGCTTCGCCGTGGCTTTCGCCAAACACGGTCATACTCACGCTTTGTCCGAATGTGTTTTTCATCTTGTTTTCTCCACCCTTTCGGATATCTCGTCCGCCGTTTCTTTTGCAAACTCGAACGAGCCGATTTTGTTGACAAGCACCACGGACACGCAATCGCTTTCCGCCTTCTTGTCATGCTTGATGTACGGCAACAGCTCGCCCGCGCTCCACTTGAACTCGGTTGGCAAGCCGAACTTGGCAAGCACCGCCTCAAGCCTTGCTCGCACTTTTTGGTCGCACATAGGCAACATACCGAGCGCAACGCACTCTCCGTGCAAGAGCTTTCCTTGCTCCACGCTCTCTATGGCATGCCCCACGGTGTGACCGAAGTTGAGCACTTTTCTTAGTCCGCTCTCGATGGGATCTTGCTCCACAACGTCGCGTTTTATGGCGATTGCCTTTTGCTCTATCACGTCGATATTCGCCTTTATATCGTCGCAGTTTTCAATCTCTTCAAAAAGTGACTCATCGCTTGTGAGAGCCATTTTGATTATCTCTGCAAGTCCTGCGGCAAACTGTCTGTCATCCAGAGTGCAAAGCACGTCTGCATCGCAAATCACCGCCTTTGGCTGATAAAATGCGCCCACGACGTTCTTCACTCCGCAAAAATCGATTGCCGTCTTTCCGCCGATTGACGAGTCCACTTGCGACAAAAGCGTTGTGGGCACGTTGTAGAAATCGACGCCTCGCATATAGCACGCCGCGGCAAATCCCGCAAGATCTCCCACGACTCCGCCGCCCACAGCGACAACGCAGTCCTTTCTTGAAAAACCGTTTTCAAGCATGAGCGACAGCAGTTTTTGGAAATTGTCGATGTTCTTGCTTTTCTCGCCTTGCTGCAAAACCGCAACGCACGCTTCCTTTGCTTGCGAGCAAATCTCGTAGGCGTACTCGCTCGGCACTCCGTCGTCGCTGACAACAAGCACTTTGCGATTCAAGTCAAAGATCTCGCCCGCCCTTTTCAACGCGCCGCGCTCCACCGTGACGGTGTAGCTTTTCTCTTTCAAATCAACGTTTATATCCATATCCACTCCGTCAAGCGTTGTCTGCAAAATAACTTCCCGCAAGTTTCAGCTTTGCGCAAAGCGCGGACAACTCTTGCAACATTTCCTTGCCGTTTTCGGTGTTGACGTTGCCTTCCGCCTCGATGTAGAAATAGTAGTTCCATTGCAAATTCTTCATCGGACGAGAGCGAAGGGAGCGCATATTGAAGTTGTGTGCGCCTATGATGTTGAGCGCACTTGCAAGCGCACCCGACTCATTTTGCACCGTGAAGACGAGAATGAAGTTTTCGTTCTCTCTCTTGGCAACGGATTGGGGCTTGTTTTTCACTCTTGAGAAGGAAGCAAATCTCGTTGTGTTGTTTCGATTGTCGTTGATGCGTCTGTCAAGCGCGGTCAAGCCGAATATCTCTGCCGAATCCGCCGATGCGATCGCCGCAATCGAAGGATCGTTTTGCTCTTTGACAAACTCTGCCGCAAGAGCGGTGTTTGAATAGGTCTTTGTTTCAAAGCCGTGCCCTAGGATATACTCGCCGCATTGCGCAAGGGCTTGGGGATGGCTGACCACCGTCTTTATGTCGTCTATGCTTGCTCCGTCCACCGCAAGCAAATCGTGCTCTATAGGCACGTCAAGCACCTGATTTATGCAAAGATCGCCCGAAAAAATCAAATCCATCACTTCGCCCACTTCCCCGGCATAGCTGTTTTCTATGGGGAGAACGGCGCAATCATACTCGCCGCTTTGCACTGCGTCATAGGCTTCCTTGAAACTTGAAAACGCAACGTATTCCGCCTCGGGAAACATTCTTTTTGCCGCGATGTGCGCAAACGCGCCCGTCGTGCCGCTGTACGCCACTCTCATCTTGCGCATGAGCGCAGACTGATATTTGCACGACACGTCAATGACTCCCTTGATGAAGTCGGCGTAATAGGGTTGCAATTCGAGATTTTCGATTTTTTCGGAATTGCGCTTGACCACTTCCGCTTCTCTGACTTCGTCGCGGACGGAAAGACCGCTCTCTTTTTTGTAGAGCGCAATGTCTTTGCAAACGTCCATACGCTTTTTGAAAAGCGCAGCCATTTGCTCGTCGATTTGATTGATTTTCTTTCTGGATTCTTTGATGTCTTGCATATCGGGTGTGTCCTGCATATTTTGTTCCTTAATAATTTATTATAAACAATTATAGATATTATGCCATAGTTTTTTCTCATTTTTCTTGCAAAATGTGTCCGAAATCGGCAAATTTCGCATTGATAGTCGCACTTTTGCGTATTTTTTGCGGCGAAAGCGAGATTTCTCACGGCAAATATCTCATTGTCTTGCACCAAAAGCGTATCGGCTCTCGGCTTTTTATCTTTCCTTTCGGCAAACAAAAAAGCGATCTCCGCAAAGGAAACCGCCTTGTTTTTGATTGCGCGAAAATGTGCGCGCCGTGTCAGCGTCCTTTGCGGTGGGCAACGAAGTTGCGATAATAATAATAAACGCAATACGAACTAAATCGTGCTGCGTTTGCAAAGGAAAATTGAGCGCGCGAAACGGACGAGAAAACGTTTTTATCGGTGTTGTGTACGCTTGCGTTGTTCATTGTCCGCTCCTTTTTTATAAGGCAAATATACATTAGGTTGTCCGATTTGTCAACCCAAACTTGCCCGATTTGTCATTTGCGTTTTGCATCCGCCTTGTTTTTGTTGAAATTTTGTCGATTTTTGCCGTTTTTGCTCGATCCGAGTTTGAGCAAATCTCCGATTGTGGTGGGGCTTGCGTCCGAATACACGCTGCGAGACTTTGCGGCGACGAGCGCGTCCACGTCGATGTCGAACGGCTTTTTGAGATCGCTCTCTTTGACGCCCAGCATATCGAGAAAGTCATAAAAATCCACGATTTGCTTGCCCGCGCCCTTCTCGTTCAACTTCTTGACCGCCTCAAACTGCTTGCAAAACACTTCTTCGCCCGCCTTTGTCCTTGCGTCGTATCTCACAAACATGTCGGCGCGCTTGGGATAGGTGATGACGTATCCGCCCGCATTGCTGATTGTCTGCACAAGCCACATATTCTCATTGTAGTGCGCAAGCGCATACAACGGGCTGATGAAGATTCTTTTGCCTGCCACGCCGTCAATTCTTTTCTTGTTGATAGGCGCAACGTTTTCTATGAAAAGATGCAGTTTTGTTTTGCCGTCCTTTTGCATGGCAAGCCCTGCTTCTTCCACTTCTGCAAGGTAGTTTCTATACGTCGTCTTTCTTCGCCACGTTTCTTCGTAGTCTTTCACTTCGCCCTTTGCGTGCGGCGTTTGAGCGACAAGTTCGTCAAAGCTCTTTTTGAATTTCTTTGTCAAGGCAAATGCAACGCGCATGGTCAAATCGGCGTCAACGTCGGCGGAGTGTGCGTGTCCGTCCACCACTATGCCCAACTCTTCGCACATCTTGGTGAGCCCGGTGGCGTTGTCCTTCTTTGAAAAGTGCTTGTACAGCTCCACAATGTCGATGAAATGAAAATCGGGAGACTTCAATCCGTATCTTATGCAATCTTCCGCAACGTGCTCGGCATCGCCTTGGGTGGTGTGTCCCACAACGATGTATCTATCGCCGTTGAGCAGCGAAAAAATTTCGTCGTACACGCTTGGCAAAAGGGGGCTTTTGTCGTATTCTTCCTTTTTGTAGTTGAGAAGCGAATTGATGACAAATTCGTCAAACGGCGCATTGGGATTGATCAGGATGTTTTTCTGCTCGATTTTTTCAAAATTGTGATTGGCTATGACGTAGCCAAACTCGCAGATTTTTGCGCCTTCGTTGCAATTTGCACATTCTATATCAAAAAACAAATAATCCATAATCATGCCTTCTTATATAGATATAATTTAGCCATAAAACCATATCAAAAATCACAATAATTGTCAAATGAATTGTATGGCGACGATTTGTATGATATAATATTTCGTGGACTATTTTGCAAAAGGATTCGGCGGGATTTTCCATGGATAAGAAGAAAAGGGATCAGATCAACGACTGTTTGAAGGGCGTAAAGCGCGGCGAGCGCGACGCTCTTGTTTCGTTGTATGACCTTATCTCGCCCACCTTGCGATTTATCGCGCTCAAATATCTCAAAAACGAGCAGGACGCCGAAGATTTGGAACAAGATTTTTGGGCGCACATAAGCACGATCGCAAGCAAATCTTCCTGCCTGCAAGGCGCATATTCCTACCTTTGCAAAGTGATGACCAACATGGCATTCAATCGCTACAAAAAGCTTAGCGGCACAAAGGACGTGTGCATAGACAGCGTGGACTATCTCAAAGTCTGCTCCTATGACGACTCGGATTGTGCCGATATGCGCATGACGGTGCAAAACGCAATCAACAGCCTTGACAAAGACGAGCAAATCGTGGTGCAACTCGGCGTCTTTGAAGACAAAACCATACATCAACTCGCAAAAGAGCTGAATATGTCAAAGTCCGCCGTGGGCAGACTGAAACTCTCCGCGCAAGACAAGCTGAAGAAAATGCTCGAAAAAGAAGTGATGTTTGTCGAAAATTGGGATATTTTGGCAAAAAGCGACGAAGCACGGGAAAACAACCCCGTCGAAATTGTCTAATATGTATAGGAGATTCGACTATGAAGACAATTTTCAAAATCACAACTTCGGCAATAATCGTTGCGATTGCAACACTCTTTTTGACCTTTTTTGTTGCTCCGAGCAACGTTGCCTTTGCAGACAGCGTTGACGAAGAAAGTTATTTCGGCATATCCTACACATATTCTGCAACGGAAAACTTTTCGTACGCAACCAAAACAACGCAGTCGCACATGTTCACGGACAAAGTACCCGCCTACTTCGACACTCAAAACCGAAACTACACATGCGCTCCCGTTGCCGCGGCAAACCTTATCGGCTATTACGATAGATATTTTCCCGCTCTCGTGCCCGACATTGCAACGGGCTATGCAAGGGGAACAAAGTATTTCTATCATTCTATGTCAAGGGTGCAAACTCAAATTCAAGCACTCATAAACGACTTGGCTGCAAGAATGGGAACAACCGCAAGCGGAACATCTCAAAGCAATTTTGAAATCGGCTTGTCCGCATACGTCACAAGCAAAAATCTCAGCGTGACGTACACTTCTGTGACCAATTCAACGTCATTGTCCGTTGACAATGCGATTGCTCAGCTTGAAAACGGCAATCCGATCGTGTTTTTCACAAACGGCGTGGCGTTTACAACCTGCACGGACAGCAACAATTCTGTGGAATTGCAAATCACTATGTCAAACGACAGTCATATTTTTGTTGCTTTCGGCTATCAAAAAGTGACCTATTACGACGCCGGCGGCAACGTCGTGAGAGAGTATGTATATTTCAAAACCGCATCGGGTGAACAAAGTATTGCCGGATATTACTTGTTCAACTACAACGGAACGATAAACGCCGCAACCGCGGTGCATATAGGATGAATATGGACGACAAACAACTCAACGAAACTTTGCAAGAATACGCTTTGTCAACGCACAACTCAAAAGAGAAAATTTTGAGCGGCGTTCGCCTTGAAAAGCCCGTTAGAACACGCAAATCTCCGCGTGCGACGTTGGTTGCTTTTGCAAGTGCGCTGTGCGCTTTGGTGATTGTGTTTTGCATCGCTTTTCCCATTGCTTTTACGGACAAAGGGTTGCAAAGCGACGGTGACGACACAAGATATAACGGCATGGGAGAATTGAGCTACAACACAACGCGACTTGACAGTCTCGACCGGTTTTCCGCTCAATACGGGATGACCGCACTTATCCCCACTCGCACGGAAAGGGGCTGTGAAGGAGATTTTTACTATACTCTCACCTACTACTATGCAGCCGACGGCTCGGACAAAGGTTTTGCACAAATCGAGTACGAAATTTGCGAAGAAGAAACTCTGTATGAAATCAGATTGATGATTATTCCCAAAAAAATCGAGCCCGACGTGCACAACCGTTTCAAATACTATTCCACGCTCGATGGCTCTGCGACTTGGAGAGAATTTTCGCTCTCCTATCATGAACAATTTGACGAAGAATATGCCTGCATAAAAGCGTATGTGGAATTTGAAGACGACACCTACAACTACTATGTGCGCGCCGTGACCGATCCGCACCTGAGCGTAACCGAACTGCTTGATTGGATATACGAAGACTCTCAAGCAAAATGAGCGAAGCAAAACTGCCGAATCGACTATTACGCTCCAAAATCACATTGAAAAAAAAAGCACTCGCAAAGAGTGCTTTTATTTTGTCAAATCGTATCGTTTTTGAGCATCTAACACATCGGATTGCCGTTTGCGCCGCCAACGCCCGCCACTAAGAACAACAAGCCGAAAACCGAAGATATATTGCGGCAAAACTCGCCTTTTTGCGACATCTAACCTGCCCTTTTGCTCATCTGAAAAAGACGCGCCTTTGCCGTCTGCGTTTGGGCGCGCCGTCCACTTGAATGTTCTTGCCCGTGGTCTGCACGTTGTATCCCAAGACGGAATTGACGTATTTTGCCATTTGTTTCCATTGAAGTTGGTGTGGTTTTTGCCATTGTCCGCCGCTCATTGCCACGGCGTGCAACAGCTCGTGCGCCACAACGTCCTTGACGTCTTTGTCGTTGACGATGTGCGTGGATATGCCGATGACAAAATCAAAGGGCAATTTGGGGTTGACCGTTTCTCCGCTTTTGAAACGATTACTCTTGCACCAGCCGTAGCGAGAATACGCGCTTGACGGCTTGACAAGCACGCGCGACGGGCAAGTTATGCCCACGCTTTCAATCTCGCGCACAACTGTGTATACGATGTTTTTCAGCCTTTCGTCCGTCTTGACGACTATGTTCGGATATGCGTTTTCCATGCGTCTATCATAGCACAATCGCGCAAAAACGCAACAAAAGCCAACGATGAAAAGCAAAAATATATCACTATTGTTGACGGCAAAAAGAATCTATGATACAATCTTGGCAAATAAGGGAGTAATCGGCACTTCCCAAGTGTAATAAACACCGCTAGCACGAGCATACAGCTCCGGTTTTATTTGAAACGATGAGACTTATCCGCACGGATAGGTCTTTATTTTTTTACAAAAGGCCGACCTTCTATCCGTCAAAATGCATACAGTATTGCAATCTATACAAAGTATACAATATAATATGGATATACAAATTGGAATACCCAAAAGGAGTATTTATGAAAGAGTATCAGAAAAACGCGAGCCAAGTGCTTGACGAAGTGCAGTCCGCAAAAAACGGTCTGTCCACCGCCGAAGCGTCTTACAGGCTGGAAAAGAACGGCAAAAACAAACTTGCCGAAGGCAAAAAGGAAAATATGTTCCTGCGCTTTCTAAAACAGTTTGCAGAGCCGATGACAATCATTCTCATTGTCGCCGCCGTCATCTCGGGCATTATGTCGGGCATCAACGGCGAGTTCCCCTCGGACGTGATCATCATCATGGCTGTGGTGCTTATCAACGCAATTCTCGGCGTTGTGCAAGAGAGCAAGGCGGAAAAGGCAATCGACGCGCTGCAAGAGATAGCCGCCGCCACAAGCAAAGTGTTGCGTGACGGCAAGCAAATCACCGTCAAGAGCGAAGACTTGGTTGTGGGCGACGTCATCGTGCTCGAAGCGGGCGACTCCGTGCCTGCCGACGCGCGTATCATCGAGTGCGCAAGCATGAAAGCCGAAGAAGCCGCGCTCACGGGCGAATCCGTGCCCGTGCTGAAACAGGACGGCGAAATCGTGCGTGAAGACGGCTCGGACGTGCCGCTCGGCGATCGCAAAAATATGGTGTTTATGGGCAGCACCGTCGTGTACGGGCGCGGCAAAGCCGTTGTCACCGCAACGGGTATGGACACCGAAATGGGCAAAATCGCCACCGCTCTCACCACCGCAAAGGAAGGCAAAACCCCCTTGCAACAAAAGCTGTCGCAGCTTAGCAAAGTGCTGACCTATCTCGTGCTTGGCATTTGCGTTGTGATATTTGCAGTATCGCTCATCCGCGCAGGCGTTGACGGCACGTTGAAATCGGACACCGCAAGCACCATTCTCAACACGTTTATGATTGCAGTATCGCTTGCAGTCGCCGCTATCCCCGAAGGGCTTGCAACCGTCGTGACAATCGTGCTGTCAATCGGCGTGACCAACATGTCAAAGCGCAACGCAATCATCCGCAAGCTCACCGCCGTGGAAACGCTGGGTTGCACGCAAATCATTTGCTCGGACAAGACGGGCACTCTCACCCAAAACAAGATGACCGTTGTGGAGCATTTCTCGGATGACGAAAACTTGCTTGCAGACGGTATGTCGCTTTGCTCCGACGCGGAGTTTGACACCGACAAAGGCGAAGCCGTGGGCGAACCCACCGAAAACGCGCTTGTCAACTATGCTCACTCGCTCGGTCTTGACAAGAACGACAGAAAGCTCGAATTGCCGCGTGTCGGAGAGATTCCCTTCGATTCCATGCGCAAGATGATGACCACCGTGCACGATGCGGGCGGCAAATATATTCAATTCACAAAAGGCGCGCCCGATGAGATAATCAAGCGTTGCACGTCGCTTGTCGAAGACGGCAAAATCGCGCCTATGACGGACAACAAGCGTGCCGAAATCCTTGCCAAAAACAAGGAGATGGCAGACAAGGCTCTCAGAGTCCTTGCCCTTGCAAAGAAAGACCTTGCCGCGCTTCCCGAAAAATACGAGAGCGATCTTGTCGAAACCGACTTGTGCTTTGTGGGGCTTGTCGGCATGATAGACCCCGTCCGCCCCGAAGTGAAAGACGCAATCGTGGAATGCAAAAAGGCAGGCATACGTCCCATCATGATCACGGGCGACCACAAGGACACCGCCGTGGCAATCGCAATGGAGCTTGGCATCATCACCGACGCATCGCAAGCGATCACGGGTGCGGAACTTGACAAAATCAGCGACGAAGACTTTGAAAAGGAAGTGGAAAACTTCTCCGTCTACGCGCGCGTGCAACCCGAACATAAAACGCGTATCGTCAATGCGTGGCGCAACAAGGGCTATATCACCGCAATGACCGGCGACGGCGTCAACGACGCTCCGTCAATCAAGAACGCGGACATAGGCGTTGGCATGGGCATCACAGGCACTGACGTCACCAAAAACGTTGCGGATATGATCCTTGCAGACGACAACTTTGCAACAATCGTTTCGGCGGCGGGCGAAGGCAGACGTATATACGACAACATCCGCAAGGCAATCCAATTCTTGCTTGCGTCCAACCTGTCCGAAGTTCTGTCTATATTTGTGGCAACGCCTGCGGGATTTACGATCTTCAAGCCGGCGCACCTTCTTTGGATCAACCTTATCACCGACTGTTTCCCCGCGCTCTCGCTGGGCATGGAAGCTCCCGAAAAGGATATCATGTCCCGTCCGCCCAGAAACTCCAAAGACGGCATCTTTGCAGGCGGTATGGGCGCGGCAATCTGCTATCAGGGAGTGTTCTTGACACTCATCACGCTTGCATCCTATTTCATCGGCTACTACGTGCTTGCAGGGATGGATCACCACGCCGACGCAATGGCGATCAATCCCCACGAATACGCCAATATGCTCGGCTCGTCCATGGCTTTTCTGACGCTGTCGATGGCGGAAATATTCCACTCCTTCAACATGCGCTCGTTGCACGGCTCGGTGTTTACGATCAAAAAGCAAAACGTGTGGCTTTGGGGCGCGGCGGCATTGTCGCTTGTACTCACCACGGTCGTTGTGGAAGTCCCCTTCCTTGCCAACGCTTTTGAACTTGCAAAACTCGACGCCATCGAATACGGCGTTGCAATGGCTCTTGCAGTGTCCGTCATTCCGCTTGTTGAGATTGTCAAAGCAATCGCAAGAGCGATCCGCAAGAAAAAAGGCATCGTGCTTGCATAACCGCATGCCTGCATAAAAGCAGTGGTTGCACATGTACAACCGCAGTGATTGCAAAACCAGCGAGTTTGCACAATCGCAGTGCTATAAACTCGGCTTGCTTGCTCTATTAGGGTGCTTGCGCAATCACAACTCCAAAACAAAAAATCACGCTCGTTTGAGTGTGATTTTTTTGTTGCTTGGTTTTTGCTTTTTTGTGTGTGTTATGGATATAAAAAGAGCTTTATCCGCTTGTTTTGATGAGATAAAGCTCGTGTTTGATTGTTTTTGAGTGATTTTTGCTTATTTGGTGACGAGATACATTCTCAGCACTTCACCTATCTTTTCCACTTCTTTTTTGCAAAGACGTTGAGCCGTCAAAGCCTTTCTAAGACCAAGCCAAATCGCCTTGATCATCAGCGAATCTCTTGCATCGAGAGCCGCCGCAAAGCCTTCGAGCATCACCATATAATCCGCTCTTTCGTCAAGCGTGATCTCCGCATCTTGCACCGTGTTGTAGATGTTGACAAGAAGATATTCGGTCTGTTGATGCAGTCCGCTTGATGCAAATTCCACCGTGCGTTCCACACTCTTTGGCTCTTCGTCAATGCCTTCCACCACAAGACTGACAAGGGCAAGTTTGAAAGGCTCGATCACCTTCGTGCAGAACTGCTCGAAACTTGCTTGCTTTGTCTCTTGCGGATAGTATGTGGACGAAAACGTCACCAAATCCATGCTGCCTGCGTCAAACTCCACAAGCATGTTGCTGACAAGTTGCACAAGCGTTTTCGGATTTTTTGGCAAGCGGAAAATGTCGCTGTCACCAAGTTTTGCCATGGCTTTGCGCTTTTCGGTTTCATAGTCAAAACCTTGCGCGCAATACGCAAACACCGAGCGAAACTCGGGATAATACGCCAAGCATTTGAGCAGCGGCTTGAGCTTTCTGTCAATAAAAATCAGGTTGGAACTTTCAAGGTCTTCCACCGCGCACACAAGCGCATGCACACCTTCACCATTGTATTCCATAGTGGTCTCCGATATATATTTGTGTCTTTAAGTTTTCGTCGTGTACTTTTAATGCAACATTACCCCTTCCCTTCGGGCTTTCCCCTACTTCTCGAACATAGTGCTTTCTCTTTTTAGCCACACATCGCTCGAAGAGGGGAAGTCGGCACTCGCATAGAAAAGTATCGTCCCCTTGTTATGCCACCACGCTTTGTGCGCCAGCTCCGCAACAACACGGCGCAGTCGCTCGTACAACCATCAAGCTCGGCGCTTATCTTGGCGTTCGCCTTGCGAACGCTCACTCCGAATATGCACATACCGTGAATAAGTACACCTTGAATAAGTGCTCGGCATAAGACCGCTCAACAATCTCGTCGTTGCGGCTCCAATTCCGTCTTTGAAGTTACACATTCCGTTTATAAGTATGCTCCGAACAAGTTTTCGTTTCGGGCGCAACGATTTGACGCAGTATCACGCCAAATAGCACGCTCAATTTGAGTGAGATATTGAGATGAAGAACAAGGAAGAAGTGTCTGGCAGACAAGCCCAACGTACAAGACGTACGTGACTTGGCTGCAAGATGCTTCTGACGCAGTTGTTCGTCAAATAGCACGCTCATTTGAGTGGGATATTGAGATGAATAGCAAGGAAGATGTCTCCCGCACGGCAACCCTAATTTACTGAGCGTAAATGAGTTGACGGGTGGGGCATCTGACGATGCTAGTCGCTCAATAGCACACTCAAATCACCATTTGTTGTGGACTTTCTCGGCAAAACACAATACATTATCCAACTCAATCACAGTGCCGTCATCAAGAGTTGCGGTGCCCGAAACATAACCAAAAACTTGGTGGGGAATCATGCAAAGGAACTTGAGATCGACGGGCTCGCAGCGATCGATGAGCGGATGGAAGGTGCAATCGAGTCTGCCGTCATCGGAGACGAATTTCCAGTCTTCCATATAGCGCGGCTCGCCTTCTTTGTCGCCGGGGATGATAAATTCCACCCTGCCGATCTTGTGGGATTTGCCGTTGTAGAAGAGCATATCTTCGCTTGCGGCGGACGTATTGCCAAAACCGTAGCCCAAGTTCCAGCCGAAAGTCGAGCCGTCTTTGAGATAGGTTTGCAAACTGCCCCAATACCACGTGTTGTCATAAGTCCAAACGCCGCGGCCCCAGTCGAGCGTGGCAAGAGAGTCTTTTGCATCGAAGGTGCAGACTTTGTCGCCGAGCGTGAAGCTGCCTTGGGCGCGCATGCAGTTGATTTTTTGGTTGAAATAGAAGTGTTTGGGCTTGTCAAATGGCGTGGCGATGACCATGCTCTCTTCGGGGACTCTGTCGAGAGTGACGTCCCATGTTACGTCCGTGCCGAGCTTGTCGGCGTTGGGATATTTGCCGGTGAGATGACGAGTTGTGCCGTCGTTGGTGAAAGACATCTCCACTTTGCCGATTTTCCAGGAGCAGTCGCCCTTTTCGCTTGTCGTGGGCATATTGAACTTGCCCATGGGGAACAGGCACACCGCAGAATTGGTGAATTGCGCGGGAGTGACAAAGTCCATGACGGTGAGAGACAATGCGCCGATGTAGCCCATGTCGCTGATTGTCAGACAAAGCGCAAACTCGTTGTTGGCGATATAGTAGTAATCCCACTCTTTAAGGCGTGTTTTTTTGGCTTTTACGTTCTCGCGATTGTAGTTGTAAAGCATTTTTTTGGCAAAACCGGGTTGAGCGATGTTGCCATCCGCGTTCAAAAGGTCGATGGGTTGTGTGATTTCGTTTTGCATAATACTCTCCCAAAGGATTTAATATAGTAGATGATAACATATTTCGCGCGCGAATACAATAGCGCAATGCGGATATTTTTTGATTTTTCCGCTTGTTTCGCTCATTTTCGGGGCGTTTTTTGCGATATTTTGCGTTGCGAGCGGCTTTTGCGGCTTGTTGCGATTCACAATCTACAAACGGGCGTCATACACTAAATTATAATGTGCGGAATCATCGGATACACGGGCTTTAGGAGCGCGCGGCAAGTGGTGCTTGACGGGCTTGCAACATTGGAATATCGCGGCTACGACAGCGCGGGCGCGGCTTTTTTGACGGACAAAATATGCCTTTTCAAGACAAGCGGCAGAGTGAGCGACCTTGCCAAAATCACACCCGATGTCCACTCTCACACGGGCATCGGGCATACGCGGTGGGCAACTCACGGCAAACCCAGCCAAGCCAACGCGCATCCGCACTTGTCCTTTGACAAGCGATTTGCCGTGGCACACAACGGAGTGATCACCAATTTCGCCGAGCTCAAAGACAGCCTGACAAGCATGGGTATTCCCTTCGTTTCGGACACGGACAGCGAGATTATAGCGCATCTTTTGTCCGTCACCTATGACGGCGATATGGTGTCCACAATACAAAAAGTCGCAGACAAACTCAACGGCGCGGCAACTTTTCTCGCGCTCAAAACGGGTGACGATTGCGTGTATATGCACAGGCGCGGCGCGTCTTTGGCGGTGGGCAAAGGCAAGGGAGAATGTATCGTTGCAAGCGCCGCTCTTGCAATCACGCCGTACACAAACCTCGTTGCAGTGCTATGCGACGGCGAAACCGCCGTGATGAGCAAGGACGGGGTGCGATTTTTCAAGCAAGGCAAACAAATAGACAAGCCGTTCAGACAAACCGACCGCTCCGCGCCGAAATACTGCTCCTGCTATATGCGCGCGGAAATAGACGAAATTCCCACCGCTCTGAAAAACGCATACTCTGAAATATCACACTCCATAACCCCGTCCGTCACGGATATGATTCGCAACGCAAAACGCATGATATTTTTCGGGTGCGGCACAGCGTATCACGCAAGCCGATACGGAAAAGTTGTCTTTGAACAAGCGGGGATTATGTCAAGCGCAGTCGTTGCAAGCGAGATTGACGACGAACGCTTTGTGGACGAAAACTGCCTTTGCGTGTTCACCACTCAAAGCGGAGAGACCGCCGACACACTTTTCGCGCTTGCAAAATGCAAAGCTATGGGCGCAAAAACACTTGCGATAACCAACGTGAAAGAAAGCTCCGTCACGTTTATGGCGGACGAAAGCGTGTTTATCGGCGCAGGTGCGGAAGTTGCCGTTGCCGCAACAAAATCTTACGTATGCCAACTGCTTGCACTGTATATGCTCTCAAAAGAAAAGACGGGCGAACGCATACAAAAAGCCGTGATAGACGAGCTGTCGCGCGCTGCCGAAACGTGCACGGCAAAAGACCTTTATGAGCCGTTTGTAAAAAACAAAAACATCTTCTTTATCGGCAAAGGCATAGACAACGTCACGGCGCAAGAAGGCGCGCTGAAATTCAAGGAAATCACTTGCAAATTTGCCGACGCATACGGCGCGGGAGAGCTGAAACACGGCTCGATTGCCCTTGTTGACGACAAGAGCGTTGCATACGTGATTGCCACAAACACGCGCGACCAAGACAGAGTCAATGCGGCGATAAAAGAGTTGCAATCACGCGGAGCATACGTCTATGCCATAGGCGTATCGGACAACTTATGCGCCGACAAAACGTATGTTCTTCCTAAGGTAAACGATGAAAATCTATATCCGATTTTGTCCGTCATACCCTTGCAAAATCTTGCTTTGACCGCATCTCTGTGTCTTGGGCTAAACCCCGACAAACCGAGAAATCTCGCAAAAAGCGTGACTGTGATATAGGACGAAAAATAAAAACTCGACTTCACTTGAAATGACAAAAACGGCATTTTATTCGCCGTTTTTGATTGTATAAACATTATGTTGTGTGATTCGCAAAACAAATGCAATCCCGTTTGAACTGCTCTTCTTCTGTCACAAAACAAGATTTTCGTCAAGCCACTTTGCCACTTTTTCACAATCTTGATTGATCACGATGTCTGCTCGAGAGTCTATGTAAGTTGCGCTTTTGTTGACAAGTGCGATTGTGTTTCCGCCAAAATAATTGACAAGCCCTGCCGCCGGATAAACAACGAGCGACGTGCCTATCACGATAAACAAATCGGCGGTGCTGATTGCTCGCACGGAGTTTCTCAGCACTTTTTCGTCAAGGTTTTCGCCATACAAAACAACGTCGGGCTTTATTATGCCGCCGCAATCGCAATGCGGTGTGCCGTCCGCTTGCAAAACGTAGTCGAGCGAGAAAGATTTGCCACACCGCTCGCAATAGTTGCGCCATATAGAGCCGTGCAATTCACACACTCTTTTACTGCCCGCTTTTTGATGAAGTCCGTCAATGTTTTGCGTGACAACCGCATTGATTTTGCCCGCCTTTTCAAGCCTTGCAAGCAAAAAATGCATTGCGTTCGGCTCGGCGTTCGGATAGCACATCTTGCTCTTGTAAAACGCATAGAAATCATCGGGACGGAGCATGAAGAAGTCGTGAGAGATTATATCTTCCGCCCTATACTTGCCAACGCTTGTGGCATACAATCCCGTTGCGCTGCGAAAATCGGGTATGCCGCTTGGCACAGACACTCCCGCACCCGTGAGCACCGCTATGCGAGATGATTGCTCGATTGCGTTTTTCAGCTCGTTCAATGCGGTTTTTGTCTTCAAATCGAAGTCGTTTTGTTGCATAGTTTCACCCCTGCAAATTATATCACTTGCGCCGCGCACATACAAGTGATATAATCGTTGCAGGAGAAAAAACTATGTTCAACGACGATATGATACTGCTCGGAAGCAAGCGTTCCGTGATCAGAGAATTGTTTGAGTTCGGAAAAGCCAAGGCGCAAAAGGACGGAAAAGACAGCGTGTTCGATTTTTCGCTCGGCAACCCCAACGTCCCGTCCCCAAAATGCGTGGACGAGGCGATTTTGTCTTGCTCCAAGGATAAGGACGCGCATGCGTACACGTCCGCGCAAGGCAGTCAGAGCGTGAGAAGAGCGATTGCAAGACACATCCGTCAGACTTTTGGCGCGGATATGGACGAAAACCACATCTACATGACGTGCGGAGCGGCGGCTTCGCTTTGCATTTCAATTCGTGCGCTATCAGAGCCCGACGACGAGTTTATCGTTTTTGCGCCGTACTTTCCCGAATACAAGGTGTTCATCGCCTCTATGGGCGCAAAGTGCGTCGTATGCCCTGCGACAGGTGATTTTTCCATCGACTTCGCCGCGCTTGAAGGCCTTGTGGGCAAGCACACGAAAGGAGTGATTTTCAACTCCCCCAACAATCCGAGCGGTAGGGTGTATTCTCAACAAGATTTGGAGCGGCTTTGTGCCCTTTTGAAGAAGAAAAGCGATGAGTTTTCGCATCCGATTTTTCTTATTGCGGACGAGCCGTATCGCGAGATCGTCTATGACAAAGACGTGCCGTACGCAATGAATTTTTACGCCGACACGATTGTGTGTTACAGCTATTCAAAATCCCTGTCTTTGCCCGGCGAGCGTATAGGATATATCGCCATCAGCCCAAAGGCGAGCCATGCGGACGAGCTGTATTTTGCAATATGCGGCGCGGGTAGATCTCTTGGCTACGTTTGCGCGCCCAGCACCTATCAAAAGGTGGTGGAAAAATGCGTTGACGCTCTGCCCGACATCGCCGCGTACAGAAAAAATCGCGACTTGCTTTTCACTTCTCTTCAAGCAATCGGCTATGAGTGCGTGCGCCCAGACGGCGCGTTCTATCTTATGGTCAAAGCCCTTGAAGACGATGCGAATCTTTTCTCGGAGCGTGCAAAAAACTTCGGGCTCCTTCTCGTGCCGAGCGATGATTTCGGCGTGACGGGATACGTGCGCATCGCCTATTGCGTGGATTACGATATGATTGTCCGCTCGATCCCTGCCTTTGAAAAATTGTTTATGAACTACAAGCAACAAGGCTAAAGCGATTGCAGCAAGACAAATCAAGGCACATATATGTTGGTTTGCACAACGAAAAATTTATCTTGAAATAGTGACGATTTTTCAAAAACAATGACTTTACACAAACAAAAACGGCGTATAAAACGCCGTTTTTGATATTTTATACCATTTTGCATTTAGGTTTTTATTGTGTTTTTACTCGCTTTGACGGCTTGTCAAAAAGTGCCGCCGCCACACAAATAGTCGCAAAGCAAATCTCTTGCAAACACATTGTCGCCAAGCGTTGCCAACACTTTCAGGTGCTGATAGTCGGATGTGTACGTGTCCGTGACGATGTAGTAGGTTTTCTTCGGATTGTACGCAACGTTGTCTTTCTCCGACTCGCCGTACGCGCTGTATGAGACGTGATATTTTTTATTATAGATAAACTTATTTTTCAGCTCTGTGCCGTTGAGCGAGCAAAGCACGATTTTGTTGTCAAACGGCAAGAGCGTTTGCACTTTTCCGACCGTCACGTTGCCCTTTGATAGCGAATACGGCTCTCTCGTATTCAACTTGCCGCCGCCGAGCATGATTTGATATTTGCTACCCCACGTTTGCAAGCCTATCGAGCAATAAAGCTCAGCTACTTTATTGACGATTGAAGTGCTTGAAACGTCGCGACTCAAAGTCGCAACAACTTCGTTGGGATTGCCGATTTCGTCTTTGTATTTTTCAACTAGATCGTTGATGATAGAATCGCTTGCGTATTTGGAATACACGTTGTTGTAAACAACTTGCACATTGCTCGTACTGCTTTGTTGATTTGCAAAATTTAGGCGCACTTCGGCAGCGCTTATGCCCGAGTTGTATCCGCCGCCTTGGACGTGATACACGCCATAGCTGTCGGCGTATGCGTAATCCCAGTGAGAGTGTCCTTCAAACACGATGTCAACGTAGCCGTTGGAAAGCGACTCATCGTACCAATCCATGCCCATATATTCATCTTCCCGGCCGCCGTCATGCAAAGAATAGACGATGTAGTCCACCCCTTGCGCACGAAGTCTGTTTGCCTCTTCCTTGACAAGCGTTGTAAGCTCGCTCTTGACCTTGAAGTTTACGTCACTGCACATGCTTGACGAAATTGACGAATAGCAATCGCCGATTGCGCCGATGATGCCCACTTTTGCGTCGCCGAACTGAACGACGGTGGACGGCTGACAATACTCCACTCTCTTGTTGGTGGCATTGTCGTAGACGTTGATTGCAAGGAAGGGGAAATTGGCAAGTTGCGCGTTGGTCTTGATTTTTTCGGTTGACCAGTCAAACTCGTGGTTGCCGAGCGTCATGGACGAGCAATTGATATAGTTGAGCCATTCGGTTGCAAGTTTGCCCTTGGTGTTGTTGGACTCGCTGCTGCCCTGCCACATATCGCCGGACGACAAAACAACGGTGTTGGACGTCGCTTGTTTGTCCTTGAAAAAGGTTGTCAGCTCGTCAACGCCGGGTTGAGTGTCCGAGTCGCAGTACATGCCGTGCAAATCGTTGATGCCGTAAAGGTTGAAGTTGACAATCACGCTCATGCCGCAATTGTCGCATTTTTCATCGTTGTCTTTGTCGGCGTGGTTGCAAGCGGACGTCATATTTTGTCCGCACTTGTCGCACACTCCGTCACCGTTTGCGTCAGAGTGATCGCAAGTTTCGCCTTGCTTGCTCTCGTATCTTTTCAGCACCGATTGATCGGAATCGGCATAATCTCCGCCGCCGATTGCAATGACGGCAATGGACTGATTGACTTCGAGCTGTATGCTCGTTTTTGTGGTCGTGCCCGTGGTTGAGCCGATGATGTATTTATACATCGTTGCGTTGGCAATTGCGCTCCAACTTGCAAGTCCGCTTTCCGATATGGTGACGACAGGCGTTGCAAGTTTTGTCTTGCCGTTGTCGTCGGGAGTGGGTGTGACGGTTGCCACAAACACTTTTGTTTCCGACCACTTGCTGTCCTTGTATGTCGAGCCGTTGCCCACCGCTTGCACGGATATGCTTTCGCCGTCTTTTACGCGCCAGACGGTGTACATAGTTTCGTTGATCGTTCCGTTGACGTTGCATTTGTATCTTGTAGCGTTGGGGACGGCGCTCCATCTTGCCACACCGTCGCCGTTGATTGTCACTTGCGGCGTTGCAAGCTGCTTGCCGAAAACGCTGAAATCGAAATCGCACGCGACAAACGTGAGCGACGTGACGATCACAACGACAAGGCAAAGAAGCGCAATAATCTTTTTCTTCATAAAAACTCCTGCGATATGCCGCTCAAGGCTTTTGGCATGCATGCGCGCGTATTATATGCCGCTCAAGGCTTTCGCGCGCGCACGCATTATACATATCGTTTTGTTAGGTGGATAAAGTATACAACTTTTGCGCGCGCAATGTCAAGACGGATGTCAAACGCTTTGTATATTAAAACCGCAAGCAAAAAGCCGCCCAAAAGCGGCTTGAATGCTTTTATGTCACGCAAAAGCGGCGGCTACCCTATGCACCGTGCAAAAACGTTTTTGCATTTTGCGGATATGTCGCAAAGTTTTTTTGCAGCATCACCCACTCAAAAGTTGCGGCATAAATCATTTCAACGTGTATGACGTATGCTCTTTCCACTCGGGATAGCCGTCCACGTTCGGATCGTGGTTTTTGCAAAAGGCACAATATCTTGCAGACAACTCTTTTGCGATTTTCTCGTCTTTCTCGTCAAACTTGCGCCAGCCGTGCTGCCAAAGCCCCAAAATATACCACAAATCGCCGCTGTGATACGCGCCTGCATTGTCGCCCGGCAAATCATGATCGAATCGCATCACCCACACTTTGTTTTTGGAGTGTTTCAGATACGCCTTTGCCTGAGATAAAAGATAGCCTTTGAGCAAATCGTTTTTTGTGACGCCGATTATGCACGGCACTTGCTTTTGGGTGAACACTTCGTCGTACAAATCTTTGCGCACTATCTCGCCGTCAAACACGGGCATCGTTGCAAGCATGGATTTTGCAAGCGTAAAGACGTTTTTTCTCGTGCAGCGATTCCAAGCAAGGAACACGTCCTGATAACTTGCCGTCTTAATATCCATACCGCGTTTTGCCAAATCTTTCTTGACGGTGTTGAAAAACTTTGTCGAGCGCTTTTTGGATTTTGGCGAAAATATACCGCTCGGCGATGCGCCCGAGAGCATAATCACACCTTTGATCGAGCGTTTCACACTTGGCAAAAGCATGAGATTTTGCAGCGAAATCGCGCCTGCACTTTGCCCCATAAGCGTGATGTTGTCGGGATCTCCGCCAAAGACGGAAATGTTTTGTTTCACCCACTCGATCGCCGCCTTCATATCGTAAAAGGCAAGGTTGCTTGTCTTCTCGTCCGCAAAATATCCAAACACGTTGAGCCGATAGTTGAAGGTGACAAAAATCACGTCTTGCTCTGCAATACTCTTGCCGTCAAACGGCTTTTCATCGCTTGAACAAATGGTGAACGCGCCGCCGTGTACGTACACAAGCACGGGCAAACCGCTCTTGTCCTTGGGCGCGTATACGTTGAGATTGAGCATATCTTCCGAATAAGAAAATTCAAGCCCTTCTCGAAACTCCTTGTAGTAGAAAACGTCTTGCTTACTCTTCGACTTGCTCTCGTCAAAGAACTGCCGCCACTGCGGACAGCAGTCAGCAAAACTTGTCGCAACAACCTTTTCTCCAAGCGGCTCGACGACAGGTTTTTCAAATCTTTTTGCCATTGCATAGCGTATGCCGAGAAAAGCGCAAGTCTCCCCGCGGTCTATCCCTACAATCTCATGATTTTGCTTGTTTATGACATATTCCATAGTTTATATATTTGTTTTGCACACTTAAAGTTAATTTTAGGATATTTTCGGCGCGGTTTGGTGAGCGCGATATTTGAATGAAGAACAAGGAAGGTGCGGCTTGAACAAAACCCAACGTACACAAACGTACGTGATTTTGGGCAAGCCGTGCCTGACGCGGCTAGTCGCTCAATAGCGCGCTCTCAATCGGGTGCGGGTGTCCCGCCCACACACCACCAAGCCGACAATCTTGCGAAACTGCGGCAGGAGTTTTTATCCCTATATGGACTGATAGCAAAGATTTTCGGCGCGGTTAGAAAATGGTAAACCTAGCGTGATTCTCGGCAACGCCCAAAGGGCATTGCCGTTATCACGGCGACGGTTTACCATTTGTTTTCACAGTATTCGCAAAAGGCATACATATCCCTCACTTCCACTTTCGTGCCGTCGTCAAGGATTGCAGTGCCGCTCCAAATGCCGTGGACTTGGTGGCAATGCATGCGGAGTATGTTGAGGGCGTTGAGATCTCCGTGGTGATCGTAGAAAGGTTTCATGGTGAAATCAAATCTGCCGTCTTGGGAGATGAAGTGCCAATCGTCAGAGAAGTTGTCGGGTTTTGGGAACACTTCAACGTCAACGGGGCCGAACTTGTGGGCTTTGCCGTCCCAGAAAATCGCGGTTTCGGTGGCGTTGGACTCATCGCCTATACCCCACGTGATCTCAAAGCCGAACATGTGATCTTTTCCGTCCGCACCTTTGACAACCTTTGAGCCGTTGCCCCAATACCACACCATTTTGTATGGAGTGTTGACTCTGCCCCAGTCAAGGAAGGCGAAAGTGTCTTTTTTGTCGAACGACCACACCTTGTCGCCCCAACGGAAAGTGCCTTCGCAAGGCATGCAGTTTTGCTTTGTGGTCATAAAGTATCTTGTGGGCATACCCGCAAACGGCAACACGGTGGTGATGTTTTCAAGCCCGTCCATGATGTCCATTGCAAAGCTCGCTTCCACTTCTTTGCCCTTGAATTTACTCTTGAAATATAGCGTGCGAGAATTGGTTTTTGTGTCAAACTTGACGTAGGTTTTGCCGATCGTGTGTTCAAGCACGTTGGGCTCGTCGCCCTTTGGCGGAAGCATATATTTGTTGCCGCCCAAGAAAAGTTGCGTACACTCCAAAATCGTGCCGCTGTGAAATTTATGCTTGTTTTGTCTGTGTTTGAGATCGGTAATCGACGCTTGCGCAAAGCCGCCGATTGAGATGTTGGCAAAGTTGATTTGCACCATCAATTCGCCGTTAGAGATTTGATAGAAATCCCATTCTTTCTTGCGATTGGCAGGTCTTGCGTTGTCGCGCTGATAATCAAACACGTTGTGTCTTGCCCAGCCGGGAGCAAGCAGCTTGCCGTCTTTTGAGAGCAATTGCGTCGGCTTTGTGTACTCGGTTTGTTTGCTGTTGACTTCGCCGTCGATCCAGCTCGGATAAGTTCTTTTCATTTTCCCACTCCTTATTTCAACTTACGCTTATATATCTATGAGATACGCAAGCGATTATATGCATATTATACAACATATCTTTCTCCGTTTCAATAGCGATTTTATACAAACGTATGCCAACGTATTTGTCAAATCGGATGGCATATCGCGATAGTTTGTGCTATACTGTGTGCATGGAAAACTTTGTGATAACACCTATCGCGCACATTCACACGCCTTTCAAGGAAAAATTTGGCATACCACGTCAGAGCGGACGAGTGGGCGCGCCCGGTAAAATCGTATTCGAGCCGCAATACCGCGTGCAAGAAGCCATACGCGGTCTTGCCGATTTTTCGCATATTTGGCTGATTTTCGATTTCTCGAAAGCACACGTGGACGAGTGGAGCGCAACCGTACGTCCGCCCCGCCTCGGCGGCAACACCAAAATGGGCGTGTTTGCCACTCGCTCCCCATATCGCCCAAACTCGTTGGGGCTGAGCCTTGTAAAGCTTGTCGGCATAGAGCACACCAAATCGCAAGGCGACGTGCTTGTCGTAGAAGGCGTGGATCTTCTTGACGGCACACCAATATACGACATAAAACCCTATCTTGCAACGGACGTGAAAACGGATGCGAAATTCGGCTTTTCAACGGACTGCGACTCCCACCGCCTTGACGTTGACGATGCAAAACTCTCCGCCGTGAAAGACGAAAACGCGCGTGAAAAAATCAAAGAATGTATCGCGCAAGATCCGCGACCTGCATATCAAAACGATGGCAGAACGTACGGCATGCGATACGATGAGTACAACGTGAAGTTTGTCGTTGACGGCAACAAAGCAACCGTCATTGACGTTGAAATCGTCAAATAAACAAGGCATAAAAATCGTTTGGCAACTCAATTCTTCTTTGCAAAAGCGTGTGTTTGACGGTTTTCAAAACCGACTTATAAAGCCGCAAACCACAAAAACAATCACACGGCACAAAAGCAAAATTCACGCCGTTTGCAAACGGCACAATCGTCAAAAACGACGCTTAACATGAGAAAAACACACCGATAAAGTGTGTTTTTTGTTTTTTACAAATAAATTGCGTTTTGAGTGGCTGCCGAGTTTGCTAATCCACAAAGAACTTGCTGTCGCTTGTTTTGAGCATGGTTTGAGGGATATGTTGCTGGGCAAGGAACACCGCAAGCAACACGAGAAGGCAACCGACAAACTCTTTTGCGGTGTAGGTCTCGTCAAGTATCGCAACACCAGACACGAGAGCGATGACGGATTCGAGCGACATGATGAGCGTGCAAAGCTCGGGCGGAGCGTATTTTTGACCGAGCGTTTGCAAGGTGAATCCGACGCCTGCCGAGAAGATGCCGACATACAAGACTGCCACTATGTTGTTGCCGATTGCGGATGCCGGCGGAAAGCCCTGCACTGCCATTGCCGGCAAGCTCAACAAGGACGCAACCACAAACTGCACGAGCGTGAGTTTGAAGGGATCGGTCATGTCAACGTATTGGTCGATGAACATGATCTGCAAAGAGAACATCACGGCGCAAAGAAGCAGCACACCGTCCGCATCCGTGAAGGTTACGTCCGCGCCCGTCATGCACATAAGGTAGAATCCGAGCACGCCGACTGCGATTGCCACTCTGCAAAACGGCGAAACTCTATGCCTTACAAGCAGTCCCAAAAGGGGGACGATGACGATGTACAGCGCAGTGATAAAGCCCGTCTTGCCCACGGTGGTGCGCTCGATGCCGACTTGTTGAAGGTTGTTTGCCAAAAACAAGCACAATCCGCACAGCGATCCGCCGATGAACGTCTCTTTGTTGAACGGCTTTGACTTTTTGCCACGCTTCTTGTCTATAAAATGATTGATGACTATGATCACGGCAATAAAGCACACCGCCAACGAAAAACGAAGTCCGTTGAAAGTGAAAAACGGCACGTCGGTGGACGCCTGTTGTTGAAACACAAACGCGAATCCCCAAACAAGCGCACACATAGAAACAATGAAAGTGCCCATTAAGTTGTGTGATTTCTTTTGCTGCATAGCCGTCTTATATCTTATATTTTGCCGATTGTTTTTATACTGTTCTTACGATTTTTGCCGATTTCGTAGCCTTGCTATTTTCCGATTTCATGGTTTCGCCGTTTTTGCGATTTTGCGACATTTCGACTTTGCGGTTTGCGCCGCAACTTTTCATCAAAACTTTGAGTGTTGCCTGCCTTATGCGTTTTGCATCTTTTCAAGCGCGCGCGCAAGGTTTATATACTCTGCAAGCGACAGAGCCTCGCCGCGCACAAGCGGATTGAATCCGCACGCAACGATAAGGTCGGTCGCGTCTTGCTTGCTCATCTGAAAGGCAACCGACAAGTTGTTTGCAAGCGTCTTTCTGCGCATCGCAAACGAGCCGCGGATGAGCTTGTGAAGAAGTGCCGCATTTTCGCCGTCAAGCTTGTGGCGGTCTATATCTATCCGCACCACTGCGCTGTCCACGTTGGGAGAAGGGAAAAACATATTGCGGCTGACGTTTCTTGTCACCTTTGCGCTGCCTGCCGACTCGATTGCAAGCGTGATTGCCGCATAGTCCGCCGTGTTCGGCTTTGCAACAAACCTGTCCGCCACTTCCTTTTGCACCATGATCGTAAGGCTTTCGACTCCGAGATTGCTCTCGATAAATCTCATGGCAAGCGGCGTTGTGATGTAGTACGGAAGATTGGCAACCACCTTGAATTTGTCCCCGACGATCGCTTTCAAATCGTCATCTTTCATTCTTAATACGTCACGGAAAATCACTTCCACGTTGTCAACGCCTTGGAGCGAAAGCTCGAGAACGGGTTTCAAATTGTCGTCCACTTCAAAGGAATAGACCTTTTTTGCGACTTTTGCAAGCGCGCGCGTGAGCGTACCTGCGCCCGTACCTATTTCAACCACGATATCGTCGCTTGTCACGCCGCTGTCTTGAACGATTGCGTCAAGAAGATTGCCGTCGGTGATAAAATTCTGCCCGAGAGCCTTGTTGAAGCGGAAATTCGTGCCGCGGATGATGTCTTTTATGCTGTTGTTTTCCATATTTTTCCTTGCGACTTCGGGTATATTGCCGCCCACCCCGCACATTCTAACTACACACGACAACTTCGTGTCATACAAAAGACGAAAAGTCTGAAACACAAAAGATAAAAACGGAAGAATCCCCCTTTCGTTTTTATCGTTTTGTCAACATTTTGTCAATATTCGGTGTCTTCTCGTATGGTTTCTCGCACCTTGTAGTGCGCGCCTGCCTGTTTTGCAAGCTCGCCGCACGCCTTGATCTCGTCTTCGCCGATGAAATCCACAACTGACATAGTGGTGTCGATGCCTGCGTCCACGCAATCTTTTGCAAATTTGAGCATAGCGTCAAATGCAGCCTCACCATACTTGCTGCGGCATATCTCCTGATAGGTTTCCCTGTTGGACGCATTGAGCGAGATGGACACGCTGTCAACGTAAGGCGCGATGAGTTTTGCAACGTCGTCGCGGTTGTTGATGAGATTGCCAAGCCCGTTGGTGTTGATGCGCACGTGGCAGCCCTTTTTCTTGAGATAGGGCGCGATTTGCGAGATCATCGAAAGATTGCAAAGCGGCTCGCCGAATCCGCAAAACACAATCTCTTTGTACTTTTTCAAATCATACAAAGAAAGGTCGTCCACAAGCTCCTGATAAGTCGGCTCTTTGAGGAGCCAAAGCTCGCTTCCGCTCACACCGTCCTTGATGTTGCGGATGCAAAACTCACAGTTGTTGGGACAACGATTGGTGATGTTGAGATATAGGCTGTCGCCAAATTCATATACGTAGTTGTTGGTCATACTTCTCTCTTGCCGCTTTCAAAATGCGGCGTGTGATTGCTGTTCTATATTTTTCAATATGTTATGTTTTTCGCCGCACTTTGCACAATCGGCGTTTTATCCGCACTATTTTATGCGATAAAACAGCCGTTTTGCATTTTGCGTCGTTATCTCGTCAATCCGCTCCCTGCTGATTTCAAGCACTTCGCTTGCCTTGTCGGCAACGAGATTGACGTATTTCGGCTCATTGGGTTTGCCCCTAAAAGGCACGGGAGTCATATACGGACAGTCCGTTTCAAGCACAAGGCGATCTATCGGAACACTCTTCAAAGACTCTATATTATGCTTTGCGTTTTTGAAGGTTATCGCACCGCCGAACGAGTAGTACGCGTCAAGTTTGTCAAAGATTTTGACATACTCGGGCGAGCCGGAATAGCAGTGCAACAACAATCCGCAATTGATGTAGGACTTCATATCGAACAAGATTTTTCTTGCGTCTTCGTATGCGTCCCTGACGTGCAACACTATGGGCAAATTCACTTCGTTTGCAAGCTCGATTTGCTCTTGAAACACTTTCTTTTGCAGCTCTCGTATGCTGTTGTCATAGTAATAGTCAAGCCCGATTTCGCCTATCGCAACCGCTTTTTTATCACTTGCAAGTTCTCTTATCGCAGCATATTTTTCATCGTCTGCCGTGTCCGAATCGTGCGGATGTATGCCTGCTGCAAACCACACTCTGTCATGCCTTGCGGCAATATCTCTTGCAAGAAAGCTCGACGGCAAATCATAGCCCACGCACACGGCACATTCTATCCCGTCGTCAAGAAAAGAGCCGACGATCTCGTCTTCTCTTTTTTCAAGCAATTCATCGTTGAGATGGCAGTGGGTGTCGATAAGCATAATTTCGCCTTTTGTCAACAAAGCCGCCTGCAAAGACGGCTTGTTGTTATCTGACCGTCGATCCGTTCTTCACGGGTTTTTCGGGAGTTACGAGCACGATGCGTTCTTGTCCGTTTTCGTCCTGCTCGCAAGCGCAAAGCAACATGCCTTGGCTCTCTATGCCGCGCAGCTTCGCCGGCTTGAGATTGAACACGACAACAACGTTTTTGCCCACCATTTCTTCGGGGGTGTAGAACTTTGCGATGCCGCTGACGATCGTGCGAGTTTCAGAGCCGATTTGCACGGAGAATTTGAGCAGTTTGTCGGCTTTTTCCACCTTTTCCGCCGCCACGATAGTGCCGACGCGCAATGCGACTTTTGCAAAGTCTTCGATGCCGATTTCGCTGATTTGAACAACGTTTTCCGCCTTGTTTTCTGCGGATTTTTCTTGCTTTTTGACCTTCTTGTCTTGCTTTGGCTCTTCTTCGACTTCTTCTTTGATAAGCCCTTTTGCCAAAAGCTCTTTCTTCACTTTTTCGCCGTCGATACGACTAAACAAGTGCTGCGGATTTTCATCCACCTTTGTGCCGCTTTCAAGCAAGCCGAATTTGTCGAGATCGTCAAACTCTCTTATGCTTGCGCCGCATTGCTCAACGACTTTTTTAGAAGTTGACGGCATAAACGGCGAGAGCAAACTTGCGCAAATCACAATGGCTTCGGTGAGATTGTACAGCACGGTTGCAAGGCGGTCTTGCTTGGTTTCGTCTTTTGCAAGCACCCACGGCATAGTTTCGTCGATATACTTGTTGGCTCTTCTGAGCACCGAGAAAATCTCGTCAAGCGCGTCCGCCGTGCGATATGCGTCGATTGCGCCGAACACTTTGTCGCGAGCGGCAGTCACCACCGCTTTCAAATCTTCGTCCACGTCTTCTTTGACGCCCTTGTCGCACACGACTCCGCCAAAATATTTGTTGGTCATCGCCACCGTGCGTTGCACGAGATTGCCGTAGACGTTGACAAGCTCGGAGTTGATGACGTCAACCACCATATCCCAGCCGATAAGTCCGTCGTTGTCAAAAGGCATTTGCGAGAGCAGATAGTATCTGACCGCGTCCACACCGAAGAAATCCACAAGGTCGTCCGCATAGATGACGTTGCCCTTGGACTTGGACATCTTTCCGCCGTTTTGCAAAAGCCACGGGTGTCCGTAGATTTGCTTGGGGAGCGGCTCGCCCATCGCCATAAGGAAGATCGGCCAATAAATAGAGTGGAAACGCACGATATCTTTGCCGATGATATGAACGTCGGCAGGCCATTCTTTCTTGTACAAATCACTGCTGTTGCCCTCTGCGTCATAGCCGATGCCCGTGATGTAGTTGGTGAGCGCGTCAAGCCACACGTACACGACGTGGCGGTTGTCAAAGTTCACGGGAATACCCCACGTGAAAGACGTTCTTGACACACAAAGGTCTTGAAGACCGGGCTTCAAGAAGTTGTTGATCATCTCGTTTTTGCGCGATTGCGGCACTATGAAATCGGGATGATCTTCATAATATTTCATCAGTCTATCGGCGTATTTTTGCATATTGAAGAAATAGGCTTCTTCTTCTGCGAGCTTGACTTCTCTGCCGCAGTCGGGGCATTTGCCGTCAACAAGCTGGCTCTCCGTCCAGAACGACTCGCAAGGCGTGCAATACCAGCCCTTGTACGAGCCTTTGTAGATGTCGCCTTGTTCATAGAATTTTTTGAAGATTTTTTGCACTTGCTCTTCGTGCTGTTTGTCGGTGGTGCGGATAAAGTTGTCGTAGGTGGTGTCCATAAGATCCCAAATACGCTTGATCTCGCGTGCCTTTTCGTCCACGAATTGTTGAGGCGTGACGCCTGCGTCCTGAGCTTTTAGCTCAATCTTTTCGCCGTGCTCGTCCGTGCCGGTCTGAAAGTACACGTCGTATCCTTCCATACGTTTTGCCCTTGCGATAAGGTCTGAAAGCACGATTTCATACGTGTTGCCGATGTGAGGTTTGCCCGACGCGTATGCAATTGCGGTCGTCATATAAAATTTCTTTTTGTCTTGCATGATTCACCATAAATCAGGGCCAATGATACCCTTCTTTTTCGATATTTTATACATTATACATCTTTTATGAATAAAAGTAAACGATTAGCGGCATATCTTTGCTCGCTTAACAATACAATTTCAACGTGAATGCGGTGTTTCTTGCAATAAGTCTAATAAGTCTTGTCATCATGTGCGCTCGCTCGCCCGAGACGGCGTTTTCGTCCATGATCGAAGGCGTGAGCGGCGCAATCTCGCTGTCTATAAAACTGCTCGCAATATACGCGGTGTGGCTCTCAGTCTTGGAGATGACCAAACGTACGGGCATTGACAAGCGGCTGTCCAAGATCTTGAAACCCGTTGCAAGAAAACTTTTCAAGGGCGAAAAAGAAGAAGCGTACGATTGGATATGCGTCAACGTGTCGGCAAATATGCTGGGCATGGGCGGAGTTGCCACCCCTGCGGCAATCAAGGCAATGGAACAAATGCAAGACGGCAGCGACAAGGCAACGCACAATATGGCATTGCTTTTCACAATCAACGCAACGAGCATACAGCTCATCCCCGCCACCGTGATTGCAATGCGCGCCGCAAGCAACTCTCAAAACGCCGCGGACATAATCATGCCCACTCTTATATCGAGCGGCATCGCCACCTTGCTCGGCGTGATAATGTGCAAGGCATTATCGCTCAAAAAAGTCGACAACACGGTTTTGCAATGTCGTGTCGCAAACAAAACACTAAACAACATAACAGGCATTTTATCTACATATATTTGCAATATAAAATCCGTATTATGCAAATTGAAACAAAAACGAACCGCGCCGAAATCAAAAGCAAACAGCATTGACAAAACCAAAAAAGGACGGCAAAAATGCAACAAATAAGCGTCTACGTTTTGCCCGTGCTTGTGATAATTCTGCTTGTTGCGTGCATAATCAAAAAGGCTCGCCCTTACGACTGCTTTCTTGTCGGCGCAAAAGAATCTATGTCGCTTGTCAAAAGCATCTTCCCCTATATTGCGTCGATCTTTGTGTGCATAGAGCTTTTCAAGGCAAGCGGACTGTCGGCAATGGCGGCAACCTTCCTTGCAAAACCGCTCGGATATATAGGTGTGCCAAGCGAGATTGCGGAGCTGATTTTGCTTGTTCCGCTCTCGGGCAACGGCACGACCGCTCTTGTTGAAAACATCATATCAGCATACGGCGCGGACTCCTATATCACAAGATGCGCCTGCGTGATTGCCGGCGGCAGCGAAACGGTGTTTTACATCTCCGCCGTGTATTTTGCAAGCACCCACGTCAAAAAACTGCGCTATGCAATCCCCGTATCTCTTTTTTGCACTCTTATCGGCGCACTCCTTGCCTGCGCCCTGTGCCGAATTATGTAAATCCAAGCCACAACAATAAATCCGAATACGCCGTTTGTGTCGCACCAGAGCAACGTTGTTCAAGCTGTCATTTCAAAAAATAAAAACTAAAAATCATGTGTTCGATTGCAAAAGAAAAGGCTCGCCGTGGCGAGCCTTTTGCTTTTGATAAGTTATTTCTCTTCGCAGACTGCGTTGAGTTTTTCAATGAGTTGATCTGCATCGATGCCGTGCACGTTTGCTGCCTCTTCAAGAGTTTCGCCGTGTGCGAGCATGCAGTGCAAGCAATGCATTCCGCTCTCTTGCAACACGTTGGCGAGTTTGTCGGGATCGCCTTGTGCCAATACGTCGATGATGAGCATATCTTTTGTGATCATTGTGTTACCTCCGATATAAGATTGTATAAAAATTTATATTTTTATTCTGTGAAAAAGCCGCTGAGATACAGCCACACCACAAGCGCAACCAAGCCGAGCGCGAACAGCACGGCGATTGCAACCTTCCAAGGCGACACGGGCGATTTGCCTGTGGACTTGCCCGTCCTGCCGTTGATGATGAAGCCGTAAAGTTTCTTGCGATACTTGTACGAACACACCCAAAGGGGCAGGAGCATATAGTGGAATTTGTTGTTGCAGAACTTGGTGTTGACGTTGAGATAGTCCACAACGTCAGCCCTGTAGCCGCTCTTGATGGAGTTTTTGATATCTTCACTCATTTGACCTTGCGCAACGGAAAATCCGCCTGCAAGCGAAGTGTCGTATCTCTCTGCGGCAAAACCCGAGATGTAATCTCTGTTGTACGCCTCGAGATTTTGCGTGTCGAAAGGAAGGATTTTGTTGAGCTCCTTTTGTTCGATTTGCGTGCTTGCCTCAACAGGCATATCTTCAAAGGACATATCCTTTTGACCGCTGACGTTGTACCAATAGATATACGTTTCGGTGCGCTTGTCGTTGCCCGAGCCCACGGTGCGAGTGCGCCTTTCGCCAAACCTGCCTTCATAGGTGGAATACGTGTCGGACGAAAACGCATAGGACGGTATGTAAATGCCCTTGAATTTGTCCACGGCGAAGTTCTTTTTCAGCCCGATAGGCGCAAATATTTTCTTCTTTATCCACTTTTTGCCGGCGTTGGCTGCGTCTTCTTGCGCGAGCGCAAACGGAAGAATGGCATTTGGTTTCAAGCCTTTGAGATCTTCGATCTTGACAATGTTGGTTGCTCCGCAATAGGGACATTTGACAGCCGTGTCGAACGATTCAAGCGTAATATCGCCGCCGCAGTTGGGGCATTTGTATACATCGTCGTCGATGAGCACCGCCCCGTCCTTGCACTCCTTGTCGTAGTCGCGCCTGAAACACTGTCTTTTCTCAATAGCGCGAGTCGCGTCGCAATAGGAACAATGCAACGCGCCCACTTTCGGATCGTAGACCATATCCGCGCCGCAGTTGGAACACTTGGATACGCCTGTGTTTTTATAGTCGAAAACGTCTGCCATAAATCATGGATTATTCGATTTTTGCTCCACATTCGGGGCAGAATTTCATGCCTGCTTTGACGTTTGCCTTGCATTTGGGGCAAGTGGTGCTTTGAGGAGCTCCGCATTCGGGGCAGAACTTTGATCCGACGGGGACGTCTGCTCCGCATTTTGCGCATTTGGCGGTTTCCGCAGCACCGACTTTTGCTCCGCATTCGGGGCAGAATTTCGCACCTGCTTTCACGCTTGCGCCGCACTTTGCGCATTTGACTTTCTGAACCTGCGTTTCGTCAAGGCTTTGAGCAAATTGATTGCCCACTCTTGCGCCCATTCCCAGACCTATGCCTGCCGCGCCGAACATACCGCCCATACCGGGGTTCTTTGCCGCGTCACGCATTGCTTGCACGGATTCGTATTGAGCATAATCGCTCATCTTGCCGTCAAACACACCGAGAGTGGTGCGCTTGTCCATTGCCTTTTCCACTGCCTCGGGCAGCTTGAAGTTGCGGATGATGACAGAGTCGATGTCAAGACCGAGAGCGTTGAATTTCGCTCTTGCGTGGTTGCACACCGTGTCGCCGAGCTCAAGATAGTTTGCCGCAAGCTCGAGCGCGGGAATTTGGCACTCGCCGAGCATATCGGTCAGCTCTGCAAGCACAATGGATTTGAGATGTTCTTGTATGTCTTCCGTCTTATATGAGTGCGTTGCGCCGAAAATCTCTTTCATGAACTTTTCGGGGTTTGCAACGTGGAAGGAATATTCGCCGTGACCTGCGATGCGGATCATGCCAAAGTCCTTGTCGCGCATCATAACGGGATTGGGCGTGCCCCACTTCATTTGCGTGAATCTGCGCAAATTGACGAAGTAGACGTCTATTTGTTTGGGGTTTTCAAACGCATATTTCCAGTTGGCGATGGCGGTGAGAACGGGCGTTGAACCTTCATCGAGTTTCCAATTGCCTTCGGTGAACACGTCGCAGATCGAGCCGCGATAAACGAAAATCGCCGCTTGAGAAGGTCTGACGATAAGCTCCGATCCCTTCATAATGGCATATCTGTCGTCGTATTCGAATTTTTGAACTATAGTATTTTGAGTGCTGTCTTCCCATTGGATGACTTTGAGAAGTTGTCTTTTGATCAAGCCCATAGCAATCTCCTTGTTTTTCTTGTTGACAACATTATACCATATATATGCGCAATTTCAATAAAAATTTTATTTTGCGCGCGTGTTTTTATACATTTTGAGCGGCAAACTACGATTTTTCGCCCCGTCCGCCCTTTTTGCGACTTTCTCGTGACATCCGACACAAAATCCGTACACGCCGCTTTTGCCACTCTGCTTTGCAAACCATGATAGGCTGCCCCGCCGCTTTTTCGACTTGCGCACAACCGCATGCTCGTTTTTCGACTTAATTTTGACAAGCAACACAAAAGCCGCGCTTGCTTTTTTGCAAAAGAAAACTCGCGCCGAAGCGCGAGTTTCTTTCAAGCGATAACGTCGCTTATTCGTTGATGGGGATGACGGTTGTGCCGGAGATTGCTTGATACATGGGTATTGTTTGTCCCACGGAAACAACGTTTGCACCGATCGTGTTCACGTCGTCTTGGGTTGCAACGCGAGTTGTCACCACAGTTCCGTTTGCGTCAACCACAGTGCCCACTGCCGCAACGAGCGTGTAGACGACCTTGCGGTCTGCAAACTTGGGCAATGCAAACAATTCGTCCGTTGACGAGAACGTCACCGAGTAGCTTGCAACCTTGTTGCCCGAGATGTCGTACACTTCCGCTTTGCCGAACCATGCCACGCGCATCTCGACAGAGCCGACATTGTAGGTCATCGGCAGCGACTCTCCGGTGTTGGAGATTGTCACAGACGGGACTGCCACGTTCTTGTTGGCTTGCTTGATGCCAACGCTGATACGCTCTTGTGCGCCGAGTTGCAAGGTTGCGCGTTGTCCGTCCGCCGAAGAGGTGATGCCGCTCGAAGTCACTTCATAAGTGGTGTTTGCAGGCATCGACACGATGACGTAGTTGAAGTTGATGGTGCTTGTTGAAGACGCGCTTTCCTCATATTTCACCGTGCCGTTTGTCGCGTCGTAGGTCGGGTTGAACACGTTGAACGTCACCGTGTAGTCAAACGGCATGGTTTGACTTGACGTGCTGTACGGGTTGAGCAAGAAGTCGGTGGCGGCAATGCCGTTCTCGACCGCGCTGATGTACGTGCCGCTTGTTGCAGCGATGTTGCTTGCGATCATTCTCTTGACAAGGAAGGGCACTTTGTAGGATTGCACGTTGCCGTCCTTATCAATGAGTTTTGCAACCATATTTATGACGCCGCCGGTGTATGAAGGTCTAAATTCGTCATAGCTCCACACAAGCGTTCCGTCGCCGTTGCCGACGATCGTGCTGTACGTGCGAGTTTCGGTTTCGTCCGTTTGCACGCCCGCCACTACAACACTCTTGCGAACGTTGAGCGTAATGGTTGTCGGCATTGTCGGTTTTTGATATTCGTACGGGTTGATGAATTGAGCATCGCCCGTCTTGACGGTGTTGACATAACCTGCAAGTTGCTTGAACGCGTTCTCGGTGGTTGCGTCTGCGCCTTTCGCGCTTCTGTCAAGCACCTTGACGGTGACTTTGATCTTTTGCAATCCGAGATTGTTGATCTTGTCATCGTTTGCGCTCGACTTGCCGTAGTTGTACTCGCCTTCATAGTTGACGATTGCCTGCGCCGTGAATTCACCGCCTGCGTACGTCACGTTGACGCCGCTGAAGTCCCACGTAATCGGCAAAGACTTGGTCTCGCCGAGCGTGATCGTGGACGGGAAGTTGACGTATTTTCTGTCAAGTTCTTCGCCCTTCAACTCGACGTATTCGCCGCCTTCGAGTTTGTAAGTGCCGTCAAGATTATTCCTGACGTAGCCCGACGTTGCGGTTGCGGATTTCTCGTAGCGATTTCCGTCATAGCCCGTGACTCTGTCGAAGATTTGTTCGCTTGTGTACGGGTCGATGATGAACGTTTCGGTGTTCGCGTCGTAGAACTTGCCTGTCGTTGCGTTAAGATCGTTTTCGGTGAACTTCGCGCTCGTGTTTTTCATGCTGTCGATATGAACGACGACGTTGACGTTTGCGTTTGCGCTGTTGCCTGCGACCTTGCTTGCGACGTTTGCCTTTACTGTGACGTTGCCGCCCTTATATCCGTAAGACACGCCTGTTGCGTCCCACGTTGCGCCGAGCGTTTGCGTTGTGACGTACACGAACAAGTACAAGTCGTTGCCGTCATCGTCCTTGTATGACGTTGCAGACGCGTCATAGTTGACCGTGCCGTTGTACTTGGTGTAGGTCTTCGCGCTCTTGTTGAAGGTGTAGAACGTGACGCCCGCGTATTGGCTTGCGCTTGCAAATTCTTTGCCGTAAACGACGTACGTGCCGTGACGTCTGTTGTAAACGTCGTTGTACACTGTCTCGCCACCGTCATTGGTCACGCCTTCCGTCCACCAAGTCTGTGCAAGGATGAATTGTCCGCCTACGTAGTAGGTGACGTCCTTTGCATAGTTGTCGGTGTTGTAGACTGACGCGTTCCAATCGTCTGCGTATGCGTCAAACTCATAGCGGTAGTCGCCTGCGGACATATCCGTATATGCCACGTCACTGTTCATTGCGGTGACTTTTGCCACGCGGAGCTTGATCTTCATCTCAAACGCATCCATGACTTCACGGTCTTTGTCGGCGGAGTTCCACACATGGACGGTCATCGTTCTTTCAAGCGTGGAAGTGAGATTCTTCATATCGCTTGCAGAAGGAGCGTTGTCGTAGGTGAGATGATACAATCCCTTGTCGCCGTTTGCGAAGGTGAGCGTCATAGATTTCGGCAACGCGTCTGCGCCGATGTACGCCATGTGGTTGTAGTAGACGTACTCTTTGGGCATTCCGCTGACCTTGTCATAGACGATGTCGATGTATCTGCCGTCGTTTCTGCCTGCGCCCACAAGCGTATCGGTGATTGTCGAATAGCTGTTGGCGTCGGTGAATGCGTATTGGAGCGTCGTTTCGTCAAGCATAAGCAAGCCGTCAACGATGGTGCGGTCAAGCACCGTGACGGGCACGTTGACCGCTTGTCTTGCGAGCATATAGGTTGTCTCGGTTGTGAGAGCAAAGTCCTTGTTGCCGGTCTTTGCAACCATATACTCGATGTACTTGTCGATTGTCACGTATTCTTTCTTGCCGTCTTCGTCAATGTCTTGATAGACATAGCCGCCGAGAGCGTTTTCAACGCCGACGATCGTGTTGACGATGAAGGAAGAATCGCTCTTGCCGCTCTTGATGAGCTCGTCAATGCCCGACCAGTCGAAGTATGCCTTGAACACGTGTTCGTTCATTCCGCCAAGGACGGTTGTCACGTCAAGCTCTCTTGGCAAATAGCTCGAATCTTTTTTGATGAACGTATCCACAATGACGGAGCGATATGCATGGTCGGTGACGAACATGATTGTTCTGTCTGCGACATACACTTCGATCTCGCTTGTCTCGTTCATCACGTCTGCGCCGCCGAAGTAGGTGTAGGTGACGTTGAGTTTGATCTTCTTGCCGAAGAACTTGGTGATGTTGTCGTAGAAGTCTTGCTCGCTCTTGAAGGACGCGTTTGCGTCTTTGAGAGAGTAGCTTGCAAGCACTTTCTGCGTCAAACCGCTGCCGTTGACAAAGACGTCTTGCATAGTGCCGGACGCAAAGAGCGTGCTTTCGACCGAGTACGGATCGAGAACGAATTGCGTTCCGCTTGCAAGTGCCGTGATGCCTGCGCTTGCCACATTGACGTTGACGTTGAATTGGCAAGTGAAATCGTCGTTGCTTGCCGTCACGGTCATTTCGCCCGCAAAGCCGGCTGTGGTGTAGGTCTTATTCCACGCCATGTTGACAGCGATGCTCTTGTCTGCGACCTTGACTTGTGCCGTGCGCGGCAATCCGCCGTAGAACTTGTCGGTTGTGAGCGTGTATCCGAATCCGCTTGCGAAGTCGCCCGTGAATCCTGCCGCATTGTCAACAAACGTGAAGTTGTTGTTGATTGTGAAGGTGAAATCTTGAGCCCAGCCGCCGTTTTCAGCGCCGAATTCCGTGCCGAGTGTCATGATGTACGCCTTTCTTGTGAATGAGCCTTGCTTGATCTCTTCTGCAGTCGGCATAGCCGTGCTTTCCCATTGAACGGGTACGCTGTCGAAGGTCTCGCCGTTTGCCACGACCGTTGCGGTGGTTGCAAACTTGAATGCGTCAAACACGTCATAGCTTGTTGCTTGGTTGTTGAGCGTCACTTGGACGTTGTCAAGGAATCCTTCCAGATAGATCTTGGCAACGTAGTCTTCCGTTTGGATGCTCAATCCGTCATAGAAGCGATACTTGCGCGTCACGTACTTGCCGTGTGCGTCGATCGAGATCTCGTTTCTGTTGGGAGCGGAGTAATCCAGCCACGTCATCGCCGTGTCGAATGCGCCTGTGCCTTCCATCGTGGTGACGGTTGCGCTTGTCGGGAGCGACCAGCCCTTCGTCACGTTGTAGACGAGAGAGAGTTCGTTGCCGCTCTTGCCTGCCACAGTGCCGAGCGGTGCGCCTTCGCTGTCCGTCTTGATATCGAGCGTCGTGTTCTTGAGCGTTGCGCTCGTGACGTTGTAGCTTGGGATATTGACGTTGATTTGGACGTTGTTGCCGCCTATCTTCGCCCACACCGTTTGCATATCGATGCCGTTGACGTCCGCGCTCGAGATCTTGGTCGTCCAGCCTTGGATGTACGCGATGTACGGGTTGCCGAGTTCACCGTCGGTGAGAGCCACGAATTTGCCCGAAGACACGTCTTTCTTGTACAAGCCTTGCGGATTTTCCGTGCCGTCGGAGTTGTAGCGTTTGCCGCTATATGTGCCCTTTGTCAAGTTGACGAGCACTGCGGTGCCGTTGACTGCGTCGCCCCAATCGCCCACCGTGAAGTAGTTGTCGCGGTTTTGTGCGAAGGAGACAGGGTTGATGCCGTATGCCACGCCGCCTGCGATATGCGATTGCGCATACACGCTGCCGGTGTACAAGCTCTTGTCTGCAAGTTTGTCTGCGATTGCCTCGCGCTCTTGCTTGCTCATTGCATAGATGTCGCCGATCGTTTCGTCATAGAAGAAGTTGACGGAGGCAATGCTTTGTTGTTCGACGTTGAGTCTGAGCGTGATGGTCTGCATCTTGTAGACCGGGTTGCCCTTGTCGTCGTGTCCGGTGAGCACAAGACCGAGCTTGTTGCCTTCCGCGTCTTGAGCGTACGCTTCCACTTGAGCATAGATCGTGCCGCCCGAGAAGATGTCTTGATCCGCTTTGAGCTTGGAGCAAGCGGCGTTGGTGTAATACTTCACCGTTGACCAATCCGGATACATCTCGTGCGTTGCGCCGCCGCCGAAGGAAACTTGGTACTTGGCGTGTTCTTTACCCTTGAACCAGTTGGGGTTGAACGTGTCTTCGTGAGCAACGTCAACCGAGAGCGTGGACGGTTTCGCCTCTGCGACCGTGATGGGTACGTAGACCACTTGCATACCGCTGAATTGCGTGCCTATTTCGAGTTTCGCATAGAGCGGATAGTCTTTGCTTCTCTTGTATCCTTCAAACGTGATGTCGTTTTCGCCGATCGTGTAGATGCCGTTGTTGTACGCATCCAGATACGCGTTGCCGACCTTGATGAACGGAGCGGTGATATTGAGGTTGCTGCCTTCGCCCGTGGTGAGCGTCTTTTCAACCTTGCCGCCCGAGATGTCCTTGACGTTGATCTTGAATCTCGTGCCGAAGGAATCCGCCGTTATCGTCTTTGAAGAGTACGGATCGAACGTGAGCGTGTCTGCCATGGAGTCGTACACGTAAGAGCTTACGACAACCTTGACGTTGACTTCTTGAGCGAGCTTGCCGCTGAACGTCTTGTTTTGTCCGACAAAGCCGCTGGTGCTGTCCGTAAGACCGTTCTTGGTGACGGAAGTTGCGATTTCAAATCTGTCGCCGCCCACTTTCGCTTTGATTGTTGCTTCAAGTCCGTTGTAATAGTTGATTACGCCGTTCTTGGTGATATTTTTGATTGCTTCTTCAAGCGCGGTGGTGTCCCACTCCACGTCGAAGCCCGTCATCGAGCCTTCGGTTGCGAACTTGCCGCTGACCGCGTTGAACTTCTTGATGTACGCCGCAAGATCTTGAGTTTCTGCGGTTATGCTCATCGCGTCGATAGTGAGAACGGTCGTGTACGTTCCCTTGTCGTCGCGCTCGCTCTTGAGAGCAACGGTGTTGCCGTTTGCGTCCGCCATGCTCGTGAGTCTTGAGATCTTGTAGTTCTTTGCGGTAAGGTCGATTGACGACTTCACTTGTTTTGCAAGTCCCCATTGATACGTGTAGCCAACTTTGATGACGTTTGCTTCATCGCCGTTTGCCCACTTGGTCGAGCCTTGCCAATCGTACTTGAAGTCTGCGCTGTCCCAGCTGAACGTGCCTGTCGGGAACGCCTTGCCCGTGGGCAACGATCCGCGATCGAGCACATAGTAGGTCTTGTCGCCGACGCTGAACGTCTTGTAAGAGCCGTCTTCGTTCTTGACAAGTCCCGCAACGTACGCCGGGTAGATGACATACTTGTTGCCGTCGTCGTTGAGATTGTCTGCCGCACCCTTGTTGATTTCGTCTTGAGTGGGTTGCGGGAGCATTTGATAGCCGTTGGTATCCGCGGGCGCGTTGCTCAATGCGTTGATGACTGCGTATGCCGTGCCGCCCGTCGCATTGGTGAGCGTCGTGCCGAATGTGTACGTGCCGCTTGCAAATTGCAATCTCACAAGGTCGGGCAGAGTTGCCATATACTTGCTGCTGGTCTTGTCGATGTCAAGCGCAAGAGCCTTCGCCGTGTAAGAGCCGTCGCTGTTTCTGTAATAACCCTTGAGCGATTGCATCTCGAAGTCATTGGTGACGTAGACCGGGATTGCATAGAGCACGGTGTTGAGCGCATAGCCGTAGACATAGCCTGCAAGACGTCTGCCGTTTTCATCGGTGCTGGTTGCCGCCGTGAGATCCACGCTTGCAGCGTCCCAAACGATTTGCGTGCCGGTTGCGTCTTTGTACGGGCTGCCCGGATAGTAAGACGAGAGCGGTTTGCCTTGTTCGTCAAGCGATGCGAACGTCACCGACGCTTTTTGCGGGAAGATGTTGCCGTCAAAGAAGTAGCTATCTCTGAGCTGGAAGGCCTTCTTCTGACCGTCTTTCATCGCATAACCCGTTCTTGTTGCCGGATCTTCGATGACGATTTCGGTGGGAGCGTTGCCGCTGATGGAGCTTGCGCTGTCCGAATCGTCGAATTGGAGAAGACCTGTCTTGTAGCTCTTCTCAACCGTGCTGTACGGAGTGATACGCAACATGAAGAAGTCCCATGCCCAGCCGAGATCGGTGGTGGTTTCGTTGGTTGCGCCGCCGCCGTCCTTCATAAACTTCATGGTTGACATGTCGTTGGACTTGGCTTTGTTGTACAGCATGCTCGAGCTGCCGCCTGCGCCGCCGTTGGCGTCTGAGGTGTTCTTTGTGCCGTTGACCATGATTTCGATGGCTTGAATGCCCGGATTCATGGTGTATTCGTTGCTCAAACCGTATTCGGTCGGTTGCGGATCGAAGTCAAGGTAGATATTGAGCGTCGGGTTGATGCTGCCGCTTGCGAAAGGCAACGGGAGTATCGTACCGATAAGTTCGGACAAGTTTTGGATTGTGCCCGGGCCGAGGTTTTGCAACAAGCCCCACAAGCCGATGCCCACGTTGACGGCGTCTTGAGCAATGACTCTGACTGCCCACTTGATGAACGTGAACGGCAGAGATCTTGCATACGGCTCAACGTAGTTGACCTTCTCTTGCGTGGTTGCGCCCCTCTTTACGAGAGCGTCAAGACCGTCGAAGAAGTTGGTGACTGCGTTCTTGGTCGTGCCGAGCGTGACTTTGCTCGGGTTCTTCTCGCTCTTGTCCAAAGCGTCCACGTCAACAAACCAAGGCTCGTCCAAATTGTTGGCTTTGCTGAGCAAGTTGAAGAGAATGCAGTTGACCATAAGGATGAGTTCGTTGTACGCATCCTTGTTGAGTTCCGCCTTGATGGAGATCTTGCCTGCGCCGTTTGTGACAGCCGGCATGCCTTCATAGTAAGGCACGTATCCGTAGCTGTTGAACAAGTTGATGCCCACGCTCTTGATAAGGTTGGACATATCCGCCGTGTAGGAGTAGGACGTCTTGTCTTCGTTCCAGCCGATTGCGTTGACGTTGTCGGTCGCGGTCTTTGCGGTGGGATACTCAAACGTCTTGTCGTCGCCGTCGTTGTTCTTTGTGAGTTGCAACGGGAACGCATCCGCCATCATCGAGCTCAAATCAAGGCAATCAAGCAAGTTTTGAACAGCAGGAACTATGCTAAGGAACTTGACAAGGTTTCCGCCCGGATCGAGCTGGGTGATGAAGATGTTGTTGCCGCCTTCAACGACTTTGAGGCTGACGTTGTAGTTGCCGCCCACTCTGTTGAGAGCAAGGTTGAGCAAAATCTTGTAGCCCTTGTCGGGATAGCCGTTGTTGACTGCAAGGTTGGTTGCCGTAAACACCTTTTGTCCCGTGAGCGTGATGGTTGAGTAGGTATACTCGCCCTTTGCGCTGCCGGTTGCCACGCCTTCCCACACTTTGTTGTTGATTGTGATGTTCAGACCGGGTTTCAAGTTGTCAAGCACGTTTTGGATGAGTGACATGATGCCCGAAGTCTTGGAGAAGGTCAAGCCCGCATAGCCCGTCTTCACCGTCTCGATAAGGTTCTTGGAGTCGATGAAGCTCTTGCCGAAGCCGAGTTCAACGTTGCTGATTGCGATGTTCGCGCCCGTTCCGACGCTGTCGAGAATCGCGTTAACGTTGATGGAGTCAAGACCTTTGTCCGTCGTGTTGATTGCAACCGCAACGGATTGAATATCCGGCAAGTCGAACGGGAGATTTACGCCCAGCAATCCGAGCAACGTGGTGATAAACGCGTTGTCGAAGGATACGCCGAGTCTGCCGTTCTCGATGTCGATTTGCATGTAGAGCGCGCCGGTTGCCGCAGTTGCGCCGTCTGCAGAAGTGTCTGCGTTTTCAAGCGTGATTGCGTCTTTTCTAGTGGGTGCGCCGTATCCCGGCGTTGCGCCGAGCAAGCCTGCGATGCCTTGGAATTTGATCTTGCCAAGTCCCAAACCGCTTGCATCGATGTAGAGCGCGTCGGAATAGATTTCGTTCTCGGTGTAAAGCGAGTTGCCGCTCGATGCCGAGGTGAGTTCCCAACCGTTGCCCGCGCTCTTCTTCATAAGTCTTGAAGAGCCGAGATAGTACAAGCTGAGAATTGTCTTGTTGATCGGGTCGCCCGTCTTGATTTCAACGGCGATGTCGCTGAACAAGATGCCGCCGATGCCGTAGGCAAGGACAGGAGCGAGATTGAGGTTTGCGTTGATGTCGATGGTGAGATTGATCGGCTCGCTTGCCATGGTGATATTGAGATCCGCCATGACGAACTTGTATTCGCCCATCGTGTCGCCGCTGACCGCCTCGTACGTCTTGCTCGTTGCGTTGTAGTTGTAAGTCTTGCCCGTGTAGTAGGACGCGCTTGTCTTGTCTTTCTCGTCTGCCGTGAGTTTGACAAAGTTGCCAAGCAACGCAGTGCCGTCAAGCAAGGTTTGAGCAACTTTTCTTGCCCAGCCTGCCAAAGACACGTCATAGCCTGCGTCTCCGGGTTTGAGATTGTTGGACGTCATCGTAAATTCAACCGACGCGTGCAATCCGATTGTGGGCAGAGAGAGCGAGCTTATATCAAGCGTCGTTTCGCCTGCAATGAGTTTTTGAAGGTCAAGAGAGAGAATTTGGTTGTAACCGGTGAGTTCTTTCTTTTCGGATTCCGCATTATACGGCAATCCAAACGCTTCTCTTATATCCTTCAATTCCTTGGTTATGCTCGCCGCCGGGATGTCTATGCACATAAACAAGCCGTCGCTGAGTCTGAGGTTGAGGCTGAGTTCCGTTCTCGAGCTCATTCTGTATTCGCCCTTTGGACCGGATTCAACCTTGACGTACTTGCCGTCCACGAGATTGTAGGTTGCGCCCTTGTACGCCGCTTTTTCCGCTTCGTCCTTGAACTTGATGTAGGTGTCCTTCGCCTCCGCTCTCAAGAGCAAGTCTCCGATGTCGGGGATAAGGTCTTTTTGTTCGAGACCGCGGATTTGCATGATCTTGCGATACACTGCGTTGACAAGGTCTGCGTTGAGTTGGAGCAACAACTTTTGCGGATTGACGGTGACCATAAAGTATGCATAATCCTTCATGGTATTTTCAATCGTTTTGATGTCGTCAGAAGTTGCAGTGCCTGCCTCGCCGTTTGCTGTGTCGTTCACGCCGAGATACTTGCCAAGCAAGTTCTTGAGCATACCGCTGAGATTGAGATCTCCAACGGAAATCTTCGCGCTGTCGCCGAGTATGCCGAGATCCGCATACAACGTGTCGCCGAGCACGTACACGCCCAAAAGCGTCTTCTTGGATGCGATCACCGTGCTGTCCGTCTTGGAAACGATGTTCTTGACAAGACGCAAGCCCAGTTCCACATTCCAGTTGGCAAGATCGATGTTTGCAATAAGGTCAAGCGAGAGATAGGACACGTCTTTGTTGCCGAACTCGTTGACGATGTTGAGTTTGAGCGTAGAGCCGCTTATCGCGCTGTTGGGGCTGATAAGACCGACGATCATGTCAAGCAAGGACGACAAATCGATGACGTTGCCCGTGTTTTCTTTGCTGCCGCTGCCGTACAAGGAGATGCCGAGGCTAAGCTCGATGCACGCCTTCACGTCTTGGAGCTTGACGTAGTTGTCATACTTGGCGTTGCCTTCGCTGTCGCGAATGATGTTGCCCTCGTCGTCCCTGTCCGCCATCTTCTCGTCTTTGTTCACCGAGAAGTCTTTGTTGACTTTCGCGTACAAACCGCCGAGCGAGATCATGATTGCAAAGTCGCCTTGTTTGAGATACAAGCCGTCTGCGTCTTCAAAGAATTTGCCCGTTGCCGCGTTGTAGGAATACTTCTTGCCTTCCCACTTGGGATATGCGTACGAGATGAGCGCGTATTCGTCCGTGGACACAAGCACGTAGTTGTCGTCGCTGTGCGTTTCCGCTACGGTGTACTTTCCGTTGTCCTTGTTAAATCCAAATTCGGTGCCGTTCCAATCGGACGTGACCGCATATTTGCCGCTTACGCCGTATTTCTTGTTGTATTCGTCAACGGTGAGATAGAACGTCGTGCCCACCTTGAAGCCGAGGTTGACGTCGATGCTCGGCTCATAGCCGAAGAAGTTGATGGTGATACCGCTGGTGTCCTTGGTGTTGGTCGTGCGAAGTTTCGGCAAGAATTGTCCGATGCCTTGCAAGATTTCGCTGTCGCTGTCTGCGAGCATTGCGATAAGGTCCGCAAGCAACGTTTCGTTGAGACCAACCGTGATGAAGTCGTTTGCAACAAGCAATCTGCCAAGCACAACGTTGATTATGCTCCACACGTTTGCGGGGATGATGCCCGTGCTGACTTCTTCGTCATCGTCTGCCGCAACGCCTGCTTGAGCGGTGGTTGCGTCCGACTTGAACAACACGGACAAGTCGAGACCGTCGATGATGCCGTAGGAGAAGAAGTTGCCCCAGCCCACGATGTCGCCGATTTCGTGCACGTCGATGTTGAGATAGAGTTTGCCGTTTCTCACTTCAACCCACAAATAGCCCTTGGGAGCTTTGTCACCGTGGAAGTTGGTGTTGTAGGTGAGTTCGAGATAGAGTTTTGCACCTTCAAGCACTTGCAAGAGTCCGACGCTCTTGTCGCCTGCAAGCATCTTGAAGAGATTTTCCGTCATGAGATAGACCTTCAAATCAACGCCGAGACCGATTGTGCTTTGGAACTCCTTGTTCTCCTTCAAAGACGTTGCGATGAAGTGCAAGTAGTCGCAAATGGTCGGATCGTTGATGAACTTGGTCATCTGATACGTCCAGTTGATGACGTCGTCAAGCGTCATGAGCATATCGAGCTTCGCGCCGATTTCCACACTCTTGAGATCTGCAAGCATGCTTGTCACGTCAAACTTGCCGCCGCCAAGAATGTCGCCGAGGTTGAGCGAGAGTGCCTTGGTGTAGTTGGTGAAGTCGGTGGTGAGCTTGTATGCCTTGACGGGCGAGTTGGGATAGTAGTATTTCCCGCTCGTGTAGGTGGCAGTAGTCACGTTGCTTGCGGTGTACGCATAGTACTTGACGCCGTTCTTCGTTCTTTCGGAACGCGTGTAGAGCGTGCCCACGTACGCTGCGCCCGTGTGATTGTCGATCGCGCCCGCGGTGTACGGAGTGTAACCGTCCGCCTCGAACAAGTCGGTATAGCCGTCATTGTTGGGATCGATAGGCACGTATTGCTTGCCGTTCAAAGTGATTTCTCTTGCAAGCTCGCTTGCGTTTGCTTGCGGATACTCGCCTTTGAGAGCGTATTGCAAGTTGCCGCTTCCCGTGAAGCCCTTGAGCGCGCCCTTGGACTTGATGACGTAGTTGAGATTGCTGTCAAGCACGTACAAAGTGCCGTTGTACGCCTCGAATTGCTTGGTGGCGTCAAGATCTCTGTAATCGCTTGAACGGATGTTGTTGAGTTGTTGCGCAACGGGCATGTACAAGCCGTTCACGTCCGTGTAGACGATGCTCTGATATGTGTGGTCGTACGGAGTGCCGAGCGCATAACGTCTTGTCTCGACAATCTCTTCCATGAGCGTGTCGCAACGGCTGAATCTGTCTTCCGGACCGTTGTAGAGCGAGTATCTTTGACCGGTGTAACCCGTCTCTGCGCTCACGATCACGCCGCCTTCGAGCTTGAACGCGCCGTCTTTGGTTGCGTAATAATCTTTGCCGTCTGCGTCTTTGAAGAGTGCGACGTAGTCTTTCTCGTCAAAGTTCTTGCCGTAGTAGTTGCCGTATTCGTAGACGCCGTTGTTGCGGTAGAAGTTGGCGTAATAGAAGATGTTGTTTTCGCCTTGTTGACGAGCGAGAATGTCTTCTTGTCTGCCGAATTGAATCTCGGAAGACTTGCCTTCTTCACCGTTTAGACCTTGGATGTTGAATCCGAGATTGAGCACGGGGACGTCACCCTTTTGGTTGAAGAGCAACACGCCTAGCGTGATGTCGTACGGATTGAGATTTTGTTTGAGATAAACCTTGAGGTTGGGCAGATAGTCCGCTATGCTCGCGTTGTCGGGCATCAATTCTTGGATGATAACCTTCAAGAAGCCCGAAGTGACGTTGAGAGCGATAGAGTTGGTGAACACGTTGATGAACAAGCTCATCGCGTCGGGATCTTGAGCGTCCTTGTTCTTGCCAAACGTATCCGCCGCCGTCATTGCGTCTGCGTTGTCTTTATTGCCGTTTGCCACAAGACCGCCGATGAGACCGCCGATCACTTCTTCGATGGTGTACGCACTCATATCGACGTAGAGTTTTGCCTCTTTGCCGAGCAAGGATTCCACGTCAAGATACAAGCCTGCTTTGCCCGTTTCTTTGTCGTTGTCGTAGTAGATGCCGAGAAGGTGCGGTTTGCTGCCGTCAAGGAGCTTGCCGGTGTAGTTGTTCTTGTCACGATCTTCTCTTGTGACGTATCCGCCGCCTTCGAGTTTGTCGTTTTGCTCGCCCCAAACGTCGATTGCAACGTCAAGGTCACGCACGTCGATTGCAAACTTCGGCAAGATGTAGAGTTTGAAGCCGAGGTTGAGTCTGAGCGTGAAGTAGATGTTGAGCGTTGCGTCTTCGGTGACTTGGAACTTGCCCTTCATGCCGCCGAGCAATCCGCCCAGCACTTCGCCGAGAGCCTCGTTGACGCCGTCATATTGTTCGCCAAGCACGCTGTTTGCCCACACGTACAAGCCGCCGTTTGCCTTCAATGTAGCAATTTCTGCCGCATCGGTCACTTGCACGTAGTCGCCGTGATACTTCTTGTAGGAGATGTTGGCAAGCACGGGGTCTGTCAAGTGTGCAGTCGGGTGCAAGGAATTGTAGATTTGCTCGTAGTCGTTGTACGAGAAGTAAATCTTGCCTGCGTTGACAAACAGGTTGCCGCGGAGCGCAAGCGAGATGTAATACATATCGTCCGTGTCCACGTACTCTTTGAACGCATAGTCCTTGTATTCGGGCTTGTTGAAGTCGGGCTGCAAAATTGAGCTTTCTTGTTGCACCTTGATCCAGTAGTTTGCGGGATCGTTGTACTTGGCAATTTGCGCGTCGGCTTCTTTTTCGCTCATACCGCCCGCAATGAGTTGGGCGCGTTGAGATGCGAGCCATTCGTCCGTGATAAGCACTTTCTTTTGAGTGTTGTACACTTCTTTCTTGTACACGTACACTCTTTGGATGCTTTCATAAGACGTGCCGGTGTAGACAAAGTATTCTTCGCCCTTGATCATTCCGCGGATGTAGTCCGGGAAGGTCTTGCCGTCCTTGGTTGCAAGCTCGAACTTGCCGTTGTTCTTCACAAACAAGGAGCTGTCGTCAATGACGTAATATCTGTTCTTGTATTCGTAATATCTCGGATTTGCAAGGTATTTGTCCGCATCGAAAGTCGTGCCGTAGTCGAACGTCCAGTTGTCGATACCGTCGCTTTCCTTGTCCACGCTGGTGTAAAGGGTTTCGTCCGTATCGACGTAGCGCGCGCCTTGAGCGATGCCGACGATGTCAAAGTTGCCTGCTTCCGAACCTTTTGCGTATTGGAACTTGGTCACGCCCACCTTGGGTGCAAGGATGTTGAGCGAGATTTCGTAATTCCACAGATAGAGATTGAGCGAGATGAACGAATTGCGCAACGCAAGCGGATTGACTGCATACAAATCGTCGCTGATTGCGGTGTACGTGCCCGTCACTTCGTCGGTGAGAGTGTACAATCTCGGCGTGTTGATGCCGAATTTCTTCAATCCGTCGTATTTCTCGCAGTTGTTGATTTGAGTTTGGCTCGCTTGAGAGTACAACACGTAGTTGCCTGTCAATGAACCGTCTGCAACGTTAAGCAAGCGGATGTAGACGTCAATCTTGTTGATGTCGTAGTATGCCGCAGTGCCTGCAACGACCTTTGCGTCATACGCCGCGCGTTGAGATGCCGACATATCCGACTTCTGCACGTATGCGCCGTCCGTATCTCTGAAATAGATGCCCTTGCTTGCCGCGTCCGCAGTGCCCTTGTACTCGTCGATGTTGTACAACACTTTGGATCTTGACAACATCTCGTTGAGAGCCTTGCGCATCGCCTTGTATTCTGCGGTGTTCAAGAAGTCGGGATTGGCGGTTTGATGTCTTTCCACAGCCGCATCGAACTCTTTGACCACTTCACCGAGTTTTTCATACGAATATCTCGTATTGTCGGTGTAGAGCATAAGGTTGGGCATGTTTTCAAACTCTGCCTTGTCGAATTGGATTGCGTCTTCGCCCATAAGGAGAGTGAGAATTTGGTTGATGTAATCGGGCGTCACAAGAGCCTTGACGTATCTGGACGTGATTTGCACGCCGTACAAGAAGGTTCTGATATATCCGAGAATGGTGTCGTCCTTGATGAGCGGGAACTCGATCTTGGTGTCTTCCTTCTTGTCGCCTTCTTCGCCGCCGTTTTCACCGCCGTTTTCACCGCCGTTTTCACCGCCGTTTTCACCGCCGTTTTCACCGTCTGCAACGGTCAACGCCTCGGTTTCGCCGGTGGACTTGCCCACCAAGCTCATCACGAGTTTGCGCACTTCGTTTGCGTCCACTCTGACGCTGGGGATATTGAAGTAGCTAAGGTCGATGAACAAACCGCCGTTTGCGCGTTTGTAGTTGCCCTTTTCGTTCTTGTAGCAATAGCTTGAATCGTAAGAATATCTCGTGCCCGAGTATTCGCTCGCGCCGATAAACTTGTATTCGCCCGTAGTCTCGTCAAAGTAGTAGCTGCCGCTCGGAGTCTCGAAGTAGTGGTCGTATCTTTGGCTGGGATCGATATACTCTTCGCCGTACACGTCGTTTCTTTCCGCGTCGGTGAGCAACTCAAACGTACCGCCGACCATGTACAAGCCGAGCATTGTGTGGAAGTCGGTGTCGTTACCGCCCTTGGTTTGAAGCGCGACTTTGAGGTTGACAAAGCTTGCCACGTCTGCGATGAGAGCGGTAAGTTCGGTTTGCGGGATCTTTTTGAGCACGTCTTTCAAGAGCTTGATGACCGTGAAGAAGTCCATATCGCCTTCAAACACGTCGGTGTCGCCGTCCGTGTATTTGAGAAGCGTCGTGCGCATGTAGTTGAGAAGCGCAGCGATTTGGATGTCGCCTTCGAGCACGAGTTGAAGTTGTCTGTTGACGTCGCCGCCGTCGTCCGCAACGGATTGAATGACGAGAAGTTGATCTTGCGTGAGTCCAGGGATGAACTTTTGAAGGACTGCACTAAGGTCGATGTCGTTGTCTTTGCCCGTCTTGAAGGACGTTGTGATGTCAATCGTTTCGCTGATGGTGAAACGATCCACGTCGTCGAAGTTGGTGTATTCTGCAAGATCTTCGCCGCTAAGGACGTAGGAGCGAGAGTTGGTGAAAGCAACGTTGAGATGCTTGATCTGCAAGGAGAGCGTCATCGTCATGTCGTACTTTGTGCCGTCGCCCACGTATGACAAGTTGGCAACCGCGCCCTTTTCAAACTTGTAAAGGACGTCGCCCGCCTCGACTTTGTAGAGTTTGTTGCCGAGCACTTCCGAGCCGTCGCCCTTGCCGTTGTCAAGCACTTCTCTCATCACAAATCTGCCGCCTTCGCGCGCAACTCTGTATCTGACGTAGAGTTTGTCCGCCGCAACGCTTTCACCCGGAGCGATTGCGCGGAAGTATTGTTTGTTGTCCGATTGCACGAAGTAGCCCGTTTGTGCAGAAGTCGTGGAGTCGATTGCCACTGCTTCGCCTTGCTTTCTGAAGACGTAGTACTTCTCGCTGCCGTTTGTGATGTTTTCGATTGCAATCTTTTCTTCGTCACTGTCGCCTGCCGTGGTGACCGTCGCAAACGAGTTAAAACGCTCGCCCACAAGTCCCAAGGACGCGCCAAGCGCAAGGTTGATAGAATCCGATGTGTCAAGGTCTATCTTGAGATTGCCCGTGATTTCTTCATAGAACAAATCTTTGAGCTTGAATCCCAACAAATCTTCGGGGATGTATTCAAGGATAGTTCTAAACAAGATGTTGCCAAGAGCAAGCGTGAGCTTATCTTTGTTGATGAGCAACGCAAGCGCAAGATCTTTGTTGGTGAAATCGACTTCGCCGGAAGTGGTGCTGTCTTCTGCCACAAACGCCTCGTTGGTTGAACCCGATTGCGTGCGCGGTTTGTAGACAAACATCTCGTCGGTGTCGAAATCAATGATGTAATCTTTGAGAATTTCCGCGATGTTCAATCCGCCGATTGCCACCTTTTGGATGTTGAAGGTGTCTTCGAGATTGAGATACACGGTGTTGTTGATGTAGTAGATGCCTGCCCACAAGCTCTCATAGCCCGTCTCGGTGATGTTGATAAGTTCGAGTTTGAGTTCGGACTTGGTGAGATCGTAGATGTCGATCATAAGCGACACGTCAAGTCTGAAGTGCGCCGAAGAATAGCCCTTGGTTGTAGGAGGCATTTCCACGATAACGCCCGTAAGGTTGCCGAGGATCGCGCTGACGATTCTGCCGAAATCGAGCGTGCCTTCGGTGATGCCGAATTCAAGCTCAACGGAGAATCCGAAAGTGATGATGGAATCATAGAACGGGTTGGTGGGAACGTCTGCAAACTTCTTCTTTTCCGTGTCGGAGAGCTTGCTTTCGTAGACGTGTTCTTCCTTGCGTCCGTCTGCGCCCACTTCAACGCGGGAGTGTGCTTTGCCGTCTTTGATGTAGTCGGGCAGCAATTCGTTGCCTGCGCCGAAGTCGATGTTGAGACCGCCAACTTTAAGACCTGCGTTGACGCATCCGACCGCTATGTTAAGACCAAGATAGTATTCGCCGATTCCGTTGTATGCGTCAACCGTGCGGTAGTAGTCGCCGTTGACGTCTTTGACGTAGCCGTATTCATGCTCATAGACGTTGAGAACGTCATATTCCGAGCCGTTGTATTGCAAGACGGTGTCGCCCTTGATGAAAGTGTTGGTTTCAACAAGTTTGCCGTCAACTTTGCGATACATCTTGTAGCTGCGCAAGTTGAAATATTGATCCACGCCGACGTTGATAAGTCCGAAATAGTCGGCGGTTGCATGCACGTATTTGCCTTCGACTTCTTTGTCGCAAAGGACGTATGCCGCGCCCTTCTTTATGTAGGTTGCGCCGTCAACGTACACGTTGGTTGCAACGTATGCGCCTTCTGCGTCTTTGGTGTACATCAAGGTTTCGCTTTCGAGATAGTATTCACCGCCCGAAAGCACGTATTTTACAAGCGGAAGTATCTTGTAGGTGTCAACGTTGGACTCGTATCTGTATCTGTCCGCTTGATATGCCGCATATTCGGGATTGGTGGGATCGGTAAACTTGCTGTACTCTTCGGGGTTGCTTGCTTGCAAGTCGCTTATCTTCTTGTAGACGGCTTGACCGAGATCCACGCCCAAAGAAATGTTGAACTCGTCAAATACGTCTTCGATAGAGCCGAGATCGGGCATAAACGAGGAGAGCACAAACGCAAGCAGCGCACGAGTGAGTTGAATTTGGAATTGAGCGTCGCTATACGCAAGAGTGATAAGAGCGTCTCTCGTTGCAGACGTGACGTTGCCTTGTTGTGCGTCAACGTCGCTTGCCGTTTGGGCGTCGCCGGATTTGTCTTTAGGCTTGTCGTCTTTCTTGCCGAACTTGTCTTTAAGTTTCTTTGCAAAATCAACGAAGTTGTCAATCTTGGAGTAGTTTTCTGCCGTGGTGACAATCTCGGTGAGATCCATATAGAGCGTGCCGTTGTTGAGATACAAGCCGCCCAACACTTTCTCTTCGCCGTTGGTGTACTTGGCAAAGTAGCCGTTTTCGTCAACTTCGATAAACTCTATTGCAAGCTCGACCTTGTTGAGATCGCTGTTTTCGATGAATTTGTCAAACTTCTCGCCAGAGAGCAAACCTTTAAGGTCGAGAGCCGCCAAATCGACGTTTGCCGACACTCTCAAACCGATGCCTGCGTGGAATGCGGACAGAGTTTGCAAATTGATGATCATATCACCAAACAGGTTGCTGATAAGACCGCCCGCGTTTGCAGATTGCGCGCTGTCGGAGTTGAAGTAGATAAGACCGCTCACGCTCAAAGCGACGTTTTGGTCTTGATATTGCGGCACGCCGAATTTGCTGTAAAGAGCGAGATTTGCAATCGCCTCGTTTTCTTCGGTCACAACGCCGTCAACGACTTTCTTGATTGCTCTTTCTTCTCTTCTATAATAGGTCGTGCTCGCGCCCGTGTACGCGTCTTTGCGCACGAACACGTCTTTTTCTTCGTCAAACACGAAGTCGCCTGCGGTGTCTTGCGTGTAGACAAGCTCGTAGCCCACGCCTGCAACGACAGTTGCATAACCGCGAGAGTACAACGTCACGCCTTCCGTCTTTTCGCCCTCGTTGAGCAAACGATACATACCCGTCTTCTTGACGTATTGTCCTGCGGGATCTTCATGGAAGGTGTAATACACGGTGCCGTCAACAGGCTCTTCTGCCTTTTGGAAGCTGTCTTTGTAGAATCCGTTGACAAGCGCGAGAATGTTGGTGATATAGTCGTCAAGCGCGATAAATTCAAGTCTTTCGTCAACGTCGAGCAACGTTTCGTACGTATCGACGGATTCGAGATCTATCTTCGCGTCAACGCCCAGATCAAGCGACCAAGTGTATTGCTTGGTGTTGCCCGCGTTGTCCTTGATGGGATCTTGCTTGTTGACAAGCGCGATCATAAGACCGAGCGTGAGCATCTCGTCATAGCCGTAGGATGCGAATTTGTCGCTTGACGGGCGCAGGAAGATGCCGCTTTGAGTCTCGTCCACAACGGTGTTTGCCGATTCAAACTTCGTCTTGAATAGCATCGAGAGCAAATCGTTGATGAAGTTGGAGCGCACAAACACGCCGAGATTGTCGATTCTGTTAAATTCGGGGTTGACTTCCCACGGTTTTGCGGCAAGAACTATGTTCTTGACAACAAGGTTGAGAATCTTGACAAAGTCAATCTTGTTTTCCGTTCCGCCTTGAGATCCGCCGCCTTCGTTGCCGTTGCCCGATTGATCGCCTGCGGTCATTGCGTCGTTGTCTGCGGAGATTGCAACGCCGAGTTTCTTGATCAAGTCAAGCAAATCTATTTGGACGCGCGGACCGTCAAGACCTTTAAGGTCAACGTACACGATGCCGTCCACGAGATAGATGTTGATCTTGACTTTGCTGTTTGCGCCGTCTTCATAGGTGAAGTCAACGCCGATTTTTGCTTCGAGACCTTTGAGTATGGTCTTGACGTCAAGGTTGAGATTTTTGAAATCAACTTTGGACAAATCGCTCAAACCGATTGCGTCAAGGTCGAGTTTTGCACTGATATCGAGCTTGAAGCCGTCGTCGATCATGTCTGACAACACAAGGCTGAGTCCGAGGCGAGTGAGCAAATCACCGACGCTGAACGCATTGTCGATCTTGCCAAAGCTGATGTTGCCGCCTTCCGTGCTGATGCGAATTTGCGGGAGCATGGTGGCAAGAATGCTTTGGAGTTTGTCCATATTGAGCAACATTTCGATCAATTCGTTGAACGTGAAGCCGTCACGGACGTAGTGTCCGTTTGCGTCTTGCACGAAACGATTGTCGTGTGCGTTCTTGGAGTATCTGTCCTTGGGTGAGTAGGAGCTGAGAATTCTCTCGTTGTCGATATAGGTGTAAGTTGCGCTGCCGTAGTAGTCCACGATCATTGCAACGTCAACGGACACGATGTGAGCGTTGGTGAGAGCCTCGTAGTGATCGACAGGCATATACGTGCCGGCGTCGTCCTTGACGTAGACCACTTTGCCGTCCACTATTTCTTTCTTATATCTATCACCTATATAAGAGCTATCTGTAATTTCCTTATAATCCTTCTTTGCGATCTCTCTTGCGACCTTTTCTTCAACCGAAGTATACGCCGCGCTGCCCTTGCCCGTGGACAAGTCGATCGCCTTGACGCTGACGCCAAGACCTATAAGGTTGCTGTCCACGTTCACGTCAATGGAAAGTGAAGGTTTGAGTTGCAAATCAACGTCCACCGACAGATCGAGATCGAACGCTTCGAGCACTTTTGCGATGTCCACGTCACCGGCAGAACCGTTGGAAGTGAGAGCCGCGATTAGACCGACAATGACGTTTTGCATGACAAGCACGCCGATCTTTCCGTCTGCGATAGAAAGGATGACTTGCATCTTTTCGTCCGCGCTCATATCCGCCGCGTCCCCTGCCGTTTGTGCGTCGCCGGTGCCGGACACCAAACCGTTCAAGTTGCCGAGGAGTTTTGCGATTTCATTGCAAATAAGCTCGCTGACGTTGGTGTTTTCAAGGTAGAACGCCTTGCGACCGAGCGCACCGAGATCCACGTACACGTTTTGTCCGTTCACGTAGATTGCAATGATGTTGGTGTCTTCAACGATGTTCTTTATTTCAACCACGATCTTGGTTGAGTTGGGATCGTTGAGAGCGAGATTTGCGCCGAGCTTGAGACCGAGCTTGTAGGTGATGTCTTTGTCAAACGTCAAGCCGAGCTTGAGTCCCAAGTCTTTGACGAGCAAATCGAGATATTTTTCAAGACGCACTTCTTCTTTTTGTCCCTTGATGTCAAGGTTGAGTCTCAGATCGAGATTGAGAGAGAGCGTGTCGAGATTTTCCGCAGTCGTGTAGATGCTCTGATCGAAGTCGCTCGGCAACACGCCGCCATCTGCTCCGAGATCGAGCTTGATGCTGCTGATTTCAAGTCCGATGTATGCTGGATCGATCTTGAGCTTAAGAGCAAGATTATACTTCCACGCAAGAGCGATGTAGCTTTCGTCGGAGTTGAGTTTGATAAATTCGTCCGCATTGATTTGCTTGCCTGCGAGCATGCTCACGAGCGTTGCGATGAAAGCCTCTGCAAAGTTGACTTTCACGCCGCTTTGATCAACGCCGATGTAGGAGATAAGACTGCCCAAAACCGCGCTGACGGTGCTCAAAAGCGAGTTCTTCTCGTCTTTGTTGTCGCCCTCGCCGCTTTCCGCAGCCGTAGACGCCGTGCTGCCGCCTTTGCCCTTGTTCATAAGTCCGCCGAGCAAATCCGCAAGAGAGATGTTGGCAAGCGCAACGTGGAAGTCGTCTCTAAGGTCAACGTACAAAGTACTTACGCCCTTGCCTGCGGCGTTGACGCCCGTGTACACCAAACGCAACGCAACAAGAACGTGTTTCACCTTTTCGGCTTGGCTCATTGCGTCGATTTCATTGATGTTTTTGTTGTAGATTTCGATTGCGATGTCGCTGTGCGAGAGTATGTACGGCAAGTCGAGCAAGCTTGCGGTCGTGAACAGTTGCACGCCTGCAAAGTTTGCCGCATTCTCGTCGGAGACCGTCACTTTGACGTATCTGCCGTCCATTTCCACGTATGCGTCGCCACGGAAGTTCTCTGCCGTGACCTTGGTCAGTGCGATGCCTTCCGCTATATATTGTTTAAGGTATACGTCTCCTTCAAAGTTTGCTCTTTCTTCTTGGGTGAGCAAGGTGTATTTCGTGCCGACGAGTTTGTACACTTCAACGTAGTTTGCCAAAGCGGCAAGCTCGGTTGACGCAAACTTCTTGAACACCACGTTTTGCGTGAAGTCGATAGGCACTTCGGGATTGAGCCTTGCGTTGAGCGCAATGCGGAATCCTATATTCGCGCCCGCCTCTACGGGCGTGTTGAATTGAAGAAGAAGTTGTCTTATAAACGATTTGAGTTCGGGCTTGGAATCGTCAAGGAAACTTGCGATCCATTCGCCCACCGTCCAGTTGTGGTTGCCCGCTTCCGCGCCCACGAAGAACGTGCCATTGATCTCTGCAAAGATGCTGGGGACGGTGATGTCGCCGTACTCGTTGAAGAGAGTTGCGTCTTCATACACGTCATCGGTCGAGCCGTTGAGATATTCGCCGAGTTCCTTGCCGTTGTCGGCGGAGCTTTCATCTCTGCGGATGATGATTTCGCCCATCTCGCCGCCGATTTTGAGATCGATGTCTTTTGCGTAGATTTCGGCAGATCCGATGGTCACGCCCGCGCTGTTGTTGACGTCGCCGTGGATACGGATGGGTTTGCCGTCATGGTTTGCCGCAAGGTTTGCCCATGCGATTTCCACCCAAGCGGTGATGTCGGACACGTCTATGCCGAGGAGTTGATAGACGATTTGCGCAATGCCGTTGGCAATTTGGATCTTGAAAGCGTCCGAAGTGAGAGTTGCGATGACGCTCAATGCAAGAGCTTTCTTCGTTGCGGCAGTTGTGTCGCCTGCCGTCAAAGCGTCTCTCGTGCCGTTGATGTCTATCGTGGAGTCTTTTGCAAGCAAGGACAGGATGATTTCATAAAGATCGACGTCCGCCTTGACTTTGCCAAGACCGAAGTTGGTCGCATCGATGTACAACGCGCCTGCCGAATAGTACACGCCGAGCAACGTCGTGCGAGCGTTGTCGAATTTCTTGCCCGTAAGCTCGATCATCAACGCGCTGGCGTTGTCTTTGGTGTTGATGCTTGCTCCGCCCAGCAAATAGTCCACAAGCGGCGCAAGGTCGAGTTGTCCTGCAAGTCTAATCTCGTAGTTGAGATTCATTTGCGTGTCGAAAGCCATTGTGGTCTTCTTCACGTTTTCTTCTTTGTACGTCTTTGTTGCAGAGTCGAAATAGAAGAGCTTGCCGGCATATCCCATCGGCACGGCGCGATCTTTGATCGCGACGTAGGTTGCCGTGGTTTCGTCATACCAGTGCGTGCCTTTGCCGAACACGAGTTCGGTCGAGCCTTCGTTGGCTTGGAAGTCGATGCCGAGCGTCAAGTCAAGACCGACAAACGTGTATTCGAGAATTTCCACGAAATCGTCGCTTGCCTCGCCTGCTTCGTCAAGATATTTGATGCAAGAGTCTTTCAAGCCTGCGCTCAAACCGTTGAGCGACACGTCAAGGTTGACGCTGTTGCCCAAGGATACGAACACGCCGAGTTGAAGTTGCGTAAGGTCAAGACCGTTGTTGAGAGCGATGCGAATACCGCCGTCAAAGTCGGTGTTTTCAAAGTTGATGGTGACGCCTTCGATGTTGAGCATTTTGAGCACTTGATCGAAGAGTCCGGACACGAGCGTCACTTCAAGAGCGTTGTTGCCGATCTTGATGCCGTCGATGATTCCTGCCACGAAAGCGAGAATTTGCGTGGTGTCCATGCCCTTGTTTTCGCCGTCTTCAGCCGTGAGAGCGGATGTGCTGCCGCCGTTGCCGCCGCCCGAAATGTCCGCGCCGAGCATGGTGAGCAATTCGTTGACGTTGACTTTGATCTTTTCGACTTTGAGGCAAAGCACGTCAAGGTCCGCATAGAGCCAGCCGTCTTGCAAATAGAGCGAAATGACCTTTTCTCCGTTGGATTTCTTGGAAACGATGATTTTCGCCGTAGATTTGAGCAAGGACGAAACGCTAAATCCGCCCGTCACGTCCAAATCCGCGTCGATGTCGAGTTTCAAGCCGCCGTCGATGTTGCCAAGTTCCAGCAACACGTCGATAAGCACTCCCGTGAATGCATCGCCGATTTGTTGGTTGGGAAGATCCACTTTGATTTGAGCAAGCGCGCCCTTCAAAGTTTCAAGATCGATGGAAAGCCCCGTGGATACGTTGACGTGCAACAAGTTGGTGTTGAGTTTTCCGTTTTTGAGAAGGGGCAAATATGCGCTCGGATTCTCTGCAAGCTCTGCATCGAGATTTGCGAAAATCTGATTGAAGCTCGCCTCGTCCGCGATGTTGCCGAACAAAACGCCGATTCCGAGCCCTGCTTTGACAAGCGGATATGCGCCGTCAACGCCGAGATCTGCCGAGATGTCGATGGTCTTGGTGTCGAAAGTGCCGTTGTTCTTGTAAACGATGCCTGCCGAAGTCACAGGGATTTTCGCGCCTGCTTTGTCGCCCGTAAACACCAGCGAGAATATGCTGTCAAGAATGGTTTGGGTGATGTCGACTTTGATTTGTTGAATGTTGAAAATGTCGCCGTCCATCTTGATGTCGATTTGATCGAGAATGGCGGAGATAAGTCCCATAACGTCGGTCGTGCCGCCGTCAGCCGCCGCTTCTGCGCGGTGTTGGATGACGATGTCTGCGTCCTCAACGAGTTGGTTGTATTGAGCGTTTGTGGTGGAATTGCCTTTGATTGCACCCTTTATGGTTGCAAAGAGCTTGTCAACGAGATCGCCGATGAGTTTGTTGACGTTGATGTCGTCGATTTTGAATTTCGTGCCGCGAGTGCCGAGAACGCCGCTTGCGTCAAGGTATACGCCTTCTTTTGCGCCGTCATAGTATGCGGTGATACGTTTTGCTTCGTTTCTGCCGCGCACTTCCACTGCGAGTCTGGTCTTTGCGGGGTCTTTGGTGTTGATGACGCCTTGCAACACGATGGAAAGCTCAACCGTGCCCTTTGCAAAATCGATGTCCTTTTGGAACAAAGGAGCAAGTGCGTTCAATATTTCTGCGCTAACGTTTTGTTTGAGGAGATTGGAAATGAGAGTGCCGAAAGAGCCGATGACGTCGTTGACAGTCACGGTTTTTTGTGCGAAATCGAGAGAAAGCGTGATCTTTCCGTCAAGGGTAAGGAAAGAATACTTCTCTTCGCTGTGAGCGACTTTGTCATAAAGAGTCTCGGTGGTATCGCCGTCTGCAATCGGCATATTGTTTTTGTCACGGCTCTTGAGAAGAGCAACCACGTCGAGATCGGGAGAGCCTGCAAATTGCGCTTTTGCGTATCCGAGATCGAATCCGACTTCGGATTGGAACACGCCGTATTTGTCTTGCAAGCCTTCAACTCCGTAAGAGTTGAGGTTGGTGTCGATGTTGCAGTTGATGCCGTTGAGTTTGCCGTCCTGAATGTCCGCTTCCAGATACAACGCCATGCCCGTAAGCGCGCCGAGTTTGCCAAGATCGAGACCAAGCACGTTTTTGACAAGCCCGATGATGTTTTCGGGGATAAGACCTTGAACAAGCGGAATTATGCTGACGATAAGTCCGAGATCGCAGGGGATTTGCAGCACGGAGTGACCGTTGCCGTAGTCCACGAGCTTGCTTCTGGACGCACCGAACAAGATGTTGACGATGAGTTGTTCGACGGTGAGAGAAACGACGTCCATGTTGATAAGGCTCTTCAAAAGTCCGCCGATGTCATAGCCCATCAAGGTGTCGAAAAGCACGGACGAAAGGTTGAGCTCTTCAAGACCTTGCGACAATCTCGTCACAAAGGACGCCATGTTGATGTTGTCCGTCCATACGACGTGAACGCCTGCGTCTTTCTTGATGCCGCGCAAATCGGTCACGAGCTTGCCTTCATAGTAGTAAGTGCCGAGCAAAAGCTTGCCTTGACCGCTTGCCGCCATTGCGCAAATGGTCTCGTTGTCCATCTTTTTGCCCGCAAGCTCAGACGTCTTGAACTGTCTGAATTCGACAAGCAACTCGCTCGTGTCGCTTTCCGCTTTTGCGAGAGTGTCGATTCTGCCGGCAAAACGCATGGTGACGAGAGTGTCGTACGAGTCTTTGTTGAAACCGAGCACGAATGTCGTGTCAAAGTTTATGTATCTCGAATCTTTCTCGTCCCCTGCCGCCGCAAGTGCTGCGTCTTTGAGCACCTTCCAAGCTTGTTGCGAACCGAGCGTCTTCGATTCGTCAACGCCGGGAGTGGGCGTCGGTGTCGGAATAATCGGGTTGGTTGTTTCACCCGAATTGTTCGTACCGCACGCAACAAGACCGAACAGCAAAACGCTGATCATCATTGCAAGCAGCACGATTGTGAGTCCCTTGAACTTTGTTGTTCTCATCATTTTCCTCCACAACATACACGCGTAGCGTATGTACATAGATTATTATACGCAATTATTATACCTTTTTCGCAATCAAATGTCAATAGTCAATGTCTTTCAAAATGCGGTTCTACCCCTTGTGGTGCAAGGCTTTTTGACACACAACCGCTTGGGGTTTTTCAGCCGATTTTGCTTAAAATCACACCCTTCCGCCCCGAAAAAAGTTGTCCGATGCGGATTTTTCCACAATTTTCCGTTTTTTGCGAATTTGTCGCGATAAATCGCGGTTTTCAGACTTCTAACGACACAAAATCGCAAAATTTTGCAAAATTTCACCCTTGATTTTTCAATTTTAGATTGCCGAAAAATTTTTTTCGAAAGCACGATTTTCTCTTGATTTCGCTCTTTGCTGTTTTTCTGCAATTTCAAGCAAATTTTGACATTCTAACCACGTGGAAAATTTATATTTTTCGCTCTTACGGTCAGCGTTTGACACGCAAGAAAAAATAATGGTATAATTTGCTTATGGCAAAAGACAAACGACAACTTTGCGCCGATCCGCTCATTGCCGACGACGCTCAAATCACGCTGATTCCGAGGCGCAAACGTCAACGCGTTTGGGAGATAGACTTCCTGCGCGGCGTGTGCGTCATTTTGATGATTCTAGACCATCTCACCATCCTTATCAGCGAAGTTTTCGGGCCGCATTGGTACGGCGGATTCAACCGCGGCGACGCGTTCACCAAGTTCTGCTACCACTGGTTCAACGGCACGACAAGGGACGTCATTCACCCCATTGTGTTGTTTGTTTTCTTCTCCATTTCGGGCATTTCCTGCACCTTTTCTCGCAACAACGCAAAGCGCGGACTCATTCTCGGCGGCATCGCCCTTTTGTACACTCTCGGCTCGTACGTTGCGCAAAACGTCATCGGCATCCCCGGCACTTTCGTTGCGTTCGGTGTGCTCGATTTCCTTGCCGTATCCATGCTCTTATACGCGTTTGTGTCCTTCATCACGCGCGACAACCGCTGGGGCATCGCAGGAGTGAGCGCAGTGCTTATCACCGTCACTCTCGTGCTGTATTTTTGCTACACGCCGCCTGCCACCACTCCCAAATTCTTCGCGTGGATATTCCCGCCCCGCGATTTTCACGGCAATCCATCGCTTTTTTACAACGCATACGAGTTTTCGCCCGGAGATCTGTTCACCATGATCCCCTACACCGCTTTCTACTTCGCAGGCGCGCTGATCGGCGAGCTTTTCTATTACGAACGACTCTCTCTTGTGCGTTTCGAGCTGACAAAATACATTTTCAAAAAGACTTGCGACGCCGTTTACATCAACGTGCAAAGCGAAAAGAAAGCCTTGCGCAACGTTTCGATATTCACCCTTCGCACATTGCTCGGCACTCAAAAGGTCGTGCGTGCAGTCGCCAAAGGCACTCAAAAATCCGTCTGTTTCGTGGGCAAACACGCCCTTTTGGTCTACGTCACCCACGTAGTCCTTCTCGCAGGGCTACTCTCCCTTATCACCGGTCTTTTCATCACCCCGGGCGATTTCGGCTTTTGAGAAAAATAATGAATAATGAATAATTAATAATGAATAATTGCGGCACGGGCGCAGAAAAAATTTGTCGTTTCGTTTCCACGAGATTGCCACGCAAGCTCGCAATAACAAAGTTTTTCGGTTGCGCCCGAAACGAAAGCCTATTCGAAGCGTACTTATAAACGGTATGTGCAACTTCGAAGACGGAACACGAGCCGCAACGGCGGCGAGCAAATCGAGCGTCGGACTTGACGGTTGTACGAGCGACTGCGCCATGTTGTTGCGTAGCCGGCGCACAAAGCGAAGTGGCATAATAAGAGAAATGGCGTTAGTTATGTCTCGACCGAGTGTTGTCCCCCGCTAAGCGGTTGCCGTGGGTTCCCTTGCAAGGGGGAACGGCAATAGGGAAAACACATGAGGAAAGGGGAAAGTTGCATTTAGAAATTAAAACGCTTGCCTCCAAAACATAAGATTTTTTACAAGACACATACAAAAACGGCGAGCATCGCAAGGATGCTCGCCGTTTTTGTATTGCTATGCCTTTGAAAGGGGTGTCAGTCGTCGTCTTCGTCATCATCATCGTCATCGTCGTCTTCGTCACGTTCGAGGTCGGATGAAGTGCCGTCTTCAAAGACGTAGTGGTAGGTGTTTTGGCGAATGTAGACTTTGAAATTGACGCTCTTGCCACCGACATCGCCGCGCACTTGCAAGACGCGTTCGCCGTTTTCGGTTTCTTCATTGAAGAGCAAGGTTTCTTTTTTGCCGTCTTTGGTGATGGAGAGTTTCAGTTCGATTTCGTCCTTCTCCGCCTCGTATTCGATGACGGTGCGCTCAACGAGTTTGCCGCTCTCATACACCGAATAGACGTATTTTTGCTCGATTTCGGCATCTTCGCCCGATTCGTTTTCCATCTCGCGTTCAACTTCGATATAAGACGTTTTTTCGGCGTTCACGTACGCTTTGAAATACAATTCGCTTTCAAACTCGCCGTTTTCGGTTTCGGTTTTATACATGCCTTCCACGCTGTACGTGTTGCCGTCTATGAGAAGAACGCCGCTTATGGAATAGTTCTCTTTTTTCTCGTCACCGTCCGTTTTGCCGTCAAGGAAAGTCTTGTTGTAGAACATACGGTAGGACACTTCTGTACCGCGCAAATCGGTGTATTTGACGCTCATGCCGTATTCGTAGCCCAATTCGCCGCCGATTGCGGAGTTTTCGATTTTGCCGTCGCTGAGCAGGCTTTCCACAAGCGTCATATAGCGGTTGATTGTGGCAAGCTGATCGCCCGAGAGCTGTTGATTGTTTGCAATCGGATCTTCCGCAGCGGTGGTTGCGCCCGAGTTTTGATTTTTCGCGTCTGTCGTGACAAGCAAAGTGCCAACCGAAGCCGCGCCGTATGCGTAGAACGAGTTTGCGTCCGTGATGTTTGCAAATTTGTTTTCAAACGACGGCACAAGCGGAGATGAGCCGGGGTTCAACAATTTGGGAATCAGCACTCCGAGCAGTATTGCAAGCGCAAGCATAGCCGCACAAAGCACGATAAGCCCGTTTTTGCGGCGGTTATCCACTGTTTTTTCGCCGCCGTGCGCATACGCAAGAGCGGACTCTGTCTGTTGCATGCCGAGTTGGCGCTTGATGTTGTCCTTTATTTTGTCGTCGGGAAGGATTTCCGACTTGTGTTGCGCCAGCATCTTTTTTATATTTTTCATGATCGGTCCTCCTTTTCGAGATGATTTTTGAGTTTTTTGAGAGCCTCGTTGTTTTTCCAAGTGACAGTGCCTATGGGCATATCCAGCATATCCGCAACTTCTCGTCGCTTGTAGCCCGACACCTGACAGAGCATCACTATCTGATATTCTTCATCGGTGAGAATCTTTGCCGCCACGTCGAATATGTATGGCAATTCGCTCTCGCTCGATCCGTATTTGTATGCGTCCTGCTCAAAATCGGTGTCAACTTCTCGCCGATACTTCTTCAAGTGGTTGAGCGCAAGCGATTTTGCAATGGAGCAAATCCAGCCGATGAAATTTGTGCCGTCTTTGTATTGCGATATGGACGAGATTGCGCGCACAAACGTGTCTTGCATGATATCTTCGGCGTACATTTTGTCCTTTACAATATAGAATATCGCAAAATACACGTACCGATTCGTATGCTCGTATATGTAGTCAAACGCGCTCGCGTCTCCGTTTTTAAGTTTTGAGACTTTTCTCTCAAGTTTTTCTTGCGTCATATTCCATCCAATATATTAACAATCCGAAATATCCGAATTGTTGGTGAAATTTTTATTTTACGATACGAGTATATAAAAAATGCTCCTTTTCGTCAAGACTTGGCAGTTTGCAAAAAATTAAATTTGCATTATTTTCAGATTTTTCCAACAAAGCGCGGCAAACGGATTGTTATATATGTGACGGCACGAGAAAAGCAACTCTCACACCGCAAGAAAAAACACTCGAAGGAGACATAAATTATGAAAAAGAAACTTATGGTCTTGGCATTGACGCTGCTTGTTGCACTCTCAATCGGTCTTGTTGCTTGCGTAGAACCCGGCACGGGCAAAACTCACGGCAACAACGGCAAATTCGACGATCTCAAAACAACCGAATCCGTCTATGGATTCAGCGCAGCGTCCGCAGGCATGCTCATCTCGTCTATGGGCAACGGCGCAAACACCGCAGCAACGGCAGCGGAAGGCGATGTGACGAACGCTCTCGACACCGCTCAACTCGACAACTACATGGCTCTTGTTGAAAGCCTGCTCAGCGACGGCGGATTCAACGTGCTTGCTCAAACTTCCGACAGAGAAGAATACACCGAAAAAATGGTGATTTCTTACAAGGATATGCAAGGCGCAACACACGAGTACGTGATGTACTACAACCAAATTCTCAAAAAGACCGAAACCGATGAAGAAGACGGCGAAGTGGAAGAAAACTACTCCATAGAAGGCGTTATGGTCATTGGTGACGTTGACTACGCAATCCGCGGCGAGAGAAAGAACGAGACCGAAGGCAACGAGGCAGAAACCGAAACCGAATTTGTCGTGACGCTCGGCGAAAACAAATATATGCGCGTTGAACAAAGCTTTGAAACCGAAGAAGACGAAATCGAGCAAGAATACAGCTATTCCTTGTACGAAAACGGCAAACTCATCGAGCGCAGCTCATTCAGCTTTGAAACCGAACAAAACGAAACCGAATTGAAGATGTCAACTCTCAAAGACGGTCAAAAACAAGTGATCTATTTTGAGAAAGAACTTGAAAAAGGCGAAGAAGTCATCAAAATCCACATCGGCGACGGCAAAAACGGCAAAGGCTACATCGTCCACATTATCAAAGACGAAACCGGCGCAACTCGCTATGAGTACACCCCCACCGAATACAACGATTAATCACTCAAACGGTTGGCAATAACTTTCACAAAAAACGGCGAGCATCCCTGCGATGCTCGCCGTTTTTGTATGTGTGTTCCACCCAAACCGAAAACTTTGTCATTGCGAGCCGACTTGTTCGGCGTGGCAATCTCGCGGGAGCGGA
>URIZ01000006.1 GCA_900548005.1 uncultured Eubacteriales bacterium | reverse complement strand
TTATGGGTGCGCTCGGCGCGGCGGAATACGCAAGACAAAAAGGCTTGGCAAGAGCATAAGGAGGCAGAGTATGACACCGGGAGTTATTGCAGGTATAGTTATCGGCTGTGTGGTAGGAGCGGCGTTGCTGTTTTTCCTTGTCACGTTCACGATCTATTGGTTCAATCTCGACATGAAGCTCATCTATTGGTTCTACCACAAGATGAAAAAACACTACGACCGTATGGAGCGCACGCACAAGCTGTGATAACAAGTGTGTAAATGGGAAATAGTAAAAGAAAAGCCTTTTGAATAAAGTAGCGTTCAAAAGGCTTTTTTGTTTGGATTTATTAATCCAATTCTAGGTTATTATATGAAAAAAGATCGCTGTTTAAAAATTCTGCAACAGAAATTCCAAAACCATCAGCTATATAAACTAATGTTTTCAAATTGACACCTTTAGCTTTTCCTTTCATTATACTTTTTATAGTGTCATGGGACAGGCATGCTTTTTGTTCAAGACGATATTGAGTCATATTGTTTTTCATTAACAATTCTCGTATTCTCATTGCAACAGCGGCACTTATTGTCATAGCTTTCTCCTTTTTTTCAGCCTTTACATTGAGTTTATTATTATGATTCGGCAATATACGGGTTAAAATTCACCCAAAGTGTTGACAGATTGTAAATACCAATGTAAAATTTAGGTGATTTATAACCCGTAAGGAGTTTTTTATGGAAGATATATCTTTTTCGAATGGGAACATAAATAATAACAACAAAAATAGCAATAAAATAATAATCGTTTCGGTCATAGCCTTTGTGGTTGTGCTTATTATTGTTTTTGCAATTGTTTTTTCAGTTGATAGTGGATCTTCAAAAAGGACGATTAATGTTTCAGATACAAGCATCTCGGTTAGTTATTTGGAATCATTGGGCTATTCGGCTAAGATAAACGGCGTGGCGAAAAACAATACAGGGAAGAATTTGTCTTATGCTAGTATCGAATTCTCAGTCTATGATAGTGCCGGGAATAATCTTGGAACAGCACTTGCAAACATAAACAATCTTGGAGACGGCGATACGTGGCTGTTTGAAGCGACATTGTTTAGTTTTCCAAGTACAAAACCCGCAACATATAAAATAGCGGATATTATATATTGGTAAGGAGATAAATAGAATGCTGTATTTATATTTTTTGTTGATATTTACGCTGGTATTGGCTGTATTTTTAATTGTATTTGTTGTATCGGTGTATTCAATCACAAAGAAAAACTGTGAGAACAACATTGAATTGAATAAGAAAATTGATGAATACTTGTTGCAAAAGAATATTCCAATCAATAAGATCATATATGTATCTGATTATTGGACGAGTTCTAAGTCTAATGAGAATAAAAAGAAGATATGCGTGTCAACAGAAATGAAGAAAGTTGCACTAGTGGACTATGATAAGCAAAAGTTATATGTTGTTGATTTTGATGAAATAGTTAATTTTGAAATTTATGAAAACGGGAGTACAAGAACTATAGGTGCAGGCGCAGCGGGGTTTGGGAGCGGATTGGCAATTGCAGAATCAAGTGGCAACTGTAAGGACTTGAGATTAATTATAAGAATAAATAAAATCGAAGTGCCACAAGTCACATACGATATTGTTTCAAAGACTCTGTTTAATGTGGGGTTGAATAAATCTAGTGATAGTTACAGGGTCTGTATGAGTTCATTGCAAGAAATAGTATCGCTTTTTGAGATTATAAAACATAAAAACAAACTTGAAAAAGCTGAAAACTAGTGTGGTTTTATAAAACAATAATTGTTTGGATAAGGCTACGCCTTCCGCAATTATTCATTGTTAATATTCATTATTAATTAAAAAGCACGGCTTGACGGTCGTGCTTTTTGCTTAGAAATCGAAGTGGCTTTTCTTTTTGGGGACGACGGGTGTGCCGTCTTTTTTCTTGCGGATAAGCGGGATGTAGACGTCAAACACCGTGCCCTTGTCTTCTATGCCGTGGCACTCGATTGTGCCGTCATGCGCTTTGACGGTGGTTGCGGCGATTGCAAGCCCAAGCCCGAAACTTTGGTTGTCGGTGTTTTGTCTTGCGCCGTCCGTGCGGTAGAAGCGGTCAAACACGTGCTTTGCGTCTTCTTTTGAGATACACTCGCCCGTGTTCATGACGGACAGATGCGCCTTTTTGTTTTCCACACAGAGTTTCAAGCCCACTTTGCCTTTTTCGCCCGAATACTTGATTGCGTTGTCAAGAAGAATTACCACAAGACGTTCAAGCGAGTTTTGCTCGCCGTAGAGATTGACAAACGGCTGAATCTCGGTGATGAGTTTCACGTCCTTTTCAAAGCACGTTGCTTCAAAGCTCAGGCACGCGCCTTCCACAATGGAGCTGAAATCCACTTCTTGCTTGGGCAGTTCGCTTTGTTCGAGCTTGCTAAGTTCCAGCATGCTGTTGATAAGATCTTTCATGCGCACGAGTTGCGCGGTGATGGAATCAATCCATTTTTGGTTGTCTGCAACCGTAGATTGCGGCTCGCTCTTGATGACGGACAGGTTTGTGCCGATGATTGTCAAGGGCGTTTTCAGCTCGTGTGACGCGTTGGCGATAAGGTCGCGTTGTTTTGTCATGGCGGTTGCGACGGGGTGGAGCAGTCTTGCAGACGAGAGCAAGGCAAGCAGCGCGACAAACACCACAGAGCAACAATAGAGCAACGTCACCATGATTGCGGTGTTGGAGAGCTGTTTGTGGTATGACGTACGGTCTATAAGCGCAAAGAGAGTGCCGTGTTCATAATCTTTGCTTGCCACGACAAAGTAGCGGTTGCCCACTTTGAATTTGCCTTCCTTGACCGCCAAAGATTTTGCTACGATTTCTTCGGCGTCTTCTTTTGAATAGATGCTCAAGTTGCCGCTCATCTTGAAAGTGCCGTTGTCGTATTTGTAGATAAAGACGCATTTCAGATCGTTTGGCACGCTCTCGTTGTAGTTTACAGGATCGGCAAGAGCCTTGTCGAGATTGTTGCGGATAAAGATGTCGTTTGAGCCGTACACAACGCCGAAAAGACCGCCCAGCACGATAAGCAAAAAAATGGCGGAGATGAGCGTCGAAGTGACGGTGTATTCGATACGTTGTTTGCGGATGATATCCATCTATATTGCTCCAATCGGCAGTTTATACTGTCAAAACAGCGGTGTAAAATGCCGATTTTGTCATATAAAAACAAAAGCACGACTTGTGTCGCGCCCCGTGTTATGCTTTGGGTTGGCTCAGGCGATAGCCCACTCCGCGCACGGATTCGATTGTGAAATCGGCGTCGAGATGGGAGAGTTTCTTGCGCAGGAAGGACATGTACACTTCAAGGTTGTTGGACTCGAACTCGCTGTTGAGCCCCCATGCTTTGAGAATGAGATTTTCCTTTGTCGCAACAAAGTTGGGATATTCAAAAAGGTATCTCAACAGCTCGAACTCTTTGCCGGTGAGATTGATTGACGCTTTGTCGGTGGAGAGGGTAAACGTGGTCAAATCAAGGGACGCGTTGCGGTATTCCAGTTTGTTGTCCGAGAGCAGTTTGCCCCTTCTTCTGAGCACCGCGCGGATGCGAGCGGAAAGCTCGTTGAAAGAGAAGGGTTTGGACACATAATCGTCCGCGCCTTTATCTAGACCTTCGATCTTGTCTCTCTCGTCGGTGAGAGCGGTGAGCATGATGACGGGGGTTTCGAGTTTTCTTGCGCGAAGTTTGGCAAGCACTTCAAAGCCGTTGAGCTTTGGCATCATCACGTCAAGCAGCACGATGTCGTACATCCCGGTGGACGCAAAATTGAGCCCGTCCGCGCCGTCGTACACGCAGTCGACGTCATAGCCGTCTTTCATGAGCATTTGAGCAAGAGCTCTTGACAATTCTTTTTCGTCTTCAACAAGCAGTATTCTCATTGTGTTCTCCTAAAAAGAATGAGTTTCTTTGCAATTTGATTATTATTATACTACTTTTGCCGTCTTAAAACAATATTAAAAACGGCGGATTTCGCAACTAATTCAAATAAAACGGACATTTTGTTTGTATATATTATAAGTTAAAATGTATTTTATGTCGCGCCCGTATTGCTAAAAGGCGATTTTGATGATATAATCATATATCTTGAAAGGGCGAAAAACGACAATATTTGCATAGGCAAGCCATAGGGCAGACACAATATTTGTCGTTTGTGACAAAATACAAGCAAAAGAAAAGAGAGCATCGTGACAAAACAAAGCAAGACAATTTTCATAGTTTTGGTGTGCGCGTTTATCGCGCTTTTTGCCGTTGCTCTTTTTGTGCAAGCTCCCGTTGCAAATGCGCAAGACAAGCCCCGTTTTGTCGTGAAAACGCAAGACGGACAAAGCTGGGAGCTGTATCTTGACGGCGCAAAGCTCGACTATGCGTGCGCAAGCGGCAGTTTTATCGACATCGCAAACCCCGACAAAGCCTATTCGATCGTGCTGTACAAGGCGATCAAAAAGGAGCTTGTCGCGCGCGGTATAATAGGCGAAGATATTGAGAGCAATCTCAACGAGTATTACGATATAGAGTTTCATCTTCCGCCCCTTGCCGAGCCTACGCTTGACAAAGAGTCCGCTCGGTATTCGGTGTCGAGCGGCATAACGGTGACTTGCGAGCATGCGGCAGCTGTCAACGAAACGTCTTCTCGTCTTCAATACAAGGCGGCGGACGGCGAGTATAAAGACTTGTACGCTCAATCGGCAGGCGCAAACAAATTGCTGTTTGCAGGCGCGGACGTTGGCGAGTATGACGTGAGATACGTTGTCACCGAGACTGTCAACTTTGACGGCAAGACGCATATTGTGACAAGATACAGCCCGTCAAAGCATTGTGCCGTGACAAAGGCAACGCTTGACAAGCCGAGTTTTGACGGTTTGTCCGTTGTGTACGGCGAAAGCGTGGGGCAAATCGCAGGCAGGCTCAAAGCTCTTGTCACCGATGAAAAAATGATTTCGGACGGCGGGCATTTTGCGGTAAGCGGCGCGCAAACGGACGCGGCTTTTGTCGGCGTCGGCGACGTTGCGGCGGTTATGCCGAGTGCAAGAGATACAAGCTACACCGTGTTTTTCGACTACGTGTCAAAGAGCGGCAACTATATCAACGTCACCGACATACCCGTGCAGGTGACCGTACAAAAGAGAGAAGTGTACGTCTACATCTCGGACGCGTTCTCGCTTGTCGGCGAAGACCTTGTGCCGCTTGAAAGCGTTGAGTTTTACGTTGACGCGACAAAGCTCGCAAACGGAGATAAAATAAGCGATCTCGGAATCTCGCTTTACTATTCGGATGACGTCAACAAGGACGTTGCAAGCAACTCGTACAGAATTTATGCCGCTTGTTCCAACACCAATTACACGGTGGTCAGCCGCAACAGACACAGCGTTTTTGTGGACGGCGGCAGATACGTTGTATATCCCAAGGAAGTGGAAATCACCGCCGCTGACGGCAGAAAGTTTGTCGTGTCCAGCGATGAAGGCTTTGCCAATTTCAAGACCGCAAAGGTGGAAATCGTTGCGACAGAAGACGTAAAGGCGTATGACGGAGCAAGAGCGATTGCCGCCTACAAAGTGGTGCTCACCGACAATTATGGCAACGTGGTTGAGCCAAAAGAGCCGTATTTTGTTGCGTGGACAAACTCTCCGAGCGGCGCAAAATGGATTGCGGTCGAAGGGGAAAACGCCTTGCTCGATCTCGAGGCGCTGGGCGGCGTGTTGAAGTTTGACACGGCAACCAACGTGATAGCTTTTTACGGCGAACCGCCCGTTGAACGCTTTGAATGGACGGCGGTTACGATTGCGCTTTTGACGGTTGCAACAACGCTTGCGTGTGCCGCGGTTGCGCTTGCGCTGACTTTGATTTTGAAAAGGAGACCGCTGAAATGAGAAGTGTGATTTTTTCAAGTTTCATATTGGCGGCAGTCAATCAAGACTTTGTCGTTGCGCTCCTATCCGCGCTTGTGGGCGTGTTTGCGGTGATTGTCGCAACGCTCTCCATCGTGCTTGCAAAAAGAGTACAAGGCGACAAGAAAAAGCTTGAAAGATACGTTTATCAGCGCAAAAAACCCGATAAACCTGCGATTTGTGCAAATACAGCCGAAAACGAGCATGTGGATACACCGCTTGAAAAGAAAGCTCGTCACGGCAAAAAGAATAAGCAAGCGAGAAGACAAGGAAGTGAAATAGAATGAAAGATCGCGTGAAAAAATCAATCATACTCGTGAGCGTCGGCATCATTGTCAACGTGATTCTTGCGATCGTCAAAATGTACGTGGGGCTAAGTTCCAACAGCCTTTGCATTATGCTTGATGCGGTCAACAGTTTTCTTGATATAATCACGTGCATAGTCACGCTCATATTTTTCATTGTCCTGCTTGCGCCAAAAAGCGAAAAAGCTCCGTTTGGCTACGGCAGGGGCGAATATCTGTCGGGCTTTATCGTGTCCGTTGTGGCTGTCGTGGTGGGCGGATTGTTTTTCTTGCGCTCCATCAACCGTTTGGCGATGCCCGAGCCCGTGTGGTTCAGCTGGCAAAACTGCGTGCTTATCAGCGTCACGCTCCCCGTCAAAATCGGCATGGGATTGATGTATTATTTTGCCAACAAAAAGATCAAGTCCACCGCAATCAAGGCAATCATGATCGACAGCTTTCTCGACATCGGCGTGACGGCAACAAGCGTGGTGTCCTTTGCCATATCCAGCAACGTGGACTATGCCGTTGACGCAATCTTTGGCATCGTGGTGAGCGTGTTTATCGTTGTCGTGGCAATCAAAATGGTTGTTGACAACGTCAAGGCAATCGTGGTCGGGGACGGCGCGCAAGACGAGAAAAACGCGATATCCGCCGCTTGTGACGATTTGGGCGTGACGATTGACAAAATTGTCCTTCACGACTACGGTTTCGGAGCAAAGGTGGGCGACGTTTTTGTGCGCTATGACGGCAAAGACGTGTCAAAAGAGCTTCACGACAAAGTCATGGCGGCAACCAATGCGGACGTCACGTTTATCCGCATCGAAGACGATGCGCAATCAGACGGCAATGCAAACGAAAATGATTTGAACGCTTGCGCCATAGGCAGCGAAAACAGGGATTGAAAAGCATTGTTTTTTGTCTGCAAATCCCGCTATACAAAGGAAATATTTTGTGTTACAATAAAATATGTTATAACAATATAGCAAAACAAGGAGAAAAATTATGAGCGACGAAATCAAAAACGAAATCGCCACCGAGCAAGACGAAACCGCCACTGCGGACGAAACGCTCGAAAAAGAAGGCATCCTTTCCGATCAAGAAGAGAAGAAAGCGCAAAAGAAAGGCAAAAAAGCCAAAAAGCAACTCACTCCCGAACAAAAGAAAAAACGCACGGCAAAAGCTCTCATCATCACGGGCAGCATTGTGCTTGCAATCGTGATCTTCTTCAGCGGCTGCGCAATTGCAACGGCAGTCGGCACAAAAGGTCTTATTCAACAAGCCACTTCCTACAGCAAGGTCGAATACACCGCTCACACGCAACTCGCGCCCCAAAAGCCCGAGGAAAGCGGCAACGGATATTGGACGTTCACCAAGGAAGACGGCAGAGAATTCAAGATCTTGCAATTCACCGACGTACATATCGGCGGCGGCAGTTTCACTCACCAAAAAGACGCGTGGGCTATGAACGCGGTTGCCACCATGATCAGACAAGAGCAACCCGACCTTGTGGTTGTCACCGGTGACATTGCATACCCCGTGCCTGTGCAATCGGGTACGTTCAACAATCTCAACGCAACCAAGATCTTCTCCAACATGATGGAAACTCTCGGCGTATATTGGACGTTTGCGTTCGGCAACCACGACACCGAGCTTTACAGCCTCTACTCCCGTGACGAAATCTGCGATTACTATGAGAATGCAGGTTTCAAGTATTGCCTTTTCCGCCGCGGTTTCTGCGACAAGAAGGACTACATCGGCAATGACGCTCGCGGCTTTGGCAACGACATGATCGTGGTCAAGAACAGCGACGGCTCTATCAATCAAACGGTTGTGACCTTCGACAGCCACAGCTACACGGACGGCGACTATTTCGGAATGGCGTGGAAGTATGACAACATCCACCAATGCCAAATCGATTGGTACGCAACCGAGATCGAAAGATTGTCCAAAGACCACAACAACAATAACACCGTCAACAACATTGCATTCTTCCACATTCCGCTTGAAGAGTACCGCAACGCTTGGGCAAACGTCATCGACAGCGGCGAAACCATGACCAAAGGCAAAACCGTTGAAACAGAGCGCGGCAAGACCGAGTTTATCTACGGCAAAATGGGCGAGACCGACAAGAAAAAGAACGGCGTTCGCACCTACGGCGTCTTCTGCGGCAGCAGATCCGACGAGTTGTTTGAAACGGGCCTCACCCACGGCATGCAAGGCGTGTTCTGCGGTCACGACCACTACAACAACTTCTCCGTCAACTACACGCCCGCAGGAGCAGACCGTTCAATCCGTCTTACCTACGGCATGTCCGTTGACTATCTCGCCTATCCCGGCATCTTCAAAAAGCACTCTCAACGCGGTTGCACCCGCATCGAGTTGAAGAAAGACAATACGTTTGATTGCGTGCCATTGAATTATTATGAGGATTTCAACGTTGCTCACGAGCGCGACTAACGAGCGCGCTATTTAGCGAATGACTGCGGCAGAGCCACGCTCCCGTCAACTCATGTACTATGTGTACATTAGGGTTGCCGTTAGCGTGGCTCTTTCTTGTTCTTCATCTAAATATCGCGCTCGTTTATACACCAAACTGCGAATAACTTTGTCAGGCACGGCTTGCTCCAAAATCACGTACTAAATGTACGTTGGGTTTTGTTTCAAGCCGTGCCTTTCTTGTTCCGAACAAAAGCCGTCATTGCGGCAACGGCATAGCTTGCTTGCAAGCAACGCCGAGAGCCGCATTAGGCTTGTTGTTCTGCTAACCGCGCCGAAAATCTTTGACAGTTCAGACACGGACAAAAACTCCTGCCTCAATTTCGCGAGATTGTCGGCTTGGTATTTTTAAGCGGTGAAATTCTAAATTTTTCCTTGTCATTCTGAGAGAATCGAAGAATCTAGCGTAGCGAAAAGAAAAAGCAAGATATGCGCCTTACGGCTGGATGTTTCGGCAGGCTACTCGCAACTGCTATGCTTGCGCATAGAAACCTGCGGTTTCGCCTTTTTCAAAGGCGTTGCTACGTGAATACATACGCTACGCAACCCTTGCAAGCAAGTTGCTCCGCTTTGTATTGACAACATGACAGATAGGGTGGGACACCCACACCCGAATGTTTCGACAATGTTTACTTATGTCGGGTTTGTGGTTTAAGATACAAATTTTGCGGCGGTGATGCATTTTTCAAGTTTTGATTTTTCGCTCTTGTATTGCGTTGAAAAGTTTGATACAATATACACTATGGAAAATGGTGAAAAAATCACGGTTGACATTTATGATTTCGACAAAACGGCAATCCCGTACGACAGCGCGCTCCATTATTGGTATTGGAGCATGTTGCATTGTCCGTGGACGTTGATTCTTTTGCCGTTCCAACTTTTTTGGGGCTTTTTGATGGTCACAAAGATTTTGCCCGTGCCTATCTTCAAGAAAATCGCGTTCAATTTTGTCAAGCTCGTCAACACCGAGAAGACGGTGAAGAAGTATTGGGACAAGCATGAAAAGGATATTTATGACTTTTTCAAGCCCGAAAATCGCGATCCGTCAAGAAAAACCGTGCTTATCAGCGCAAGCCCCGATTTTCTCATCGAAGAGATCGCAAGGCGCATGAAGATCGACTATTGCATCGCAAGTCCGCACAGCAAGGACAACGGACACTTGCTTGGCAAAGTGTGTCGCAAAGAAGAGAAGGTGCGCAGATTGAACGAGATTTTGCCCGATGTGGAAGTTGAGAACGTATTTAGCGACAGTCTTGATCACGACAGATACATCTTTGCGCTTGGCAAGCATTGCTATCTTGCCAACAAAGGCAAGCTCACCGAGATCGACTTCAACAAAGAAATCGCCGCCTTCGACGCAAAAAAGAAAAACAAAAAATAATAAACCTTATAGGGTTTTAAAAGGGGAGAAATATTATGAATGATTTTGATGAACAAAACAATGAAAAAGTCTTAGAAGACAAAGTTGAAGAAAACGTTGTTGAAGAAGACGTAAATTCGCAAGAAAATGCCGAAAATGTCGAAAAAACAGACAAAAAAAATGATGAAAACAAGAAGAATGACTGTTTTAAGACAATAAATGACGTTGTTAAAGAGTTTTTTGCTTTTAAACAATTTAAAAGAATACCCATTGGATTGGCGGTCGTTGCAGGAATAATATTCAGTCCACTTTTGATTGCATCTTTGGTGGTGCTGGCAAACATTTATTTGTTGTGCTTTTTTAGTAAAATAATTGCAGCGCCGGCTGAATTTTTGTTGCAACACATGAGAAAAGAAGGAAACAATATACTTTCCAACGGAGTTGTTTATTTTGTCGGATATCCATTTGTATTTCTTTTCAAAATGGGGCAGGCAATAATTGCATTATACCTTGCGATTTTGTTCTTCATTTTTGACATTTTGGCATATACATATGGTTGTGGTGGTATAAAGTTGTCGCCATTCTTGTTTGATGAAAACTATGATTGTGATGCTGGATTGATAGGAAATGCGTCTAAGTGCACAATTTCAATAATACTGACACTAACAATAATTGTCGGAGCATTTTATGTCGCGTTGATAGGAGTCAAAATAGGTAGTGTTGTTTCTCAAAATTCCGTTACTAATGAGATAAAAATTGATACTTATGAAAAACTCGACATAAATGAAAAACAACAAAAGAAATTTATGTTTAACCCGACAGAAAGTGCGTATTACGTCATTGAAATTTCGTCAAATGATGAAAATCTTGTGTTTTCCATATACGCAAATGATGCATTGCAGATAAGAGATTCGCAATCCACGATTCAAACAAGATATTATATGTGGGGCGGACAACCTGTTGAAATTATGATAAAATGGAGTGATAAGTCGCGTGTAGATCCTGTGGCATATTTAAAAATAACGAGAATATATGGTTGATATAAAAATAAATGGCTCGCTGTCTTGCGAGCCATTTATTTTTGTTATGTTTTATATCTCGCGGACGTATTCGTCGCTCGGAAGTTTCTTGACGGAGAGTTTTGCAAAAAGACGTTTGAAAAAGTCGGGGATTTCAACAAACGGATTGTGGCCGCCAAAGGCGCGGCATTTGCTCGCGGGAAGGTTGATTTCCACCGCAAACGTCATTATCAACAGCATAATAAAGAACGTCGGGCCGAAGAAGTTGGTGTCGATCATGCCGTAGGCGTCAAACAGGATTGTGCCGCAAAGGAGCATGACGGCGGCGGGATTCTTGCGTGCGACAAGGAAGGTGCGATAGCGGAAGAAATAGAAGAACGCAAAGCCGATTGCGCCGACAATGCCCATAGTTGCAAGGATTTGCAGAGCGGTGGAGTGATACCAGTACGGTGTGTAGTTGTTGTGTGCCATACCTCCGAGATGATAGTCCCAACCGGAACCGAAAAGCGGCCATTTTTTGAAGACTTCGATTGCTTCGGGATAAAGCATTTCCACTCTACCGCTGCTGTCGAGACCTTTGTTGAGGATGGTGGTCATTATTTTGCTTACGTACTCGCCGTAATAAGCACAGACAAAAATAATCGCCGCGAACAGCACGCTGAGCGTCATGCCGAAAAGCACCTTATTTTCGGATTTTGCCATGACGTACAGACACATAGCAGGCATTGCGATTGTGGTGAATATAATTGCGCCGCGGCAACCCGTCGAAATGATAAATATGTATTCGAGTGTTGCCATTATCGCAAAAAGCGGCGTGGCTTTGTTTTTCTTGATGCAGAAATAAAGAGTTGCCGGCACTGTCATGCTAAGCACGGGCGCAACGTTGTTGGGGCCTGCCCAGCCGAGCGCGATGTTCTTGGATATTATTGCGTTGAGAACGTCCTGCTTGGAGTCAAAGGACGAGAAATATACAATCATCTGTGCGCATATCACGACGCCCATGGCAAACAAAACTTTCAGGATATACTCCGCCATGCCTTTTCTGTCCTGCTCGTCTTGGGTGACCACAAAGAAAGAATAGGATACGCCTGCCACGAGAATGAGCGCAAAAGCCGCCAATATGGCAAGCGGTTTTTCCGTGGGAGAGCCTGCTCCGCCCAGTGCAAACGGAATTGCAAGCGCGATGACCGAGCAGTGAAAACCTTTGATTTTTGTGGGAGAGAGAAGGGAGAGCGAACGCTTGTATCTTATGAGATTGAACAGTGCACCCGCAAGAAGAACGACAACAAGCGAAAGAAGCCACGCATAGTCGTCAAGGCGGTGACGGTTTGAGCTTATGATGAGAGTGAACATCATCACGACGCACAGAATTTGTTTTGTGCCTTTTGCGAAAAACAGCGGAAGTATCGCAACAAGAGCAAGCACCGCAAGCATGGGCGCCCAAATGTTGAAACACCAACCTATCAGAATTATGACGGCGGAAAACAAAATGAAATAATCCGATTGAATAAAGCGATTGACAACGTTCAACGCTTTTTGAAACTTTTCTTTCATGACCTTTATATGCAAACTTTTCTTGAGTGTATTTGCGCTTTTGCTCCCCTATATGATGAAAAGATTATATCACCTTTGCGCGCGGGTGTCAACGCGCCGAAAAACAGGTGAAAATCAAGTGCGAAACATGTCGCTTAAAAGCGAGCGTGAAATGCAGTGTATATTGACAATTTGCGGTAGAATTGATACAATATTTTACACACAAAATCGGCGGCATGCAGTCAAAAGAAGTTGCGACAAGCCGTCATATAGGAGAAAAAATATGAGATTTGCAACAACGCTTGCACCCTGCAAAGAAAGCAATGTCATCGAGTTTGACGACGTGAGAATAAGCGTGCTTTCCGACAGGATAATACGTGTCGAAAAGGGCGCGTTTACGGACAACAGAACGCAGATGGTTGCGTGCAGAGATTTTGCAAATCCACACTTTACAGTGCAAAAAACGCAAGATAAAGTGTTGATTTTGACGGATAAGTATTATTTTTGCGTGGACTTGGACACCGCTTTCGTATATGTCAAGACACCCGAAGAAAAGGATTGGAGAAAGGCGAGCAACGCTCAAAATCTCGGCGGCACGGCTCGCACGCTTGACGGCACTTTCGGCATGCTTTTTGGTTGGAAGGGCATGGCGGAAGGCAAAGACCACTTCGGCATATCGCATATAAGAAAAGGCTTGTTTGCCAAAAACGGCGTGAGCGAGATCGATGACAAAAAATCTTTTCTGCTCACCGAGGACGGCTTTGTCAAGCAAAGAGAAAAGACCTATGCGGACAAATACGTGTTTGTGTTTGAAGACGATTATCTTGGCGGACTCAAAGAGTTTTATTCGCTTTGCGGATACACTCCCGTTTTGCCAAAATACGCGCTTGGCAACTGGTGGTCACGCTATCACGCATACACGCAAGACGAATATATCTCGCTCATGGACGAGTTTGCCCAAAAGGGCGTTCCGCTCACGGTTGCGACTGTGGATATGGATTGGCACATTGTCAAAAACACGCCCAAGGACGCCGAGTTCAAGTCTTTTCAAGGCGCGGGGTGGACGGGATACACCTTTGAAAAACAGCTCTTTCCAGACCACAAAAAATTCCTTGCCGATTTGAAGGACAGAGATCTTGCCGTCACCATGAATTTGCATCCGCGTGACGGAGTGAGATATTTTGAAGAGCAGTATCCCGAGATGGCAAAAGCGTGCGGCATAGATCCCGCAACCAAGAAGACCGTCGAGTTCGATTTGACGGACGAGAAGTTTTTGAACGCATACTTTGACGTCTTGCACCATCCCTACGAAAAGGAAGGCGTGGATTTTTGGTGGATAGACTGGCAACAAGGCACAAAGTCCAAGATGAAAGGGCTCGATCCTTTGTGGCTGCTCAATCACTATCACATGCTCGACATCAATAGGGACGGTAAGAAGGGGATTATCCTTTCAAGATATTCAGGACTCGGCTCGCATCGCTATCCGCTCGGCTTTTCGGGAGATACGATGGTGTGTTGGAAGAGCTTGAATTTTCAGCCCTATTTCACGTCGCTTGCATCCAACGCAGGCTACACTTGGTGGTCGCACGACATCGGCGGGCATCTTTTAGGCAAAGGCGATCAGGAATTGTATCTCAGATGGTTGCAGTTTGGCGTATTCTCACCCGTGAACCGCTTGCATTCAAACAATAAATCTATGAGTAAAGAACCGTGGAATTATCCCAAAGTGGAAAGCGTTGCGGAAGATTTCATGCGTTTGCGCCATAGGCTTTTGCCCTATTTGTACACGGCAAATATCCGCACCGCCAAGGACGGAGTGCCGCTTGTTTGCCCCATGTACTACTACGTCAATGACAAAAACGCGTATGCGAAAAAGTGGCGCAACCAATATTTCTTCGGCGAGCAAATGCTCGTATGCCCCGTGACAAAACCCGGCAAAAACGGCACGACAAAGATGCAAGTGTGGCTGCCAAAAGGCAACTGGACGCACTTTTTCAGCGGCGAACGCTTTGACGGCGACAAAGAATACGAGATAGAATGTCCGCTCGATCAATACCCCGTTTTCGTCAAAGACGGCGGCATAATCCCCTTGCTTGACGTAAGGGAGCAAGACAGGCTCAATTGCAAAGATTTCAAGCATCTAACGTTGAAAATCTTCCCGGGAGAAAACACATTCACGATGTATGACGAGATTGGAAATATCGCGTTTGATATGCAAAAAACCGAGGACGGATATGTGTTGAACGTCACGCCGAGCGATGATTGCAAGACGGAAAAACTCAGCTTTGAGATTGTCGGGCTGAAGGGCGAAAATACGATTGTGAACGGACAAGAGATGCCCGCCAAAAACCTTGATTGCGCCGCTATGAGCATTGAGTTTTGACGGCATAGAAAACCGAAAAACCGCAAAACAGGCGTCAAGAAAAGCGTGAAAATGGCGGCGTATTTTGAGCGGATTGCTCGCAATATGCCCCGAATGTGCAAAAATCGGGACTTTTTGTGGAAAAACGCTTGACTTATCGCGCGCAATTTAATATCATTAACAAGCATATTTTTGGAAGAAGTATGTCTGTGGGAAGAACTAGCCCCTCCGAACACGCCGATTTCTTGCAAAAACAGAATTTTTGGAGGTTAGCACTATGGCTAAGGATTTGTCTTCAATGGCAAAAAACAATAAGTCTTATATGGCAAAGCCGGGCGAAGTGGAAAGCAAGTGGTACATCGTTGACGCAACCGATATGGTTCTCGGTCGTCTCGCTTCTCAAGTTGCAACAATCTTGAAAGGTAAGAACAAACCACAATACACTCCCAACGTCGACTGCGGCGACCACGTTATTATAATCAACTGCGACAAAGTCATTCTCACGGGCAACAAACTCGAAGATAAGTACTATCGCTATCACACCGGTTACATCGGCGGACTCAAGGAAATCCAATACAAGAAATTGATGGCGGAAAAACCTGAATTCGCAGTGTACAAGGCGGTCAAGGGTATGCTTCCCAAGAACACGCTCGGTGCAAAAATGCTCAAGAAACTCCGCGTTTACGCAGGTGCAGAGCATGATCATCAGGCACAATGCCCGGTTGAGCTCAAACTCAACTAATTGGAGAGGTGAAATATGGCTACTAAGAAAACCAAGAAAGTTCAATATCTCGGCACCGGCAGAAGAAAGACGGCAATCGCAAGAGTTCGCCTTATCCCCGGCGACGGCAATATCGTCATCAACAAACGCACTCTCGACGAGTACTTCCCGCTTGACACGATGAAATTCATCGTCAATCAACCGCTCGTGGCAACCGGCACTTCCGACAAGTTTGACGTTCTCGTCAACGTGTACGGCGGCGGCTACACCGGTCAAGCAGGCGCAATCCGTCACGGCATCGCTCGCGCACTCTGCGTTGCAGACAGTGAAGCATACAGAGCTATCCTCAAGAAAGAAGGATATCTCACTCGTGACCCCAGAGCCAAAGAACGCAAGAAATACGGATTGCATAAGGCTCGTAAAGCACCCCAATTCTCCAAGAGATAATCAGACGCATTCAAGCGACGAAAACAAAGCACGGCAATTTCTTGCCGTGCTTTTTTCTTCGTCACCCTGCGCGTGTGTTGCTCACGTACTACGTGTACGCTCCGCTACGCATGCTCGGGTTCCTTGACTTTCGCCGCTTGCTCTGTGTCTGATTATCTCTTGGTACAAAGTACATTCCGCTACTCGTTCTCGTCTTCCTTGGCTCTTGCCGTTTGCTTTTCGGCAAGGGACGCATTTGTGGGTGTCCCACCCAATCTAAACACCAAGCCGACAATCTTGCGAAATTGCGGCAGAAGTTTTTGTCCGTAACTAAACTGATAGCAAAGATTTTCGGCGCGGTTAGCAGAACAACAAGCCTAATACGGCTTTCGGCGTTGCTTGTAAGCAAGCGATGCCGTTGCCGCGATGACGGCTTTTGTTCCGGCTGTGCGTGTGTTGCTCACGTACTACGTGTACGCTCCGCTACGCATGCTCGGGTGCTGTATCAAATTTTCCATATCGTCATGTTGAGCCTGTCGAAACATCCAGCCGTAAGGCGCATATTGTTCACGGCTCTACAAGGGGTGAACGTTTGAAACCCTAAATAGAATTGCCCCATCTTTCCGGTCCGCGCCGGTATTTCTTCCACCACTCGTATAGAGTGCTTTCTCTACAAAAGTGTACATCGCTCACGGGGAAGACAGTCGGCACTCGCATAGAAAAGTATCGTCCCCTTGTTATGCCACTTCGCCTGCGTGGCGGCTTGCGCAACACAGTGCCACGCATTCTCGTACAACCGTCTTGCTCGGCGCTTATCTCGGCGTTCGCCTTGCGAACGCTCACTTCGAATAAGCACATTCCGTGTATAAGTACGCTCCGAATAGGCTTTTGGATAAGGCTTCGCCTTCCACAATTATTCATTATTAATTATTAATTATTATGCCGTTGTGGCTCGTGTTCGTCTTTGAAATTGCACATTCCTTTTAAATGCGTACACGTGTATATACGTGTGCGCATTATGCGCGGGCGCGATGTCGGACGGGTTGTAATAAAAGTATAAAAACGGGACGGCAAAGGCAAATCGTTTGACGAAAGTGACTTGGCGTGTTAAGATAGTGTCCTAATAAATGCATTATGTCAGCTTTTTGTATTAATAAGTATTTGCACAATGCGAAATAAATTTTCGACGGAATGGAAGTATGGAGTATTCAAAATCTATAAAACGACTCAGAGAAGACAAGAATCTCACGGTTGACGAGCTTGCAAAACGCTTGTCGATCGACGTTGAAGAGATCCAAAAAGCCGAAGACGGTGAAGACGTGGATCAAAAGACTTTGGAAGCGATTTCAAGGTATTTCGGCGTTCAATACGATTCTCTTGTTGAAGGCACGGTGAAGAGCAAGAAGAAGGAGAGTATTTTCGATCCGACCGAGTGGTACAAGCTCGACAACGCGGCAAAAGTGTATCCGTCATCTTCTTCAAACGAATACAGCACGCACTTCCGCTTTGCGGCGGTGATGAAGGAGAGAGTAGACGGCGAGATTTTGCAACAAGCGCTTGACGATCTCGTGCCGAGATTTCCCACGCTTATGGTCACCATCAAGCGCGGCGCGTTTTGGTACTATTTTGAGAGATTGCCTTTCAAGCCCAGAGTGGAGAAAGAGAGCCTTTATTCGTTCCAACCCATTCCGCTTGACGGCAAACGCTATCTTTTCAGAGTGGTGTACAGCGATTACAGAATCGGATGCGAGTTTTTCCATAGCATCACGGACGGCACGGGCGGCTCGACTTTCCTTATGAGTTTGCTTGCAAGATACTACGAGATCAAGACTGGCAAGCGAATCGAAGACTACAAGAGCGCAAAGGACTATCGCGATTTGCCCACTCCCACCGAGATCGAAGACAGCTTTCAAGTGTATGCCGAAAAGCACGACTACGCAAAAAGAAAGATCAATTTCACCTATATCCCCAAGCTCCCCAAGGCTCGCCACGGCGTGATGACTCACGTGATCACTTCCGCATCGAAGCTCAACCAAAAGGCGAAAGAATACGGCGCAACCATCACGGAATACGTGCTTGCGATCATATTCGGCATCATGTTCGATATGCGCAAGAAAGAGGGCAGCAACAAGGACATCAACGCAAGAGTGCCTGTCAATCTTCGCAAATTCTTCCCGTCCGACACGGTGCGCAACTTCTCGTTCTATCTTGACGTGACGCTCAAAGACAGCGTGGACGGCGGCATCCAAGCATACGTGGACGCGGTCAAAGAGTGCTTCAAAGAGCAACTCAACGAAAAATATTTGCAAGAGAACGTCAACGCGAATATGCGTGAAGAACGCAACAAATTTATCGCGCTTGTGCCGCTTGCGCTCAAAGATATAGGGCTCAAAATCACAAAATATATCATGGACAACAAAGCCGTGTCTATGGACTTTTCAAACTACGGACGCCTAAATCCGCCCAAAGAATTGTCCGAGATTGTGGACAGAGTGGAGTTTTGCTTGAAAGAGCCTAAGGACTCGGGCTACAAACTTGCCGGCGTGACGTTCGGAGACGAGTGCGTGCTGACGTTCTCAAGGACTTTCAAATCTTCACACCTTGAAAAAGAGTTCGTCAGAGCGTTGACGGCGGAAGGTCTTGACGTGTACATCGAAACAAACGGAGATAAATGATGAAATATTGTAGACTTTGCAAAACGTATCATCCCGAATATGACGACAACTGCCCCCTTTGCGGCGCAGGACTTGTCGAGGCAACGGACAAAACAGACGAAAACTTTGATTTTGCCCCTTACAACGCCAACGAAAAAAGACGTAACGCAAGAAAGACCGTCAGAGACGTGTTTATCGCGCTCTCCGTGCTCACGCTTGTGGGCTTGCTGCTTGCGTCGGTGATCTCCAAGGTGTATTCGATCATCTACATCGGGCTTGCGTCCGTGGGATTCTTCTGGCTTGTCATCGGACAATTTGTCTTTTTCCGCACGGATCTTAGAACGTTCTATTACAGATCGACGTTCTGGCTGATGATCCTTGCGATTCTTGTGTGCTTGCACTTTGGCAAGTTCTACATCGCGCTTTCTTACGTGATACCTTGCGCGGCAGGCGCATTGAGCGTCGTGACGTTGCTCACCGCAGTCATCACCAAAAAGTGGTATAGATATGCCTTCCACTCCTTTGTGCTTGCGCTGTTTATGATCGCCTTGTTCCCGCTCAACTATTGCTTGTCTTTGCACTATGCGGGTTACAACTGGATCGCATCCCTTGCAACGCTCGGCGTGGGACTAGCAGAGATTGCGTTTTCGCTGATTTTCGGCAGACAAGTGCTGGGCAGTGAAATCAAAAAACGTTTCTTTGTCTAAAAAGCACAACAAAAAAGAAAAAAACTAAACGACGGATATTCCGTCGTTTTTTCTATGTGTTTTTGTTTTCAACCGTTGCAAGCACGCGTATATTCTGCCGATATGGCGGCGGTTCTAATGAATAAAGCCGTAACACAGCGTGCCTATCACTGCCGACAAGAGTATGATTGCAATCGGCGGCAGGGACTTGCCTTTCACCTTGACAAGCGATATCGCCATAAGAAAGACGAATATGCAAGTGCCTATCACGTCAAAGGATATAGGCTCGCTGCCAAGCACGTTGGATATCCCAAAGAGCGTGGAGAGCACAAAGCTCACAAACACGGCGGCAAGCAGTCCCGTCACGGTGGAGCGCACGTACGAGAACGTTTCTTGCACGGCAGGGCGTTTGATGAAGTTTGCAAGGGCAAGGACGATGATTGTTATGATGACAACGGACGGCAAAGTCACGCCGAACGTTGCGCAAATCGCGCCGAGAAGGCTTTGCCCGATTCCCATTGACGATGTCACCGACACGCCCGTGTAGGTTGCAATGTTCACGGCAAAAGGACCGGGCGTACTCTCGGATATGGCGATGAAAGATTGCACTTGCTCGATTGTCAGCCAGCCTTTTTGCACGACTTCTTGCGAGATCATGGGGATCATCGCTTGCCCGCCACCGATTGTGAACAGCCCGATTTTGAAAAACGTCCAGAAGAGTTCGAGATATATCATTTTGCGCTCTCCTTTTCGCTTTTTTGTGCTTTTTCGCCGTCCGAAAGCGTGCTTTTGCTGTTTTCGAGCAGAGCGTTGTCCGCGGCGGCGGAATTTGTCGATATACGGACATATTCGTCCTTTTGGGGTTTGTAGCCTATGCGCTCGTTGAAATATTCGGGAGTGCCGACCGAGTGATAGAGTTTCTTCTTCACAAAATTGGTTGTCGCAACGGTGAGTGCGCCTATGACAAATGTGGCGAGAATTATGTAGGTCACTTTCACGTTTGTGAGCAGAACAAGGCAAAACGCCGTGATTGCAAGCGCGACGGACACCACGTTTTTGCGTAGGTCCTTGAAGAAAGAAAACACTGCTTTTGCAATCAGCACAAGCACGCCAATGCGTATGCTTTTGAAAAAGTAGCCCGCCCACACGTTGTCTTTGACCGCTTCTATGAGATAGGACAGCGCAACAATCACGACGTATGACGGAATGACCACGCCAAGCGTTGCAACTATGCCGCCCAATATGCCGCATTGCTTCACGCCGATGTAGGTTGCGGTGTTGATGGCAATAGGCCCGGGGGTGCTCTCGGCAATTGCAAAGATGTCGGCAAGCTCGGTTTTTGTGATCCACTGCTTTTTGTTGACCACTTCGTTTTCGATGAGCGAAATCATTGCATATCCGCCCCCAAACGAAAACGCGCCGATCTTCAAGAAGACGACGAACAGTTTCAATATATCGAGCCAATACGTTTTTTTGTTTCTTTTCACAGCCCACCTGTATATGAAAAAATTATATCATTGCAAAATCGCAATGTAAAGAGCAAAAAGTGCAAAAACGCATTGAACAAAATCGCGCGGTGTGCTAAAATAGGCGTATGATAATTTGCGGATACGAAAAGTTTTCAATGGTGGATTATGACGGCAACATCGCCTGCACGGTTTTCACGGGCGGGTGCAACTTCCGTTGCCCGTTTTGCCACAACGCGCCCCTTGTCATAGGCGATTTGAAGGTGGAGCAAATGAATGGTGAAGAAGTGTTTGACTATCTTCAAAAGCGCAAAGGGCTCGTGGACGCCGTGTGCGTCACGGGCGGAGAGCCCACTTTGCAACCCGATCTTGCCGAGTTTTTGCAACAAGTGCGAGATATGGGTTACAAAACAAAGCTCGACACCAACGGACTTCGCCCCGACGTCGTGGAAAAGATCCTCGCAAAAGGGCTTGTGGACTACGTGGCTATGGACGTGAAAAACAGTCCCCAAAAATATCCGCTCACCGTGGGACTTGACAGGGTGGATATATCCAAGATACAAGCAAGCATAGACCTTCTCAACCAAAGCGGAGTGGATCACGAGTTCCGCACGACTTTGATCAAAGAGTTTCACACCGACGAAGACATGCAAGCGATCGCCGCCATGGTGAAAAACACGCCGAGATATTTCATGCAAAAATACAAAGACATCGACGGTTGCATCGCGCACGGCTACACTCCCGTGGACAAAGCGGACGCATTGCGTTTCAAGACCTATTTTGAAAACACCGTCCCCCACGTTGATCTGCGCGGATACAACTAAAAAGCGTATTTTTGCACAAAAGACAGTTTATATCGCAAAATCCGCACAATAAAGCTATGATTTGAAAAAGAACGGCACATTTTGCCGTTCTTTTTGTTAATGAAAATCAAATAAATCGTTTGGGGTTATATCAAGTCTTTTGCAAAGGAATATGATTTTTTCATAATCCAATTCTATTTTTCCTGTTTCGTATTCGCTATAATCTGATTGATACTTGCCAAGTTCTTCGGCAATTTGTTTTTGAGTGAGACCGACGGCTTTGCGTGCCATTTTCAAATTTTTTCCAACACTTTTTCTAATATCCATACCGTCACTCCTTTTTATTGTTAAACAAAATATAGTAAAAATTCCATATTTAGTATTGACATATAGGAAAAAATCCTATAAAATTTAAAAACAGTGCTATATGCATAATTTTTGGTACAAAGGAGAATTGGAAATGGGAGTAAAGATCTTCAAGTGCCCTAATTGTGGTGGAGAATTGCAATTGGACGAGAATTTTAAGAAAGGTTTCTGTATTTATTGTGGCTCACCCGTGAGTATCGAGTCAGATGCTCCAAATGTTGAAGAAACGATTGCGAAAATCAACGAAGAAAGAGTGAAGAAACTCGAAACGCTTAAACAAGCTGCCGATTATGACGGTATGTTTGACGAGTGCCAGTCGATTTTAAGCACCGATTCATCATGCGGTATTGCGTGTGCGTATGCGGGGTTTGCCATTGCTCACGGAGCAAATAGAATGACAGAATTGTCCAAAGAGTGTTATGTGGGACAAATGTTTACACCGAATCCTATGAACATTGCTTTGCCGGATTTGAACAATTCGTATATGAAACTGCAAGATAGTGTGGCGACTTATTTTTCAAAAGCCATTGCTTGTGACGATGCAACTGCAATTAATGTTGTTTTTGACTTGATTGACGAAATTGCAAAAGATTTAGCTGCCCCACAAGAAAAGCGTGGTGTATATTTGGCTCATGGCATGTCCGATTGTCAAAATCCGATAGCTTTGAGAATATCCACAATCAAAGATTATATTGCAATGAAGTTGCCTGATTTTATGAAGAAAACATTGTCGGGCAAAGATAAGGCGGTGAACAATTCAGAATTGTTGTCGCAAAGAATCAAGCAATCCGCCGACTTGTTTGAGCAAAATATTTCAATACAAAATAACGTGAAATTCGTTCCTGTCCTTAGTGCGGTCATTATGGGAATGAAATACAATTACTATAACGTTCCAAAAACCGAATCGCCGAATTTGGCGACGAAACAGAGTGATGTTGCAAATCAAGCGGCGTCAGATACGAAAACAGGAAGGAATGGTGCAACGAACGAAGTCAATTTCTTTGACGACAATAAAGGTGATGATAAAAACAATAAAAACGTTGTAAAAACAAATAAAAATAACAAGCCTAGCAAAAAGGATAAAAAGGGGAATTATTTCACCAACTTAGCAGCACATTTTAAGCAAATGCCTATGATTTATATATGTTTGATTGTGCTTGCGGTTGGATATATTGTTTTGAGCTATGGAATAGGTCTTCGTCTTGCGGTAATCATTGTTCCTATCGTTTGGATTTGTATGTTTATATCATCAATGGTCACCTACAAACGAAGTGTATGCCGAAATTGTAAATCATCTTTGGAATACGGCGATTATTCTTATAAAGTCGTAAGCAGTGAGAGCAAAGAACGCAGAGGAAATAGTCCCAATCCGCAACAAAATCATTCATACATAGACTATTATAATACGTATGAGTTCACGAGAATTTGTCCGAAGTGCGGCACGGAAAATGTTTTCAGAAAAAAACTAAAGTATGCAGAAGACGATTTGACTACGGGAACAAGCAAACAATTGGAGTTGAATTTGGACGAGCATGCGACCCCGGGTAAGGCATTTACAAAAAAAGATGCAAAGATTTTGAATATTGTCGGAATAGTTTTTACTATAATCGGCGTCGCAATGCTTATTGCGGGCATAATTTTTCTAGCAAGATTTGCCACGGGCGGCGCGGGTAGTGTGTCAAAGGGGACGGATCCAAAAAACTATTATGGGACTTATGAGTATAGTAATAATAATTCGTATTCAAGCATAACACTTGATTCTAATGGACGGTGCTATTTGAGAAACGGACATGCCGATTTGCAAGAATATGAGTACGAATATGTGTCTGCAAAATGGGCTTGTAAGAACATATCCAATTATAGTTCTTCCGATTACAAAGATAAGGATGCAATAATTGTTTATTACGATGCGACTAATCACAAAAACAAGATAGGCGTTTATGCTGTGACGGTTAATGAAATATTAGGATATAAAATATATTATTTCAATACAATGAACGGATATACGTTTTATCCAACAGATACAGATGGAAGAGGAGAAAGCAGAGATCCGAAAAACTATTATTATAAGTACACGTACAATAGTTCCAATAGTATAAGTTTTATGTCGAATGGATATTGTGACTATGTGCAGAATGGCGAAAGAGACACTTATAAATACGAATATGTGGAAGAAAAATATCTGAAACGTTATATTTCGTCTCCCGCTTATGAAGGAGTAGATGCACTTGTTGTGTATATCAACGATAACAGATTTATTGTATTTTACGTTGTGGACGCAAGAAATCTAATAACGGGTTCAGGGAATCAATACTCAAGATAAAACAATTTACAAAAATAGACCGTTTGAAATAAACGGTCTATTTTTGTATGCAGAATTACAATATGAAAAATCAGTTGCCGTCCGAGAGTTTGAGCATGACAACGCCTTGTTTTGCTTTGCAAAGGGGGCAGACGTCCCAGGCTTCTTTGCTTTCGGCTTCATAGCCGCAACCCGAGCATTTCCATTTGACAGGCTTGTCTTTCTTGTACATCGTGCCATCTTTTAGTTGCTTGTGCAAGTCTTCAAACATAAGTTTGTGGCAGTGCTCCACGCCCGATAGCATTTCAAAAGCGTCGGCTATTTCGTCAAAGCCTTCTTCACGCGCGGTTTTTGCAAACTGCTTGTAGATTTTCACTTCGTTTTCTTCGTCTTCGGCGGCGAGTTTGAGATTTTCTTCGAGGTTCCACTTTTCTTTGAAGGGGTAGCCTGCGGACACGTCTATGTTTTCGATGGTTTTGTTGCTTGCCTGTTGAATGAAGGTGTAGAGCACTCTTGCGTGGTTGAACTCGTTGTACACCACTTTGTCCACCACTTCGGCAAGGGCGGAGTAGCCTTCGTTGCGCGCGCCGTATTCGATGAAACGGTAGCGAGTCAGGGCTTGGGTTTCGCCTGCGTATGCGCGGGCAAGGTTGGATAGGGTTTTGCTGTCGATGAGTTTCATAGGGTATTCTCCTTTTTGATTTACGGCAATTATTGCAAAATCGGTGCGTTTTTATACGCTGTCGCGCGGATTTGGGCGTGCGCACGACAATATTTGGACAAAAGGCTTTTATTATTTCCGCTTTGGTGGTATAATTTTATAGGACAAAAAAATTGGCGCGATAGCGCAAGGAGTTATATATGAGCGAATGCACGCACGATTGCGAGTCTTGCGGAAAAGACTGCGCATCGAGAATCGTCAAGGAAAACACAAACGAGTTTTCCAACGTCAAAAAAGTCATCGGCATCGTCAGCGGCAAAGGCGGAGTGGGCAAATCTCTCGTCACGTCACTGCTTGCCGTGGGCAAAGCAAAACAAGGCAAATCGGTTGCCATTTTGGATGCGGACATCACGGGCCCGTCCATCCCCAGAGCCTTTGGCATCAGTGGCGGCATAGACGCTGACGAAAACGGACTCTATCCCCGTCAGAGCGCGTTCGGCATCAAAGTGGTGTCGTCCAACCTTCTTCTTGACAACGAGAACGATCCCGTGATATGGCGCGGCCCTGTCATCGCCGGCATGGTGAAACAGTTTTGGACGGACGTTGTGTGGGACGACGTGGACTTTATGTTTGTGGATATGCCTCCGGGAACGGGCGATGTGCCGCTCACGGTGTTTCAATCCATCAAACTTGACGGCATAATAATCGTCACATCTCCGCAAGACCTTGTGTCCATGATCGTGGAAAAGGCAGTGAAGATGGCAAACAAGATGAACATCCACATCTACGGCGTTGTTGAAAACATGAGCTATATCGAATGCCCCGACTGCGGCAAGAAGATTGACATCTTCGGCAGCGGCAACGTGGACAAGATCGCAAAAGATTTCGACCTTGCAGTGCTTGGCAAGTTGCCTATGGACAGAGCAATCGCGCAAGCCGTGGACGCGGGCGAAGTGGAAAAAATCGATGCCGAGAAATATCTCAAACCTGCGCTTGACGCAATCGAAAACTGATATGACAAGACGCGAAATTGCAGAAAAGAATTTTGTTGACGGATACAGCTGCGCGCAAGCGGTGGTGCTCGCCTTTTCGGACGTCACGGGCTTTGAAGGCAAACAGGCACTTATGCTTTGCTCGTCCTTTGGCGGCGGCATGGGCAGGCTCAGAGAAGTGTGCGGAGCGGTGAGCGGCATGTTTATCGTGGAAGGCTTGCTCGAAGGTTATTCCTATCCCGATGCGCCCGACGCGCAAGCGCAAAAGGCGCAACATTATGCCAGAATACAAGAGCTTGCAAGACGGTTCAAAGAGATAAACGGCTCTATCGTCTGTCGTGAAATTCTTGGTGCAAGAGCCACTACCAATCCGACTCCCGACGCTCGCACTCCCGAATACTATCGCACGCGCCCGTGCGCAAAGATGTGCGGAGACGCCGCCGAAGTGCTTGAACAGTTTCTTATAGAGCGTGGCATAATAAAGCAATAAAACAAACAAACGGCAGTTTATATCGGCGCAATGCGAATATAAACCGCCGTTTTTGTCAATATAAGCACTATGAGTTTTTATGATGTCGTATATCGACAGGTCAAGAAAATACCAAGCGGCAAAGTGGCAACCTATGGGCAAATAGCCGCGCTTTGCGGCTCACCGCGCGCATCGAGAGCGGTGGGCTATGCCTTGCATTTCAATCCCGATCCCGAACATATCCCGTGTTTTCGAGTGGTCAATCGCTTTGGCAAATGCGCCCCTGCATTCGCCTTTGGCGGCGCGGATGCACAAGCGGCTCTTTTGCGCGCGGACGGCATCGAAGTGGACAATGACGGCTACGTCGATTTGAACAAATATCAATGGAATCCAAATCTTCAATAAAATTAAAAAATGAAAGAGTTGTGTATCGACCTGCAAAGTATGCCAAAGAAAATGGTATTCAACAGTTTTTAAATAAGACAACACCTTTATGATATGTGTATTATTAGGCATTGCTAAATTTTTATCTTGACAATTAGGTATTACCTAATTACAATGTACGGGGAAAATGTATTAGGAGAGAAAGATGAGACACAAATTGTATATACTGTTGATAGCTTTTAAATCAGGAGAGATGATATACACTTTTAATAAAACTTAATATCAAGACGAAATATGAATGAAAGAAAAATCCGATAAAGGGGGAGTAGAAAAATGAACGGTAAATACGGAAGAGGACTTGAAACTATGGGCGCATCTTGGTTTGTGTCTTATGCCTATTACGATTATGTGGATAGGACACATTTGGCATGGAGAAAAACTAACACCTATACTAGTCGTACTGCCGTTTATCATAATGCAGCGGATAAGAGAGCGGATTGGTTAAACGAAGTTCTGAAGATGGATGTAGATAGACTTAGCAGAAATACGATAGGTTTGTCAGGATATGAAGTGAAAAGGATGGCAAGGGAAGTTCTGCAAAGAATATAATAGAATGTGAATAATAAAAGAAACGCACCAATCGGGTGCGTTTCTTTGTGTCTATTATTGTAAAATTGTCGAAGATTGTTTATGTGTTTTGTTATTTCACCAAGTTTTCCATATAGGCGAGATAGCTGTCGGCAAGGGCGGTGGCGGCATCTTGCGTGGGCTTGCTTGTTGCAACGTAGAATTTCAGTTTCGGCTCGGTGCCGCTCGGGCGCACGCAAATCCAATCGCCGTTGTCAAGGTGGATCTTGAAAGCGTTGGTTTTGGGCAGGGTGATGTCTTCTGTCTTTCCGTCCGCATACGTCTTTTTGCGAGTGACAAAGTCGCTTTGCGCAAGCACTTTTGTGCCTGCGATCTCGCTGAAAGAAGTGGAGCGAATTTCGGTCATAATATCTGCCATTTTTTGCATGCCGTCAAGACCGCCGAAAGTGATTGATTTTGCCTTTTCGACAAAGTAGCCGAATTGCTTGTATATGTCTTGCAGCACGTCATAGACGCGTTTGCCGATCGAATCGTAATAGCAAATCATTTCGGCAAAAATCATGCTTGCGACAACTGCGTCCTTATCTCTTGCGTGAGTGCCCACAAGCGAGCCGTAGCTCTCTTCAAAGCCGAACAGATAGGTGTATTTGCCGTTTTCTTCCCATTCTTTGATTTTTTCGCCGATAAATTTGAAGCCGGTGAGCACGTCAAAGGTGGTCACGCCATAGCTTGTGGCAACTTTTCTTGCAAGCTCGGTGGTGACGATGGTTTTCACAAGCGCGCCGTTTTGGGGCATAGTGTTTTCTTCCGTCTTGCGTCTAAATATGTAGTCGGCAAGCAGAACGCCGATTTGGTTGCCGTTGAGAAGGACAAATTTGCCGTTGTCGTCACGGATTGCGATGCCCATACGGTCTGCATCGGGGTCTGTGCCGATGACAACGTCACTGCCGATCTCGTCTGCGAGCTTGACTCCGAGGCGGAGAGTGTCTGCTTCTTCGGGGTTGGGCACGCGTACGGTGGAGAACTCGGTGTCGGGGAGCGCCTGCTCTTTGACGACGTTGACGGTGATGCCCATTCTTGAAAGTATGGTGGTGACGGGGATATATCCGCTGCCGTGAATTGGAGTGTAGACAATCTTGACGTTTTTGCCGAATTTTTCAACGGCGGCGGGGGATAACGAGAGCTTGCTTATCGTGTCGAAATATGCGTTGTCAACGCTCTTGCCTATGACGGTGATATGCGGCGCGACAAGCACGTTGTCAAGCCCTTTGATGTTGTCCGCAGTGATGTCGGCATTTTCTTCGCAAATGTCAAAATACGGGGTTTTGTCTATAAATTCGACCACTTTATCTGTCGATTCGGGCGACATCTGCGCGCCGTCTTCGCCATACACTTTGTATCCGTTGTAGATCTTGGGGTTGTGCGATGCGGTGATCATAACGCCTGCGATCGCGTTCAAATGACGGATTGCAAACGAGCACATAGGCACGGGGTGCACCGTGTCGAAAAGGTAGGCGTTGATGCCGTTTTTGGCAAGCACCTTTGCCACTTTGATTGAAAACTCGCTTGAGAAACGGCGGGTGTCGTAGGATATGACAACGCCCCTGTCCATTGCCTCTTTGCCCAGAGTCTTGATGTATTGCGCAAGACCTTGCGTTGCGCGTTTGACGGTGAAAACGTTCATGCGGTTTGTGCCCAAATCGAGAACGCCGCGCATGCCTGCCGTTCCGAATTGAAGGGGGCAGAAGAACATTTCTTTTTTCTCGTCTTCGCCGAGCGATTGCAGACGGCGTTTGTCTTCGCTCGTCAGCTCGTCGCTTGCAAGCCATTGCTCGTAAACTTGTTGATAATCCATAACAATACTCCTGTTGAGATATTGTATAAATTATACCGCCAAACGAGCCTTTATGTCAATGGTGATTTCACTCCGCGCAAAACAATGCGTTTTTGAGGCGAATACGTGTCTTGGCGTATGAGAACGGTTTTTGTGAGCTTGCCGTTGTCGTAGTATTCCAAAAAACCTTGCGAGCGCAGTCCTTCTTTTCCGTAAACGTCTATGACTTGCTTGCCCTGCTCGATGTCGGGATCGTCGCGATACTCGATTTCAAAGGGCAGATTTTCGATGGTTTGCGAGCGGCGTTTTATTGTCTTTTTGTCAACGCCGTACATCTCGGCGCGCAGATATTTGCCGTCCGCTTTCATTTTGATTGTTATGGGCGAAGACGACACGTTGACAAAGCGCAAATCGCTTGTTGACGACACCATTGCGTCGAAACTTGCCGCAACGTAGCTCACTTTTAGAGAGTGCGCTCTCACGCAGGTGATTGCAAGGTCGGCAAGCAAAGCGCAGTTGTAAAGGGTGCTCGACACTTGGCATACACCGCCGCCCACGCCTTCCACAAACTCGCCGTTTTGAATGATATACGCGGATTGAAATCCGCTCTCGATCGTCCTTGCGCCTACGGTGTCGTTGAAGGAAAACTCGTCTTCGGGATACAGCACCGCGCCGTCGATTTTGCGGCTTGCAAGCGCGATGTTGTGTTTTCTAGTTTGCGAGCTGTCGCCGTAGTAGGTGGAAAAGCAGGCTATCATCTTGTATTGCTCCTTCTCTTGCGTGGGGCAGGTGTCGGGCATAGAATTTGCAGCCGCGACAACGCCTATCGGAGAGGATAGAAACATCAAGCAAACAGCAAATATCGCCGCCAAAAACGCTTGCGCGCATATGCATATATGGTTTGTTGCTTTCATAGGTATAGTATGCGAGAAAATGTGAAAAATAAATCAAATTTCGCCGAAAAATTCCGTCAAAAAGATTGATAAATTCGCATCGGACAATGTATAATATCGCCGAGAGAGAAATATATGGATAAACAACAAATTCTGATTTTGGTGCTGTCACTTGTTGCCGGTATAGTCGGCACGGGGCTTGGCGGCATTATAGGCGTGTTGCTCAAAAACAAGGGCAACAAAGTGATGGGCAGAGTGCTCAGCTTTGCAGGCGGCGTGATGGTGGGTGTCGTCACTTTCGAGATGCTGCCCGAGGCCGTGGAGTATTCAAAGATAGAAAACTCCATAGAGCAGTCGGGCATACTGATTGCAGTATCTGCGCTTGTTGTGGGTATGCTCATCATTTTCGGCTTGAACAAAATGCTTGACGTCATCGAGAATATGCGAGGCACGCACAAGAGCATAGAAGAGTTGCACCACGAGACAAAGGTCATCGAGGCAAACGACGCCCTTATGGAAGCCAACGCATGCGGCAATACGGCGGCGGTGCAGGCGGTGGACAAGAAGTCGCTGCTCAAAGCAGGGCTTATTATGTTGCTTGCAATCGCGTTTCACAACCTTCCAGAAGGCATGGCAATCGGCGCGTCGGGTGCGTCGAACTCGCAGACGGGCATTTTGGTTGCAATCATCATTGCAGTGCACAACATCCCTGAAGGCATGGCGATTTCCGCTCCGCTCGCAAGCGGCGGCGTGAAGGGGTGGAAGACAATTTTGCTCACGGCTCTTGCAGGCGCGGCAACCGTTGTCGGTGCGCTCATAGGCTTGGCGGTGGGTGGCATAAGTCAGCTTGCAAGCGGCATTTGCATGGGACTTGCGGGCGGCGCGATGCTCTACGTCACTTTCTGCGAGATTTTGCCGCAATCCATACTTATGGAAGAAGGCAGAGTGCCGGCGGTGAGCATGCTTGTGGGCATCGTATGTTCTATGGTGTTTGTGTTTGCTTTCTGACAAGAGAAAAACGATAAAAATTACGCTCGGCAATCGGGCGTTTTTTTGTTGAGCATTTTGTGCGATTTTGTGACTTTTTTCAAGAAAGATGTTATAATTTTTGCAATGAAACAGCCCGCAAATAGATTTGAAATTGAAAAACGCCTTGAAAAGCCTTTGAAAGTGCTTGTTTTCGACTCGCTCGACTCCACCAACACGCGCGCAAAAGCCATGCTCAAAGGCGGCGAAAAGGGTGATTTTTTGATCGTGGCAAGAGAGCAAACGGCAGGACGCGGAAGATTTGAGCGCAAGTTCTATTCTCCAAAGGACGCAGGCGTGTATTTCTCGCTTGTTATCACACCCAAAACGCAGGAAGAGATTGCTTTTTACACTCCGATTTGCGCGATAGCGACAGCCGATGCGGTGCGCTCGATTTGTGGCAAAAACGCGCTTGTCAAGTGGGTGAACGACGTTTACGTGGACGGCAAAAAGTGCGCGGGCATTTTGTGCGAAGCCACTTCAAAAAACGGCGAGATAGACAAAGTGGTCTTGGGCATCGGCGTCAATTTGTATGAAAAAGATGGCGGTTTCGATGAAGAAATCAAGCACAAGGCTTGCGCCGTGGCGGACGGTGTGGACAATGCCGCAAACTTGATCGTGGCGGCAATCGTCAACGACATACGCGCGCTGATTGACGATTTTGACAAAGAATACGTCGCCGCAAAATATAGGAGATTGTCCATGCTCGTCGGCAAGCAAATCGACGTGTGCAAGGACGAGCAATCCGAGATCGCGGCAGAGGCTGTCGGCATTGACGAAGATTGCGGACTTATCGTGAGATACGGGGACGGGAAAATAGAGAATTTACGCATCGGAGAAGTGAAAATACTATGTTGAAAACTTCATCAAAAGCTTTGTCGAGAACGGTTAGGCTCGTCAGAATCGCAATATTTCTTGCGCTGGTTATTGTGGGCGCGTTCGTCAAGTTTCCCATCGGCATAGTGCCGGTGTCCATGCAGTTTGCCTTTTGTATGTTTGCGGGGCTTATGCTTGGCGGAACGGACGCATTTTTTTGCATTCTGATATACATTATTATGGGGCTTGCAGGCTTGCCCGTGTTCACGGCAGGCGGCGGAATATACTATGTGCTAAAACCCACGTTCGGTTATATTCTCGGCTTTTTGATCGGCGCGCCGGTGTGCGGATACATCGCAAGGGGCTTCAAAAACTCCGCTCGTCCCAACATTTGGCGTATGCTTGCAGGCGCATTCAGCGCGCTTGCGATATGCTACACGGTGGGTGTGATGTACATGTATCTCATGCTCAACTTCTACGTCGGCTCGCCCATGTCCATGGCAAAAGCGTGGATGGTGGGATGCGCTGTGTTCTTGCCCACGGACGCAACGTGGTGCGTGCTCTGCTCGTTTGTCACATTTGCGGTGTTCAAGCGCATAAACCCCGTGCCGTACTCCCGCAAATACTCGGACGAGTATGTCAGAGAAATAGGTTGATTTGCACAAAAACGAGTTTTATTGAGCCAAAACGATTGCTTTATCTTGCGATTGTGCAAAATGGCGATATAAAAACAAGCGGCGATTTGTGCCGAAAGGAGTGCTTATGTCAAGAGTGTTCAAGTCCGTTGACGAGCTTGTCGGCAACACGCCGATCATGCAGTTGTCGCACATAGAACAGGCGCACGGACTGCAAGCAAAAGTGTTTGCAAAGCTCGAGTATTTCAACCCGGCAGGCTCTGTGAAAGACAGAGTTGCAAGGGCAATCATCGACGATGCCGAAAGCAAAGGCTTGCTCAAAAGTGGTGCAACCATAATCGAGGCGACTTCGGGCAACACCGGCATAGGTCTTGCGTGCGTCGGATGCGCGCGCGGATACAAAGTGGTCATCGTCATGCCCGAAACAATGTCTGTCGAACGCAGAAAACTCATGCTTGCATACGGCGCGAGCCTTGTGCTTACGGACGGTGCAAAAGGCATGCAAGGCGCAATCGACAAGGCGAACGAGCTGCACGAGCAAATTGAAGGAAGTATCCTTGCAGGGCAGTTTGTCAATCCTGCAAATCCCAAAGCGCACTATGACACCACCGCGCCCGAAATTTGGTGCGATATGGACGGCAAAGTGGACGTTTTTGTGGCAGGCGTGGGCACGGGCGGAACGATAAGCGGTGTGGGACGCTATCTCAAAGAGAAAAATCCCGATGTCAAAATCGTTGCCGTTGAGCCGCTGTCTTCACCCGTTTTGTCAAAGGGCGAGAGCGGCGCGCACAAAATTCAGGGCATAGGCGCAGGCTTTGTGCCGAAAGTGCTTGACACAAGCGTGTATGACGAAGTGATTGCCGTCAGTGACGAAGACGCTTTTGCCGCCGCAAGAGAAGCGGGAAAGAGCGAAGGCGTGCTTGTGGGTATATCGTCGGGCGCGGCACTTTTCGGCGCGATGCAAATTGCAAAACGCTCCGAGTACGCAGGGAAAAACATAGTCGTTCTTTTCCCCGACACGGGGGACAGATATTTGTCAACGACATTGTTTGAATGACTTGTCGAGCAAACAATGCAAAGCAATTTCGTCTTATTAGATGACGTTGAAAACGCCGCAAGATGACGTAAAACGGTTGCAATGAAGAACAACGATATGAGTTTTGCAACCGATATGAGAATTGAAATGAATTTGAAAAGCACCGAGTTGTCGGTGCTTTTGTGGTTTTATACGATTTGCGATTGAGCTTTTCGTGCCGTTATTCTTTGACGTAGAGCTGAGCTTGGGTGGGGACGGAGTTCTTTTTTTTGTTGACGAAGAAGATTGTGAGCGTGACGGCAAGCGTGATGAGCTCGGCCGCAGGAGTTGCAAGCCAAAGCCCCGTCATGTTCCAAAGATTTGCAAATATAAACGCAAGGGGAATGATTGTGATTATGCCGCGCATAAGGGTGACGATTTGCGCATACAAGCCCTTGTTGGACGCTGCAAAATAGCACGAGAAGAGCAAGTTGAAGCCCGAAAACAGCACGGATATGAAATATAGACGTATGCCGAGCGTTGCGATGTTTTGCACTTCGGGCGCACCCTTTTTGTTGAAAATTTGCGCAATGCCGCCCGCGCCGAAGAACAGCGCGACGTAGATTATCACCGCCGTGCAAGCCGTGGTGACAAGCGCGTATTTCAGCACTTTGCGGATTTTTTTGTGGTCGCTCTCGCCGTAGCTGAAACTGATCATGGGTTGCGTGCCCGACGATATGCCGTTGAAGATCGCGTTTGTGACGTAATAGACGTTGACGATGATGCCGTATGCCGCAACTGCGATCGTGCCGCCGATAGAGTCGAAAAGTTTGTTGAAGATGAGCAGCACCACGCCAAAGGACAGCTCTGCAATGAAGGAGGCAAGCCCCAGCCTTGCGATGTCGCCGAGCGTGCGGAAACTGAATCGAGTCTTTGCTAGCTTGAAGGTGTTTTTCTTCCTTATCACGAAAAGGGAGAGAATGAGTATGCTCACGATAGGCGAAAAGCCCGTTGCAAGAGCCGCGCCGAGCATGCCGAGTTTTGCAGGGAAGATAAGCACGTAGTCAAAAACGATGTTGAACAGGTTGCCCGACAGCGTTGCGATCATGGCAAGTCTGGGGCCGCCGTCGTTGCGCACGAAGTTTTGAAAAACGTTGCTGTACATAAAGAACGGCGCAAAGCAAAGGATGATCTGCACGTAGATCTTGCTAAGCTCGTAGGTGTCGCCGCTTGCGCCGAGAAGGCTTGCCACTTGTCCGTTCAAAAACGCGCCGATAAGCACGAATATCAAGGAAATCACGCCCACGATAATGACGGTGTGGGTGAAGACTTTGTTGCCCTTGTCGGTGTCTTTTGCGCCCTTGTGTATGGCAAATTTGGTCGCGCCGCCCACGCCGAAAAGCATACCCAGCGAGAATACGAGCGAGAACGTCGGAGAAGAGAAGTTGAGCGCGGCAAGCCCCGTGTCCCCCATGTCGAGAGAGATAAACAGGGTGTCTGCGAGAATGTAGCAAGAGATACCTATCATGGCAATGACGTTTGCCGATACGTATTTTGCAAATTCTTTCAACGTTGCGTTTGGTTGCTTGTTCTTCATGTTTCTCCAATAAAAAAGGCGTCTTGTTTGCATCTTCAAAAGGCCTATCGACGCAAACCGACACTCTCACCCGGCGATGAGTTTATCTTATATTTGTATTTTTCAATACGATTATACGGACATTTTATGCATAAGTCAACAGTTTTGTATAGACTTTATGCAATATTAAAAGACACGGAATTTGCTCCGTGCCTTTGGCTGAAAAACTTGATTAGTCTTCGTTGTCTTCATCACTGTCGCTATTGTCGTTTGAAAGCGTAACTTCGATTTTGTGATTGGATTTGACCGCTTTCTTTATCGGCTCGACCACGATGTAATATGCGGGGATGAGAATGAAAATCACCCAGCCCGGATGCCACAGGTTTGCAAGAAAGCCCATGAGCAAATACGCGGCGAGAGCGAGAAACACTATCGGAAATTCGCTTGCATTGCGGTGGGTTATCGTGTTTGAAATTCCGCCGAGAACGAAGGGGGCGAAGAAGAGAATCCAGCCGGGGTGCCACAAATTGCAAAGGAATCCGATGAGAAGATATGCAATCGTTGAAAGGAGGAAGGATACGCCCCATACGCAGTCGTTGATTATGCGCGCAGCCTTGTCTTTTTCGCTGACCACGATTTTGCCGTCTGCGATTTCTACGCGCGGAGCATCTTTGTCGCAATGCGCTTCTTTGTCGGTTACGGTTGTTTTTTTGCCGTCAATATGCACGCTTCCGACAACTTTGTTGACAAATTTTGCAATGCCGCCTTTGATGGTGACCTTCTCGCCGTTTTTGTCTTCGATGTAGATGCCGTCTTCGTCGATATGTACTTTGTCGCCGTCGCTTTCAACGCTTACGGTTGAATCGTCGTCTGTTTCATTGTCTGCGCCGTCTGCCGTTTCGCCTTTATTGTCGCATGCCTCGCTCGTTTGCGGGGTGTAGCCGAGAAGGTTGTCAAGGCTTATTCCGTACAATTTCGCCAGTGCGATGAGATTGTCGGTGTCGGGGGAGCTTTCGGAGCGTTCCCACTTGGATACGGCTTGACGGGACACGTTGAGCATCTCGGCAAGCTCGTCTTGCGAGTATCCGTGTTGTTTTCTCAGTTCGTACAATCTGTTTGCGGTTGTGATGTCCATAATGTGACCTGCCTTGTGTTTTTTGTGCCTACATTGTCGCAAATGGGAGCTCGGTTGCGCCACCGATTTTGATTGTCAAATGCGCAACTATCGGTTGCATTTTTCAAAAAACGCTCGATTTTGGCTGATTTTTGAGATAAATTCGCTTTTTTACGCCAAAAGCGCAGTGGCAAATGCGGCTATGGATTTTGAATCGCCAAGGTCACCCACTTGCTCGTTGGTGGTGGCAGTTATGCCGATTTTCTCGCACGGAATATGCAAAATCGCGGACATGTTGTTGCGCATAGCGTCAATGTACGGCGCAAGCATCGGGCGTTCCGCAATTATGGCAACCGTCACGTTTTGAAGGCGCAATCCCTTCTTTTGCACCTTGTCAAGCACCACTTCGAGAAGGTCTTTGCTGTCGGCGTCGTCATATCTTGCATCGTCCACGGGGAAGAGATGCCCGATGTCCTTTTCGCCCATTGCAGAGAGTATCGCGTCCATAAGCGCGTGTATTGCAACGTCCCCGTCACTGTGCGCCACAAATGCAAATTCGCAGGGGATGAGCGTTGCCATCAGCTTTATGCCCGTCCCTTTTTTGAAGCGGTGTATGTCGTATCCGATGCCCGAAAGTGGCGTTTTCAAGTCGTCTTTTGTGGTGATTTTGACGTTTTTGGGATCGCCTTCTATCATTCTCACGTCGCAAGGGCAGTGCTTTTGTATCACCGCAATGTCGTCAAGATATTCGCCGTCACACTTTGAGTATGCGGCGATGACGATATCCTTTCTTGCGCATAGGGGAGTCTGCACTCTGCGATAGTCGGCTCTGTTGACGGGATCAACTCCGAACTTGACGCACACAAGCGAGTCGGTGAGCGGAAGGAGCGGCAGCGCCACGCCTTTTTCCGCCGCGCCTGCGACAACGCTGTCTATGAGCGCGTTGGTGACGTAGGGGCGCGCGCCGTCATGAATGATGACGTAATCGCAATCGTCATCGATTGCACGAAGTCCGTTTTTCACGGTTTGAGTGCGAGTAAGTCCGCCGTTTGTGAGTATTATGCGGGTGTCTTCTATTCGCGCGTTGTCAAGCGCATTGAGAAATTCGTCACTGAAAGAGGGGTGTATCGCAACGATGATTTTGCTCACTCCGTCCGTTGTCAAAAAGGGTTTGATTGCTTCGACAAGCACGCACGAATCGTTGCACGGAGCAAGCAATTTGTTGTCCACTCCATAGCGTTGGCTCGTGCCGCCTGCGGTGATAACGACATTGATTTTCATAACTCTCCTTGTGATTGAGTTTTTGCGACAAAGTGCAAAAACATACGTTTTACTCGCTCAAAACGAACGATAAAACGCCGTTTACGGCAAAATGCGATACATCGTTTCCGCGCTTTGCTTGGTCTGACGCTCATCGGTGGACAGCACTTCAAAGGACATCGAGTTGTTGCCGAAAGTGACTGTCACGACGTCGCCGACTTTGACTTCCTTTGCAGGTTTGACCACTTTTCCGTTGACCTCTATGCGACCGCCGTCACACGCTTCTTGCGCCACGGTGCGCCTTTTGATAACTCTTGATACTTTCAAAAATTTGTCTATTCTCATACCAAAATTATACTATGCCGCCCGTGATTTTTCAATAGAGCGCACTCATTTTTTATAAAAACCCGAGATTTGTCTTCTCAACAACCTCAAATTTACCAACAACCATTTCCAAGCAATATTCCCATACTATTATTCCCATAATACAATTTTCACCAACCACCATTTTTCTCGCCGCTGTCTTTAATGAAACGCGCAACGTGCTCGCGTGCGATAAATATATAAAATAAATTAAAAAATAATAAAAAATTTATGCGCGCGACGCTTGACAGTCTTGATTTTTTCCTATACAATAGAAAACTGCGCAATAATGCAAATTTCTACCCCTAAAACAGAGCGTTTTTGGGGGTAGGGGGTTATAAAGACTTATGTTTTTATGGCAAAACCGCACGAAAGCGTAGATTTATGAAAAAATTTTTTGGCGGTCGAAAAAATTTTTTTCAGAAACCGAAAAGTTTTTTTGCAAATCGCAATCCAAGGCAATTTTTTTAAGGAGTGAATATATGTCCCAAAGAATTCACAATCAAATGTACGGAACAACCGAAAGACGTGACTTTTCAAAAATTAAAGACGTCTTGCCGATTCCGTATCTCATTGAGGTGCAAAAGAATTCCTACGCAAATTTCATTGATGCCGGCATCACGGAAGTTTTCAAAGATTATTCTCCGATCATTGACTTCTCCGGCAGATTGAAACTCGAGTTTTTGTCACACAGATTTGACGGCGAACCCAAATACACCGTCAAAGAGTGCAAAGACCGCGACACAACGTATGCTATTCCGCTCAAAGTCAAAGCGCGTCTGACCAACACCGAAACCGGTGAAGTGGTGGAGCAAGAAGTGTTTATGGGTGATTTCCCGCTCATGACCGACGCAGGCTCCTTTGTCATCAACGGTGCAGAACGCGTTATCGTCTCTCAGCTTGTCAGAAGCCCGGGCGTTTACAACGACAAGATTCTCGACAAGAACGGCGTGCCTCGCTATGCAACGACCGTCATCCCCAACAGAGGCGCATGGCTTGAATACGAGCAAGACTCCAACGACGTGCAATGGGTGCACGTTGACAGAACGAGAAAGATCACCGCAACCACTCTTCTTCGCGCGCTCGGCTACGGCACGGATGAAGAGATCATAGATTTGTTCGGCGGCGACGAGATGATCGTCAACACCTGCCAAAAAGACGCTCAATGCAAGAACGAAGAACAAGGCAAAATCGATTTGTTCCGTCGTTTGCGTCCGGGCGAAGTTCCCACCGTCGAAGGCGCGAACATTCTTATCCACAACACTTTCTACGACTACAAGAGATATGACCTTGCAAGAGTGGGCCGCTACAAGTACAACAAGAAACTTGCTCTGGGCACTCGTATTGCGGGCTACAAACTTGCAGAAGACGTCATCAGCCCCGTCACCGGCGAGATTCTCGCTCAAAAGGGTGAAGTTGTTGACGAGAAGAAAGGCTTTGAGATCCAAAACAACGCAGTCAACGTCGTGTGGCTTGCCTACACCGACAAGGACGGCAAGGACAAGAAGTTCAAAGTCATCGGCAACAACACCGTCGATCTTGACGCTTTTGTCGATTGCAATCCCAAGGACCTCGGAATTCTCGAAAGAGTTTACTACCCCAACCTCAAAGCGTTGATGGACGAATTCGGCGATGACAAAGATCAACTTCTTCTTGCCATCAAAGCGTCCGTGGACGAGCTTGTCTACAAGCACATCACGCTTGACGATATCGTGTCCATAGAAGACTACAACCTCGGATTGCGCTACGGTTTCGGCACTTGCGACGACATCGACCACTTGTCCAACCGCCGCGTGCGTGCTGTGGGCGAGTTGCTCCAAAACCAATTCCGTATCGGTATCTCTCGTCTTGAGAGAGTCATTAAAGAGAGAATGGCTTCTGCGCAGGAGAACGCAGAAATCACTCCGCAAACTCTCATCAACATCCGTCCCGTGACTAGTGCGATCAAAGAGTTCTTCGGATCTTCGCAGTTGTCGCAATTTATGGATCAGCCCAACCCGATTGCAGAGCTTACGCACAAGCGTAAACTTTCCGCTCTCGGCCCCGGCGGCCTTAACAGAGAGCGCGCGAGCTTCGAAGTGCGTGACGTTCACCACTCACACTACGGTCGTATGTGCCCGATCGAAACGCCTGAAGGACAAAACATCGGTCTTATCACGTCCTTGTCTTCTTACGCAAAGGTCAACGAGTACGGCTTTATCGAGACTCCTTATCGCAAGGTGGACAAACAGACGGGCGTCGTGACGGACGAAGTGGTGTATATGGCGGCGGACGAAGAAGACAAATACGTCATCGCGCAAGCCAACGAGCCGCTCGATGAAGAAAGCAAGTTTGCAAATTCTCGTGTCAACTGCCGTATCCAAAATGACATCCGTGAAGTCCCCAGAGAGAAGGCGGACTACATGGACGTCAACCCCAAGCAGTTGATTTCAATCGCAACCGCGCTTATTCCGTTCCTTGAAAACGACGATACCAACCGTGCTCTTATGGGCTCCAACATGCAACGTCAGGCGGTTCCGCTCCTTAAACCGCAAGCTCCGATGATTGCAACGGGCGTCGAACATAAGATTGCATACGACTCGGGCGTTCTCAAGATCGCAAAGCATGACGGCTTCGTGAAGTACGTTGACAGCGACAAGATTGTCGTGGAATGCAACGACGGCACGCAAGATACTTATATTCTCAGCAAATTCGAGCGTTCAAACCAATCCACTTGCATCAATCAACATCCGATTGTCAGCAAGGGTGACAGAGTGTACGCTCCTAAGTACAACGAAAAGGGCGATCTCGTCAAGGAAGGCACCGTTCTTGCGGACGGTCCCGCAACCGATCACGGCGAGCTTGCGCTTGGCAGAAACATGCTCATCGGCTTCATGTCGTGGGAAGGTTACAACTACGAAGACGCCGTTCTTATCAGTGAAGAACTCGTGCGCGACGACTTGTACACTTCCATCCACATCGAAGAATACGAAATCGAATGTCGCGACACCAAACTCGGTGACGAGCAAATCACAAGAGATATCCCCAACCTTTCGGACGACGTTCTCAAAAACCTTGACGAAGAAGGTATCGTGAGAGTGGGTGCGGAAGTCAAAGCGGGCGATATTCTCGTCGGCAAGGTCACACCGAAGGGCGAGACCGAGCTTACTCCGGAAGAGAGATTGCTGCGCGCAATCTTCGGCGAGAAGGCAAGAGAAGTGCGTGACACGTCCTTGCGTGTTCCAAACGGTGAGAGCGGTATCGTCGTTGACGTGAAGATCTTCACGAGAAAGAACAAAGACGAGCTTGCTCCCGGCGTCAACAAACTCGTGCGCGTTTACATCGCTCAAAAGAGAAAAATCTCCGTCGGCGACAAGATGGCGGGACGTCACGGCAACAAGGGCGTCGTGTCAAGAGTTCTCCCCAAGGAAGATATGCCTTTCATGGCAGACGGCACTCCGCTTCAAATCGTGCTCAACCCGCTCGGCGTTCCTAGCCGTATGAACATCGGACAAGTTCTTGAAGTTCACCTCGGACTTATCGCAAACATGCTTGATTGGAAGGTCGCAACCCCCGTCTTTGACGGCGCGAACGAGCAAGACATCAAAGCGTTGTTCCAACAATGCGGCATCGTCAACGAAGACGGCGAAGTGGACGGCAAGATCCAACTTTACGACGGCAGAACGGGCGAACCGTTTGAAAACAGAACGACGGTCGGCTTTATGTACTACCTCAAGCTCCATCACCTTGTCGATGACAAGATCCACGCAAGAAGCACCGGCCCGTACAGCTTGGTTACGCAACAACCGCTCGGCGGCAAGGCGCAATTCGGCGGACAACGTTTCGGTGAAATGGAAGTCTGGGCTTTGGAAGCGTACGGCGCGGCAAATGTGTTGCAAGAGATTCTCACCGTCAAGTCGGACGACGTGGTGGGACGTGTCAAGACCTACGAGTCAATCGTCAAAGGCACCAACATCTCAGAGCCGGGTATCCCCGAATCCTTCAAGGTGCTTGTCAAAGAATTGCAATCTCTCGGACTTGACGTCAAGGTGCTCACCGAAGACAGAGATGAAGTCAAACTCCGCGACTATGACGACGACACCGACTTCGAGCCGGCAACGAGAAAGCATGAAGAACTCAAAGAAATCGACATTCTCGGCGGCGAGAACAACATCTTTGACAACTTCGGCGCAGACGAAAAGAGCGGCATAGACACGAGTATGTTCGACACCGACGACGATGACGAAAGCATATTCAGCGCACTCACCGAAGGAACTCCCGATCTCAGCGATCTCTTCGGCACAGGCTCCGATGAAGAGTAATAGGAGATGACAATATGTACGAACTTAGCAATTTTGATGCAATTCAAATCGGAATCGCCTCTCCCGATAAGATCAGAGAATGGTCTTACGGTGAGGTGACAAAACCCGAAACCATAAACTACCGTACGCAAAAGCCCGAAAAGGACGGTCTTTTCTGTGAGAAGATCTTCGGACCTACGCGTGACTGGGAATGCCATTGCGGACGCTACAAACGCATCCGCTACAAAGGCGTCATCTGCGAAAAGTGCGGCGTTGAAGTGACCAAGTCCAAAGTGCGTCGTGAAAGAATGGGACATATCGAACTCGCTTGCCCCGTCACTCATATTTGGTACTTGCGCGGCGTGCCGTCCAGAATCGCAATTCTTCTCGACGTTTCCCCCAAGGAACTCGAACAAGTCGTGTATTTCGTCTCCTTCATAGTTCTCGATCCCGGCAAGGCGACCGAACTGCACAAAAAACAAGTCATTTCCGACAAGGAATACAGAGATCTTCTCGAAAAATATTCCCCGTCCGACTTCAAACTCGGCATGGGCGCGGAAGCTGTGAAGGAACTCCTTATGGAAGTGGATCTCGAGCAAGAGAGCGAACAGCTCAAAAACATCATCAACAACTCGGTGGGACAAAAGCGTATCAAAGCGGTCAAACGCCTTGAAATCGTGGAAGCGTTCCGTCAATCGGGCAACAAACCCGAATGGATGGTGCTTGACGTTCTTCCCGTTCTCCCGCCCGAACTTCGTCCGATGATCCAACTCGACGGCGGCAGATTTGCGACAAGTGACTTGAACGACCTTTATCGCAGAGTCATCAACCGCAACAACCGTTTGAAAAAGCTCAAAGAGCTCGGCGCGCCCGACATCATCGTGCGCAACGAAAAGCGTATGCTTCAAGAAGCAGTTGACGCTCTCATCGACAACGGCCGTCGCGGCAAAGCGGTGGCAGGTCCCGGCAATAGAGATCTCAAATCACTCTCGGGTATGCTCCGCGGCAAGCAAGGACGTTTCCGTCAAAACTTGCTCGGCAAGCGTGTTGACTACTCCGGTCGTTCGGTTATCGTCGTCGGACCTGAGCTCAAACTCTATCAATGCGGTTTGCCAAAGGAAATGGCACTTGAACTCTTCAAGCCGTTCATCATGAACAAGCTTGTCGAGCGCAACCTTTGCCACAACATCAAGAGCGCAAAGAGATTTGTCGATACGGGCAAGAATCAAGTGTGGGACATCCTTGAAGAGATCATCAAAGATCACCCCGTCCTTCTCAACCGTGCTCCGACGCTTCACAGACTCGGTATCCAAGCATTCGAGCCGGTGCTTGTCGAGGGTAGAGCAATCAAACTTCACCCGCTCGCCTGCGGCGCGTTCAACGCGGACTTCGACGGCGACCAAATGGCTGTTCACGTTCCGCTCTCCATCGAGGCGCAAGCAGAGGCAAGAATCTTGATGCTCTGCACCAACAACATTCTCAAACTCTCCGACGGCAAGCCTATCGTTTCACCGACGCAGGACATGGTCATCGGTTCATACTACTTGACAATCGTCAAGCCGGGTGCAAAGGGCGAAGGCAACTATTACAGCTCCTTCGACGAGGCGATGATGGCGTATCAGGACAAAGACCTTACGCTCCAATCGCTCTGCTACATCCGTGTCCCCGTCCAAAACGAAGACGGCACGACAAGCAACAAGATCTTGCACACCACGGTCGGTCGCTTTATCTTCAACAACAACTTGCCGCAAGACTTGCACTTTGTCGATAGAGATGACGCTGCCAACGCAGGTCAACTCGAAGTCGAAGGTATTCTCGGCATCAACGCGGCGATTGACGAAAATCAATTCCACGCAATCGTTGATTTGTTCAGAGCAAACGACGTCAATGCCGATACGTGCGTGCGCGCGCGTTCAATATTAAAGAAAGGCGCGCTCACTCAAGAGCAAATCGAGCAAATCGCAAAAGCCGTCAAGGACGCAGGCGATCTCGACCTTTCCAAGAAGAAAGAGAACTTGCGTGAAATCACCGCTCTTCGCGAAAGCATCCAAAAGGTGCTCGGCAAGAAGGCAATGGCTATCGGCAAAAAGCAACTGAGCATGATCGTTGACAATTGCTTTAAGTATCACGGCGCAACCGAAACTGCCGAAATGCTTGACAGAATCAAAGCACTCGGCTACAAATATTCCACAATCGGTGCAATTACGGCATCCGTCTTCGATATGCACATCCCCGGCGACAAGAAACTCATCGTTCACGAAGCCGAGAAAGAAGTGGTCAAGATCGAAAGACTTCACGCTCGCGGCGTGCTCTCGGACGAAGGCCGTTACAAAGAAATCATCAAGATTTGGAAAGACGCAGCCGACAAGGTGGAAGGCGAACTCAAGAAAGGTCTTGACGACTTCAACCCGATTTGGATGATGGCAAACTCCGGCGCTCGTGGTAGCATGGGACAAATTCGTCAGCTCGCAGGTATGCGTGGCTTGATGGCTGACCCGTCCGGTCGCACCATCGAGTTGCCTGTCCGTTCTTCCTTCCGTGAAGGTTTGTCCGTCTTGGAATACTTCATTTCATCGCACGGCGGCAGAAAAGGTCTCGCGGACACCGCTCTCAAGACGGCTGACTCCGGTTATCTTACAAGACGTCTTGTCGACGTTTCGCACTCCGTTGTCGTCAGAGAACAAGACTGCGGCGACACCAAGGGCACGTTCATCACGGCAATCAGAGATGAAAAGAGCGTCATCGAAGCTCTTGCAGACCGTATCGCAGGCAGATACACCATCGGCGACGTCGTCGATCCCGCAACGGGCGAAATCATCTGCGAAGGCGACACTCTCATCTCCGCCGACAAGGCAAAAGAGATTGATAAAGTGCTCACTTCCTACTGGGAGAAGACGGGCGCGGATATGCACCATCAACCCGGTGTGCTCATCCGCTCGGTGCTCACCTGCAAGTCCAAGAACGGCGTGTGCGTGAAGTGCTACGGCAAGAACATGGCGTCCGGTAACCCCGTCAAGATCGGCGAGGCGGTGGGTATCATCGCGGCGCAATCAATCGGCGAGCCGGGCACGCAGCTTACGATGCGTACCTTCCACTCGGGCGGCGTTGCAACCGACGACGACATCACTCAAGGTCTCCCGCGTGTCGAAGAATTGTTTGAAGCGCGCAATCCTAAAGGTAAAGCGGTCATCACCGAAACGAGCGGTCTTGTGCATATCAGCGACGATCGCCGCGAAATCACCGTCACCGCTCCCGACGGAGAAACCAAGGCGTACGCAATCCCGTACAATGCCAACATTCTCGTGCAAGAAGGCGAGTCTATCGGCGCAGGCGATCCGCTCACCAAAGGTTCTATCAATCCTCAAGACATGCTCCGCGCAAAAGGCGTCAAGGGCGTGCAGGAATACATTGCAAAAGAAGTTCAATCCGCATATCGCACCGCGGGCGTCGAGATCAACGACAAGCACGTCGAAGTCATCGTCAGACAAATGCTCCGCAAGGTTCGTATCGAAAACCAAGGCGACACCAATATGCTCCCCGGCACTTTGGTGGACTTGCTCTCCTACGAAGAAGAAAACGAGAAAGCGCTTGAAAACGGCGGCGTTCCCGCAACTGCAAAACGTACGTTGCTGGGTATCACCAAAGCCGCTCTTGCAACCGAATCATTCTTGTCGGCAGCATCCTTCCAAGAGACTGCAAAAGTCCTTGCCGAAGCTGCCATCAACAACCGCATCGATCCGCTTGTCGGCTTGAAAGAGAACGTCATCATCGGCAAGCTCATCCCGGCAGGTACGGGCATGAAGTGCTACAAGAACATCACCACCGTTGCCGCAAATCAAACGCAACCCGGTGACATCATCGCACCCCATCGCCTTGAAGACGAGGACATCGAAGAAATCTAATGAAAAGAAAACTTTTTACATCTGAAAGCGTGACGGAAGGACATCCCGACAAGGTGTGCGACCAGATCGCAGACGCAATACTCGACGACATTTTCGCAGACGATCCGTCTGCGAGAGTCGCCGTTGAAGTGTGCGCGACAACGGGTATGGTTATGGTCATGGGCGAAGTGTCCACAAAGCACTATTGCGACATCCCCAAAGTCGTGCGCGAAGTGGTGAAGGACATCGGTTACAACGATTCTTCGCTCGGTTTCGACTACAAGACGTGCGCGGTGCTCAGCTCCATTGACGAGCAATCGCCCGACATCGCTCTTGGCGTTGACAACGCAACCGACACCGACGACAAAGAAGAATTTGACAAAATCGGCGCAGGCGACCAAGGCATGATGTTCGGTTATGCGTGTGACGAAACAGAGTCATTGATGCCCCTTCCCATAACTCTTGCTCACGCGCTCACAAGACAACTCACCGAAGTCAGAAAGAGCGGCGAACTCGAATGGCTCCGTCCCGACGGCAAGGCGCAAGTCACCGTTGAGTACATCGACGACGTCCCCGAAAGAGTGGATACGATCGTTGTGAGCTGTCAACACTCCGAAGACGTGGATATGGACACGCTCGAGGAGGAAATCATCGACAAGGTCATAAACCGCGCCATTCCGCAAGAGTATATCGACGACGACACCAAGATTTATATCAACCCGACAGGCAGATTTGTCATCGGCGGACCTGCAGGCGACAGCGGCGTTACGGGCAGAAAGATCATCGTGGACACCTACGGCGGTTTCTGCGCGCACGGCGGCGGCGCGTTCAGCGGCAAAGACCCCACAAAAGTTGACAGAAGTGCGTCCTATATGGCTCGCTACATCTGCAAAAACCTTGTGGCGGCAGGCGTTTGCAAGAGAGCGGAGTTGCAGGTTGCGTACGCAATCGGCATGGCTCATCCCGTTTCGATTTACGTCAATACGTACGGCACGGGCATAGTGAGCGACGAAGACCTTGCAAAAGTGGTCAGAGAAGTGTTCGATTTGCGCCCGAAGGCGATTATCAAGAACCTTAGACTCGACAGACCTATCTATCGCGAGACTTCCAACTACGGCCACTTCGGAAAAGACGGCTTTGCGTGGGAAGAAACCGACAAGGTTGACCAAGTCAAACAAGCTGTCGAAAAATATCAATTTTGACACCAATGAGAAAAACGGTAGGATAGCCCTACCGTTTTTCGCAACTTTTTGAGACGAAACGGAGAAATAATGCAACTGCAAGGCGAGATAAAAGACGTCATATTTGCAAGTCAAGACACGGGATATACTGTGCTCGATATGAGATGCGAGGACAGCGTTTTCACCGTTGTCGGCATTTTTCCGCCCGTCAGCGAAGGGCAAAACATAAGGGTGGAAGGCAAGTTTCAGGTGCGTACGATGTACGGCAAGCAATTCTTTGCCGAAAAAGTGTGGGTGTCACAGCCCAACAGACTTGACGGCATAAAGAAATTTCTTGCAAGCGGTCTTATCAGTGGTTTAGGACCTGTGACGGCAGAGGCGATTGTCAATATGTTCGGCGTGGATTCGCTCGAAGCGATGAAACACCCCATGGAACTTGCAAAAGTGCGCGGAATATCCCTAAAACGCGCCACCGAGTTTGGAATGAACTACGTCAAAATCCAAAAGATGCAAGACGCGATTATGTTCTTGCAAAATCTCGGAATAACCATAAATATGGCTCTTCGCATCTACAAGGTGTACGACGTAAAAACAGAAGACAACGTTCGCAAAAATCCGTATATGCTGGTTGACGACGTGGACGGCATCGGCTTTGCCACGGCGGACAGGATTGCGGGCGAACTTGGCATAGAAAAGAACAGCGACTATCGTATATGCGCCGCAATCACGTATCTTCTCAAAGACGCTGCGACAAGAGCAGGGCACAACTATTTGCCCGAAAACGAACTTGTGAGCAGCGCAATCGCACTTTTAAGTATCGATTGTGAAGATATAGAGCAAAGAGTGCGTGACAATCTGCAAGACATGGTGTTGCTTGGAGATTTGATAAGATACGACACGGGCGAGCACGTTGCGATACTGTTGAAGAAGAATTTCAACACCGAAAAGAATATCGCGCGCAAGCTGTTGCAGCTGCAACAAGAAGCGGCGGATTTCAGAGTGGACGTTGCGTGCGAAGTGGCAAGATTTGAAAAAGACGCAGGCTTTGAGTTGCATCAAAATCAAGTTGCGGCTGTCAAGGAAGCCATCGAAAACGGCGTGCAAATCGTCACGGGCGGTCCGGGCACGGGAAAAACGACAATCGTCAAGTGTATATTGCGCCTTTTCAAGAATCTCGGACAAAAGGTTGCGCTTTGCGCCCCCACGGGACGCGCGGCAAAGAGATTGTCGCAAGCAACGGGTGAAGACGCAAAGACCATACACCGCATGCTCGATCTCGACTACAAGAACGGCGAAGGACATTTCACCTACAACGAGAACACGAGATTGCCTTTTGACGTGGTGATCGTGGACGAAGTGAGCATGGTGGACGAATACGTCTTCAATGCGCTCATCAACGCTATGGAAAGGGGCTCTCGCCTTGTGCTTGTGGGCGACAAAGACCAGCTTGCATCGGTGGGCGTTGGCAACGTGCTGAACGACCTGATCAAGTGCGGCAAATTCAACGTGAGCTATCTCACGCAGATTTATCGTCAGAGCGAAAAGAGCAAAATCGTGCCCAACGCGCACAAAATCAATGACGGCATAATGCCCGACATGGACAACAAGAGCGACGATTTCTTCTTTGAAGAGAAGAACACAAGCGACGAGATCTGTCAAAACACGATCGCGCTCGTCACAAAGAGATTGCCAAACTATCTCAACATGAAGCCGAGTGACATTCAGGTGCTTTGCCCCATGAAACGAGGCAGCGCAGGCACAATCAATCTCAACAGGGAGTTGCAAGCGGTCATCAATCCGCCTTCTCGCTTGAAAAAGGAAGTCAAGCGCGGCGATTGTATATTCCGCGAAGGCGACAAAGTGATGCAGCTGCAAAACAATTATCAGCAAGAATGGACGGTCACAAACGGCACTCGTATCGAGCGCGGCAGTGGCGTTTTCAACGGCGATATAGGCATTGTGGAAAGCATCAATACGCAGATTATGCAGTTTACAGTGCGTTTTGATGACGATAAAGTGTCGATTTATGAATATAGCGACATAGATCAGCTCACGCTTGCGTATGCCGTGACAATACACAAATCGCAGGGCTGCGAGTTTGACGCGGTGGTTATTGCGCTTGACGCCAACTATATGTTGCAGACAAGAAACTTGCTTTATACCGCAGTCACGCGCGCAAAGAAAATCGTGGTGATAAGCGGCGCGAGAAAGACCGTGCAACGCATGATCCAAAACAACGAAACAGCAAGAAGATATTCGTTGCTGCTCGAACTTATCCAACGAGAGTGGGAAGGCGGTGCGTATGAGTGGTGACAAGAATTTTGCGCCAGATGACGAGCAAAAAGGCTTGTTTGACGACAAAGACAACAAAGAATGCGCCCCAACAATCGAACAATCGGAAGACAAAAAGGGAATACGCAAACAAAAACGTCTTGCCCGCAAGAAAAAGGCGAGTGAGTTTTTGAAAAAGTGTCTTGCGGCGTTCAAGGACGCACTGTATCCGATGAATTGCACTTGCGACGTGTGCGGAGAAGAGCTTGTGGCGGACACGAGATACCGTCTTTGCTCCGAGTGCGTGGAAAAACTGCCGTTTGTGGGCGAGCATAGGTGCTTGTCGTGCGGCATGCCGCTCAAAGACGAGTCGGACTACTGCAATCGTTGTCAATACGAGAAATTCGCGTTTGTGAAAAACCGCTCTCCGCTCACCTATGAAGGCGAAACAAAGAAGATGATATACGCGCTCAAATTCGGGCGAAAGAAGTATATTGCCCAAACGCTCGGCGCGCTTATGGCGGACGAGTTTTTGAAAAGCGGCATGCAAGCGGACATAATCGTGTTTGTGCCAATGACGCAAAAGGAAGAGAAAAAGCGCGGATTCAACCAATCGGCATTGCTCGCTTATGAAGTGGGCGGAAGGCTCAATATCCCCGTCCTGCCCGCACTCGTGAAGATAAAAGATACGTCGGCGCAAAAGGAATTGCACGGCAAAGAAAGAGCAATCAACCTCGAAGGCGCATTCTCTTGCGCGTTCGAGCAAGTGAAAAACCGCAGACTTCTTCTCATTGACGATATTTTTACGACCGGCGCAACCGCCAACGAGTGCGCAAAAGTGTTGCTCAAAGCCGGCGCAAGAGAAGTGAACGTGCTTACAAGCGCGGTTACCACACTGAAAATTCCTATGGAAGAAGGGAAAAAGCAGGATAAAATTAATAATTAATAATGAATAATTGTGGCGCGGGCGCAGAAAAATTTTGTCGTTCCGTTTCCACGAGATTGCCACGCAAGCTCGCAATGACAAAGTTTTTGGGTTGCGCCCGAAACGAAAACTTATTCAGGGCGTACTTATAAACGGAATGTGCTTATTTGAAGACGGAATTGGAGCCGCAACGGCGGCGACCGTATCGAACGCCGAGCTTAACGATTTGTACGAGCGACTGCGCCGTGTTGTTGGCTACTGCCTGGCGCACAAAGCGTGGTGGCATAATAAGAGAACGATACCTATCTATGCGAGTGCTGAGTGTTGTCCCCCGCCACGCGGTCACCGTGGGTTCCCTTGCAAGGGGGAACGGTGATAGGGAAAACACCTGAGGAAAGGGGAAAGTTGCATTTAAGTTTTACATGTATAACCTTGTAGAACCGAGAACTTATAAAAACTTGTCGGGTGTGAAAACTTTGTTGAAATATACACCGATATAGTGTATAATAGTAAATCGAAAAAAATCGTGCGCGCAGGCGCATGCGCCTTATGGCGAATATAGAAAGGTGAAATATGTCGCTTTTTAACGAAAACAAATTCAAAATCAAGAAAATTGAAAAGATAGCCGCAAAGGTTGAGGCTCTCGCTCCCGTCTATGCGGATATGGACGACAACACTCTCGTTGCGCAAACCGCGGTGCTGAAAGACAGGCTTGCAAACGGCGAAGATCTCGATCATATTCTCCCCGACGCATACGCGCTTGTGAGAGAAGCTGCCGAAAGAGTGCTTGGTATGCGCCACTTCCACGTGCAGATACTCGGCGGCATCGCTTTGCATCAAGGTCGTATCGCCGAGATGGGCACAGGTGAGGGCAAGACGCTTGTGGCAACACTGCCCGCGTATCTCAACGCGCTTACGGGCAAGGGTGTGCATGTTGTCACCGTCAACGACTATCTTGCCACTCGTGACGCGGCGTGGATGGGAAAGCTCTACAAGTTTTTGGGGCTTACGGTTGGCGTTGTCGTGCCGGGGATGAGCTCGGAAGACAAGCGCAAGGCGTATGAGAGCGACATAACCTATTGCACCAACAACGAGCTTGGGTTCGACTTCCTTCGCGACAATATGGTGGTCAGAAAGCAAGACAAGGTGCAACGCGAGCTGAATTTTGCAATCATCGACGAGGTGGACTCCATTCTCATCGACGAGGCAAGAACTCCGCTTATTATATCGGGAAGGGGCGGCAAGTCGAGCGAGCTGTACAAGAGCGCGGACAACTTTGCTCGCCAATGCAGAGAAGGTGACGATTTCACCATTGACGAAAAGGAAAAATCAATTATGCTCACCGACCAAGGCGTTGAGAAAGCGGAAAGATTCTTCCACGTCGTCAATCTCACCGACCTTGAAAATACCGACTTGTATCACCACATTCAAGCGGCGTTGAAAGCGCACTTTATGATGAAACGCGACAAGGACTATATCGTCAGTGACGGCGAAGTGCTTATCGTTGACGAGTTTACGGGACGTATCATGATCGGCCGCCGCTACAACGAAGGCTTGCATCAGGCGATCGAAGCAAAAGAACACGTTGCCATAAGAAGCGAAAACAAGACGCTTGCGACAATCACTTTCCAAAACTTCTTCCGCATGTACAAGAAACTCTCGGGTATGACGGGCACGGCAAAGACCGAAGAAGACGAGTTTGAAGGCATCTATCGCCTTGACGTTGTCACCATTCCGCCCAACAGACCGTCAAGAAGAGTGGACGAACACGACCAAATCTACACCAAAGTCAGCGGCAAAATCACCGCAATCGTGCAAGATATCATCGATCATCACGCAACGGGACAACCAATTCTCGTGGGCACGATAAGCGTTGAAAAGAGCGAAGAACTCAGCAATATTTTGAAGAGAAAGGGCATTGCTCACAACGTGTTGAACGCAAAATTCCACAAGCAAGAGTCCGAGATCATCGCTCAAGCGGGCAGGCTCAACGCCGTGACTATCGCAACGAACATGGCAGGTCGCGGAACGGATATTATGCTGGGCGGCAATGCGGAATTCCAAGCCAAGCAAAAGATGGAAAAGAACGGTTATCCGCTTGAAGTCATCGAGCTTGCATCTTCTCCGCACGCAAGCCAAGATCCCGAAATCATCGCCGCAAAGGAAGTGTACAAGCACCACTACGAAGCATTCAAAGCCATTTGTGATGAAGAAAAAGCAAAGGTGGCGGAATTGGGAGGCTTGAGAATCATCGGCACGGAACGTCACGAAAGCCGCCGTATAGACAACCAGTTGCGTGGCCGTAGCGGTCGTCAGGGCGATCCGGGCAGCACGGTGTTCTACATCTCAATGGAAGACGACATCGCGCGTATTTTCGGCGGTGACAGAATGAAAACCATTGCCGAGGCTATGAATCTCGGCGACGACGTGCCTATCTCAAACGGCATCATCACAAAGCAAATCGAAAAGGCGCAACGTCTTGTCGAAGGCAGAAACTACTCCATAAGAAAACAAGTGTTGAGCTATGACGACGTGATGAACGCTCAGCGCGAACTTATCTACAAAGAGCGCGGCAAAGTGCTTGACGGCATGGACGTTCACGAGCAAATCATGGACATGATAGACGACCTTGCAGAAGAAATCATCGGCTACTATGCCGACTACAAGACGGACTATCAGACGTGGGATTATCAGGCGTTCAACACTGCTCTGGAAAAGAAAATGATCCCCCAAGGCACAAATCTTATGACGCCCGAACTTTGCTCTTGCTACGATGTGTACAAGCTCAAAGAAGCGGTGCTCAAGATCGCCAACAAGGACTACAATGACAAAGTGGACGCTCTCGAAAAGGAAGGCTTTGACTTCAAAGAGCTTGAAAGAGTGGTGCTGCTCAAGACCGTTGACTCCAAGTGGATGGAACATATCGACGCCATGGACGCACTGCGCCGAGGCATCGGACTTCGCGGCTACGGACAAAGAGATCCCGTCATCGCATACCGCCAAGAAGGCTGGGATATGTTTGAAGACATGGTGTCGAGAATACACTCAGAGACGGCGTCCATCCTTCTCAAAATCCACGTGGAAAAGAGAGAAGACGGCTCAAAAGCCGAAGTAAGACAAAACATCGCAACCGCCCAAAAGAGCGTCGCTCAACAAAAGAAAGTGGGCAGAAACGATCCTTGTCCGTGCGGCAGCGGTCTCAAATACAAGAATTGTTGCGGAAAGAATCAATAAACCAAATCGAACGTTTATCGAATAAAAACCGCAAGATAAAACCGCTGTATCGGCAGCAAAACGCAATTACGACAGGCAGGAATATATGTTAGATTACAACGAACCGAGAAACCAACTTAGCAAGATGCGCACCGAAATGGTGCGCGCTTACGAGTCCATAAATCCCGACAAAATGCGCCAAAGAATCGCAGAGCTTGAAAAAGAGCAGAATGCGGACGGATTTTGGAACGATACCGACAACGCAAAAAAAGTCAGCCGCGAGATAAGTCAACTCCAAGGCAAAATCGACAAGTTCGAGAAGATGATTGCGCGCATTGACGATGCAATCGACACCGTGGATATCATAGAGCTCGAAGGCGATGAAACCGAAGACGAGAAATTGTTGACGACGGTGCACGATCTGGGCGAGGCGGTGGAGAGCCTTTCGCTTGCAACGCTGCTCAGCGGCAAATACGATTCGCTCAACGCAATACTCACTTTGCACGCGGGCGCAGGCGGAACGGAGGCGCAAGACTGGTGCTCCATGCTGTATAGAATGTACACGCGCTATTGCGAGCGTACGGGCTGGACTTGCACCGAGCTCGATTATCTCGCAGGCGACGAGGCAGGCGTAAAATCCGTCACTTTCAGGGTGGAAGGCGACAACGCATACGGATATCTCAAAGCGGAAAAAGGCGTGCATAGACTTGTGCGTATTTCGCCGTTTGATGCAAACGCAAGAAGACATACGTCTTTTGCGTCCCTTGAAGTTATGCCAGAGATCATCGACACGGCGGAAATCGAGATTCGCCCCGAAGATCTCAAAGTGGACACCTATCGCTCGTCGGGCGCAGGCGGTCAGCACGTCAACAAAACAGAGAGCGCAATTCGCATAACCCACATCCCGACAGGCATCATCGTTGCGTGTCAAAACGAAAGAAGTCAGATCCAAAACCGCGAAGTCGCAATGCAAATGCTCCGCTCAAAACTCATCGAAAAGCGTGAGCGCGAGCGTGAAGAAGAGGCGGCGCAAATCAGCGGTCAGCTCAAAAAAATCGAGTGGGGCAGCCAAATTCGCTCGTACGTGTTCTGCCCCTACACCATGGTCAAGGATCACCGCACAAACTACGAAACCGGCAACGTACAGGCGGTTATGGACGGCGATTTGGACGGGTTTATCAACGAATATCTCAAACTTTCGTCCATTCAAAAATAAGGCAAAACAGGCGTAAAAAGGCTATGAATAGTTTGCAAAACAAAGAAAATTTGACGGTGCTCGCCATCGAGTCGAGCTGTGACGAGACCGCTTGCGCAATCGTGAGAAACGGCAGAGAAGTCGTATCAAACGTTGTGGCAACGCAAATCGAGATACACAGACGTTTCGGCGGCGTTGTGCCCGAGATTGCAAGCAGAAATCACACGCTCGCAATCGAAAACGTCGTCAAAGAAGCGCTTGAAAAGGCAAATATGACCAAGGACGACATCGACGCCGTTGCCGTCACCTACGGCGCGGGGTTGCTCGGAGCGTTGCTTGTGGGAGTGAACTTTGCAAAATCGCTCGCGTATGCGTGGGGCAAGCCTTTGTTTGCCGTATCGCACGTCAAAGGACATATCGCCGCAAACTATATCGATTCCACGCTCGAACCGCCGTATCTTTGCTTGCTCGCAAGCGGCGGACACACCGCAATCGTCAAGGTGCTTGACTATGAGCATCTTCAGCTTGTCGCTCAAAGCCGAGACGACGCGTGCGGAGAAGCCTTCGACAAGGTGGCAAGAGTGCTCGGTTTGCCATATCCCGGCGGCCCTGAAATCCAAAAACTCGCCAAGGAAGGCAACGCGGTCTTCGATATGCCAAAACCGCACTTTTCGGAAAAGGACGAGTTGTATTTCAGTTATAGCGGCTTGAAAACGTACGTCATCAATCTCGTGCACAATCTCCAACAGAAAGGGCAGGAGATTTCCAAAGCGGACGTGGCGGCAAGTTTTCAAAAATCCGCAACGGCGCAACTCGTGGATACGCTCAAAATCGCAATCGAGCGCACCGGAATACGCAAAATCGCCGTCGCAGGCGGCGTCAGTGCAAACGAAGAATTGCGCGCGCGTTTCGACGATCTTGCAAAACACGGCGCGGAAGTGCATTATCCAAAACTGAAATATTGCACCGACAACGCTGCTATGATCGGTGCGGCGGCTTGCTTTATGATCAAAAGCGGCATGCAAGAGAGCGATTTGTCCCTCGATGCCAAAGCAACCGTTCCGCTCAAATGACGAATTGCATAGAAAAAGTGGCGCGAAATTATTTTTTTGCTTAAATTCCGTTGCCAAAATCGCATAATGTGATATAATAACCAAGCAAGCGAAAATCACAGGCTGTCACAGCCGCGAAATTCGTGGGGATATGGCTCAGTTGGTAGAGCGTCGCGTTCGCAATGCGAAGGTCAGGGGTTCGAATCCCCTTATCTCCACCACAAAAATATCGTACAAATGTACGATATTTTTTTATGTGGGATAGGGGATTCCCACGATTTCATCGTGGTGTTGCTTTGCAACATGAACCCCTTCGGGCTGATAACAAACGAAGAGAGACGCAAGCGCGTAGCATTTGCGGACATCGAGTGCAGTTTCATAGCCAACAAATCAGACACGAAGTGTCCGCGAAAGGCGCAGTGCAAAGCACGATTTGTTGAGCGTAGACGCTCAGAGAAGTGAACAAGTTCACTCTCTTCGCTATTACGGAAGCGTCCAGGTCGCTTCCTACGAATCCCCTTATCTCCACCACATTTTACCAATCCGCACCGGTGGCGGATTGGTTTTTTATTCTCTTGGATTATTTTGCATAAATCTTATTTTTAAAATGATAGATATTTTACAAATAAATATGTCGTTGTTTTTTATCAAACGCAAACATATATTTTTATTATGAAGGGAAAAAAATACATAGTTGCAAATCAGAATAAGGCTCTAATCCAACATTACAAGTATATCAATTATATTTTTTCGGATTTAAACACTATAATTGACGAGCGAGGTAATGATAGATCGTTAAAAAAAAGCACTAAAAAAGGAAAAACATTGAAAAATAATAATTTTTGATTTATAATAAAAAAAATACGCAAGAAGGGGAGATTTATGGAAAAAAAAGATTTTCTTCGCTTATCACTAATTCTAAATGATAATCAGTCAACAACATTTAAAAACAAGCTCAAAAGATTGATAACGGAAGTTTTACGCGAGCATTATGGCGACGGCATGACCATTCAGGAGATTGTGATTGAATTAAGGGACAATTTTGCGCTCGAGTTTTCGGCTAATGAAATTTTAAGTATAATGACACTCAAGCACAAATCAAAATCGTTGCGAAAGAACAATACATATTGGGCGATGACGTTGTTATAGCCGCCGACAACATTAAGAAAATCGGCGAATTGATAGCGTTGCTTACTATAAGAACCGTTATGTGCCGTTCGGGCAAAGACTTATATCGTCTTTATGACGGACTTATCAAAGATTGTAATAAATCAAACGATTCTCTTGCCGAATACTCGGACGGATATGACATAGCGCAAACCGCAATACTTTTCCTTTGCGAACACATAGGCAAAAGGCTTGGCGACACTTATACAACTACTCGTGGAAACATTATATCGATTAAGCAAGCGTGCTTCCGGTTTACGGATAGATACTTAGACAAGCAATTCACTCGCCATTTGGAGCACACAACCGTCATAAACGACAGCGTTGCGTCGTCGCACATAACTTTTATCGACGATGAATCCAACAACGATTATACCGCCGTTGACGCACTCATAAAAAGAATGAATTTGACGCAAGGCGAATATGACGTTCTTTGCGCCTATATGTCGGGATTGACTTATCTCGAAGTCACACAACTTATGAACGTCAACCGCACGACTATATGGCGCAGAAGAATGAAGTTGCAAAAAAAATATTTACTATCAACAAATGTCTATAAATACAGAAACTCTTTGATCTTTAATCATCATATCTCTAAACTCATCCAATGCACGAGTTCCACCAGTCATCCATCGTGAAGGAATAATCATTGTAAAATAATTTGGTGAAAGTTTTTTTGACATGTTTACAAACAACTGATAGATAGGTATTGCATTTGCTTTTCCTTCTATTTCCGATGTTGATAATTGATAAGGTGGATTAGATATAATTACGTCAAATTTCATATTGAATATTTTCTCCGGGTTTTCTGTGTGTATAAATTCATATGCGTGAGTTTCTTTGCCTTCTTCTCGTTTCCATTGGGCTTCTGACGCACCGCAATATTTGCACTTGCCGCCGACAAAAACGTGGTTTACTTTGCGAAAACGGGTATTGCCTTCGGCGGTGTCGAAATGAGAAATCGAGTATTCGCCGTTTGGATATTTTGAGCAATACAGGCTACGGCGGGATAACAGACTTGTTAGTTCCGTGATTGCAATGCCGAAAAGTTGCTTGTGGAAGATATGGTCGATACGTTCTTGCAAGTTAGGGATTTTATCTTGCAATCCTAGACCAAACAATCCATTTTGAGATACTTTACGTTATAAACCGCCGACACAAACTGCGTTTCAACCTTGAAAAAACACCAACCACTCCTTACGGTGCGGATTAGTTCAAATCCTTTCCACCGGTCAGAATACAAGTTGAACCCCTCAACTTGTATTCTTTTTTTTTGCTATTTTGGGGGAATTAAAGTTTCACGATGCAATAAAAAGGCTCGTCGACAAATATGCCTGTAATTTTGTCGTAACAAGAAATAGTCGTTGAATTTGAGTATAATAAAAAGCCCTGACAATCGTCAGGACTCTTTGTTATCGGGCTTGTAAATCGTATCTCGATTCTGTCATTATATAGTATTATTTGATCAACCAAATAGTTTATTATAAGGTTTTAGATGGCTTTCATAAGGTGGAAATATTGCTTTGGAGTCAGGTCAAATTCCTTTTTGAAGGCGCGGAAAAAGTGGGTGTAGTCAGAGAATCCACAGCGCACGTAAACGTCAGTTATGGACAGACCTTGCTCAATCAATTCCTTGGACATAAGCAGGCGTTTTTTCAGGATATAATTGTGGGGTGAAACGCCGGTTTCTTCCTTGAAAAGGTGGGCAAAATAATACTTGTTGGTATACAGTGCGTTTGATATGTCGTCAAGGGTGATTGGCTCAGTTAGATGCTCGGAAATATACTCGATTGCACGGGATATAATCTCGGATTGTTCCGCCTGTTTTGCTTGCCTGTTTTTAAGATAATGAGCACCTAAAAGGGTGAGGGCGGTGATGACGTGATTTTCTGCAGTCAAGTCCGCGCCAAAAGAGTTGGAGTTTTCATTTTCGATGACTGCAATAAGCTCGGTCACAAGTTTGTCAGAAAGAGCGGAGTTTCTCACAAGATAAGCACCCTTTTCCTTTGCCTTTTGAAAGCAGGTGGCAAGGTCGGTTGAGGGGGAGGAAAGACGCTTGACGTAGGCAGGATTTATCCACAGCACGATGCGGTCATAGGACTTGCTTCCGTCCTTGACGTTGGGTTGGTGCAGATAGTTTGGGGGGATGAGCAAAACGTCCCCCGCTTGCAAACGATATAGGCCGTCCTCAACGATATAATCAACTGCCCCCCCGATGAAGCAGTATACCTCATAAAAATCGTGGGAGTGCATCTCAACGGTTTTGAAATACTTATCACGGTAAAGATTTACTTCGAAATCTTTCTTTGACATAAGCTGTGAAGATTGCCATTTTGTGGTGATATTTTCTCTCATAATTCAATTTTAATCCAATACAGCAAGATTTGCAAGTTATTTCGCAATTTTGTCAATTTACTGACAAAAAATGCAGTAGTATAATACAACTATAAAGTGAATATTATCTCATCCATGCATACGCCGTTGTGGTTGCAAAACGACAACAACGCTGCAAAAGACGCAACCTAAAAAAGGAAGAAAAAAATGTTTTTTGACAATAAAGTTTTTCTTGAAAACGACAAAGCAGTGGAACTTTACGAATACGCAAAGTCCCTGCCTATTTTTGATTATCACTGCCACCTTGCTCCCCAAGATATCCTTGGCGACAAGGTTTTTTCAAATTTGACGGAATTGTGGCTCAACGGCGACCACTACAAGTGGCGCATTATGAGAGCATACGGCGTTGACGAGAAGTTCATCACCGGTGACGGCGACGACAAAGAGAAGTTTTTCCGCTTTGCTGAGGCTTTGCCTCACTTCATCGGCAACCCTGTCTATCACTGGGCACACCTTGAACTGAAAAAGTATTTTGACCTCACTCTCCCTATTTGCCCTAAAAACGCAGAGGAGATTTGGACTCGCACCCTTGAAAAGATGGCTGACGGCAGTTTTTCTGCAAAGAAACTGATTGAACGTTCAAACGTTTGTGCAGTTGTCACCACAGACGACCCCGTTGACGACCTTTCCGCCCATAGAGCAATTGCAGGTGAAGACAACCCCTTCAAGGTGCTTCCTTGTTTTAGAGCAGACCGTCTCATCAACATCGACAAGCCTGACTATGCAGACTACGTCAAGAAACTGGGTGAAGTGGCAGGGGTTGAAATCAAAGGATTCAATGAACTTCTTGAAGCAGTTGAAAGACGCCTTGATTTCTTTGTGGCAAACGGCGCAACCGCAGTGGACATCGGCATGGAAGATTTCCCCTTTGGATACGGAGACGTCAGTAAATGCGACGACATCATTAAAGATAGACTTGATGAAAAATTCATTGATGATGAAGACAAGGCGGAATTCCAGTTTACCCTTATGGCACACATTGCAAAGATGCTTCGTGACAGAGGCATGGTGATGCAACTGCACGTAGGTGTCATCCGCAACTGCAACACAGCCCTTTTTGACAGATGTGGCGTTGACGTGGGCGGTGACAGTGTGGCAAACGTCCTCAACGTCAACAATGCAAGGGATTTCCTTGACTACGTTGAGCAAAACGGAGGCCTTCCTAAGACAATAATCTACACTCTGAATCCCACCGCCTATTATCCTCTTGCCACCCTCATCGGGGACTTCCAAGGAGGAGAAAGAGGCAAGATTCAACTGGGTGCAGCTTGGTGGTTTATGGACCATCGTGACGGCATAAAAGAGCAGATGAGGGTGCTGGCTTCAACAGGCGGGCTTGGTCTTTTCAACGGTATGCTCACAGACAGCAGAAGCTTCACCTCATACGCTCGACACGACTATTTCCGCAGAATATTCTGCTCACTTGTTGGTGAGTGGGTTGAAAGCGGTGAATATCCCGACGACAAGGAAACCCTTGAAAATCTTGTGAAAAACGTTTGCATTGACAATGCAAAAAAATATTTTGGAGTTTGATATGAAACTGACTTTTAGATGGTATGGTCTTGGTGACAGAATCCCCCTTGACTACATAAGACAAATCCCCAATATGTACAGTGTTGTGACAGCAGTCTACGACGTGCCCGTAGGCGAAGTGTGGCCCAGAGAAAGCATTGCAACTCTTGTGAGAGAAGCAGAGGCTCACGGACTTAAAGCAGAAGTCATCGAGTCCGTTCCCGTCCACGAAGACATCAAACTTGGCCTCCCCACAAGAGACAAGTATATCGCCAACTACTGCGAGAATATTCGTCGTCTTGGTGAAGTGGGTGTCAAGTGCATTTGCTACAACTTCATGCCCGTCTTTGACTGGACAAGAACACAACTGGACAAGTTGGCAGAAGACGGCTCAACAAGCCTTGTATACTACGGCGAACAACTCGACGGCAAGGACCCTTTGGTTGATGATATGAACTTGCCCGGTTGGGACGCAAGTTATCAAAAAGAGGACTTAAAACGTCTGTTTGAGCAATATAAAGCCGTGGATAGTGAAAAGTTGTGGGAAAACCTTGGCTACTTCCTTGAACGCATAATCCCCGTTGCAGAGGAGTGTGGCATCAACATGGCAATCCACCCCGATGATCCACCGTGGGATATCTTTGGCCTGCCTCGTATCATCACCAACGAGAAGAATATCGACAGATTCCTCTCCCTTGTTGACAGCCCCAATAACGGTCTCACTTTCTGCACGGGCTCACTGGGTGCAGATAAAAACAACGACCTTGTTGCAATGGTCGACAAGTACGCAAAGATGGGCAGAATCCACTTTATGCACGTGAGAAATATCCGTGTCTTCGACAATGGATTTGAGGAGTGTGCTCACGACCAATCCGCAGGCACGCTTGACATCCTCGGCATTATGAAAGCCCTCTATGACAACAACTTTGACGGCTATCTCCGCCCCGACCACGGCAGAATGATTTGGGGGGAAGAAGGCAAGCCCGGATACGGTCTTTACGATAGAGCACTGGGCGCAAGTTATATCAACGGCGTATGGGAAACCCTCAACAGATTCAACAAGCAGTCAAAATAAATCGAAACAAAACCCTAAAAGGAAAAGGATAATTATGAAAACACCTATCAGCATCAATTTGAACAATAAAGTTGTGGTCATCACAGGAGCAGGCGGAGTCATCTGCGGATGCCTTGCAAAGGCCCTTGCATCAAACGGCGCAAAGGTTGCACTCCTTGACCTCAATCTTGAAGCAGCAGAGGCTGTGGCAAATGAAATAGTCGCAGAAGGCGGTGTGGCAAAGGCATACAAGACAAACGTCCTTGACAAGGAAAATCTTGAAGCCGTCCGTGAAGAAATTGAAAAGGATTTGGGTGTCACCGACATCCTCATCAACGGCGCAGGCGGAAATAACCCTCGTGCCACCACGGACAATGAATACTGCACCTTTGAAAAACAAGTGGACAAGGACTTTTTTGACCTTGACGCAGGCGGGGTAAGATTTGTCTTTGAACTGAACTTCATCGGCAGTTTCCTCCCCACCCAAGTTTTCTGCAAAGGTATGGTTGGAAGAAAGGGCTGTTCCGTCCTGAACATTTCATCAATGAACGCCTTTACACCTCTCACCAAAATCCCTGCATACAGCGCGGCAAAGGCAGGCATCAGCAACTTTACAGAGTGGCTTGCAGTGCACTTTGCAAAGGTGGGCATCCGTGTCAACGCAATTGCGCCGGGATTTTTTGTGACCAATCAAAACAGAGCATTGCTCTTTGACGCAGAGGGCAACGCAACTCCCAGAACAAAGAAAATTCTGAACGCAACCCCTATGGAAAGATTTGGCGAAGTTGAGGAACTTGTGGGCGCAACTCTCTTCCTTTTGAGTGAAGAAGCAGCAGGTTTCATCACTGGTGTAGTCCTTCCCATTGACGGCGGTTTCAGCGCATATTCAGGTGTGTAGAGGTGACTATGGACTTTTCATTTTTCAACACAAACAAAGTAGTGCCCGTTGTGGTGCTTAACAGCATTGACGAAACAATCCCCAAACTCAGCGCATTGAAGCGTGGGGGCATCAACGTGGCGGAAATCACTTTCCGTACATCTTGTGCACCCGATTGCCTTGCACTGGCAGTCAAGACTTTCCCCGATATGCTTGTGGGCGTTGGCACAATCATCAATAGAGAACAATGCGTGAAGGCCCTTGACATTGGGGCAAAGTTTGTTGTGTCCCCCGGCTTTTCAAAGGAAGTGGCAGAAGAGTGTATCTCCCGTGACGTACCCTATATCCCCGGCGTCATCACCCCCACAGAGGTTATGATGGCAAAGGCAGTTGGTCTCAACGTCCTCAAGTTTTTCCCTGCCAGTGACTTTGGCGGAATCAAAACAATGAAAGCATTGTCAGCAGCATTTCCTGACGTCCGCTTTGTGCCTACAGGCGGTGTTGGTGAAAGCAATCTCCACGAATTCCTTGGACAAAAATTTGTCATTGGCGCAGGTGGAAGCTGGATGATGAAAGGAACTGAAAGCGACATCGAAACCGCATCAAGACGTGCGGTGGAAATCGCAAAGGAGTATATATGAGAGTAATTACGTTTGGCGAAATTATGTTGCGTTTTGCCCCTGAGGGCTACAACCGTCTTTTCCAAACCCCTGTCCTCAACGGCACTTTTGGTGGCGGTGAAGCAAACGTTGCAGTGTCCATTGCAAACTTTGGCGGAGATGCCGCATTTGTGACAAAACTCCCTGAAAACGCAATCGCAGAAGCCTGCATCAGAGAGCTTCGTGGCTTTGGCGTTGACACAAAATTCATCGCACGTGGCGGTGAAAGAATGGGGGTCTATTATATGGAGAAGGGTGCATCTTGCCGTCCTTCAAACGTCATCTATGACAGAGCGCACTCATCAATTTCAACAGCAACCGACAGCGACTTTGACTGGGACAAAATCTTCACCGGAGCAGACTGGTTCCACTTCACAGGCATCACTCCCGCCATCAGTGATGAACTTGCCAAAGTGACCTTAAACGCACTTAAAGTTGCAAAAGCAAAGGGATTAAGCGTCAGTTGTGACCTTAACTACCGCAAAAAACTTTGGTCAAGAGAAAAGGCGAAAGAGGTTATGACAAGCCTTATGCCTTACGTTGACCTGTGCATTTGCAATGAGGAAGACGCAAAGGACGTCTTCGGTATTGAAGCGGACGGCACCGACATTGAAAAGGGTGCATTGAGCCGTGAGGGATACGTGGGTGTAGCCAAAAAACTCACTGACAAATTCGGATTTAAGAAAGTGGCAATCACTCTCCGCGAAAGTTTTTCAGCCAACGACAACGATTGGTCTGCAATGCTTTACGCTGACGGCGTAGCGCACTTCTCAAACAAATATTCACTGCACATCGTAGATAGAGTCGGTGGTGGTGACAGCTTTGGTGCAGGGCTCATCTACGGCCTCACCAACGGCTACACCAACCAAGACGCGCTCGAATTTGCAGTGGCAGCAAGCGCACTGAAACACACCATTGAAGGCGACTTCAATCGTGTCGGTGTCAAGGAAGTACAGTCACTCATCAAAAACGGCGGAAGCGGTAGAGTGCAAAGATAGATTATAATAAAGGAGAGAATATATGAGCAGAGTACTTATCAACACAGGATGGCGTTTCTTCAAAAACTGCAACAGCATTGAAGAAATGGACGCAATTAAAAGCATCAAAGTCAATTTGCCCCACACTTGGAACAACCTTGACGGTCAAGACGGCGGAAACGATTATTTCCGTGGCAAGTGTTTCTACAGAAAGAAAATCGCTCTCACCAAAAAGGAAAACAAGGTGTATTATCTTGAATTCCGTGGTGTCAACGCAATGAGTGAAGTGTTTGTCAACGGCGTGTCCGTTGCATATCACGAAGGCGGTTTTTCAACCTTCCGTGCCAACATCACCGACCAACTTGTTGACGGCGAAAACACAATCATCGTGTCCGCAGACAACTCCGCAAACGACAGAGTCTATCCTCAAATGGCAGACTTCACTTTCTTTGGCGGTATCTACAGAAACGTGTATATCATCGAAGCACCCGCAGTGAGATTTGACCTTGACTATCTGGGCGGAGAAGGCGTTAAAGTGACACCCATCGTCAACGAAGACGGCAGTGCAACAGTCACGGTGAACAGCTATATCACCGGTGCAACCGACGGCGGGACAGTAAAGTGCGACATCCTCTTTGATGGCGAAGTGGTGGCAACGGCAGAAGCACCTGCAACTGCAAAAACAACCCTCACCTACACCCTTGAAAATCCCATTCTTTGGGACGGCGTTGAAAACCCTGCACTCTACACAGCAAAAGTCACTCTCACCACAGACAACGACAGCGATGAAAGAGTTGTCCGCTTTGGTGTCCGCACAATGAAGGCAGACAAAGACGGCTTCTGGCTCAACGGCAGAAAATATCCCCTCCACGGCGTATCCCGTCACCAAGACAGACAAGATATGGGTTGGGCAATCACCGAAAAGGAACACAAGGAAGACATCGACCTCATCAAAGAACTGGGCGCAAACACAATCCGTCTTGCACACTATCAACACGACCAATACTTCTATGACCTCTGCGACGAATACGGTATGGTGGTCTGGGCAGAAATCCCCTACATTTCATCACATCTTGCCAACGGCGATGAAAACGCAGTGAGCCAAATGAAGGAACTCATCACACAAAACTACAACCACGCATCAATCTTCTGTTGGGGACTGAGCAATGAAATCACCATCACCGGTGAAAGTGAAGAGATGATGGCACTCCACCACAGACTCAACGACCTTTGCCACGATATGGACAAAACTCGTCCCACAACCATGGCAAACGTGACAATGCTTGACATAAACTCTCCCATCATCGACCTCCCCGACATCATGTCATACAACCACTATTTCGGCTGGTATATGGGCGACGTCAACGGCAACGCAGAATGGCTTGACGACTTTAGAGCAGCACGCCCCGACAGAACAATCGGCATCAGCGAATACGGCTGTGAAGCAATTCTCACTTGGCACAACTCAGACCCCAAGCAAGGTGACTACAGTGAAGAATATCAAGCATATTATCACGAAAACCTCCTCCGCATTTTTGCAGAACGTCCTTACCTCTGGGCAACCCACGTTTGGAATATGTTTGACTTCGGCGTTGACGGCAGAAACGAAGGCGGTGTTGCAGGACGCAACAACAAGGGCCTCGTCACTTACGATAGAAAGATAAAGAAGGACAGCTTCTACATCTACAAAGCATACTGGACCACCGATCCTTTCGTCCACATCACCTCAAAGAGATATTACTACCGTGCAGAAAAGACCACCACAGTCAAGGTGTACAGCAACTGCGACAAGGTGACTCTCTACGTCAATGGCAAGGAATTTGCAACTCAAGAAGGCAAGTATATCTTCACCTTTGAAGTGCCTCTCAAGATTCTCGGTGCAACCAAGATCAAGGCAGTCAGCGGTGACGTCAGTGATGAAGCATCAATCAAGTACGTGAGAAAGCCTTATCAAGGATATATCTTGAAGACAGAGGCAAAGGTGGACAACTGGTTTGACAAAAACAACGAATTTGACTTCAAGTTCCCCGAAGGATATTTCTCAATCAAGGACAAACTTGGTAACATTATGGCAACCGAAGAAGGCGAAGCCCTCATCAATAGTCTTATAGACAGAGTGGTCAAAATCATGATGTCAGGCCCTGACAGCCAGTCAAAAGGCGAAGTGAAAATCAGCAAGGGTATGATGAAGCTTGCAAGCAGTATGACCATTGAACGTATCGCAGGCTTGGCAGGAGACAAAGTGACAGCTGACATGCTCTTTGAAGTCAACGAAATGCTGAACAAAATCAAGAAGCCCCAAAAATAAGCAAGGAAGGGAGATATTATGAAAAAGAAGAAAATCAATACCCCCATTGATAGACCTTTTGGCAATAGAGATAAGATTGGATACATGATGGGCGACTTCGGTTGCAACATGAGTTTCCAACTTATCAGCAGTTTTTTGATGTTGTTTGTCACCCAAGGTCTTGGACTTACAATGGGACATTGGTCAATCATCGTCATCGTTTCAAAGATTTTTGACGCAATCAACGATCCCATCATCGGCGCGTTGGTTGACGCAAGAAAGCCTGGTAGACGTGGCAAATATATTCCTTGGATTTTCTGTGGCGCCTTTGCAATCGCACTTACGACGGTGCTTTTGTTCCTTGACGTCAGAGCACTCTCCTACTGGGGCAGATTTGCATACGTGCTTGTTATGTACTGTGTGTGGTCTGTTGCATACACCGCTGCAAACGTGCCTTACGGCTCGCTCAACGCAGCCCTCACCGACGATTCCGGTCACAGAGCATCACTTTCATCACTTCGCAGTATTGGCGCAGGCGTCGCAATGCTTCCTATGATGATCATCGTGCCTAGACTCATTTACGGCGAGGCAGATCCGGTCACAAAGATCCAGCCTATCCTTCCTGAGGTTTTCGTGTGGGTAGCACTGGCTTGTGGGGTTGCTGCAATCGGCGGATTTATGCTCACTTGCTTCCTTACGAAAGAAAGAAAACAAGTTGAAAAACCCAAAGAAAAATTCAACTATCTTCAAACGCTCAAAGGCTTTGTCACAAACCGTGCTGCACTCGGTATGTGTCTTGCATCATTCAGCCAACTTGTGTTTGTCATGTCCTACGCAACCACTTTGCCTCTCGTGTGCCAACTCTTCTTCGGTGACGCAAAGGCGTCAGGCACGGTCGGCATCGTCATGATGTTGCCTATGATGTTCGTCATCCCCTTTATGGGCAAACTTACAAGAAAGTTCGGAAAGAAAGAGATTGCAATGTGGCCCAACTTGGTGGCAATCGCCGTGCTTGTGATTATGCTGATCATTCCTTTCCCCAGAACAAGCGCAGGTATGTGGGCATACGCAGCTTGCCTCGGCGTTGCAATGTTGGCATCAGCTCCCTTGAACCTTGGCACTTGGTCAATGGTGGCAGACTGTGTTGACGAGCAAGAAGTGAGGACAGCAAAGAAAGACGGCAAAAACCTCTACGCAACCTACCTCACAAAAGAGCAATTCGGCAAGCGTGACGAAGCAAGTGTGTACGCAACTTACTCCCTTGCGAGAAAGGCAGCACAAGGGATAGGCTCTGCGCTGGTGGCAGCCCTTGCAGGCTTGGTTGGATTTGACTCGACAAACGTCCAAGCAACCACTCCTCAAACTTCACAAAACCTGTTGACTCTGTCCATTGTACTTCCTTTGGTTGGTTCAATCCTCATCTTCGTGGCATTCTTCTGTGTGTACAACCTGAACAAGAAAAAGGTCATCGAGAACACGGAATTCCTCCGCGATAAGAACGCACGTATTGCAATCCAACTTGCAAAGGGAGCACAACCAGACGACGGAACGGACGAAGCAGAAGTCATCACTTTTGGCAACGTGATAGAAGAAGTTTCAACTGAAACAGAACCTGCCCCCGCCCAAGCATAACCAAAAATCAATCAACAAAAAACGGACTGATTTTAGTCCGTTTTTTTTGTTGTGCCGATGAATATTAATTTTGATTGTTTTGACAAAACGAATGGTTTATTTTGTCGGTTTTGACATTTAAAATATTGATTAATCAAACAAGTACTTGATTGTGGCAGTGCAGATTGAGCGCATTTTGTCATAGTCCAAAAAGTCGTGACGGTCAAAGATGCACTCGTGGGCAAAGCTTTGGGCAATGCCTACTAACTGGCAAAGAAAAAGAACCTGAAAGAATTATTATAGAAATGACTGCTGAAGAGCTTATTGGAATATGCCCATCAGTAGTTGACTATAATGAAAACTATACTGTCCAATCTTTAGAAATTAGTAAAATGATTGAAGAGAAAATGCAAAACATATTAAATGGAACTGGCGACAACTTAATGCTTAAAAATAGTAAAGGCAGTCAATACGATGAAGATGCGGACCATTCTCCATTTTACGGAGACGGAATAATCGCCATTGATGCGTGCACTCCATTGAGCAAAAAAATCAATTGTTTGGTTTTAGAAGATTTTGATTAAAACATAGGAAAAGCCCACTAAACAGTGGGCTTTTCCATTTTTATAAGACTATTCTTTAACTTCATCTTGGAGCGATTGCGAAACGTTTTCGTCCACCACAAAGAACACAAGTCGAACGCTTCGCTTAACATTTCACCGAATATTGAAAGTGATTATTTTGATATTCTCAACAAGGCGCTTACCTTTTCGAAAACGTCAAAGAAAAGTCTTGCAGAAACCGATTTGATGCAAGATTGGAATTATGAAAAGAATCAAAATTTAGATCCGAGAAAAATAACATTGGGGATGCATGTGAAAGTGTGGTGGAAATGCCATGTGTGCGGACATGAATGGGCGGCGATGGTTTATAGTAGGACAAACGGATGTGGTTGCAATGTTTGTTATGGGCGCACATGTGTTACAGGTGTAAATGACCTGCAAACCCTTGCTCCGCACTTGTTGGTTGATTGGGACTATGAGAAGAACGAACTGCTGCCAAATCAAATTTGCGCTCAATCCAACAAAAAATATTGGTGGAAGTGTCATGTGTGCGGTCATGAATGGCAATCGACTGCGGCTCATAGATTTGACGGACGCGGTTGTATGATATGTGGTAGAGAAAGAACGGCAAAAGGTCATTGTAAAAGAGTGATAAATACTGATACGGGGATCGAATATGATAGCATAAAAGCGGCGGCAAAATCATTGAATTTGAGAGCCGATGCAATAGCCAATTGTTGCCGAAACAATTCAAAGACATCCGGTGGATACCATTGGAGATTTATTGATGAAAAATAAGAGATGCAGGAGTTTGTTAGGATAAAAGCAGGCGGTTGGCGGATTTTTTTAGAGTAAAAACATTAAATTGAAATTAATTTGCAATATTGATAAAATTTTACTTTTATTTGGCGAAAAATAATGTATAATGATAATAGGAACGTTTGGCGTTCTTTACGCAATATAGTAAATTTGTCTGCATTGCGGACTCAAAATTTTATTTTAAGGAGATATGATATTATGAAAAATATCGACTTGACAAAGTACGGAATCAGCGGCACGACCGAGATCGTGTACAATCCGTCCTACGATCTTCTTTTTGAAGAAGAGACCAATCCTGCTCTCACGGGCTTTGAGAAAGGTCAAGTGAGCGAACTCGGCGCAGTCAACGTTATGACGGGCATCTACACCGGCCGCTCGCCCAAGGACAAATTCATCGTCATGGACGACAACTCCAAGGACACGGTGTGGTGGACTTCCGAAGGCTACAAGAACGACAACCATCCGGCAAGCCAAGAAGCATGGAAAGCGGTGAAGGAAATCGCTGTCAACGAGCTTTCCGACAAGAAACTCTACGTTGTCGACGCATTCTGCGGCGCAAACAAAGACACACGCATGGCAATCCGTTTCATCATGGAAGTGGCATGGCAAGCACACTTTGTCACCAATATGTTCATCAGACCCACCAAGGAAGAGCTTGAAAACTTCGAGCCTGACTTTGTCGTGTACAACGCGTCCAAGGCAAAAGTGGAAAACTTCAAAGAGCTTGGTCTCAACTCCGAGACGGCGGTTGTGTTCAACATCACAAGCCGCGAGCAAGTGATCATCAACACCTGGTACGGCGGCGAAATGAAGAAGGGTATGTTCTCGATGATGAACTACTATCTCCCGCTCAAGGGCATCGCGTCCATGCACTGCTCGGCAAACACCGATATGCAAGGCGAAAACACCGCGATCTTCTTCGGACTCTCCGGTACGGGCAAAACCACTCTTTCCACCGATCCCAAGCGTCTTCTCATCGGCGACGACGAGCACGGCTGGGACGACAACGGAGTGTTCAACTTCGAGGGTGGCTGCTATGCAAAGGTCATCAACCTCGACAAAGAATCCGAGCCCGACATCTACAACGCGATCAGACGCGACGCTTTGCTTGAAAACGTCACTCTCGACGAAAACGGCAAGATCGATTTCGCTGACAAGTCAGTCACCGAAAACACTCGTGTTTCCTATCCTATCGACCACATCAAAAACATCGTGCGCCCCGTTTCCGCAGCTCCCGCGGCAAAGAACGTCATCTTCTTGTCCGCAGACGCATTCGGAGTGTTGCCCCCGGTGTCCATTCTCACTCCCGAACAAACTCAATACTACTTCTTGTCCGGTTTCACCGCAAAACTCGCAGGCACGGAGCGTGGCATAACCGAGCCTACGCCGACCTTCTCGGCATGCTTCGGTCAAGCATTCCTTGAACTCCATCCCACCAAATATGCGGAAGAGCTCGTCAAGAAAATGCAAAAGAGCGGTGCAAAGGCATACCTTGTCAACACCGGCTGGAACGGCACGGGCAAGCGTATCTCCATCAAGGACACTCGCGGCATCATCGATGCAATTCTCAACGGCGATATCGAGAAAGCACCCACCAAGACCATTCCGTTCTTCAACTTTGAAGTGCCCACCGAGCTCAACGGCGTTGCAACCGAGATTCTCGATCCGCGCGACACCTACGCAAACGTTGAGGATTGGAACAAGAAAGCGGAAGATCTCGCAGGCAGATTTATCAAGAACTTTGCAAAATACGAGACCAATCCCGCAGGCAAGGCTCTTGTCGCAGCAGGTCCGCAACTCTGATTTCGGCAAAGAACGTATCGCTTAAAAAAGTAGCGAAAACGGCAATTCAACCGATTAGAACATCAAAAAGGCTTTCCGACCGGAAAGCCTTTTTTGTGTGGTTTTGTGAGTTTTGGGGGTTGTTTTATCGCTTGTGTTTTTTTCGTGGTTTGCGAGAAAATCAATCGTCTTCAAAAAGATAGAGATATTCGGCAAGCGACAGTTCGCCTTTGGCAAGAAGATCGAGCTTTTTGTCGTAGAGCGCGCACGCGCTGTATGCTTTGTGCACCATATACAAAAAAACGTCGGGGGAGATTATGCTGCCTGCAAAACTTGCGGATATTCTGAAAACCACCGATCCCGTTTCGTAGTCAAAATCGAAGCCGCCCGCAACGAGATTGCAATTTGTCGAGCAAGTTGCAATTGCACCGTCAATGCGGCGTTCTTTTGGGAAGGTGATCGAATAGCCGGCAATCATGCGTATAAGTTGGCGTTCGGCGTCTATGACGACGGAAAAGACTATGGGGGTGTCGTCCGTTTCGATTTGGAAAGCGACTTTCAAGTTGTCGGGTTGCAAAAACTTGTAATCTTGGCTTTTCAAGGTCGAGATGATCATATCGTACACGTTTTGAGCGATTTTTATGTCAAGTTTTTCCATATTCACTCCTTAGCGCAAGCATTTCAGCGCGTCATCGATGCCCGTTTCGCTTTTTGAGATGAAAAGCAATTTGTCATTGTATTCGTCAACCGCATCGAATATGGCGGCAATCAGATATTCAAACGCTTGTTTGTCAATGATGCTGTTTGCAAAACTCATAAAAATCCTGAAACTTATATTGCCGGTATGAAAGTCAAAGTCAAAGTGACCGTCAAGAAGGTAAGCGTTGATCTCGCTCACCGTGGCGGCGATTACATCTCGTCTTTCTATTGGGACGGTGAAGGGGAGCGGAGATAGGGCAAGCACGATCATTTCTCGCTCGTTGACCACCGCGTTGACGGCAACGAGCAGATCGTCGCCTTGCAAAACGCAGTTGACGGCAAGACGGTCTTTGTTTTTTGTGTATTTAACGCCTTTTTCGTCAAGAAGTTCGCAAAAAGTCTTGAAAACGTTTTTTGCGAGTTTCTTTTGTTTGAGATTTATTTTCATAATTTGCTCCGTATCGTCAAAAACCGAGTTTTATCTTCTTTTCGATTTGGAAAGCGAAGTCTTTTTCGCTTGCCGCATTGTTGAAGTCTATGGCGCAAAGCGTCACGGTTTTTTGTCCTTCGAGCTGACTTCTCATAGCCGCTTTTGCCCACGTTCTTTCAAACAAATTTCTCACGAAACGCGCGTTGCTGAATTTCTTTGAGTTCAAAACGTCGTCGGACAGGTTGTCAAAGTATTTTTGAACGACAGGGTATAGGTCGTCTGCAACTTTGAATTTTTTTGCCGACATCGATTTGTATATCTCAAAGAGCTGTTCGCGCGTGAAGTTGGGAAACTCGATCGTGTAGGGCATTCTGCTTTTTAAGCCCCTGTTGGCGTCCATGAGCTTTTCCATATCGTCGGTGTAGCCCGCCATGATGACGACAAGATCGTCCTTGTGATTTTCCATCTCGGATATGAGCGTGTCGATCGCCTCAACGCCGTAGTCGCGCATGTTGTCATCGCCGCGATAGAGAGAGTACGCCTCGTCTATAAAAAGCACCGATCCGTATGCGTCGCGGCACATTCCCGACGTTTTGGGCGCGGTTTCTCCGATGTATTGACCGCAGAAATCCCTGCCTTTGTATTCGTACAGATTGCCTATGCGCAGCACGCCTTTTTCTTTGAGAATTTTGCCTAGTATTCTCGCAACGGTGGTTTTGCCCGTGCCGGGATTGCCGACAAAGCGCATGTGCAGGCAAGGGCGGTCAGGTCCGTTTTCCGCCTTGGACAAGCGTATTTGCGCAATGATTTCTTCAATTCGAGCTTTGATTTTTTCGCATCCGACAAGTTGGTCGAGTTGCGCCATGCCTTCCGATTCGTCTGCAAGAGAGCCGCATATCTTCTTTGCATCGTTCGCGCCTATGAGCGTTGTGTTCTTTGCGCCGTTTGCCACGGCAACGTATTTTTTGTATACGGACTCTTTTACGACTTTCTTTATGGTGTTCAATCCGTAAAATTTGCCGTCGCTCTTTTCCTTGGCGATACGCTTGAAGAAATACTCCCACGCATTGTCCGACATTTTCATGCCGTATTTTTCAAAGTCGCGTTTTGCAATTTCTTTCGTTTCGGCGCGGTCAAAGGGCGGAAAAGACAAAGTCTTGATATACGCCACGTCTTCGAGCGATTTTCGATGCGGCAAAGCACGTCCTTGTCAACAAAAGGCACTCTAAACACGATGACGTGATTTTCGCTTGCCTTTTGCACGTCTTTGAGCAGTTTTTTGAAGTCTTCGGAGTCGGTCTTGTCAATCCACTTGCTTATATCGAAGCATATCACGCTTGCCTCGTCGTTTTCGATTTTTCCGATGACGTCGTTTGCTTCGTTCAAATCGTCTTTGGGCTTGTCCGTCATCTTGATTTTGTATTCATTGACGGGTGCGATAGGAGTCATTTTGGCAAGCGACAGATCGTTTATGGCAAGCGCAAGTATTTCAAGATATGTTGTCAGTCCGCATCCGTCACCGACAGAGAAGAGATAGCTTTGGGACATAAACACGTCTTGCGCATTGTTTTTGACCACTTCGGGCGCAATCGCCACAAGTTCTTTTATAAGGCTTTTGAATTCTTGTGCGCCGACAAGCGTGTTGACAAGCTCGAGCGTGTCGTCAATTGTGCGCGGATCTTGCGTATTGCCGCTGTTGTCGGAATGCGCTTTGTCTTGCGACTTGCCGCTTTTATCGTCCGTATTCGGCTCACAGTCTGAAAAGCTCAATGCCGAAAGATTCGACTTACCGTACTTTTGCGCAAAGAACGAAGAAATCTTGTTTTTTATTTTCTCATAGTCGTTTTCATCAACGGCAAGCGTCAGGTGAAGATAAGATTCGCTGATTTTTTCGATTTTGCCTTTCACAAACCTGTCTTTAAGCACTTCGACGGGGTATTTGGCATCGTCAATGCGAGTCAGCACCCATTTGTAGTCAAGCTCGATACGCAACGTTTTTTCATAGTCTACCTTTTCAAGCGTAAATTTGATATAAAATAGTATACAATACGATTGCCGACTTTTACAATATTTTTTTATTGAGAATTTTGCTATTCGTTTTTGAAGAACGCAACGAATGAGAAGGGAAGTAACGAAAGTACGCTATGAATGAGCAGAGTGCGTGTATAAGTTTTTATGAGTGCACGGCTCTACAAAAGTTGAGCGTGTAAAACCCTAAATAGAAATGCCCCATCTTTCCGGTCCGTGCAGGTATTTCTTCCACCACTCTACAAAAGTTTTGCGTTTGAAACCCTAAATGCAACTTTCCCCTTTCCTCAGGTGTTTTCCCTATCACCGTTCCCCCTAAAAGGGAACCCACGGTGACCGCGTAGCGGGGGACAACACTCGGTCGAGACAT
>URIZ01000005.1 GCA_900548005.1 uncultured Eubacteriales bacterium | reverse complement strand
GTCTGTCTGTCTGTCTGTCTGTCTGTCTGTCTGTCTGTCTGTCTGTCTGTCTGTCAAAATTGTCGGATGACGGCTGCGTATATGTCAAGTCTTTTCCGTCATCACCTTTACGAAATTTTACAAGTTCAAACTGCTCGGGATTATGCTTGTCTAAAAAAGTTATTGGCACACCCATATCACCACTACAATTATCACTTGGCACATAATCACAAGGTATATCGGCAACTTTGTCAACATTTATCGCATCATAATTGTCATATTTTGGATAATCGATAGGGTTGTAAGTTTTGTACAAGATTAGTTTTTCATGTCGTTTAGGCGTATCAAGATTTGTATACCAGCAAATATTGCCAAACTTTGCGTACTTAACGCCATTTGCATCGACATATGTATTATCTTTCTCGAAATAATCCGGCACTCTAAACTGTTGTGCGCCACTGTTTATTCCAAGCCACACCTTATTATCTTTAAGCAATGGAAAAATCTCTTTATACGTTATCGCATTTTGATTGCCGATAATCAAGAATTGCTTATTATATTTCATAAGCAATGCAACATAATCTCTAAAGAGAGAAAAAGGCGGATTTGTCACAACAATATCTGCGTCTTCCAACAACTCGATGCATTCATCTGAACGAAAATCGCCATTGCCTTTGAGCATTTCAAGAGTATTTTTATCATTAAGCAATAAATATTTAACATCAGACAAATCAACTGCTCCGTCGTTGTTAAAATCATCAACTTCACTTATAACTATTTTATAAGCATGCCTATCTTGATTGATGTAAACCTTCTCTTTTATCTCGGCAAATAGAGATTGTTGTGCATAAGCAATAGGTGACGAGTCATAACAAGTTGCAATAAGTTTTTTCAACTTTAATGAATTAAAATTCAAAGCAAAATACTTGAAAAAATTGCTTTCAAAAGGATCATCACAATTGCACAGAACTATTTTGTCTTCAAAATGTGTTTTGTAGTGTTTAAGCTCTTTCTCAATATCGCAAAGTTGTGTATAAAACTCATCTGCTTTCTGTCTTTTTGCTTCGTGTAAAGTTTTGTTTGACATAATCTTCCCTTTTGTAAATTTATCCGTAATTTTTACGGTTTTTAATAATAATACCCGTAATTTTTACGACTGTCAAGATATTCCCGTAGAAAATACGGCATAATAAAAATATGAACAAATTCAAAGAACGTTTAAGAGAATCGAGAAAACAAGAAGGAATTACACAAAAAGTCCTTGCAAAAAATATAGGTCGAACCGAAGATTGCATTCACGATTGGGAAAACGGCAGAAGCGAACCATCGATTGACGATATAATTGCAATTGCACAGTTTCTGAGAGTTTCAACTGATTTTTTGTTGGGAAATGATGATCCGGACGATTTATTTGCGTAAACCCCCACTGTTTTGGCTAGTGGGGGTTTTATTTTTCATAGTTCTTTGCTATTCGCCAAGTGTAGCTAGTTTGTCGGCAATCCTATATTTTGAAATGGTGTTATATATATCTAAAACCATATTATAAGCAATATAAGAACAATATGAAGTGCGCGATGATAAAACGCGATAAATAGATGAATGACGCGAAAAAGCCCCTTGAACAGCAACCCTAATGTACTAACCGTACATGAGTTGATGGACAAGGGGCTTTGTAAGGAACGAAGTGACGGAATAGCGATTGTTACGCTTTGCGTCAATCGTGTCCAAAGTCTGTCGCTTTCAATACATAAATATAAAAAAAGTGCGATAAATAGATGAAGAACAAGAAAACACCCTGTGGGGAGCAACCCTAACGTACTGTGCGTACGTGGGTTGTGATCCACAGGGCGTTGCCGCAGTTATTCGCTTTCAATACATAAATATAAAAAAGTGCGCTAAATAGATGAATGACGCGAAAGCACCCCGAGAATGACAACCCTAACGTACTATACGTACGTGAGTTGGCAGGCTCGGGGTGCTGACAAAGTCAGTCGCTATTTAGCGCACTTTTTTTGGGAAGCGGGTGCGAGTCGGGTTGTACGTCGTATGCAACAACTCGTGCGCAAGATGGCTGTTGGGCGAGCCAAGGAACTCGTCGTAGAGCTTGAGAACTTGCTCGTTCTTGTGGGAAACGCGGATTTGTTTGCTCTCGTCTTCTTGATAGAGAGCTGCTGCGCGTTTTTCACGGAAGGTATCGAGAATGTTGTCGGCCTCGTTGGGAAGGAAGCAGGGTTTGACGAAAGGTTGACCGCCGCCTGCAACGCATCCTCCGGGGCAGCCCATGATTTCGATGAAATGATAGGGGCTTGTGCCTTGATCGATTTGGTCAAGCAACACTTTTGCATTCTTCATGCCGGATGCGACTGCCACCTTGACGTCCATGCCGCCGAGCGTGTATGTTGCCTCTTTGATGCCTTCCATGCCGCGAACTTCTTGAAGCTCGACATGTTGAAGCTCTTCACCGTTTAGAACAAAAGCTGCCGTGCGAAGTGCCGCTTCCATAACGCCGCCGGTTGCGCCGAAGATGACGCCTGCGCCGGTGTATTCGCCAACGATGTCGTTGTCAAACTCTTCATCGGGAAGACGAGTGAACATAATGCCCGCGCGCTTGATCAATTTTGCAAGCTCGCGAGTGGTGAGCACGGCGTCCACGTCTTTGAGACCGTTGACTTGGAGTTGTTCTCTGTCCTTCTCGAATTTCTTTGCGGTGCAAGGCATGACGGAAACCACGAACATATCTTCGGGTTTGATGCCGTTTTGCTCTGCATAGTAGGATTTGAGAATCGCGCCGAACATCTCGTGGGGCGATTTGCAGGAAGAAAGGTGATCGAGAAGTTGGGGATAATAATATTCCGCATAGTTGATCCAGCCGGGCGAGCAAGACGTGATCATCGGGAGCGTGCCGCCTTCTTTGACTCTTGTGAGCAATTCGGTTGCTTCTTCCATGATAGTAAGGTCTGCGCCGAAGTTGGTGTCGAAGACTTTCTTGAAACCAAGACGACGGAGAGCTGCGACCATTTTGCCTGTGACGAGTGTGCCGATTGGCATATCGAACTCTTCACCGAGTGCGGCTCTGACTGCGGGAGCGGTCTGCACGACAACGTATTTGCCTGCCTTGAAAGCGGCGTCCACTTTGTCGATTTCGCTCACTTCCATGAGCGCACCCGTGGGGCAAACGCTGACACATTGTCCGCAAAGGATACAAGGAGAATCCGCAAAACTTCTGTTTTCGGCAGGAGCGACGATCGTGTTGAAACCGCGTTGCTCGAAACCGAGAACGGACAAACCGTGCGCATTCTTGCAACGCTCGATGCATCTGCCGCAAAGCACGCATTTGGATGTGTCGCGCTTGATTGACGGAGTGAGCGTGTCAACGGTGACTTTGGTTTGTTCGCCGCTGTAAATGCCTTCTCTTGCGCCTGTGAGCTTAGCAACGTGCAAAAGCTCGCACTTGCCGTTCTTGTCGCACTCTTGGCAGTTGCGGTTGTGGTTGGAAAGAAGAAGTTCGACAGAAGATCTTCTTGCCGCAACGGCTTTGGGAGAAGATATGGTGATTTCCATGCCTTCGGCGACGGGATATACGCAGGACGCCACAAGACCGCGTGCGCCTGTTGCTTCGACGAGGCAAACGCGGCAAGAACCGCGAGAGCATTCGCCGTGATTGAAAGCACAAAGTGACGGAATCTCGTATCCGCAAGCCTTTGCCGCTTCGAGTATGGTCAAGCCTTGTTCAACTTGATAAGGCACGCCTTCGATTTTTATATTGATTTTAGCCATAGTTCTCTCTCCTTATTTTTTCTCGATTGCTTTCAAGCGGCAAGCAGACAGACATGCGCCGCACTTGATGCATTTTGCGGGATCGATTTGTCTTGCGGGGAGCTTGTGTCCCGGGGACGGAACGCCTGTGGACGTGATTGCGCCGACAGGGCAATTTCTCTCGCAAAGACCGCAACCGATGCACTTATCCGCAACGATTTCGTAGTTCATAAGGCTCTTGCACACGTGCGCGGGGCACTTTTTGTCCACGATGTGAGCCACGTATTCGTCTCTGAAGTGAGCGAGCGTGGAGAGAATCGGGTTGGGCGCGGTTTGACCGAGCGCGCAGAGAGAGTCGTTTTTGATGTAATTGGCAAGATCCATGAGTTTGTCGAGATCTTCCATTGTCGCCGTGCCTTTGGTGATTTTGGTGAGAAGCTCGAGCATTCTCTTTGTGCCGATACGGCAGGGAGAGCATTTGCCGCAAGATTCGTCGCAAATAAACTCCATATAGAACTTTGCAACGTCAACCATGCAGTTGTCTTCGTCCATGACGATTGCGCCGCCCGAGCCCATCATCGATCCTTTTGCGACAAGGTTGTCAAAGTCGATGAGAGCGTCAAGGTCTTCCGCCGTCAAGCAGCCGCCGGACGGGCCGCCGGTTTGGATGGCTTTGAATTGTTTGCCCCCCGGGATGCCGCCGCCGATGTCGTAGATAAGCTCACGCAAAGTCGTGCCCATGGGAACTTCCACAAGACCGACGTTGTTGACCTTTCCGCCGAGCGCGAACACCTTTGTGCCTTTGGACTTTTCGGTGCCGAAGCAAGTGAATTTTTCATAACCTTCTCTCATGATGTAAGGCACGCAAGCGAGAGTCTCGACGTTGTTGACGATTGTCGGAGATTCCCAAAGTCCTTTGACAGCCGGGAACGGCGGACGGGGACGCGGCATACCGCGCTTGCCTTCGATTGAGTTGAGAAGAGCCGTCTCTTCACCGCAAACGAATGCGCCTGCGCCGAGACGAATATGCACTCTGAACGAGAAGTTCGTGCCGAGAATGTTGTCGCCCAGAAGTCCCAGTTCTTCCGCTTGGCGAATTGCTATGCGGAGACGATTGACTGCGATCGGGTATTCTGCACGAACGTAGAAATAGCCGTTTTGCGCGCCGATTGCGTAACCTGCAATCATCATACCTTCGATGACTGCAAGCGGATTGCCTTCGAGAATGGAACGGTCCATAAACGCGCCCGGATCGCCTTCGTCGCCGTTGCAAACGACGTATTTGTCGCCATCGGGTTGAGCGTATGCAAACTGCCACTTTCTGCCCGTTGGGAAACCGCCGCCGCCACGTCCGCGAAGTCCTGATGCCAAGATCTCGTTGATGACGTCTTGTCTGTCCATTTGAAGCGCGCGAGCAAGACCGCGGAATGCGCCTGCGCCGAGTGCTTCTTCAATCTTTTCGGGGTTGATGCTGCCGCAGCCGTGCAAAGCGATACGCACTTGCTTTTTGTAGAAAGTGATGTCGTCTTGCTTGGAGATTTTTTGTTGAGTGGTGGGATCTACGTAAAGAAGTCTGTCAACCACTTCGCCGCCGATAAGGTCTTTTTCCACGATCTCGGCAACGTCAGCGATGGTGACCATTCTGTAAAGCGTGTCTTCGGGATAGATCTTGACAAACGGACCTTGCGAGCAGAAACCGAAACAACCCACTTGGTTGACGGTGACTTTGTCTTGCAAACCGTTGGCATTGACAAGCTTGACAAACTCTTCTCTTATCTCGTCGGAGTGAGAAGAAAGGCAGCCCGTACCGCCGCAAAGCACAACGTGTCTTTTGCCGTCGCTACCCGTAAATTTTGCGTCAAGACAAGACGCGCAATCTTTGCAACTTCTTTCAAGTTCTTCAAAAGTCTTTATCATGGCTTAGTCCTCCTTTGCGCGATATTCCGCAACGATGCCCGGCACTGCGCTCACGGCAACCTTGGGGTAAACTTGTCCGTTGATGGACACAGCGGGAGCAATTCCGCATGCGCCGATGCAACGCAACGCGTCAATGGTGAACAAACCGTCGGGAGTGGTTTCGCCCGGCTTGATCCCGAGAACTTCACTGAATTTGTCGATAACTTGTTGCGCACCCTTGACGTAGCAAGCTGTGCCCAAACAGCAACCGATGACGTATTTTCCCTTCGGAGTGAGAGAGAAAAACGAATAGAAAGTTACGACGCCGTAAATTTCCGCAACTGAAATCCCCGTTCTGTCAGATACGATTTCTTGCACTTCAAGCGGAATATAACCATATTCCTTTTGAATGTCGCTCAAAATCATCATAAGCGGAGTTTTTTCTTCGACGTATCTGTCGCAAATAGCGTTGATTTGCGCAACCGCCGCCTCGCTTAAATGAGCCATGGTAAGCCCTCCTTTGTGTTGAATTATGATAACCTATAATATGTTAGCATACAAACAAACGCGTGACAAGCAAATTTTTTGATTATGATAAAATTTTATCGTATATAGATATAATTATATGGAAAAATGGAAGTGCGCTCTTCAACCTATTCGTAGCGTACTTATAAACGGTATGTGCGCCTTGCGGCTTGATGTTTCGACAAGCTCAACATGACAGAATGGAAAAATTGATATTTTATGCGCACGTAACGAACAGCCTATTCGGAGCGTACTTATTAACGGACTGTGCGAATTCGAAGACGGAACACGAGGCGCAACGGCGGCGAGCAAAATAAGCGCCGAGCAAGACGGTTGTACGAGAATGCGTGGCACTGTGTTGCGCAAGCCGCCACGCAGGCGAAGTGGCATAACAAGTGAACGATACTTTTCTATGCGAGTGCCGACTGTCTTCCCCGCGAGCGACGGATAACATTGTAAAGAAAGCACCTTATACGAGTGGTGGAAGAAATACCGGCACGGACCGGAAAGATGGGGCAATTCTATTTAGGGTTTACACGCTCACCCCTTGTAGAGCCGTGAACTTATAAAAAACTTATCAATCGCAGACGATGTTATTCGCCGTACTTCATTGGCATACGGAGTTTGTGTGCTGACCTGCGTTTTGCATTGTCGATTTTTGCACGAACGTCGTCGGAGATTTCTTCGCCACGGAGATATTTGTCAACGTCGCTGTACTTGATGCCAAGCTCGTCTTCATCGGTTTGACCTTGATAGAGTCCGGCGGAAGGAGCTTTGTCGATGATGGAAATCGGAGCGTTTAGATAGCGCAAATGCTCGTACACTTCTCCAACAGTCAAGTCTGCGATAGGGTTGAAATCGTGCGCGCCGTCGCCCCACTTTGTGAAGTAGCCAAGGGTGATTTCGTCAAGATTGCCCGTGCCTGCGACAAGGTAGCCGCGAGCTTGTCCGAGAGCGTAAAGCGTGGTCATGCGAAGACGCGGATTGATGTTGACGCCCGCCATTTTGATTGCGTTGTCGCCTGCGCTGTCATTTGCGAGATTGTCGCCGAGAGCGTCGAGAAGAGCTTGCTTTGTTTTGGACAAATCTATCTCGATTTGCTCGATGTCAAAGCATTTGCCTGCAAGAATAGCGTCATCTCTGTCGCTGCCGTAGTTTTGCACCGATTGGCAAGGCATGATGACTCCGAGAACGTTGGGGGTTGCAAGTTTGCAAAGCGCGCCGACAAGTGTGCAGTCTTTGCCGCCGCTGTTGCCGTAAATTATGCCCTTTGCGCCGCTGTCTTTGAGAAGAGAGCGTATCCATTCAACGCGTTTTTCGATAGATTGAGAAACGTCCATAAGCCACTCCTTTATATATTGAATTTGTTGTGATTTTTGTTGGTTTTATTATAATACGATTTTTGCAATATTCAACTTTTTTGAAGGCAAAACATTAAAAAATTATGAATTTTTGAGTGTGGCGGTGACAAAAACGGCGTTTTTTGGCAAAAATTTTGAAAAAATACACATTTTTTATCATTTTAGGTATTGAATTATTTCGCGATAGGTTATATAATGTTGATACAAAAAAAATCAACTCATACAAGGAGAAATTTTATGAGAAAAGCATTTATTTGTCCCACAAAGTACGTTCAAGGCGAAAACGAATTGCTCAACCTTGGTTATTTTGTCAAAACCTTCGGTAAGAAAGCCCTTCTTATCGCAGACCCGTTCGCGCTCAATCTCGTGAAAGAGAAACTCGAAGCGACGCAAGCAAAATACGGCGTTGAGTTTGTCACCAGCGACATCTTCAAAGGCGAATGCTCTCGTACGACAGTCAAAGCATTGCAAGAATTTGCAAAAGCAAACAAATGCGCATGCACCATCGGTCTCGGCGGCGGCAAAGCAATCGACACATCCAAGTGCGTTGCGGCAGGCAATCCGCTCATCATCTGCCCCACCATCGCGGCAACGGACGCTCCGACTTCTCACTCTGCAGTTCTTTACACCGACAATCACGAGTTTGACGATTATGCATACTTCCGTCAAAGCCCGTCAGTTGTTCTTATCGACCTCAACGTCATCGCAAACGCACCGTCAAGATTCCTTGTCAGCGGCATGGGCGACGCATTGGCAACGTGGTTCGAAGCAAGAGCAAACGTCAACAGCGTATCCAACGTCAACGCAGGTCTTCCCTGCGGCGCAGACAGAAAGAAAGGCACTCTTCTCGGATATGGCACATACACCGCTGCAGCACTTGCAGAACTCTGCTACAAACACCTTCTCAGCGACGGCGCAAAGGCAAAAACCGCTTGCGACTGCAACGTTGTGACTCCGGCTCTCGAAAAGATTGTCGAAACCAACATCCTTCTTTCCGGTCTCGGCTTCGAATCGGGCGGACTTGCAGCAGCACACGCAATCCACGACGGTCTTACTGCAGTTCACGACATTCACGCATGCTGCATGCACGGCGAAATCGTTGCATTCGGCACGATCTGCCAACTCGTCCTTGAAAACAGCCCCGAAGAAGAACTCTATGAAGTGCTCAACTTCTGTGACGAAGTGGGACTCCCCGTCTGCTTGCACGACCTTATGACAAATCCGCGCACGGGCGAAGTCATCAGAGAAGAACTCACCGAAGAAGAATACAAGATCGTCGCAGCAAAGACCTGCATCCCCGACGAATCCATTCACAACATGCCCTTCCCCGTAACCGAAGATATGGTCATCGCGGCAATCAAAGCAGCAGACAAACTCGGTCACGATTTCAGATACGGCTGCGATTGCGAATGCTGCCACTAATCTAAACGAATATACGCACACTCCCTTGCGCACACGCGCAAGGGAGTGTCTTATTAAAAAACCGCGTAAATTCTTTGATTGGCGGTTAAGGAGAAAGAATTATGAAAAAAATAATGAACACCCCCGAGACTTTCGTCTACGATATGTGCCACGGTCTTGCCGCGGCTCATCCGGAACTCGAATTCGTTGAAAAATACAAAGTCGTCAAAAAGAAAGACATCAACGACAACAAAGTCAGCCTTATCTCCGGCGGCGGCAGCGGTCACGAACCCGCACACGCAGGCTTCGTCGGCAAAGGTATGCTTGACGCGGCTGTTTGCGGCGACGTCTTCGCATCCCCGTCCCAAGTGCAAGTCTACAACGCAATCAAGGCTTGCGCAACCGACAAAGGCGTGCTTCTCATCGTCAAGAACTATTCGGGCGACTGCATGAACTTCAACAACGCTATGAGCGACGCTCAAGACGACGGCATCAAAGTGGACGCGGTTTACGTCAACGACGATATCGCAGTCAAAGACTCTCTCTACACTGTCGGACGTCGCGGCGTGGCAGGCACTGTGCTTGTACATAAATGCGCAGGCGCGGCGGCAGAACAAGGCAAATCCCTTGAAGAAGTCAAAGCGGTTGCAAACAAAGTCATCGACAACGTTCGCTCTTTCGGCTTTGCTTTCACAAGCTGCACCGTCCCGGCGGCAGGTCATCCCACCTTTGACATCGGCGACGACGAGATGGAATTCGGCGTCGGCATCCACGGCGAACCCGGTCGTTTCCGTGAAAAGATCGACTACTCCACCGGCACTTTCTGCGACGATTTGTCAAGAAGAATCGTCACCGACCTTGAAGAAGACCTTGCTCTCAAGAACGGCGAAGAAGTTGTTCTTCTCATCAACGGTTTCGGCGGCACTCCCCTTCAAGAACTCTATATTCTCAACAACTCCGTCACCAAGGCACTCGCAAAAGACGGCGTGAAGATCCACAAGACCATCGTCGGCAACTTCATGACTTCCATCGATATGGCAGGCGCGTCCATCTCCGTGTTGAGAGTGGACAGCGAGCTCAAAGCTCTTGTTGACTATCCCGTCAACACTCCTGCTCTCACTTGGGGCGCAGCTATGAGCGAACAAGCACAAGCGGCTCTCGAAGCAGTGCAAGCAATCGGCAGAGCACTCGGATACGCTCCCGTTGCAGAAGAACATCACGCAGCCGCAAAGAAAGTGGCGGCAAAAGAAACCGAAGAAATTGCGGTTTACGAAGTCGAAGGCAAGCCCGAAGTGACCGAAACCATCAACACTGCGGCTTTCGTACAAATCGTTGACAAGATGGCAGACGTCATCATCGAAAACGAAGTTCCTTTCTGCGAAGCGGACAAAATGGGCGACGGCGACTTTGGTATGTCCATCGCAAAAGGTTTCAAACAACTCAAAGCAGACTGGGCAACCAGAAAGAAAGGTGACATCGGTCAATTCCTTGTGAGCTGCAGCGAAATCATCAAAGAGTACTGCGGCGGCGCAAGCGGTCCGATTTGGGGCTCTGCATTCAAGTATGCAGGCAAATCCATGCTCGGCAAGAAAGAAGTCTCTCTTGCAGACGTTGCTCTTCTCTTCACCGAGGCAAACCGCGGCGTTTACGAGACCGGCAAGAAGTCCTTCGGCAAGGGCGCGGAAATCGGCGACAAGACTTTGGTTGACGCTCTCAAACCCTGCGCAATGGCACTCACCAAAGCGGCTGAAGAAGGCAAATCTCTCCGCGAAGGTCTTGCTCTCGGCGCAAAGGCTGCTCACGAAGGCGCAGAAGCCACCAAGACTCACGTTGCAACTCTCGGCAGAGCGGGCACTGTTGGTGAGCGTTCAATCGGTTATCCCGATGCAGGCGCACACGGACTCGACGTCATCTTCAACGAGCTTGCGGCATACATCGCAAAGATGTAATCAAATCACAGCATCAAAAAAGGCACTCGCAAGAGTGCCTTTTTTCAAACCGATAATATCGATTTTTTGATATTCTAAACGCTTGTTTTACTCATTTCATTTGACGTTTACGTTGAGCGTATAGCTCGTGTTGCTCGTGCCGCCGTCCTTAGGAGCGGTGAACACCATATAGTTTACGTCGTCCATAAGAGACATGCTGTCGCAACCGATTTTTGCAATCAACGCGTTGTTGAGATTTGCCGCGCTCGAAATGTTTTCAAGCGTTTTGCCGTTGTTTTCGGTGGCGGATTGCAGTTTCGCAATGCTCTCGTTCGTGCGTTCGATGTTCCTGTTGATGTTGCCAAGAGCCGTCATTTGCTCGGCGTGTTGAATTGCAAGTTGTTCGGAAAGTCTGTTGAAAGACTTGTTCAAATCGCTGCGCAACTCTCTCATCGTGACGTTGATTGTCGCCGCTATACTGCTTCCTGCCGATTCTATCGCTTCGATGATTTCGTCCGTTTGCACTCTGCGGTCCACTTGTTGCAACGCTTCTTTCAGCGTGTCCGCTCTGCCCGTTTCAAAATTGAAAATGATAAGGTCGATATGTTCCCAATCTCTTATATCCAACACGGATTTGAATTGAGCAACGAGTGCGTTGTACATCTCTTGCGACAATTTCGTGGAAACGGATTTCACTTTCTCGTAATCTTTGGAGACGATTGCGAGTGCCTTTTGCGCACTGTCACAATCCGCGGCGGCTTGCGACAATCGCGCTTTTGCGTCTTTGAGATCTTGTTTCGATTTTCCGGATCCTTCTTTAATTCTTTTTTGCAAATCTTTCCCGTTGCTGACTTTCACGATAAGAGCAAACGCCAGTCCGACAACAAAGATTATGCCCAATATGCACGCAGACGCTATCAGATATTCTTTCCAATAGGAATAGCCGTACTTGCTATCTTGTCCATAGTCGCCCGACGTTGCGAAATAGAAAAACCACGGAATAAGTGCGCCGACAATACCTGCGCCAAGACTGCCGATGACGGTCTTCTTAAATGTGAGGTCGAGTTTTGCCTTCTCTTCGGTTTTCTGCAACGAGTCTTTCTTGTCGTACTCATCGCAACGCGATACGGAATTCTCTGCATTTTCATACTCGTAACAAGCGCAATCAACCTTGCGCTTGGCATCTGAATACGCCTTTTCTTTTACGCCGAATTTGTCTCTTTCAATCGAGATTGCGGACATACCCGCGCGCAGCGCGTACAAATCGGCAAGCATCTGATTTTTTTGTTCTCGTTCCATATCCAAATCTCCTATTTTTTTCAAAAAAATTCTACCCCCCCCCGCGTTTTTGTCAAGCGTTTTTGGCTCGTTTGACCGTCTGTATGCGCATTCTATGCCCTTTGTTTTGTTTTTTCACGTTTTTGTCGAAACAACTTATCCTTTCTTAATTTTTCTTATAAATTGAAAAATTATGTTCTGAAATATTGATTTTGCGCGCGAGTTATATTACAATTTGTCAATAATAAATGCGCGTGTATCGCGCAAGTAGTATACTATGAAAACCAAAAAATCAATAATTGCGCTTTGCCTTGTTGCCGTGCTTGCTTTCAGCGTTTTCGCGCTCTGCGCCTGCGGCGACAACGATAATCATGAGCAAGGTCCTGCAAAACATAAAATCACCGTTCAGTCCACCGAGGAGTGCGCCGTGTCGGTTGACAAAACCCAAGCGGAATTTGCCGAAACCGTCACCGTCACGCTCGATTTGAAAGTCACCGACAAATACGTTGAAAAAGTCACATACAACGGAAAGGACGCGTCCAAACGCTCGGACAACACCTATGATTTTCTCATGGGCAACGATGACGTGACCGTGGCTGTGACGCTCAAAGCGTACGAGCCCCTTTTGGCATCCGCCAACAAGTTTGCCAAATTCGACGATTCAAACCCCACCACCCTTGCAAAAGACAACGGAATCGTGGATCTAACCGTGTCTTTGAACGGCAGTTATATGTCCATTCTCAACTGGTCGATCAAGTCCACCAACCAAGCGGCAATCCCCGGATCTAGCGTAAGCTCACAAAACAATCCCCCCACCGAAAGCGGCGCGATTTCTGCCCAAACGCAACATAAAAGCGGCGGCAATCTCATCAACAAACTTACAATATACATCGACACCGACAAAATCGAGCTCGGCAAAACTTTCCTGCTCATCGACCTTTCAAACGGCAACACGTCATCGCAAAAGGCAAATCTCGTCGTGCCTATCACCGTTGCGGAAACCATCAGTACGACCAAATGGAACGAAACTCTCATCTTTGATATTTCCAAGCTCCCAAACAGCGTCAGACAAGGCAAATTTAACGTCTCGCTGTTGGACTACAACTTTGTTCAAGGCAGCGACAGTCAAGAGTCTCAGTCCTTTGACGGCATTTCCGCCAACGCAAGCGGCAACATCCAAATCAACGTCGAGTACGTCCCAACGCACAGATACTACGTTGCCATTTGGGCAGTCGGTGATGACGGTGCAACCACCCTATAAAAACTTCTTGACACAGTCGGTCAAGGCTCAAGCGCAACAGGCTTTAGCAACCTGACCAACGGCGTCCTAAACCTTCTTAGCGACAATCAAACCTTCACCATCACCGTCTCCGACGAAATCTCCCACTAATCTCCCAATTTCACACCACACAAAAAGCGCCACCCCTTCGGTGACACTTTTTCAATTGCATAATACATGAGAGTTGACAAAAGCGTGGCTCTGCCGCAGTTGCGCACTAAATAACACAGTTTTCGGGTGTGGGTGTCCCACCCGCTCGAAACACCAAGCTGACAATCTTGTCATTGCGAGCCGACTTGCTCGGCGTGGCAATCTCGCGGTAGCGAAATGATGTCAAATGACGTGTATATAGTGCCGTTTCGTTTCCACGAGATCCTTCGACTACGCTCAGGATGACAAGGAGAGTTTGCACATTGCGAATATTAAAATCGGGTGTGGGTGTCCCACCCGCTCGAAACACCAAGCCGACAATCTTGCGAAATTGTGGCAAGAGTTTTTGTCCGTGTCTGAACTGTCAAAGATTTTCGGCGCGGTTAGCAGAACAACAAGCCTAATGCGGCTCTCGGCGTTGCTTGCTTTCAAGCGATGCCGTTGCCGCTATGACGGCTTTTGTTCGGATGAAGAACAAGAAAGAGCCACGCCGGCGGCAACCCTAATGTACAAGGCGTACATGAGTTGACGGGAGCGTGGCTCTGACGAAGTTGTTCGCCGTTTAGCGATCTTGATGAAGGGCGAAGTATGCCATGCGCGGATCATCCGTCATAATGCAATCCGCACCGTTCTTTTGGAGCTTGACGACGTCGGCGGGATCGTTGATGGTCCAGTATTGGACGGCAATGCCGAGATTGTGGGCGTAGTCAATGAACGCTTTGGTGGAAAGATCGAAAAAGCCGTTGAATCCCATGGGGATTTGAAGGACTTCAAAGCCGAATTTTGCATTTTTTCTGCCGTAAAGGAAGGCATAATAGAAGTCGAGCACTTCGGTGATGCCTGCCGAGCGGACGACTTTTTGGTCAAAAGTGCCGTTTGCGTTGCACTCATCGACGTACTTGGAGATTTCGCCTTGGAACGTACCGAAAACGGTGCGGTTGACGATGTCGTATTTTTTCATCTCGGCATAGAGAATGTCCATAGCCTTTCTGCCGGGCTCGTCGCCGTCCTTGATCTCGATGACGTATTTCATAGACTTGTCCGTACGCGCGACTTTTTCCACATAGTCAAGGATTTCGGTGAGAGTTGCGATTCGGACTTTTGAGAGATCCGCGCCCTCTGCCCTATACGGATAGTTGCCGTTTTGGTCTTTGAAGTTGTAGCCGAAGTTGAGTTGTTTGAGCTCTGCAAGAGTATAGTCGCAGATTTTGCCCGTGCCGTCCGAGGTGCGATCCACTTTGTGATCGTGCATAAGCACAAGTTGACCGTCCTTGGTGAGATGCAAGTCGAATTCGAGAAGGTCGACGACATAGCCTTCTACTTTTGCGCTTTCCATGCACTGAATGAACGCCGCCATAGTTTCTTCGGGTTCGAGCACGCCGCCTGCGCGGTGAGCGGAAAGGAGCAAGCCGCCCTCATCGTCAAAGGTTATGTATGGATTGTCGCCCGTGTAGTTGATGACAGGTTTCACTCTTGCAAGCGAGCCTGTGAGCGGAAGAATCACCACGTTGAGAACAAGCACGAACAACAGCGCGCCGACAATGGACCACGTGACCGCTTTTTGCACGGTTTTGCGCTTTTTCATTGCTTGTTTGACTTCGGGAGAATCGGTGAGCAAAACTTCAACGTCGTTTTGCGTTTGCTTGAAAAATTGATTACGTTTGATTTTCATTTTTCACCTTATCATTAAATAATGAATAGATTATAACACAATTTTTTCAGCTCGTAAACGCTTATTGCATTTTTCTTGCGCAATTTTAGACAAACGTACAATTGCACACACCCGAATTTGAGAATTCTCGTATGCACTCCTTTGCATACGAGAATACTTCTCCACTCCCTATCGCGCGCATTTTTTGACTTTTTAGCAATCTAAGCCGCCAAACATACAAAAAGCGGAGACCGAAGTCCCCGCCTTTGAAAATGCGTTTGCAACTCTTATGCCTCAAAAGTGATGGTTATCGTTGCGCTCGTTTTTGAAACGCTGTCGATACGAATGTCAAAATTGACTTTTTTGTTGTCGTTTCTTGCATAGTTGGAGAACGCGCTCAAAAGGCTGTCGCCCGCCATCCACAAATCCGTTGACTCCGCATATCCTTCCGTGCTTGCGAATTTCTTTTCGCCGTCCGCTTCGACAAGTTTGATGAGAGCGGTGTCGCTGACGGAGTTGTTGTTGTCCGTGAAGGAACCGTAGTCGTCGTTGTACGGCGTTTTGATGCTTGACGAAACGTGATAAATTCTCACACCGTACTCCGCGCCCACTTTGGTTGTTGAGTCATAATACAACAGCGAGTTCTGTTGGCTTGCGCCGAGTGAGTTCAGCCCCGTGTTTGCGTACAAGTCGATGAGCAGGTATTCGCTGAAATACGTGCCGTCATAGTCGAGCAGCACCATAAGGAATTGACCGCTTGACTCAAATGCATTGATGGTGACGGTTTGCGTCGTCGTAATGACAGTGGGATCAACCCAGCCGAGAATGAGCTTGGAATAGGCATTGTGATCGCCAACGTTGTAGTCCATCATATCTGCGCCGCCCAGACCTTCGCCCGAGCCTTTTGCATCTTCATAATCATAGTAGTCATCAAGGCCGAGCAAGTGTCCCGTTTCGTGAATGTAGGTCTCCGCCATGATTTTGAGCCCTTTATACGGCGTGTAACCGTCTTGTCCGAGATATGTATCGTTGCTGTTGCCTGTGTGCTCGTCCATAAAGTCGAAGCCCGCAAAGAGATAATATCCCACTTCCAAGCCGTCGTATTTTTGAGTTTCGGTGGGAGACGTGGTGACGTACGCCCAATAAATCGAGTCCGCATTTGCCTCGCTATCATAAGTGACGGGAGCGGAATAGATGAGATACACCGCGTCGATGATGCCGTCATTGTCCGTGTCGTACTTTGTCAAATCAAGCGATTGCGCATAATAGGCAAGCGCAAGTTCGAGCAAGAGAATATCGCCCGTCTTGGTGATTGTTTCGCCGTCCACGGTGATTTTGCCCGAATAGTCTTCATAATACTTGTAGTTTTTATCGGTGACAAACGGCTTTTGCACGTCAAAAGTCATGTCGAGTTTGCCATAAGACGATTTTTTGTAGTAGGAATTGACGCTTTCCCAGCCCGTATCCGCGCTTGTGCCATTGAACGCTTTGCCAAGCCTGTCCATTTGCTCATCGCTGATAGGTTTGTCCGAAAACTGCACGGGGATGACCAAAAGGCTGTATGCGCCGGTTGACGGAATGGGCAACGGATTGCCGATTCTTTCCTTTTCAAAGTATCTCTTCATTTGCTCGCGAAGAGTGCTCTTGTCAACCTTTGCGGGATCGTATTGTTGAGAGGGCATAGTTTCCGTCGGTGTGGGAGCAGGAGTGTCTCCGCCCGTGCCGCCGCACTCGATCTCAACGGATTTTATGAACATAGAACCGCTATCCGAAGCAGGTGTTAATGCAATACTCAATGTCCCATCCACACCCTTATCGGTTGTGAACGTAAAAGTGACATCATTTTTTTGGAATGAAACCGATTTCTTACCGTCACAAACAAAATCAACATCTCCGACTTTCACATTAATGGCGGTGTCAGCTTTGTTTGACGACACCAAGAGCGTAACTTTTGTGACATTTGTCAAATTGTTTGCAACAATGGTAACAGCTCCGCCTTTTTTGTAAAACTGAACGCCACGGCTGGGAGCAACAAGTTCAAAATTGTCCGCATCTCTTGATGAATTAAATACAATTCCGCTTGTGTTGGAAAAATTTTCATCGGTGAAAATTGCAGTATATGTCGTGAGCTTTGGAGATTCTCCGCCACCATTTCCACCGCCTTGCTGGTTTCCGTTGGGGTCTTGTGGCTTTTCGCCGCACGCAACAAGCATGCACAGCGCAAGCGCAAACACAAGAACGGTCAAAATAAACTTGTTCTTTTTCATAAGTGTTACTCCATGGTAATCTATTGTAAATATTATACAATAAGCGCGTGCGATTTGCAAAGGCTATCTAAAAAAAACAAACTGTATTATATTAAGACACATGTGCAAATGTGTACACATGTGTCAATCAACATTTTTACAAATCCGCAGGCATAGACTGCCGCTTTCGCTCAATCGTCGTACGCCTACTCTATCAAATCTATCCGTTTGACTGCTGATGAAGACAAGCAAAGACGATGAGAGCACGAAGTATTCTCAATCGTCGTGCGATGTCGCCAGCAGCTCCGCACGGTTTTAGCAAAAAACCGTGCTTTTATATTCTTGCATGCGTTGTATGCAAGAATATAAAAAACAGCGAACCATCTAAACCATTGCTTTACGGCACTTTGAGTAAGTGCTGCTGATGAAGACAAGCAAAGACGATGAGAGCACGAAGTATTCTCAATCGTCGTGCGATGTCGCCGGCAGCTCCGCACGGTTTTTTGCAAAAACCGTGCTTTTATATTCTTGTTGCCCACGCGCAACAAGAATATAAAAAAACAGCGTTTCTTCTGAAACGCTGTTTTGGAGCTGCTGACCAGACTTGAACTGGTGACCTCATCCTTACCAAGGATGTGCTCTACCACCTGAGCCACAGCAGCAATTTGGCGGAAGCGAAGGGATTCGAACCCCTGTGGGCTTGCACCCAAACGGTTTTCAAGACCGCCTCGTTATGACCACTTCGATACGCTTCCACAACGCAATCGATCTTTCGTTCGATATCAAGCCTAATCATTATAGCAAGACAAACGAGTTGTGTCAAACATTGCGTGCGATTTTGCTGAAAATTATAATTTATTTTCTTTTATTTAATCGGATCTATGCCGCAAGATACGAAAGACACGCCTTTCGTGCCGATGATCGAGCCTTCAGTCTTTTGCTCCACAACGGTGAGTTTCGGGCAATCTACAAAGGCGTATGGCTCGATCGTGCAATCGTTTGCAACGTAGAAAACGACTTTTTGGAGATTGGCAAGCCCCGAGAACGCACCAGTCTCGATTTTTGTCACGCCGCTTGGGATATACACGTTGACAGGCAATTGTTTGAGCGTCACGTCCATAAAAATGCGGTTGGTGATGATTTTTGTCGTGTACACGTCATAGTCTTTGCCTACGGTCAACTTGGCAAGTTTGTCTTTGACATACAGCCGTGTGCCGTCCTTTTTCACCCAAAACACCTCGGGGATATACACGTCTGCAAGGTTTAGCCCTGCCGCTTGCGCGCCGTCGGCATAGAATGTGGTGATTGCCGCATATTTGATACCATCTTCGGTTATCGTTTCAAAATTGAAATACTTTGCCCACACATAGCTATCGTTTGCGTTGACGGATGGCGAAACCGTTGTCGTGCCTTCACCGCTGACGCTGCCTTCGGGGGACGTCCAAACCGCATAGGAAACTCCCGTGGCAGTCATAGCCACGATGAAAAGCACGATTGACGCGATTGCAAGCGCAAGTCTGTATTTTCTGTGCATTTCCTCTCCTTATGCCGTTGCTACGGGCAAGTCCCTGACGGTCTTGTCCACGTCCATTTTCAAGACGAAATTGAAGAACACGCTTGTGTACAACAATTCCACATCCACTTCTTCGTCCACTTGATTGAAATATATCGTGGCGCGCACGTAATAGGTTTCACCGGGCATCACGAGAAGGTACAAGTCATACCCCGGCTCGCCGTTTGTAAGAGACGGTTGATTGCAATAAATCTTGTCCGTGCCCGAAAGTTTTTTTGGATCTACACCCGTCATATCGATAGGCGTAATGGTGTATGCGTCGCCGTTTTTGACAACGGACACCATATCGAGCTCCACGTTGAAAGCCCCTTTGACGTCCTTGTTCGTGCCGGTCACGACTTGTTTGCCGTCCTGCTCCGTCTTGATGAGATTTGCCTCGGTGGACGCAAAATTCAAGTTGACTTGCAGCGACTTTCTGCCGTCGATTTCCTCACGTTTATCATCGACGTCGGGCGCGCCGACAAAGTTGATCGGGAAGTACACAACGGCGGTCTTTGCCTTGGTGGGAACGATTGCCGTGCTTGTTTTGAGAGCCTTGCCAGTAGGCGCGGTATTGCCTTGTGCAAGGTGCCCCTTTTTCACCACCGCAGGCCAAATGCTCACGTCACTCGATCCGCCCACATTGGTGTCAATGGATATCGTTGCGGACTCTTTCAAAGTCGTCGAGCCAATGATAAAACCGTCTTGCTTGGAGCTTGAGACGTTTGAAAACCATGCGGCTGTTACGCTGACCACCGTAACGATGAAAGCCAGTGCCATAACAATTGACGATATGATGAGTGTGCGCTTTGTTTTGTTCATTTTATCCGTTTAGATCCGTTGTTTCGTTGAGTTTGATGACGTTGATGATTGCCGAGAATTCAAACGTGCAGCCCGAATATCCCATGCTTGCATAGTACATTTGATCGATGCGCCCACCGGTTGCCTTGTTGACGTTTTCGCCGTACAAGTCGGAAACCTTGGTGGTGTCGCAATCTTTTGCGAAATATTGCATCCAGAACAGTTTTTCGGGCGCAAACACCACGTAGAAATCAAAAAGTTGCGACGTGTCGGTGCTGCCCGTGCCGAGCGATGCGCCTTGCGTTTGGAACTCTACGATATCCGTGCCGTCCACTTCCTTTATACTGTACTCTGAGCCTATTTCCGAGCCGTTGACTTTTGCCACCTTGCCGTCTTCGAACTCGAGTTTGCCGTACGGAGTGTACCAAACGTCGCTGTCCTTGGGATCGAGATGTTCGACATGCACTTTTTTGTCGGTGTCAACTGTGTGATTGCCGCTTGTTCTGCTGCCGCGCGGAGTGAAAAACCAAGTGAATGCATACGGTATCTCGGCAATCGAGCTGTTGCCTTCCGCCTCGCCATAAGTCTTTTTGGGGGTTACAATAGGCTTGCCGTTTGCGTCCTTTTGCACCTGATAGATCTTTGCGCCGTCAAACGACATGCGGAAATCCACCTTTTTGCCGAGCGTGTCAAGCGACACCGCGTTGACAAAATAGTATGCCCTGTCGTTTTGCAAAAGCGTGTTTTCGCCGGCTTTTGCCTTGGACATGAGATAGCCGTCCTTGGTGAGCGCGGTCTGCCCCATGTATTCGAGATTGTTGCAAAGCTCGTTTTGTCTTGCAAACGAGATTCTGTACGCTTCTGCCGTGGACATGGTGATAGACTCGATCGTCACCTTGTCCGCATCAGTAAACCACGCAAAAGACATGCCGACCATAACCATGGTGACAATCATGATGAGAATGGGGATGGCGATGCCAAACACCAATTTCAAAATGCTTTTGCGAGAAGCGTCCATATCCTTACCTTTGTATTGCGTGCGCCGCGCGCCGTATTCGGTTATATTATAATATAATATAAATATATACAATACAGCGAGCGGTTTTATTTGATTTTTCGCACAATTTGTTTATTTTTCTTTTTTTATTCGTTCACAATCGTTGCTTTTGTTACGTCCGCAAACGAGCCACTCAACCATTCCGACGGGTTAGAATATCCGTTTTGATAGATTGTTCCGTAGAACGCGCCGCCAAACGATTGCGCTTCGTAACTTGTCAAATCAACCATCAAAACAAACGTTGCAAAGCGAAGTTGTCTTAAAAGCGCAATGTTTTGCTTGTTTGCAATCACGATTGCATCAGCCTTGCTTGTGCCGTGTTTTTCACCCACAAGCCAGCTTTTTGTGCTTATCGTATACGTTCTTGCGCCGTTGATATCACCGCCGCTTGCCGTTGTTTCGGAGAGCGAATACATGAGCAAATACACGTCAACGATATCTCTAAGTCTCATGCTTTGGCGCGGATTTGAGTTGTTATCCACATCAAGTTTTGAGAGCAGCACATCGTCTATCACGTCATAATCGCCCTTTGTGTTGGGAGTTTCGCCTGCGTAATAATACTTGTTGTCTTTGCCGTATCCGCTTGTCGAACCGCCCATCAATTCCGCATAAGACTTTGCCGTGCCGTTGCCGCCTGCATAGGCGATTTTTCCGTTGCCGTCCTTGCTCCAAACCGCATTGGCAAGATATGTCGAGCTGTTGACCGTTCCGCCGTTTGCGATAGGTGCGACAGTGCCGAATGCATCCACTTGCATGAGCGACACAACCTTTGAAAGCGTACCCGGCAAACTGCCCACAACGCCCACAACGCCCACAACGCCTGCTACACTGCCGCCGTTTGCAGTGATAGAGCCGAGAACAATCGCTTTATCGATATTTCTTGCGCTCTTGCCGAAAAGTCCGCCGACGTTGCCGCTGCCGCTTACGGTGATAGAGCCGTGGAAGGACACGTTGGTCACGTCGCTGCTTGCTTTGTCTGCAAGAATCTCGCCTGCGATGCCGCCCACGTTGCCGCCGTTTGCGCTGATTGTGACGTTTCTAAGATGCAAGCCGCTCACCGAGCCGTTGCCGATCTTGTCAAACATTCCGACGTTTTGCTCTGTGCCGCCAAAGCCGTAGATATTGAGATATTCGATGACATAGCCGTTGCCGTTGTACTTGCCGCCGAATCCGTCACCCATTGACACAAACACACTTCCGAGAGCCGTCAGCACGTTGCCGACGCTCGGTTTAAGGAAGTTGGTGATATACTTGCCGCCATTGCCCCACGTTTGTTGCGTTGCGGTTTCAGTGCCGTCTTCGCCATACGTGTACGTTGTGAAGAAGTTGTTGAGAATCTCTATATCCGCCTGTTTCACGATGCCCGTGAAGTCCGCCGTTTGCCTATATGACGTGTATGCGGGCTTGTGAGTGGTGTCTTGCTCTACCACGTAGTAACCCCAGGAATTGTTCTCGTATTCGTTCAAGAACACGGTCACTTTTTTGGTATCTTCGATATACGCAAAGTATTCATCCCAACTCTTGCAGTTTTCGGCGTCTGCGGGTTTGTTGCTTTCGCCGAACGCGCCCGTGCCGTACACATCGTTGGTCACGATAGACACCCACTCCGAGCGTGCCGAAACGATGGGCGTAAAGTCAGTCGAATCGGCGTGCTGCGACGCATACCAATAGTACGATGCGATCATAAGGCTTGCAATCGAGCCGACTTCAAAATCGGTCGTGTCCACGAAATAGCCGATGGTGAGTATGGGCTGGTTGCTCATGTTGTAGTTGTGCTCCATGCCCTTCTCGCCCGACACTTGAGCGGACAATTGCGTGCTGCCCATGCGACCGCGAATGACCGTATACTTGTTGTACGTCTTCGGATTGCCGCTTTCATCCATCATCCAACCGTTGAGCACCGTGACCGTTGTTCCATCAGGAGTCTTGATGGCTTCAACCGGTTTCCAATCGGTGTTGTAGGTGTTGTCGGAGTTTGCATAGCTCTGCGACGTGTTGGTGTATTCCACCTTGAACGACTTGACAGTAATCTCGATGTAGATAGTGCCTGCACCCGATGGACGTTTATCCTTGTTTTGCTCGTCACGAGAGTCGTACACCGTGACGGATTGATCTGCATTGCCCACGGTGCCACTGTACGCATCGGTGCCGTTTGTCACCTTAAAGGTGTAGTTTTGTGCGCAAGCACCGCTTATCGAGAACACGAGCGTCTTGAACAGTTTATTTGCGACAGTGCCCTTTTGATAACCGTTTGCATCATCGCCGTACACAAAGTTGACGTACGAGTCGAACATCGCTCTGTTTTTTCTGTCAACTTCTTGATAATTCGCGCTTATCGTCACAGTTCCGTTCTGTTCTGCCGTCGGGAAACCGTCCACGACAAAACCTTCGCCCGAGCGATAAACAACGCTGCGTGCGCTTGTTCCGCTTGCATACGTTGCACCCGCTCCGCCATACGTTGTGTTGTCGTAGTTGTACACTCTCGTTGCCTTGCCGCTACGCAACTTGTCCAGCTTGACATTAAGCTCTTTCGGCGTGATTGAGCCGACCTCTGCAATCTCAAACTTATCTGCTCCAACGTATGCAAAGTCGCCGCTCGTGTCGTTGCATTTCACGGTCACTTTCACGGTCTTTTTATTGCCAACGTGCTTGTCAAGATACACTCCTGTTATCGTGAAACTGCTTTGCTCCAATTTCGCCGATGTATTGCTGACAACTTCGAACTTGAGAGCTGAAACATTCGCCGACACCGTTGCATCATATTCTTTGCTTACGCCACCCGATGTGTATTTCAAACTCAGACTTGCCGCAACGATATTGTACGTTCCGTCATTCTCTGCCGTATCCACAATAAGTTCGTAGTTTTCGGCAACGGAATTGCTATCGTCAGAGTTTGTACCGGTCACTCCGGTTATAGCTGCCGTCATCACGAACGGAGTGTCATTGACATGTACTTTTCCGCCGCCAAGCGTCAAATGTATGACGTCCTTGCCGGCATAGCCTGTGATTTGCGCCGAAGACACGTCACAACTCTTGAGTTTGACTTGTCCGCCGCCTTCCGCACTTGCAAGCGTAATTCCCTGCATCTGTCCGTTGTATATAAACGCTTGTGTCGGAGTCGGATTCCACTTTACAGTTATCGGGCGCGCGGTGATTATAAACTGAGCGGATTGATTTGCCGTAACATCATAGTTCAAAGTGGTATCTGAACCAGTGTTTTTGCGTTTTGCAGTGATATCTCCCTTTCCTATACTTACAGTATATTCACCCTTATTCACAAAACCATTGCCGAACTTATCGGATGTTGCCTTATAGTTTACGGTGATAAGGTCGTCTTCATAAGGCACTTCGCCGTTTGTAGTTGCATTGTTATTTATATAAACAGTTGGTTTAAACGGAATACCGTCATATATTTTACTACTACTCGTAAGTCCACTCAAACTAATACTATACTTCTTAATCTCCCACGAATCAGTAGTTGGAGAAAGTTGATAGTTTGCGTTTGAAGACAAAGTTGCCGTAACATGGTATTTTCCAACATCTATGGTGCTAATATTAGAAACTGTTTTTACCCCAGTTCCGGAATAACTTACATCTTGTGATTGTGTATTATACTGATATACAACATTTTCTCCTGCTACTACAATACTGATACCAACAGTATCGCCATTTTGTCCCGTTATCAAATTGTCGACCTTTATACCGTTCAAACCTTGATGTCGTGTGGTGTAAATATAACCTGTCGCCTTGTTTCCTTTCTCTCCTGCATAATCAAACGAGACTAAGAGCGTTCGTTTCTCAATCTCATAGCTGAACGTTGTACCGTTCTTGAACGTATACGAGCAGTTTATCTTGTCTTGATGCGTTTGTTTGTTTACTGTCAGTTTTGCGGTGTATGTGCCCGCATTGACCAACGTCTTGAACGTTATGGTTGCCGTCGTGTTGTTGCTTGACGTAACGATGATGTCGGTCTCGCCTTTCGTTCTGCCCCATTCTCTCGTGAAATAGGTTTCGACAAAAGACTTTAAGTTTTCGATTCCGTGATCAGCAACAACGCTTGCCGTAATAGTTCCTATCGTGGACTTGTCATAAACGTGCGTGCCATTGTTCGTTCTTGACCAGGTGATGTTGAGCATATTCTTGCTCACCGCATAACTCTCCGATTCGCCGTCGGTCAGTTTGATGTAGTAGTTTGACGTGTTGTTTACATCATTTTGTCCATAATCACTGAATCTGAGATAATAGTTGCCGACGTCTCCTGCTCCTGTAAACGTGATTCTTCCCGTGCTGAGACCGTCATATTGCAGCGTCACTTTATTGTACGTCAAAGAGTTTTTACCCACTAAGTCTGATGTATAGGGATTGTATCCGCCGCCTTCTTTCTCTATATCCGCAACAAACAACGGACTGAACGCTTTGAGAACGCTCTGCCACGTATCTCCGAATGCCTCGTCTGCGATGTTAGAGAATGTCCATGTCGTGCCGTGAGTGTACTTTCCGTCAAAGAACGCAGATTTGTTGTCGGAATCTATCTTGACATCTATCCCTCTCTTCTTGACTTCGACATTCTGATTAGAGTTGCTCATCACATAGTTGGTCTTTGACAAACCATCCGCAAGCGAAGTGGATATTTCGTACTTCTTCGCATTTGTAAACTTGATGTTGAACTCAATCTTATATGTTGATTTGTCCGTAATCGTTTCGGCAATGAAGTTTGCATCCGCGCCACTGAGCGCGCCGTCTTGCGATGCCGTAACAAGCGTGATTTCAATACCCTGATAGTCCTTTGCCAAATAACTCTTGCCTGCTTTCAGGTCGCTTATCGTAATCGGAGTATCAACGCCCTTTATGCTAAGAACAAATGTAATGGCATCCCTGTCGTTTGGCGCAACGTTTTGAATGGTCACCTTGCTTTCGATATCTTTATCACCGTAAACCTTATTGTTTACACTCGTTGCGTTGAACGTAAGTGTGCGCTGTTTGATCTTCCATGCGCCTTGGTTGATGCCGCCCACGTTGTATGCAGTGCCCGTGTCGTCATAGTAGTATACAAACACGTTGGACTTGTACGTCCCCACCGTCTTTGCCACCGTTTGTGGCTCGACAAGCTCGGTTGTGTAGGCATAGGTGTTCTTCTTGTCAAGATCAACTTTGCCGTCCGTTATACTAGGCTCGGATTTGATGTCCTTTTGCAGGCTTATGGGCGCATAGCGGTTGTAACCGTTGTAGGTGAGCGCGCTGCCCATTGCAATCGAGCGATAATACACCGCAACGTTCTTTGCGAGTTTTGCGGACTCTTTTGCGTTGTCCACGTCAACGGTGTTGATTTGAATATAGAATTTGTCTCCATCGCTCTTTGCGGTCGGGCGCGATTCGCCGGAAGATGCGATATACAGATAGTATCCGCTCTTTGTTGCGGCGGTTGCGGTTGCGTACAAGTTGTTGACAAGCGGAGCTTTGTTGCCGTACACGTCCGCGTTCAACACAATGTCGGAATTGAGCTTGTAGTTCGCATTTGACGGATCGTTGAGTCCTTTTTCTTTTTCAGATGCCGTGTATGCGTTGGCGATACGTTTCCAGAAATCTCTGTCAACAATCGTGTATCCACCTTGCGTCGAGCTTGTGGCGGTGTGCTTTGCATTGACCGTGCCCACGTTGCCTTCGTCGCCTGCGGCATCATTTGCGTACACGAAATACCAACCGGTCTGACTTGTGCCTGTGGAATATTGCGCCCACGTGTTCTTTGCATACACCCAAGTGCCGTCCTGTGTCTTGACCACCGTTGAATCGGTGCTTACGTTCTTATAATACTCGGTGAAATACCAGTCCCAAGGCTTGTAGGTGGTGACTTGTGTCGTTTCATCGTATTCAAACGTATCTGCAATCGTCAGCGTTTTTCCGTTGACGGTATGCTTGTCATTTTCTCCATAATACGCGGAGAGATACTCGTACGGCGTGGGATAGACCGGCTCGGCAACGTCCGTGCCGCCGATCAACTCTTTTGTGAAGATGATTGTGGTTTGACCGATCGTTTCGGTGATAGCGGTGTATCTGCCAAGCGTATTCTTCAAGTCGTTGACGTTTGTGCCTGCAAGGTCGGCGTTCTTGTAGCCTTTAACCCAATAAGAAGTGCTTGCGTCCGTATCGTCTGCCGCTTTGCCGATGATGCCGCCTGCCAAGCCTGCAACTTTTGTGCCGTCTGGTGTTGTATACTCCGCGGTGTATTTGCCCGTGCTGTCCGACGTGCTGATTGCAAAAGCGTTTGCGATGACGGTCTTTTCGCCCTCGGTGAAACCGATGATACCGCCGACGTTGCTGCCGCCCGTGACGTCGATGTCATAGGCAAGCATATTGTTGATCGTGATGTTGTTTGCGCGGATAAAGCCGACTATGCCGCCCACGTTGTAGACGCCGGGCGCGGTTACGCTGCCTTGAGCGTAATAGGTGTTGTTCGCCCAATTTACGCCGCCGTCAAAGCCGTTTGCAACGCCTGCGATGATGCCGATTGCTCCACCGACGCCGCCCCACTCGTAATCCTGTCTTTGTACGTTGCCATTATATTTTGCTTCGTTCACTCTCGTGCCCGTCAATACAAGGCTTGCGCCGTTTGACTCGAAGTGCGAGTTCTTGATATGCACTCTGTTGAAAAGTGCGCCGCCCAGATCGATTGCGTATTCTTCGTTGCAATTGCTACTGGTCAAAAGCGGAGTAGGCGCGCCGATAAAGCCCACCGAGCCGCCAACCGCCGTGATTGCGTTGATGCCTGTAAGCTCGCCGGTGCTGATAAATTGCGCATAGTCCACCTGACCGGCGATGACGCCGATAGAGCCGCCAAGATAGCCTGCAACGTCGCTTGCGTCCACTATGCCGCTTGATGTAAACACCACTTTTGCATTGGCGTTGCCGACGATTTTGCCAAGCATGATACCGATAGAGCCGCCCACGTACGCTTTGCCCTTGACCGTGCCGACGCCTTGCGCCGCAGTATCGCCTGCCGTGAGCGCGTCGCCCGATGCGGTGTATCCTGCGATTGCGCCGTTTTCAAACTTGGTGTCTTCGTTGCCCAAAGCGGTGATTGTTGCCGCATAAGAAACATAGCCGATAGAGCCGCCGACAAAATATTCGCCCGTGACGTCGCCGATGTTGGTGAACGTGCCCGCCACCGAACCTCCGTGGAGCAAGCCGAAAACGCCGCCCACGTAGTTTCTGCCGATAACAGTGCCGCTGTTGTTGATTGTCAAAGCCTTATACGCGCCTATACCGCCACCGGTTGCAAGCGTGCCTTTGTTGCTTCCGACGATGCCGCCGACCGCGTCCGACACGGTGTCGGAGCCGTCTGCGTTCTTCCTCACGCCGATATGACCTGCGTTTTGAATGTCGCCTTTGACGATTGTGAGCGTTGCGCCATCGTCATTGCCGCCCACGATACCGCCGACGTTGTCATTAAGAGCGGATATTTGCGCGCTATCCAAAACGTTGATTGAAAGCGGATCTTCGTATCTTGTGGATCGATAGATATTTGCGCCCAACATCAATATTGCGCCGCTACGGTTGTTTCCGACAAAACCGCCCACGTCATGCGCGCCGCTCAAGTGTGCGCCGATCCTGATTGTGGTGTTGTCCGAAAGCACGTTGACGATACCGCTGTTACTGCCAATAAAACCGCCCACGTTGTATGCCTTTGGCACAACGATGTTGACTCCCACTTCAAAAATACCGCTGAACGCAACGTCTTTTGTTCGTCCTGCAACGCCGCCGATGTTGCGCACTTCGTTTATGGTGTCTGCAACGGTGATCGTGCCGTTGACTTTAATATTTGCTCCCGTGGCGAACGATGCGCCCGAAGTCATATCTCCAAACACGCCGCCGACGTTGCGCACAACGCCGTCTTGACTGTTGTTTGCATTGCTACCCGTGCTCTTGTTTGTGGGTTGCGCAATGATGATGTTGCCGTTGAACACGATATTGCCGCTGATTGTTGTTGTGACCGACATACCCGTGTTGTCGGTTGTATCGAATGCCGCATAACCGATTATGCCGCCGATTGCCGTGCCATAGCCGTTGAAACTGTCACCGCTTGCGTCTTTCACGTTTTCGACAACGCCCCACTTGCCACGCTCTATGAACGTAGATTGCAAGACGGAGCAGTCCTTGATCTCGTTGATATTGCTGGGCAGTGCGCCGACAATACCGCCGATTGCGTTTTCGCCCTTAATCGTGACGGACTTGGTTGCACTGTTCGTGCCGACCGTGCAGCCCGATACGATGACGGCAACGTATTGGTCGCTATATCCCAAAATACCGCCCACTTTTGTGCCGACGTCGCTGATTGTGCTGTCGGAGGCAATAGCCGTCAATTCCGCCTTGGTCACAGTATTGCCTGTGATTTCCAGCTTGTTATTCATTCCCTTTGCTCCCGCTTGTCCGTCAACGTAGCCCACGATGCCGCCGATGTTGTTCTTGACGCTCATCACCGTTGCGTTGACCACTTCGCAGTTGCGAATGATGCTTGCCGTGCCCGACTTATACACGTGCGCTTTGTTTTTATAGAACGATGTTGTTGCAACGCCCACGATGCCGCCTGCATAGGTGTGCAAATCTTTTACGTTGTTGTATTCATACACACTCTTTTTGCCGTATGCAAACACTTTGAGTTCTCTTGCGGCAGAACCCGAACCCGAACCCGCATTGCAGTGATCGATAATTGTGTCGCCGCTGCTGTCCGCAACGATGCCGCCAACAGCCGAGTGTCCGTCAGCATTTGTCGCATACGCGCGCATATCGCCCGAAACAGTAATATATGAGATTTCCGCACTCTCCGCCCTTGCAAACAAACCTGCAAACGCATGGTCGGTTCCTGACGTGAGAATACGCAAGTTTGCAACTTCCGTATTTGTTCCGTCCGCTTGCTTTCCGCTTATGCTGCCCTTGAACACCTTGTCTGTGCCATATCTTCCGATCGGCAAGAAGTTGACCGTTGCAAACGTGGCCCCGCCAATCAACTTGCCGTCACTCTGGCTATAGAAATGGTTGCTATCCTTCCAATTGGAAAAATCGGTGCCGACAAATGTTGCGTTCTTGTTCCTTGCCTGATTGCACAGCGCGCCAAACGTATACAAGTGATAACTCTTGCCCTTTTGTTCATAATTTCCGCCAATTGTTGAACTTGACATGAAATCGTTTGTTGTCCCTACATCTTGTCGTAACGAACTTGTCGGCATATTGATAACTCGGGTTATCGTCTTGTCCAAGTTGTTGGTTGCATTTGCAAACTCGATGTACTTACCGTCAAAAGTATAACCGCTGTCCACAAGTGCTTGCATGCCAAGCAAGTCTATGCCGTCTTTGATTATATACGGATATTCTTTTTTGCCTGCATCGATAGGCTCTTTGTTGAACTCTCCATAGATGTCTTTGCCATAACCGACAGAACGCATGCTCAATCCGTTTTGCGTGTCGAGCGCAAACAATGACAGCTGCGGCAAGCATCCGTAAACGTAGAGCCAACTGTCGGGATACGCCGTCCAAGACAAGCCTGAAACATCCTTATAAGTGACCGTATGAGATGTTGTGCCGTCGTTTTTCGGACTATCGATTATAGGAAGCGTAGAGTTGTAAGTCGCATTGATTGCAGTAAAGTCTTCTGTCAATGCCGAAGTTGATTGGCTGAATGCAAAATTATCGCCTGTCATATACAAAGCACTTCCGTTGTCGCTCATTGCACCCGTCAAAGAATCATAGGTGTCATAGACAAGTCCTGTTTGAACAAGTTTTGGTTTTGAACTACCCCAGCCAAAAATGACACCGGCATTTCTATAATACTCATCGTATCCTTCACTGTTTATCCAACTTATTGAACTTTCATTTTTAAAGCCCTTGTAATAGGAATAATTGTTGTTTTTTACTGTAGCTTCTATATATTGCGGAATGTGCGAAGATACGCAGTTGTTTATTGAATAGCACTGTGTGGCATAAATCCTGTCGGCATCCTTTTCTGTGTCGCAATATGGTGAAATTGCCGAACCATATCGAGCGTCACTATACAAATGCCAATTTGTACCAGAAATCCAGTCGTCAATGGAACGAACATAAATTGTTCCGACATTATACAAATTGTCAAACAGTACGTATCCGCCTTGTGTCGGCTGAGATTGTCCGACGATGCCGCCTGCACGCACTTGCCAAGAGCCGCCGTATGCGATAATACCGAATTGCCAAACATTGCCCGCATTGTAACTTTGCGATATTTGAATATCGCCGACAATGCCGACAAAGCCGCCGCCAATCGATCCACCGTAAAATTCACGCCCAAACAAATCATACGTTTGTGTATATTTTGGGAATGTTCCGCCAACTTTGACTTCGCCTGTGTTGTAGCAATAAACAATCGAAGATCTTCCGCCTGTTAAAACCTTATTCTTTTCACCTTTTGGCTGATACAGCGGACCGACGGCGCCGACAAGTCCGCCTGCTATGTTTGAATATGCGACAACTTCGCCTGTATTGTACGATGCATACATTTTGAGTATAGAATAACGTCCGGTAAGACCTACAATTCCACCTGCATAACCAAATATACCTTGTCTAACACCTTCCGTTTTCGAGCCATTAAGTCCGCCTTCATCAGCTCCCCAATAACCAGAATTCACAAGAACATGTCCTGTATTTGCGCAGTTCTTAATTGTCAATGTCGCAATATTTCCGGAAACTCCGTCATGCAATCCGATTATACCGCCAACGTTGTGTCCGCCTATAATCTCACCGGTATTACGACAACTCTCAATCGTGATCGAGCCTGTGTATGCACCGATAATGCCGCCCGTGCCAAATGTGAATCCGACGTTGTTTACTCCGACGCCACTCTCACCTATATTGTCATTATACGAATATCTATCCTTAAATCCACCTTCCGTATACGTTCCTTGCAAAGAAGTGATATTGCCTGTGTTGACGCAAGCAGTCATCGTGATGCTTGCATTTGATGAATTGTAATATCCGACAATGCCTGCAACGTTGCGCAAGCCGATGATGGCTGCCTCGTTCTTGCAATTGTAAAACTCAAGACTGCCAAACGCCTTGCCCACAAAGCCTGCAACGTCATATCCTGCCGTTTTGTAAACGTCATTTGCGCCGTTTGCTTGGCTTGCAGATTGAATCTTGCCCGCAATGGTCAAGTTTCTGAACACTGCACCGCTTGCATTGGGGAAAACGCTCGCTCTGTTTGCTTGGTTCATTGCGAATTTGACGGTTATAGTATGCCCGTTGCCGTCAAATTCGCCTTGGAAAGAACTGTTTGCATTATCTTGCGAGAAGTCCCCTGCAAAGTTATATCCGCCGTTGTTTGTGAAATCCAACGAGTTATTGTCTGTGCCGACATGACCGTTTGCGTTTATCACAATGTCCTTTGTCAAGCGCACGTATTGTCTTGCGCCACTCGTTGTCACGTATTTTTTGCCGCTATACACAGAGTGTGCAAACTCGTTCCACTCTTCTTGAGTGTTGATGATATACGGCGATTCTGCGCTGCCCGGTTCAAAACTCTCGATGTAACCTGCGTCTTCTTTGTTGTCGGCAGTCGGGATTTGTCCGTCTCTTTGGTATGCGCCCACAACAACGGATTTTCCGTTGGCTGTGAAATACAAGTTTGCCCATACGCCTATCACTTTTCCGTCACTGTTGTATGTGGAGTGAATGACGTCTGCCGAGTACAAATCGGATGCGGACGGTTTTTTGTAACCTTGTTGCGCATTGGAATTGTATTTGTTTGAATCCTTGCAATCGGGGATATTGCTAAACTCAACCGCGCGCAACGTGACAATCATGCTGTCCGCTTGAGCCATGGACAACTGCATTGTCAACACGTTGTTTCTGTTTTCAAAGATTTCAAACGTATTACCGCTCACGTGGTCGTTGCCGCTGACGTCATAGAAAACAAGTTGCTTATTTTGATATATTTTGTTTTCCATCGGCGGAACGTTGACGTCAAAGTTGAATTTTGTTTCTATGCCGCCCACGTTGTTGAATCCCACCATTTGAGCCATGCGAGCAAGTTTTGGCGCAGTGTTGTCCGCAATTGCAATGCGGCTGTCAACAACAAGGTATCTGCCCTTGGTGGTGTTGCCCGACACACTCTTTTCCGTCACGTTGTCCGCAATGTAAATCGTCCACGAGCCTTCGATTGTAAAGCTGAGTCCGTTGCCGATGATGCCGCTCTTGTTGACGCTCGTTTCAGAGAATTTGAAGCCGGTAGATATACTGTTTCTTATGGTTGCGCTCACAACGTATCCCACAAAACCGCCCACGTATTCTTTGCCTTGGTATGCGTTGGTGGCTGCGGTTGCTTGCTCGTAGGCAACGGACATACCGCCGTAAATCGTGCCGGCAACCATATATCCCACAAAACCGCCCACGTACGCTTTGTCGTTTGCCGTGGATACGATTTTTGCTTTGTTGACGGCATAACCGAATTCGTGCGAGCCTGTGTTCAAGAATCCCACAAAACCGCCCACGTATCTCGAGCCTTGTATTGTTGTGTCTTTTGCGTTTTTGAGATCTCCGCTGTCGCCGTTGTACACCGCAAACGTGTCTTTTTCTTTCAAATATGCATACGGATTGTCAAGATTTGCCTTATCATCGCTCATTTGCTTGTTGACAAGCGCAAGTCTTGTCTTTGATCCGACATAGCCGAAAAGTCCGCCAACATAGTTGCCGCTGCCCGTGACGTTTGCCACGTTCACGATCTTGCCGAACGGAGCTTGCGTATACATGTCACTTTCAAGCGGTGCGTACGCAATGTTGATTTTTTCATTCTCGTTAGTGTCGAGCAAACCGTTCAAAAGCGTATCACCCGAAACACTGTATTCTATCTTCAAGTCGGGGTTGTTGTATCTCACAACGCCGATGCCGCCAATGATGCCGCCCACAAAGTTTTCGCCGCTCACCGCACCTTCGTTGAAGAATTGGATGGAGTTGCCGATGATGTTGTTGGTTTCACCTGCGCTCGCGCCGAAATACGTGCCGGCGGTGTTGGCGATATAGCCTGCGATGCCGCCCACAAAGTCTTTGCCGTTGAGCTGAGTCTTGTTGGTCACGCTGTACGTACCTACCGATACGGTCACGCCTTCAAAAGTCTGTCTGACGCTTTCAATGGTCGCGTTTTCGCCAAGCACACCCACGATGCCGCCCACAAACGACGTATTGCCCTTTGCGTCCACGTACACGCCCGTTTTGGCGATTGTAACGTCTACGTCGTCTAGTTTGACGACCATGCTCTCGTTCACGTAGTTGTCGCCAAAGAGTATGCCCACCTTTTCGGCGTATCCCACAAGACCGCCAATCACTCTGCCGCCACCTTTGGCAATGACGTTTGCACGCACGGCATTGGCATTGTTGACAAGGATGATTGATTTTGCTTTCGCGCCGTCCGCGGTGTCGTGGTAGCCGTTGCCGACAAATGCGCCGAACAACGCGCCCACGTAGCTTGTGCCGAACACGTCCATGACGTTGTCCGAGCCGGTGACCGCAATGCCGTTGGTGAAGATTGCGCTGTATAGCAAATCATTTGCGCACTTGCTTGCGTCAAGTCTACCTGATATACCGCCCACATAACTGCCGCTGCCCACCACCGAGAAGTCGTTTGCATACGACAGCGTGGTATTATCGGCATTGATTTGGTTTGAATTTGTGACAATCCACTCACCCGCTATGCCGCCAACGTAGCTTGCACCGACAACCTTTGCCTGCATCAATTGTCCGTATTTGTTTACGTCCGTGGTTTGAACGATTGTCGTGCCGTTTGCATAGCCGACAATTCCGCCCACATAATCGCCCGCGCCCGAAATCTCTTGATAGCCTTCAGTCGCAGACACGCGGAAAGTGCAATGCTCGATCGCGCCGCCGTTTGCGTATCCGACGATGCCGCCCACGTATTTGTTGCCCTTGATCGCGCCGACGCCCACAACGTCTATGCCGACAATACTCGTGCCGTCAATATAGCCGAACAAGCCGACGTATTCTCTTGCCGTGTCGCTGAACGAATACTTGATGCTGACGGTAGCAAGATTTGTATCCTTTGCAAACTGCGCCGCCTTGAACTGATATGCCGCACTGCCGATAGGCTCGAAGCCCGCTATGCCGCCACTCGATTGCAACAGCGTAATGTCTGCCTTCACAACGAAATAGCACCCTTCATACGTCCTATTCGCCGCATGCGCGCCGGTGTTTGCCACAAGTCCGTCCGCGCCGTTTATGGAGTTCCAAGCCACGCCGCCGTTGACGATTTGGCTCAATCTCAACAATTGCAACTCATGCTCGATGACGTACGGATTGCTCTCGCTGCCCCAGTTCGCTTGATTGACGTTGCCGCCGAAGTCGCTGTCCGCAACAACGTAATATTTCACCGCATCGCCAACAAAGTTGCCCGTGCCGCTTGCCGTCACCGACACGTCTTTGACGTGCTTTTCGCCCGCCGTGCCGAGATCCGCAACATTGTAGTCCGTGCCATACGCGAGCTTGACAAGACTGTGTGTTTCCACTTTGTTGGTTATTGTTGTATATTGTACATATAATACAAAGTTATCTTTTATATATTTATCGTTTTGATAGACGACGACCTTGGGCGTGTCGCCTTCATTTGCTTGCAAATAGTAGTATGCAAATTCCGTGCCGTTCACGTTTTCAGTGTTTTGATTTGCCACCACCATATCCGTGCCTGCGCCAAACCACGCCTTTTTGTTCGCAAAAGCGTTGCCCACGTCAAATCGGTTGATTTTCCAATTGTATGTAACAACAGTGTCTGTTTTTGTTACGCCTTTCAAATCGGCAAGTTTGTATGCATCCTTGACTTCCCCAACATACGAAACCGTTGTACCAATCATATAGTTGACCGTATCAACGACCGTCACTTCGCCCGAATAAGTGCCTTGATTTTTGACAAAATTTGCCTGCGTATTGAGAATATTCTCAATCGAATACACTTTGGACGAATCTACAATGTCGTGCGATATGCCCTGCGTATCGGGTTGAACGGTGACAATTATATTGGTTACACCTTGATTTTCGCCATTGAAAATGAAACCATACGGATTATCGCCAACGTTGTCACACGACCATACGTTTGCCACGGTAAGTCGGTTTTTGGCGATTGTCCACTTGTATTCGACAATGCCGTTCGTATGACCGGCGATTGTGTAGTTGTGCGTATCTTTCAGCGTATAAATGCAAGTATAAGTTCCTGCATTCTTATGCGCCTTTTCGCCTTCAATATTGAAAAGTGACGAAACGTTTACAGTTCCGCTCCCATAAATATTAACGCCGCCAAGTCCTTGCAAATTGCCGTTGTAGATAAACTTATAGTCGCCGGTTGTTCTGTCGATTTGATTTGCAAACTTCCCGTCCGTCCAAGAGTTGCCGAAAGTCAGCTCTCTTTGGATGATTTCCCACTCTCTCGTCTCGGTTGTGAGCGTATAGTTGGTTGCGTTGACAAGCTCGACTTTTATGCCGTACAAACCAACGTTGATTGAGTTTGCAATCTCAAACAAATTCTCATTCGCATTTTTCGTGATTGTACAAACAGTCTTTCCATCCAAATTTGTGACGTTCAGCTCAAACACGGTGTTTGTCAACTGTTGTGCAAGGCTTTCTGTCCCCTCAAAGCCGCTTATTGTGACATTGGTTATACCTTGATGCTGTGCATTGTATGTGTATGGAGACGCAAGCGCACTCGGCGTCCACGTCATAGACAACGCCTTTTTGTTTATGGTGAGAATGCCTTTTGTTGAATCTTTCAAGCGACCAACAACTTTATCGCCGATTTTCACCAAAGTTTCGGTGTAATACGTGCCTGCATTAGTTTTGCTCTCGGTAGAAGTGCCCGAGTAGTCCGCCGTGTCAAAATAATTGATTTTGAAATCATATCCGCTTGGCAAGCTCGGGTTGTCAATCGTCAAAGGTGCTGCCTTGTACGTCTCGGTTTTTTGATTTACGACAATTTCGGTTGTGCCGACAAAGATATTGCCGTTTGCATTGTCAACGTAGTATTTTGCATTGACAGTGTATGGACTTGTGCCTGCAACTTCAAGATTGTCGGGGGTAAGCAATTCGCCGCCCACGCCTTTCAATGACGCATAATAATATCCATCAGCAACGTTGGTTGTCAGACGGAAACCGTTGATATTTTGCGTGAGGATGTTTTCCCACGTCGTTTGCGTGCCGTCAACGAGCGGATAATCAAACGTTGTGGCATACTCGTTGTACAACAAATAACTGCCGCTGTTGCCGGCTGTTATAGAAGTGCCTTTCTTGATGACGTATGACGTTGCGCTGACTGTGGCAAGATTTGTGCCGTTGATATACGTGGTCATATCCGTGCCATAGCGCACAATCGAGTGTCCCGATGTCAAATCGACATAGCAATATTCGATTGCGACTTTTCCGTTTGTATCGGGGTTGCTTGCATCCGACTTGGCATTGCCGACTATGCCGCCTATAAAGCCCTTGTTGCTGTCGTTTTGCGCAAAAGCCTGACCACTTGTTGATTTGATGATCTTTACGTTGCCGACATTGTAGCAATAGGAAATAACCGCCGTGCGCTCCGCCGCCGTTGTTGAAGTTGCGTTGAAATATCCGCAAATGCCGCCTGTCGTGCCACTATTTCCTGTCGAACCTGTCGAATAATCTTGAGTGAGAATTTCGCCGCTATTGTAGCAATGCGAGATTACCATCGAATTGACCGCGCTTGAATTGGTTGAAAGACGTCCGCCGATACCGCCGGTGTTTATGCCACCTTCAATCGATGCGGTGTTTTTGCAATTGTTTATATAAATAAGATTTGCGCCATGTTTGACATAGCCCAAAATGCCTGCAATGCCGTTGAATTGCTTGCCCGAAATGACACCGTTGTTGATGCAATGCGAGATTGTGATGTTGCTGTCACCGTCGAGATATCCCACAAAGCCTGCGACACCGCCGTCATTGTTTGCGCTTGAACTGCCTGACGGAATGGTTGAAGTCACATTTCCGCCGTTGACAAGCGGCGCTGTTGATGTACCTTCGATGCTAAAAGCATTGCCCGATGACTTTGCATAACCTACAAAACCGCCGAGGTGCTTGTATCCGTTCACTGCGCCCGAGTTGCCAGACGTGGTGATTGCCGCTCCGCCTTCGATGTTGCCGACAAGTCCGCCGACATTGGTATATCCGTTGATAGTCGCGCTGTTGGAGACACCGCTCAAATCTATGCCTTTTGCATATCCGACAAGACCGCCGACGTTGTTTGTACCCGACACAGAGCCTGTGTTGGTGCTTGCATTGATTGTGCATTTTGCATCGGCATATCCTACAAGACCGCCCACAGAAACAGAGCCGACAATATTGCCCGTGTTTTGTGCATTGCTTATATTAAGTGCAGATGAAGTGTAGCCGACAAGGCCGCCCACTTTTGTTGCACCGTATACGGTTGCGTTTTCATACATCGCATTTGTTGACGTATGCGTCATTTTGCCGGTGATCGCGCCCGAGTTGTATCCGACGAGACCGCCGACATAATCATTGAAAGCGACTGAAAGAACGTCACCGCTTGTTCTGTTCAACTCACCCGAAAGCGTACCTGCGTTGTAACCGACTATACCGCCGGCAAACGCGCCGCTGATGTTGTTGACTTTTCCATACAAACGAGAGATAACTCTTGCCGTCACTGAAATATTTGCAGACACAGTGCCCGCGTTGTAACCGATTGCACCGCCCACAAGATAGTTTCCGCCGTTTTCATTGTCAATGTCGCACCCCGACACGGAAATACTGCCCGAAATGGTGATATTCTCGCCCAAAAAGCCGATTGCGCCGCCCAAATATGAAGTTCCGCGCACACCGTCACCGCTTGAATCGCCAAAAGTGCAGTTTGCGATATTGACGGTGGCATCCCATTCAATGCTGACATTTTTGTCTGTGGTATTTTCCAAATAGCCTGCAATGCCGCCGACATAATTTATTCCACCAACACAACCCGTGTTGCTCAACGTGCCTTTGACAAGAAAATCTATTGCTTCATTGCTTTCGCCTTTTCCGACCAAACCGCCGACATAATCGTTGCCGATGATTTTTCCGCTGTTGCTCACATTCGTGATAGTTGCCCATGACAAATGACCTGTGATACCGCCGACATTGTTTGTGCCTTCGATGTTGCCGCTGTTTTGCGCATTGGTAACACTGCCGCCGCACACCCTTGACGAAATACCGCCGACAATTTCCCCGGAAGTTTTGATATCTCCGCTGTTGACAACATCGGTGAAATATGTATCTCTTGCCCAGCCGACAATGCCACCGACATAATTGCCTGTTGCAAAAATATTGCCGCTGTTGGTGCAGTTGGTTATGTACGAGCCAAATCCGACTTTTTTTGTGTCGCCGGTAAAGCCCACAATGCCGCCAACGTTGCCGATACCCGATACGTTTGCTTTGTTGTGGCAGTTTTCAATCGTTGCATTTTGGCAAAAACCTATCAAGCCGCCAACGTAAGAATTTGAAGTGTCAAGCACCATTTCGTTTGTCACTCCAGACACCGTTATATTGGTTGCATAACCTATCAGTCCGCCATAATAATCACTTGTATTGCTCGTCACACTCCCCTGCAAAGTCAAATCTTTGAACGTGCCGCCGCCGCTGACATAACCGAATAAGCCGCAATTCAAACCGCCGATTATGTGATTTTGTCCGTTGAAATTTCCTTTGAAATAATGAGAAGAATCGTTTGCTATTCGTGCAAACGAAGAAACCGTGATGTTTGCAGCCACCACGAAATAACAATTTGCGTATGTATTATCTGTTGCAACAACGTCGTCGGCTGTAACTGCACCGCCGTCACTTCCGACTATTGTATTAAGCGCAATTTGAGCGCCGTTTACAATGCCCGAAAGATTTTCCAAATGGATTGTCGTGCTTATTACGTATGGGTTTGTCTCACTTCCCCATTTGCCCGATGTGCCTGACGGCAATTTTCCGAAATCGCCTTCTATAACCGCAAACGGCAAATCAACCGTGCCACGAGTTTGAGAGCCTTTTGAAACGGTTATAGTTGCAATATAATTTCCCACTGTGGTCGGAGCAGAGCTTAAACTCGTTCCGCTTAAAGTCTTGTATGTAATGGTTGAAGTGTAATTAGAAGAAACAGTCGAAGACAAATAATCACTATGTCCTTGCAACACTTGCAGAACTTCACCGTTGTATACCGAATACGTTTGTCTGTTGAAAACAAATGAAATGCTATTCCACTGCGCATATAGCGTTGTGGTTGTAATTCCTGCTTGTAAATTGCCTTTTACAACCTTGCCGAAACCCGAGTTAGTATCAGTTCCTGTGGCTGCACCGACAGCCATGTTTACGCCGGTATTATCAGCTTTTGTGTTCCAATGGTCAAAATAATATTTGTTTCCAATATAAACATCATTGGAAATGGTATTGTTGACAAAATATTCGAGTTTATCAGATTTTACAACTGTACCTGTTGCCGTTGTTGAGTTTTTGTCATAATCGACATAATAAGCAAGCGTTCTAGAAAGCGTAACCTTAACATTGTCCAATCGATGTTCGTTATAATTCCAACTTGGATCGTATGTAGCATAATGAATCCTTACATATCTTCCTGATACTGTATGGGTTAAGCTGATTGGAAATTCTGTTTTTTTATCGTTCTTAGGCTTTAACTCATCTGTTTTGGTATACTTTGCACCTACTCCAAAGTTACCATCTCTTACTCGGCTATACCAAGTAGAATCCCCATCACTTGTAGTTGTTGGAAGCTCAATCAAATTGTTCCCGCTTTCAATTGCAAAGACACCGCCACCGTTCCAATTTGTATAAGTACCGATTAAACTTATGTTCAAATCGCCATAAACGCGGCTAGCATAATCTGCACCCAAATCAAATACAAACCAAGCACAAACATAATCACTACCCGAGTGATTTGTATTGTCTGCAATATACCATTTACCGCCGGTTGTTGCATTTCCTGTTTCCCATTTACTGTTTGTAAGATGATTTTCCTTGGTAGTATACAAGCCACCACGTTTGGCAACATCGGGATTTATATTTATTGACGTATCCGTCGTATTCTTGAATGTACCACTCAAATCAATTGTTTGAAATGGACGCACATCTGCCGCACTCGCCACGTTTCCTTCGATTTTGCCGTTTTGGACAAGGTTTTCTTCCACACCGAAAGCACCGGAGAGTGTGCCGGCAAGGACAAGGACAAACAGCATCGCAAGCAAAGTTATGCTTGTGACGATCTTCATTGCTCTTTGTATGGGTGTTTGTTTTGTCCTTGTGTTTTTCATAGTTTTTCTCTCCGTATGCACGCGCTTTATGCATAATGCTATATATTTTATAATATATATACAATCCACGCAATCATTTTATTGGACAATTTGCAAAAAAAAATTTTATTTTTTGTTTGACAATCGCTTTTTGTGGGATTATACTCTTGTCGAAGATACCCACTGGGGGTATATGAACTCATTGCAAACTTGTGCCAAAAACCGGACAAATTATCCCTTGTCATTCTGTCAATGCAAAGCGAAGTGACAATTCTCTTCCCCTGTCATTCTGTCAATGCAAAGCGGAGCAACTTGCTTGCAAGGGTTGCGTAGCGCATGTATTCACGTAGCAACGCCTTTGAAAAAGGCAAAACCATAGGTTCTATGCAAAAGCATAGCAGTTGCGAGTAGCGAATCGAAGAATCTAGCGGAGCGAAAGAAACGGCACTGCATTGACAAATCGAGATTTTGAAAGGAGTTATTTATGAACGAAAACGAAAAAACTTGCTCTTGTTGCTCTGCTTGCGAGCATCACAAACACACTCCGCGCACCGATGAGCAACTCAAAGCGTTGACCGACAGGCTCAATCGCATCATCGGACAACTGAACGGAATAAAGAACATGATTGCCGACAACCGCTATTGCGGAGACGTGCTTATGCAGGTTTCGGCGGTGGAAAGCGCGTTGCAAAGTTTCGGCTACGTCGTGCTGACGGAGCATTTGAAGACTTGCGTGGTTGAAAACGTGCAACAAGGCAACGTTGACATTCTGGACGAAGCCGTCGATCTAATCAAGAAATTGAAATGAAATTTTTACACACAATAAGGGCGTAATATGGAAAAACTCAAATTCAACGTATCGGGCATGTCGTGTGCGGCGTGCAGTGCGAGAGTGGAAAAGGTCGTGGGCGCGCTTGACGGCGTAAAGTCGGTCAGCGTGTCCCTTCTCACCAACTCTATGGTGGTGGAATTCGATTCTCCGCTCACCCCGAAAGATATTTCGCGCGCAGTGGCGGCGGCAGGCTACAAAGCCTCGCCCGCGACGGACAACAAGGCGGCAAAACGCAACAAAATCAATCCCACGCTCGTGCTGCTTGCAAGGCTCGTGGTGTCCGTTGTGTTGCTCATCCCCTTGATGTACGTGTCAATGGGCGTGGTGATGTGGGGCTGGCCCGCACCCGCCGCTCTCAAATCAAATCCTATGGCGATTGCAGGATACGAGCTTGCCTTCGCGCTTGTGATAATGGCGGTCAACGGCAGATTTTTTGTCAGTGGCACAAAAGCCCTTTTTCACGGCGCGCCCAATATGGACACGCTGGTGTCGATGGGCAGTTTTATATCCTTTGCATACAGCGTTGCACTGATGATTCAGGCAGGCGTAGAACCTATGCACCTGAACCACCTTGCACACAATCTCTACTTTGAGTCGGCGGCGATGATTCTTGCGCTCATCACACTCGGCAAAACGCTTGAGTCGTACAGCAAAGGCAAGACCACTTCCGCAATCAAAGGGCTGCTCGATCTTGCCCCCAACACCGTGCGCATACTCACTGACGGCGGCGAAAAGGAAATCCCCGTTTCCGAGCTGAAAATCAACGACTTGTTCGTGGTGCGCCCCGGCGAAAATTTTGCGGCGGACGGCACTGTCACAAGCGGCAGCGCAACCGTCAACGAAGCGTCCGTCACGGGCGAGAGTATGCCCGTTGACAAAGCCGTGGGCGACAAGGTGATTTCGGGCACGTCAAACCTTGACGGATTCATCACCGTGCGCGCCGACAAAGTGGGTGATGACACCACCCTTGCAGGCATTGTAAAACTTGTCGAAGACGCGTCCGCTTCCAAAGCTCCGATTGCAAAAACGGCAGATAAAGTGTCGGGAGTGTTTGTACCAAGTGTCATTTGTGTCGCTTTGCTCGTTTTTATCGTGTGGATCGCCGTCACAAAAAATTGGGATACTTCACTCAAACACGCAATCAGCGTTCTCGTCATTTCCTGCCCTTGCGCGCTTGGGCTTGCAACACCTGTGGCAATCATGGTGGGCAACGGAAAAGGCGCGAAAAACGGCATACTTTTCAAGACCGCAACCGCGCTTGAACAAGCAGGAAAAGCGGACGTCGTCGTGCTTGACAAGACAGGCACAATCACAAAAGGCGAGCCTGTCGTCACCGATGTTTTGTCCCTTGCGGACATGGCTTGCGACGGCGAAAAAACCACCGATACAACCACCTTAAAACACACCGATAAAGACGGTGAAAAAGACGGTGATTTTGACCATATTTCCAATATGTCGCAAGACGATATAATCCGCGTGTGCGCAAGCCTTGAAAGCGGATCTTCCCACCCCATCGCATCGGCGATTATCAAGGATTTCGAGAGCCGATTCGGCATCGCTCCCACCCCTGCCGCCGAGTTTGAAAATCTGTCGGGACACGGGTTGAAAGGCGTTGTGGACGGCAAGTCCGCACTCCTTGGCAATGCGGCATTGATGTCAGATTGCAGCGTGGATTTGTCGGCGGCAACGTCTTGCGCCGCCGCTTTGGCGGACAGTGGCAAAACACCGCTCTATCTTGCCGTTGACGGCTCTCTTGCAGGCATCGTTGCCGTTGCGGACGAGCTGAAAGACGACAGCGTGCAAGCAATATCCGCCCTTCATCAACAGGGCTTGAAAGTGGTTATGCTCACAGGCGACAACGGCAGGGGCGCACGCTCGGTTGCCACCGCTTGCAACGTCGACGCAGTCATATCGGACGTTCTGCCCAAAGACAAGGACGGCGTTGTGTCCGCGCTCAAAAAGTACGGCAAAGTGGTCATGGTGGGCGACGGCATCAACGACGCGCCAGCACTCACTCGCGCGGACGTGGGCATCGCAATCGGCGCAGGCACGGACGTGGCAATAGACAGCGCGGACGTGGTGCTTATGCACTCGTCGCTCATGGACGTTGCGCGTGCAATAACACTCTCTCGCCGCACACTGCTCAACATCAAAGAAAACTTGTTCTGGGCATTCATCTACAACTTGGTGTGCATCCCCATTGCCGCAGGCGTGTTCTCTCCGCTCGGCTTGACGCTCGACCCGATGATAGGAGCGGCGGCAATGAGCCTATCAAGCGTCAGCGTGGTGCTAAATGCGTTGCGACTCAATCTCGCAAAACTCGACAAGCACTCCGCGCGCAAAAAAGCACCGATAGACCTTGACGTTGACGCAATCCGCGCCGAGATAAACAACGCAAACGACACCGATACAATCAACACCGCTGCGGGCAATCAACCGTCCGCTTGCCAATGCATCGATAACATTTGTGACAACGCTTGCCAATCAATACTAAACGACTGTGGCAACGCTTGCGTAATTGAAAAATCAAAAACAATAAATAATATTTCGCCAAAACTCGCAAATACCGATTGTGACGGCAAATGCGACCTTGCGGCTGAAAAAGGAGAAAAATCTATGCAAAAAACTTTGAATATCACCGGTATGATGTGCAACCACTGTGTTGCGCACGTCAAAAAAGCACTCGAAAGCGTGGACGGCGTGTCTTCGGTCAACGTATCGCTTGAAAACAACAACGCAACCGTCACTCTATCTCACCCCGTTGATGACGCAACACTTGCAAAAGCCGTCACCGACGAAGGCTATGAAGTGACAAGCATCAACTGACGCCACGCGCCGCGCAAGGCGCAAACAATTGAAAAAAACGACCTGCAATCGCAAGTCGTTTTTTTATTTTCGCTTTTGTTAATCAATCAATACACGTGCAACGCCTTTGCGGTGCGCGGATCGAGATCGTAGACAAAATTCTTGTCTTCGTCACCGTGGAAGTCGCTACCGCCCGTGGGCAAAAGTCTGTGCGCTTTCATGAGCGTTTCAAACTTTTGCATATCCTGCTGATTGTGTGACGGATAATTGAGCTCGATACCGTCAAGTCCAAACTGTTTCAAGCCGCCCACAAGCAAATCCAATCTCTTGTCGAGAAGGTATTTTTTCGGATGCGCAACGGATGCAAACCCCCCGTACTTTTTGATGAGTTTCACCGCCGCAACAGGCGTGAGTCGCTTTGCCTCGCAATAGGCTTTTCCGCTTGTGCCGAGATACTTTTCAAACACCTCGTTTATGTCGTGGCAATACCCCTTTTTGACAATCTCTCGCGCCATATTCATGCGCCCCAGTCCGTCCGCTGAAAAGTCTATATTTATGTCGATGCCAAGCGAAGAAAGTTTTTTGCCGATTTCTATGTTTCGTTGCCTGCGCAAATCCTTGACATAGGCGAGTTCTTGCACAAAATCGGGGTTTTTGTAATCGATATTGTATCCTAAAACGTGGATTTCGCAAGTTGAGTAGGTTGAAAACTCAATGCCGTCCACAAATTTCAAGCCGCATTTTTTGGCTTCTTCTCTGCCTTCTTCAAGCCCCGCAACGCTGTCGTGATCGGTGATTGCCATCACTTCGATGCCCTTGTCTTTTGCCCATTGCACCACTTGTGCGGGCATCTTGGAGCCGTCGCTTTTTGTTGTGTGGATATGCAAATCAGCCTTCATATACATCCACTTCCTTAAACGTGATATCGTCATCTGTGATGTCGCCGATAAGCTGATCCATATCAGGACCTTTTTCATCGGAAATGCTGTTGATTTTGTTGAGTTTTTTGCCGATGATCATCGTGCGTTTTTCGGCGTTTTCAAGCGTCTTGCGCACGCCGTCGATCTTGTCGCCCGTCTGTTGCAACAGCTTGGTGAACATCGCAAAATCGGTCATAAATCCTTGCAAAAGTTTGCCGATTTCCGTGCTGCGTTTTTCAATTGCGACGCTCTTGAATCCCATCTGCAAGCTGTTGAGAAGCGCGGCAATCGTAGTCGGTCCGCACACCACGATACGGAACTTGTTTTGAATGTCTTCAACAAGTCCTTCCCTTCTCAACACTTCGGCATACAAGCCTTCGGTGGGGAGATACATGATCGCAAAATCGGTGGTTTTGGGCGGCGCGATATACTTGTCGCGTATGCTCATGGCTTCCGCTTTCACGCGCTGTGCGAGTGCTTTGCTTGCGCTCTCCACTCCGTCCGGATCGCCCTTTTCGGACGCTTCCACAAGGCGCGCATAGTCTTCCACGGGGAACTTTGCGTCCACCGGCAACCACACTTCTTCGTCCGTCTTGCCCGGCATGCGAATGACAAAGTCCACCATATCTTCACTGCCGCGTTTTATACGCACTTGCTTTGCGTATTGCTCGGGCGCAAGGATTTGAGAAAGCAGGCTTTCAAGCGACACTTCGCCCCATGTTCCGCGCGTTTTGACGTTCTTGAAAATGCGGTTGAGATCGTTGACTCCCGTCTGCAAATTCTGCAATTCGCCGAACGTGCGATTGATCTCTTCAAGCCTGTCGTTGACAATCTTGAAAGATTGATTGAAACGCTGTTCGAGCGTTGCGCTCAATTTTTCGTCTACGGTTTGGCGCATTTTGTCAAGCTGAACGGCGTTGTCCTGCTTCATTTCCTTGATGGACTCGGCATTGGCAAGGCGCAAATCCGCAATGCTCTTTTGGGTGGACTGTTTCACTTCCGCAAGAGCCTGTTGCGTGGATTGCGTTGCGCCGGCAAGAGCCTGCTGTGTGGATTGGGTGACGTTTGCAAGCCCCTGTTGAGTTGCAACCGCAAACCTGTCCATACGCTCGCCGAGCGCGGATATATTGTTCGCCTGCGCGTTGATTGCGCCCGTAATCATCGTATTGTTGAGCTTGATTGAGTTTTCAACGTCTGCTTTGAGCCTTTCGTTCTCTGCGCGCACGTCTTCAAGACGCGCTCCCTGCGTGTTTGAGACTTCCGTTTTTTTCTTTTTCAAATCGAGCGCGAGAAGCACCACCGCCAAAGCGGCAAGCACTGCGCATATTGCTCCGATGACGTACAATCCTGTCATATCGTAGCCCCCTTTATATTTATCTTTCGAGTTTTTTATTTCGACTTTTCAATCTTCTTTTTTGCGTAAGAAAGAGCCTTTTCTCTGTCGTTCAAGGTCGGATCGAGAGCGGTGTCACGCAAAAGCGATTTAAGGATTTTGCCGCATTGCACACCCTTTGCGCCAAGCGAAAGAAGGTCGTTGCCGCCGATTTTCAAATCTTTTATCCTAAGTGGCAGATTTGCCGCCTTGACGTCCCCCCACACCTTACGCACGCGGTTTTCTCTTGTGATTTCGCCTGCACTTGCAATCGCGTCCGCATCCATAAGAGAGAGCAAATCGTCGATATACGGCGCATTTTCAACACAAAACACACGCAGTTTGCTCTCGGACGTGTTGCCGTTGATGTCCACCATGTGCAGAGCGACAAGTCGGCTCATTCTGTCGATTTCGGCATTTGAAAACTTCAATCTTTGTGCGATTTGTTCCACCATTTTTTCGCCCACGATCGCATGGCGGTGCATATTGCCGTCTTTTTTCATACACACGGCTTTGCCCACGTCATGCAACAAGGCAGCCCACCTGATATTCGGAGGAGCGACTTCAAAAGCCTTCTTTGAGTGTTCGTACGCCTCGTACAAGTGGTATTTTTTTGGTTGCTGAAGTCCTTTGAGCGATGCAAGCTCGGGCAAAATCAAATCCACAAGCCCCAAATCGTCAAGCATTTCAAGCCCCTTGACGTGCGCGCCTTTTAGATTCAGTTCGGGATGTTTTGTGTCCGCAACAAAGATTTTGCAAAGCTCATCACGGATGCGTTCAACGGCAAGATCTTCAACTCGCCACGCATTTTTCTTGGCAACGGCATATGTCTCTTTTTCAACGTCGAAACCAAGCTCGCAAGCAAATCGCACCATACGCAAAATGCGCAAACCGTCCGCCTCGAACACGGCGTTCGGATCGTCCGCAGTGGATATGATTTTGTTTTTTACATCTTCTTCGCCGCCGAGCAAATCTATGATTTCGCCCGTCAAAACATCCTTGTAGAGCGCGTTGCACTTAAAATCTCGCCGTCTTGCGTCAAGCGTCATATCCGTTGTGAAAGCCACGTTGTCGGGCGAGTGTTTTCCGCTGGACCTATCATAGCTGTCCGTGCGAAAAGTGGTGTATTCCACGCAAAAATCACCTGACGTGATATGCACCGTGCCCATACGCAAATTTTTGTCCGAAACGACAAAATCGGTGTTTAACAACATCGTTTTGACTGTTTCAACGTCAAGTTGTGAGCAAACGTCCACGTCAAAGCACTCCACGCCGAGCAGCTCGTCTCTGACGCAACCGCCCACCTGATAGAGCCTTGCTTTTTTAGCAAAACACTTTGCAAGTCTTTTGAGTTTTTGCTCGTCAACCGCCATACACTTCGGGTGCAAGGACGCAAACGTCCTTGAAGTTTCTCATCTTTTCATCGTAGTCGAGCCCATAGCCCACCACAAATTCGTTTTCTATCTCAAAGCCGATGTAGTCCCCCTTGAAGTCCGCTTTGCGTCTTGACGGCTTGTCCAAGAGTGCGCACACTTTGAGCGACTTCGGCGAGCGAGCAAGGAGCAGTTTTTTGAGATAACAAAGCGTGATGCCCGTGTCGATGATGTCTTCGACAATGATGACGTTTTTGTCTTTGATAGGCTCGGACAAGTCCTTGATCATCTTCACTTCTCCGCTTGAGCTTGTGCCTGCGCCGTAGCTTGACACCGAGATGAAATCCATCACCACGTCGCCGTCAAGCTCTCTAAACAAATCCGCAAAGAATATGCTTGCGCCGCGAAGGGTGCAAACGAGCGTGATCTGCTCGCCCTTGTAGTCGCGATTGATTTGTTCGCCGAGTTCTTTGACGCGTTTTGCGATTTCATCTCTTGAAATAAGCACTTTCTTTATCTCTTTACCGTACATTTTTGCTCTCCGTAAAATTATTTTATTATATTCAATGGTGCGTTTTCGTCTCCGAAAGCGTAAGTTTCAACACATTTTCTCCGCCATCGATTTTGACGGTCTTGGATATCTCGACGCCAAACACCGCGAGCACTTGACTGCCGATTGCAAGCACCGCAAGCTCATCTCTGACTCTGAGCGGCACCTTCTTGTCCGTCAAAAAGTCTCCGAGACTCTTCCTTCCGCCGCCGAATTTGTCTATATAATCGCCCTCACGCCTTGTGCGCACAACCGCGCCGCAAGGCACTTTGTCGCCGTCAATAAACAGCGTTTTGCCACCCTTTTGGGCATTTTCAAACTCTCCCAAGCACGACTTTGTCACCGCCACGCCGAAGACGTCGTACTCTTTTATGTCAAACGGCAATGCTTGCGTTTTTTTGCTTGATTTTGTCTTGCTCATCACCAAAAAATCGCCGTCTTTGTGACACACTATGCCGTGCGCAAGCTCGATTCTCTTTCCGTTTTCGGCGGCGCAGAGCGCAAAAACAAGCGGGAAATGCCTTTCTTCCACGTCTTGCCCTTCGCCGAGAAGTCTTGCCCCTTGCAAGATATATTCCTTTGCCAAAACAGGCTCTTGCAAATCGCATATTGCGATGCGCACTTCACCGTTTTCAAAGGATATGGGATGCATTTTGCTTTGAATAAAATCCTGCGTTTCGCTCGCGTTGCGCGTGAGCCTTGCCACCGAGTCGAGCAAGGACGGAAAACGCTCTTTGAGCTTTTCAAGCTCTTGGCGCAAGAAGTTGCGAGTGTAGTCGGCGCAAAAATTGGTCTTATCGTCCACGTACTTTACGGATATGTCTTGCACGTATCGGTCTATATCTTCCCTGTCGCAATCAAGCAACGGACGGATATATTTTCCCGCCACTTCTTTCATGCCTTGAAGCCCCTTTACGCCCGTTCCGCGAAGTATGCGCATAAAGACGGTTTCCGCCTGATCGTCAAGATGATGCGCAAGCGCAACGTAATCGCACTTGCCTTCTTCAAGCAGTTTGTCGAAAATCTCGTATCGCAACATTCGCGCGCCCTGCTCGAGTGTGTATCCGTTTTGCTTGCAAAACGCAGGCGCGTCCACAGAGTATGCAAAAAGCCGAACTCCGCACTTTTCGCAAAGCTCTTTGACAAAAAGGCTGTCTTTGACGCTCTCTTCGCCGCGTATGCCGTGCTCTACGTTGATTGCAACGATGTTTTTGTTGAGCTTCAACAGCGCATGAAAAAGTGCAACGGAATCTCTTCCGCCGCTCAAAGCAACACCGATGACGGCATTTTGTGGAATATCCGCTCTTTCAAAAAATGAAGAAACGCTGTTTTCAACGCATGAAGTCATACGCTGATTATACAGCAAACCCCCGAAAATTTCAAGGCAATATAGTTATAAAAATTTATACAATAAGTAACTTGTTTTAATTATTTGGTTTTTTGGTGCTATCGAAGTTATTCGCTAAATAGCACAGTTTTCGGGTGTGGGTGTCCCACCCAACTGTCATGTTGAGCGAAGTCGAAACATCCAGTCGTAAGGCGCATATTTTTCGCTGCGCTAGATTCTTCGACTACGCTCAGAATGACAAGGAGAATTTTGAATTTTACCGATTATTCCAAATCGGGTGTGGGTGTCCCACCAAATCAAACCACCAAGCCGACAATCTTGCGAAATTGCGGCAGGAGTTTTTGTCCGTGACCAGACTGATAGCAAAGATTTTCGGCGCGGTTAGCAGAACAACAAGCCTAATGCGGCTCTCGGCGTTGCTTGCAAGCAAGCGATGCCGTTGCCGCGATGACGGCTTTTGTTCTTGCTATTTAGCGCAAGTAAAACGCGATATTGAGATGAAGAACAAGAAAGAGCCACGCTAACGGCAACCCTAATGTACAAGTGGTACATGAGTTGACGGGAGCGTGGCTCTGACGCAGTTATTCGCTCAATAGCGCGTTTTACACAGAGAATAGGCGGAAGGCAACCACACTACAATCGTCAGATGCGCCGTTTTCCAACGCCTTTCTCAGAATCTCGTCGGCAAGCAGTTGCGGATTGGAGGTGTCGAGAGTGTCTACGATCTCGGCAATGCCTTCGGACGCAAGAGTGTCAAAAACGCCGTCACTCATCATAAGCACCATATCTCCGTCAAAGAGCTGATACTTGACGGTGACAGAATCAACGCTGTCAAGGATGCCTATGGGCGCGCCCGAGCAAGAGAGCATCTCTATGTTGTCCTTGCGGATGATAAAACTTGCAGACGAGCCGAGCTTGACAACGTCAAGCGCACCCGAAACAGTGTCCGCAACAGCGATGTCGAGCGTGGAAAAAACGTCGTCGGCGCATAGACGTAGCAGTTTGTTGGCAAGCGCGAGAATGATGTTGCTCTCAATGCCTGCTCGATAGAAATTTTCAATCATATTGACGGCGTTTTTGCTTGCGTTGCTTGCCTCGCTGCCGTGCCCCATACCGTCGCATATCGCAAACAAGCGTTTGCTTGCGGACGGACAAAGGATACTGATCGTATCGCCGCTCTCGCTTTCGCCCGAAAACTTGCGGCTTGCCACGCCGTATGCCGTTTCAAAAGTGGGCGCGCTTTGCAAATACACCACCTTTTGCTCGCCCTTGTCCGTGATTTTGTCCACTTGCAATCTCACTCTCAAAAACGATGAGGCGATCTTGGCAATCACGGTCTTTTGAGCGTCCGAGGCTCTGACAATCATTGTCACGCAAGTGCTTTGCCCGTCCCCGCTTATCAAGATCTCGCTTGCAACGATGTTGTGTTTCAGGTATTCGCTTTTGAGCATCTCAACGTCATCGCCCGCAAAATTGACCTGCCTTGCGCAAGACGTTGCAAGCGAATCGAGCACAAGCGACACACCCGCAAACTGCTCGGACATCAGATTTTTGCAAGTGGCGATGTTTTTCAGCTCGTCCATGCGTTCGAGATACGCTTTTGCGGACGAGTTTATCACCGATGCGAGCGCGTGCATGTTGGAGCATCTGCCGGTGATGAAAGGCGGCATATCCAATATTGTCACCCGACCGCGATTGAGTGCCGCTTCCGCCATTGGCTGCAACACGGGCGCAGTGTCCGAGCCGAGCGCACAAAAGCAGCCTTCCCTGTCCTTGCACTTGCCGCAAAAACTCTTTGCTACTTCCTTTGCAAGCGACAAGGGCGAACACTCTCCGCTCGATTGTGCAATCCTTTCGAGATTTTTGGACATATCGTAAAACACGTCGCTTGCGCCCGATATGCGCGCGGCAAGTTCTCTGGCTCTGCGATTGACAACGGCGGTGTATGCGTGGCGGTTGTCGCTTGCAACGCTGCTTTTCACTCTCGCAAGAGCAGACGGCGGAACGCAAAGACACGCAATCGTGCCCGCCGCAAGCATGCATAGCGACTGCCACCCTGCGCCCGAATATGCGTCAAAGAGCCAAAACACGCCTTCGCACGCAATCATCGCAAGCGCGCTTGAAAACCTTGTGAACGGCGAAAACGCCACCGCGCAAGTTGCGATTGCCGCCGCATGACCGAGATATGCGAGTTGAGCGTTTTTGCAAGCCGCGCCCACTCCTATCAATATGCCGACAAAAAGCGTGACTTTTTGCGAAAAACAACACGAGCAAAACAGAGTGCAGAACGCAAGCGCGGCGGTGACGGCATAAAAACCGTATCCCCCGACACCTGCCAGCGCATATCCGAAAACGCAAAGGCACACTCCGCCGCAAATAAGCTCGTCAACGGTGGCTTTGTGGATAACACCGCGCACGAAAATCGCATAAGCAGTGTTGCCTGCGCAAAACGTGAACGTCACCAAAATAAGCGCGCTTATCCCCACGTTGAGATAGGCTTTATCAAAGACCGCTTTGCACGCGATGTAGGGGCTTAGCGACAGTAAAGCGGCAAGCGCAACGCAAAACAAGGGTACGTTTCTTTTGAGTTTGAAGAAAATAAGATACGTCAAAAACAGCACCGCAACGGGTGTCACGGCGTATGCAAGCGTGAGCCATTCAAGAGAAAAAACACAGTTGGCAAGGACAAAGCACGGCGAGATTGCCAAGACGTTTTGCCTTGCAAACACAAGACCGCAAAAGAGCGCGAGCGACAGACAAAATCCGAAATCTTTCACCGACGCAAGCAAAAATATGGCAAGACATTCGACGGTAAAATTGACGGCGGTCTTTTTGGACAGCCTAAAATCAAAGGACGGAAAAGTTCTTCTTTGTGCGCGTAAAACGTTGTTTTTCATGCAAACATCATACCGCTTTTTCGCCGCAAAAATTTTCTGTTTGCATGCAAAAACGCACGCAAAAAGTCTTGCCTTTTCGCATTTTGTCGAAAACGGCATTTTGACAAAATGCAACTTTTATCACTACATTTTGACAACATAAACCGCACATAGCGTGATTTGCCGCACAATTAAGTCTTGCGACATAGTTTGCTTTTCACAACACTGTAAAAGCACTTTTTTCCAATTGTATTTGATATTACATCGTATTCTTTGCGTATTTCGAGCTATCGAGCCTCCATGTTTTTTGCGCTCGTTCACACGCTTTTGCAAAAACCGTCCGCAAGTTTTTCGGCATATTTTTCCCACGGGCAGAAAGGTTTGACACCACCTTTGAAAAAGAGTATAATCACCGCGATATGAAAACAAAAAGACTACAAAAAATAAAGCGCATTTGTCTTGTTGCGCTCATGCTTGCAATCACAATAATTTTCTGTTTTGTGCCCGTGCAGATCGGCACAATCACTCTTGCGCTCATGATTTTGCCAACGCTCGTCGTTGCACAAGTGTGCGACTTCAAGACCACTTTCGCCGTTGCGGCGTTTATGGGCGTCATCAACTATATCGCTTGGTTCACAACAAAAGCCGCGTCCCCCGTTGCGCCCATCTTTCAAAATCCGCTCGTTTGCATCTTGCCGAGAATTTTGATAGGCGTTGTGAGCTATCTTGTAAGATACGGTTTGCAACGCGCTATTTTCTTCAATCGTCCCCTTCGCAAATACAAGGACGAGTACGTGCGCGAGACTTCCTATCAAGAAGATTTCGACGCCGAGAAGTCCGAGATTGCCCTTGACGGCGAAGACGTTGCAATCAATCAAACAGCGGCAAACAGCGTTGAAAACACACAAATAATCGAGCATAGCGACAAACACTCCAAACGCTCGTCAAAGAAGAGCCGTGCGATCAAAGACTGCGCGATCAATCAAGCAATATATACGTTGTCGGCGGCTCTCGGGGTTGTCACCAACACTGTTTTCGTTGCGATATTCACGCTGATTTTCTTCAACGGCACGTACATCGCGCAAAACACAATCGTCACCGTGGAATACGTTTTGGCATGGTTCAGTCTGAACTTCCTTGTGGAGATTTTGGTGTTTTCTTTCCTTACTCCCCCGATCGTGCTTGCAATCAAAGCGGCGCGCCTAGCGTGACATATCTTTTTCGACAATTTTTATTTTTCAAATCGCCTTGCCGATACGCTTTTATCGATAAAAACCTTTCTTTTGCAACGAAAAACCACCACATTTGGCTCGTTTTGTATGGATTTTGCGCCGTATGAGCAAAAAATTTGCAAAAGTTGTATATTTACAGGCTTTCGAGCGTGTGGTATAATTGTGCTATACAGATTATAAGGTGGTATATGGGCAAATTTGTTCTTGCATACGACATAGGCACAACAGGCGTGAAAACTTGCCTTATCGAGATCGATAAGAGCATACGCATAATATCTTCGGCATCGGCGGGCTACCGCCTATACGTGCTTGACAACGGCGGCGCGGAGCAAGATCCGAACGAGTGGTGGGACGCAATGAAATCCACAACTCGCCGCATTTTTGCCGATTCCGCAATCAAGCCCGAGCAAGTGGAAGGCATATCCTTCTGCTCGCAGGCGCAAGGTCTTGTGCTTGTGGACAGGGACGGCGAGCCGGTGCATAGAGCGTTCAGCTATATGGATCAGCGCGCCACAAAAGAGATCAAAGACGGCTTGAAATTCGGCTTGCGGATAGAGGGCGCAAACGTTGTAAGACTGCTCACTTCCCTTGCAATCACGGGTGCTGCGCCGCTCAGCGTAAAAGATCCGCTGTGGAAATACCTTTGGCTGAAAAACAACGAGCCGAGCAACTTCGAGCGCGTCTACAAGTGGCTTGACGTCAAGGAATATCTCATCGCTCGCATGACGGGCGAGTTTGTCATGACGCACGACTCGGCATTCGGCACGATGCTCTACGACTTGAAAAACAAGCGCATAAGCAAGAAAATGTGCAATATGTTCGGCATCGATCCCAAGCACCTTCCCCGCCTTATCGCGTCCACGGACTGCGCGGGTGAACTCACCGAGCAAGCCGCGGCGGAGCTTGGACTTGTAAAAGGCATAAAGGTGTTTGGCGGCGGCATGGACGCAAACCTTATCGGCGTGGGCGCAGGCTCGACAGCCGTCGGCGACACGCATATATACAGCGGCACTTCGGGCTGGGTGGGCACGATCACCGACAAGCCGCAGGTGGACGTATCGTCCATGATTGCGGCAATCGTTGCGGCGCAACCTGGCAAATACAACTATTTTGCCGAGCTTGAAACGTCGGGCAAATGCTTTGAGTGGGTGAAAGACCACATCGCCCTTGACGAATGCGGCATATACATACATAAAAAGCACGTCACCGAAGATTTGGAGCACAAATATCTCTCGCTTTTCTCGTACATGACGGACATCGTGGGCAAGATTCCCCCGGGAAGCGGCGGAGTGATTTTCACACCGTGGTTGCACGGCAATCGCTGCCCGTTTGAAGATCCAAACGCAAGAGGTATGTTTTTCAACATCAGCCTTGAAACAGGCAAAACCGAGCTTATCCGCGCGGTGCTCGAAGGCATCTGCTATCACAAGCGTTGGATGCTGGAAGCGTCCGCAAAGAAGGTCAAGCCGTCGGACTTGATACGTTTTGTGGGTGGCGGCGCGCTGTCCGACTTCACTTGCCAAGTGCTTGCCGACATCACGGGACACGTCATCGAAACAGTCGAAAATCCGCAAAACATCGGCGCGGTGGGAGCAGCGGCATGCGTGGGCGTGGGCATGGGCTTGATTCCGTCTTTTGAACAAATCAAGGAGTTTATCCCTGCAAAACGTACGTTTACACCCGACTTTGCGCTGAAAGAGCAAGTTTATGACAAAGGATTTGAAGTGTTCAAATCGCTGTACAAACAAAACAAAAAAGCGTTTGCCACTCTCAACGCCAACAAATAAGATTTGCAAAACCGGCAAACCGCAAACAGACTATAATCTTCATCTCCATTATTTGAAAGCGACCGCATATTGCGATCGCTTTCATCTTTTTTCTATAAACACTTTTCAGTCGTTCAGATCTCAAATGCTCACGGCTCTCGATTGTTCACTGCCACCTGTTGCTCACAGCTCTTTGCTTGTGAAGGTGAGCGGCAACAAGTCTTTTAGCGTGTACACGTCAAAGTGGTCGGGAGTGCCGAGAATCACCTTGAAGTCATCGCCGCAAAACTCGGACATGACTTGGCGGCACACTCCGCAAGGAGCGCACTTTTGAGATCTTTCGCCGCTTCTTCCGCCGACAATCGCAATGCACTCAAACTCTTTCTCACCTTCGCTGACCGCCTTGGCAAAAGCCGTGCGTTCTGCGCATATCGTGGGCGAGAAAGCCGCATTCTCGATGTTGCAACCTGTATAAATTTTTCCGCTCTTGCCCACAAGAGCCGCCCCCACTCTGAAATCGGAGTACGGCGCGTGCGAAAAAGCACGCATATCGTCGGCAAGGCTCATGAGTTGTTTGAAGTCCGTCATAACTCTCTCCGTCATTTTTCAAGCACGTCGGCAAGGAAACTCTCGCCTTTCGTATCCTGTTTGTCAACCCCGAGATAGTCCAGCACCGTTGCGCTGATGTCCGCAAAAGTGGGACGAGTGCCGAGATTGACGCCGCTCTTGATATGCTTGCCGCAAATTATCATCGGCACGTATTCGCGCGAGTGGTCGGTGGACGGAGTTGAGGGATCGCAGCCGTGATCCGCCGTGATGATAAGCACGTCGTCGTCTTGCATCTCGGGCAAAAACCGGCCGAGTTGCACGTCAAATTCCGTCATGGCGTTGGCATAACCTGCGATGTCGTTGCGATGGCCGTACTTCATATCGAAATCCACGAGATTGACAAAGCAAAGCCCTTCAAAATCGCGTTTTTGGATGTCGAGCGTCACTTCCATGCCGTTTGTATTGCTTGTGGTGCGGTTGGACTCACTCACGCCTTTGCCTGCGAAAATGTCGTATATTTTGCCAACGGATATGGTAGCAAGTCCGTTTGATTTTAGCACGTCAAGCATGGTCGTATGCGGCGGAACAAGCGAAAAATCGTGTCTGTTGGGGGTGCGAGTGTACGGCCATTCGCCGTTGAACGGGCGAGCGATCACCCTGCCCACACCGTGTTCGCCCTGCAACATCTCGCGCGCGATTTCGCAATACTTGTACAACTGCTCAACCGGCACGACATCTTCGTGCGCGGCGATTTGAAACACGCTGTCGGCAGACGTGTATACGATAAGCGCGCCCGTTTCCACACTCTCTTTGCCGTAGTCCTTGATCACTTCCGTGCCCGAGTACGGCTTGTTGCAAAGCGTTTTGCGCCCCGTACATCTTTCAAACTCATCAATGACTTCTTTGGGGAATCCGTCGGGATAGGTCGGAAGCGGCTTTGGTGAGATGATGCCCGCAATTTCCCAATGTCCGATTGTGGTGTCCTTGCCCATCGATGTCTCTTTCATACGTGCGAAACTGCCTTTCGGGTTTGCCACTCCGCCGCCCACCGTGTCTATGTTGAACAAGCCCAAATCCACGAGATTGGGGCAAGAAAAGTGCGGATCTTTTCTTATAACGCCCAGCGTATTGCTGCCTTCGTCGTGCCAAAGGTGCGCGTCGGGCATTTCGCCGCAACCGCAGCTGTCAAGCACGATAATAAAAACTCTTTTGCTCATAATTCTCCTTTTTGTCGGCAAAAAGCCACGCCTATATGCCGATTGTCAAATGAAAAATGTTGTGCGTTTTGCAATATTTGCGTTTATTGCGCCTGTTTACGTGTTTTTGTTGTCACAATTTCACGCAAGTTCGAGCGCGATTTCCATCATTTTGGTGAACGAATTTTGTCTTTCTTCTGCCGTTGTGTTCTCTTCGGGATAGATAAAGCTGTCGCTGACCGTGCAGATACAAAGAGCCTTTTTGCCCGCTCTTGCCGCATTGCAATAGAGTGCTGCGGATTCCATTTCCACGCCGAGAACACCCATCTTTGCCCATTCCATACCGCTGTTTGCGTCGTCGTAGAAAATGTCGGACGAGAAGATGTTGCCCACCTTGAAATTTACGCCTTTTTGCTCACAAAGCTCTGCTGCTCTGCGCACGAGATCGAAGTCTGCAATGGGGCAGAACGTGCCGGGGAGATTGTATTGCATCGCATAGTTTCCGTTGGTGCATGCGCCCATTGCGATGATGATGTCTCTTGCGTGCAAGTCCTTGTCAAAAGAGCCGCACGAGCCGATACGAATGATGTTTTTCACGTCATAGAAGTTGAAAAGCTCATACGAATAGATGCCGATCGAGGGTTGCCCCATGCCCGATGCCATCACGGAAACGCGCTTGCATTTGTAAAAGCCCGTATAGCCGTTGACTCCGCGCACGTTGTTGACAAGCACCGCGTCTTCAAGGAAATTCTCCGCGATAAACTTTGCGCGAAGGGGATCGCCCGGCATAAGCACGGTATCTGCGAAATCGCCGAGTTTTGCTGTTATGTGTGGGGTTGGAACTGCCATAATTTTTCTCCGTAAATTTATTTTGTTTGCCAAATCGACAGTTGTATATATGCTTTTGTGTGCATAAACTCTCGTTTTGGCAAGTTTGCGCATATTTGCATACGTGATTTTTTGTCAAATCGTATATGCACATATTCGCATATTTCACAAGACTTTGTCGCCTTGATTGCTCACTTGTTCACAAGACTTTTTTCTTGCTTGCTCACATTTTCACACGTCGCTCCCTGCCCTTTTTCAAGGCATTGAGCGCTGTTGCGTCTTTGCTCTATTCTCAATACGAGCCGTCTTCCGCTTCTTGCTTTTTGACGATTTTCACGATGCGGCTTGTGCCAAGTCTTTCTGCGCCGAGTCTTATAAACTCCTCTGCGTCTGCCATGGACGATATGCCGCCTGCCGCCTTCATCTTTACGCCCTCGCCAATGTTTTCCGAGAACAGCTTGATGTCGGCAAACGTTGCGCCCGACGTTGAAAAGCCCGTGGACGTCTTGATGAAATCCGCGCCCGCCTCGGTGACGATATGGCACATTTTCACCTTCTCGTCGTCAGTCAAAAGGCAAGTCTCGATGATGACCTTCAAGATCTTGTCGCCGCACGCTTTTTTGAGCGTCTTGATTTCATTTAACACGTATTCGTCGTCCCCTGCTTTGAGCGCGCCGATGTTGATGACCATATCGATCTCGTCCGCACCGTTTTTGAGTGCGTCGATTGTTTCAAACTCCTTCACCGCCGTGGTGTTGTAGCCGTTCGGGAAGCCGATGACGGTGCAAATTGCAAGCCCATCGCCCACGTATTCTTTTGCCTGTTTGACATAGCACGGGGGGATGCACACCGATGCCGTGCGATACTTCATGCCGTCGTCGCAAATCGCCTTTATATCTTGCCAAGTCGCAGTCTGCGCAAGCAAAGTGTGGTCGCATTTGCTGAGAATGGTTTTCACGTCCATAATTGTATCCTTCCTTTTTGTTGATATTTTGCTTTGTATTTCAACTTTGTAATTTTTGTCTATATTTATGTTTATTTGCAGTTTTTTGTATATATTTATTCGCCAAATTTCCTGCCAATCGCTTGTGCAGTGGTTTTTAGGCATTTTTTGCGGCGATTTTTGCCGTTATTTGCCGAGTTTTGACAGCTCCAGCGCAATTTTTGATGCCACGACAGCATTGTTAAGCACAAGTTTTATGTTGCTTTCAAGGCTCTCGCCGCCCGTGATTTTTTGGATTTTGTCAAGCAAAAACGGCGTGATGTCCTTGCCCTTGACGCCCTTTTCGTCCGCTTCTTTCACCGCTTGCTTTATGACGCTTTCGATGTAGTCCGCGTCCATGGAATACTCCTCGGGGATAGGATTGCATATCAGCATACCACCGCCAAGCGAAAGCGCGTCTTTTGCATAGATTGCGCTTGCCACTTCACTTGCCGTGTCCATACGCTGAGTGAGCTTGTATCCGCTCTTTGACGTGAAAAACGCAGGCAATTCGTCCGTGCCGTATCCCACAACAGCAACGCCCTTTGTTTCGAGATATTCAAGGGTAAGTCCCAAGTCGAGTATGCTCTTTGCGCCGGCGCACACCACGTTGACGGGCGTTCTTGCAAGTTCTTCAAGGTCGGCGGATATATCCATTGTCGTTTCCGCTCCCCTATGCACGCCGCCGATGCCGCCCGTGGCAAACACCTTGATGCCTGCCATTGCTGCAAACATCATCGTTGTCGCAACCGTTGTCGCTCCGTCAAGCCCCTTTGACACGACAAACGGCACGTCACGTCTTGACGTTTTTGTGACAGACAACCCCGCCTTGCCGAGATGCTCGATTTCTTCTTTTGAGCAACCGACGGTTATCACGCCTTGTATGATTGCAATCGTTGCAGGGATTACGCCGTTGTCTCTCACCGTCTTTTCCACAAGTAGCGCGGTTTCCACGTTCTTGGGATAAGGCATGCCGTGAGATATGATTGTCGATTCAAGCGCAACCACAGGTTTGCCGTCCGCTATCGCTTTTTTCACTTCTTCGGAAATCTTAATTGTGCAATTCATTTTCTTTTTTCCCTTATCGTTTTCTTTCCGTTTTTTGCTTTGTCATACATCAATACACATTTCGTGTTTTTACTTGTTTATTATTGATTTGCACTGCCACGCAACACATATCGTGTTTTTGTATCACCTTATCGCAGGCATTTTCGGCGGCTTTCGCTCGTTTTTTGCATTTTTCGGCGCAATTGCAACACTTATCGTGTTTTATCGCAAATCCCCGCCGTTCGCTTTTCTGCCGTATGTTTATTGCTCGGTGGCAATTCGGCGCATGATTGCGTTGACGATCATGTCGTATGCAACGTTGTTGTGTCCGCCTTCGGGCACTATGACGTCGGCAAGACGCTTGCTCGGCTCGATGAAATGCTCGTGCATCGGCTTGACCGTGGTGAGATACTGTTTGACAACCGAGTCAAGACTTCTGCCTCTCTCGTTCACGTCGCGCAAGATACGTCTTATGATTCTCACGTCCGCGTCCGTGTCAACGTATATCTTGATGTCAAGCATCTTGACGATTTTCGGGTTTTGAAATGCCATGATACCTTCGATGATGACCACTTTCGCGCTTTTTGTTTCTATCCATTCGTCGCAGCGAGAGTGTGTGGAAAAATCGTAGGTGGGATGATATATCGTTTCGCCGCGTTTGAGCTTTTCAATATGCTCCACAAGCAAGTCCATATCGAGCGAATCGGGATGATCGTAGTTGATCTTGCAACGCTCTTCATACGGCATATCGCCGTTGTCCTTGTAATAGCAGTCCATGCTGAGCATGACGCTGTCTTTGCCAAACGCTTTGTGAATCCTTTTTGCGAGAGTGGTTTTGCCGCTGCCCGTGCCGCCTGCTATGCCTATGACGATACTGCTCATTTTCGCTCCTTACAAATACAAGCCCTTGGCTTCTTGCTCGGCTTTTTTCTTGAGCCAGCACTTTCTGCACATAGCAATGTAGCGATCGTTGCCGCCAAGACACACTTGTTCTCCCTTGAAGACGATGTTGCCGTGATCGTCCATACGTGCGTTGACGGTGGCTTTTGCGCCGCACTTGCACACGGATTTGATCTCGCTTATGGATTCGGCAATCTCAAAAAGGCGTTTACTTCCCGGGAACATGTGCGTGGTGAAATCGGTTGCAAGCCCAAAGCAAAGCACCGGAACGTTGAAGTCTATCACGATTTGTCCCAATTGGTCAACCTGTTCGGGCGTCAAAAATTGACATTCGTCAACGATGACCACGTTGCACGCCGAGTATGCGCGCTTGTATAATGCATTCAAATCTTCGTCATCTCTGACGGCAAGGGCTTGCGCTTGCAAACCTATGCGAGATTTTGTGATTGTTTCGCCGTCGCGATTGTCAACTGCGGGCTTCAAAAGAAGCACCTTCATGCCGCGCTCTTCATAATTGAACTTTGTGATGAGTGCTTGCGCCGTCTTTGAACAGCCCATTGCTCCGAACTTAAAATACAATTTCGCCATTTGTGTTTCCGATACTTATTGTTGTTTTTATTGCCAAATGCGCGCGATTGTGCCGAAATTCCGCCAAAAATCCGAGAAAATCGGCATTTTTATCCAAATATCGCGCATTTTTTGTTTTTGATTGAGTTATACTGCGCCGAGTTTATGCACACCGAGTGTATGTAGCACCAAGTGTATGCCACACAGAGTATCTGCGACACAGAGTGCATTCCGTGCCGAGTTTATTCCACTCTGTCAAGCACGAGCGGTCTCTTTTTCGGCTCGTCGCTCAAAATCACGGTGGATTCATAGAACTTGTTGACCGCCCCGTCAAATCTCTTTTCGTCCGAGGTGTACATCACGCACAATTCTTCGCCTTCTTTGACGTAGTCGCCCGTCTTCTTTTTTAGAACGATGCCGGCGGCAAAGTCTATGTTTTCTTCCTTTGTGTTTCTGCCCGCGCCGAGCAAAAGGCTGGATATGCCGTAACCTTCGGTGTCAACGTGGTGGATATATCCGCTCTTTTGCGCCTTGACGCTTCTCTTGTGCGGAGCGGTCGCAAATTTGTCGGGATTATCGATAAAACTCACGTCGCCGCCTTGCGCAACGACCATTTTCTTGAACGTGTCGAGCGCGCGCTTGTCGGCGATTGCCGCCTTGACCATATTTTCACACTCTTCCATGCTGCCTTTGCCCGCAAGATAGAGCATGTTTGTGGCAAGAATGACGCAGATCTCGGTGAAATCTTCAGGGCCGTGACCGTTGAGAGTGTCGATAGCCTCTTTCACTTCGAGCGTGTTGCCGATTGCGTTGCCGAGCGGTCTGTCCATATCCGTGATGAGCGCAAGCATCTTTTTGCCCGCTTGTTTGCCGATGTCCACCATCACCTTTGCAAGCGTGCGGCTGTCTTCGAGCGATTTTGCAAACGCGCCGCTGCCCGTCTTGACGTCAAGCACGATGCAATCGTCGTCGGCGGCAAGTTTTTTGCCCATAATGGACGATACCACAAGCGGAAGACTGTCCACCGTTGCCGTGACGTCACGAAGTGCGTACAACTTCTTGTCGGCAGGCGCGAGATCCTTGTTTTGTCCCACGATACACACGCCGATTTGGTTGACGTTGTTCAAAAATTCTTCTTCGGAAAGGTCTGTTCTAAACCCGGGGATTGCTTCGAGCTTGTCAATCGTGCCGCCCGTATGTCCGAGTCCGCGTCCGCTCATCTTTGCCACTTTCACGCCCAAAGACGCAACAAGCGGCGCAACCACAAGGCTTGTCTTGTCACCCACGCCGCCCGTGGAGTGCTTGTCAACGCGAATGCCCTTGATTGCCGAAAAATCAAGACGTTGTCCAGAGTCACGCACGGCAAACGTAAGATCGGCGGTCTCTTGGAAATTCATGCCATTGAAAAAGATCGCCATGAGCAAAGCCGACGCCTGATAGTCGGGAATCTCGCCCTTTACGTATCCGTCGATGAAAAACTTTATCTCTTGCGTTGTAAGCTCTCCGCCGTCGCGTTTTTTGCGGATAATGTCGTACATTCTCATAAAAATTAACCCCTTTATCTTCGCGCACGCAAGGCGCGCGGTTTTTTGCTGAAGTATATTATACTACATATTGACAAAGAAAAAAAGACCTAATCGCAAAAATAATTGCACGCCGAGGCATGCAATTATCTCTTTTCTTGTCTGCTTGGACGATTTTCACGTCACAAAATTCGCTTTTTCGCGCATCTATCGCATTGTTTTTGCGGTTTAAGTTTTTTCACCGCAGCTTTTTACGTCACAAACCTATTGCTCGCCGTCACCTTGATCTTCTTCAATCGATACGGTTATATCGCCCGTGCCTTCGTCTGCTAAAAGTATGCCGTCCGTATCTTCGCAGGCAGGTGCAACACCGAGTTTTTTGTCTTTTCTTGCCTGCTTTTTCGCAAGACGTTTTGCCTTTTTCTTGGCTCTGCGAGCGGCGATTTTTGGCAATTTGCCCTTCTTGACAAGCACTTCTATCGTCACAGTCAAAACGATTGCCACAATGACAAGCACAAGCAACACTATGCCGACAATTTCAAGCACTCCGAGCTCTTTGTCCACAAACTCGGGATTGCTGTAATAGTCGATATAATCTTCAACGTCACGCAACATCAATGACTTCACGTCGTCTATGGATTGATCCTGTTTGAGAAGAGCCATGATGTCGCTCTTTTCCCAAATATACGTATATCTATCCACGGGTTTTCCGCTCGCCATGCCTGCGTCCCTGTCCGCATGCGACTCAAAAGACTTGGCATATCCGTTGTCCCACACCTCGAGAACGGCGGTGTAGGAATTGTATTTGTTGATGCTTTGTCCGCCCACCTGCATATCCTTTTGCGGCATAGCGTACCACTTTTCAAGCAAGACAGGATCGGCATTGAGCGTATCCACCGCAAAAGCGACATTGTACACGCCGTTTTCAAACGTGATAACGGGATCGTCCGCTATGATCTCCTTGCAAAAGTCCATATTGTTGATCTCGTGTATGGAATTCAACACGTTGAGAGTTGAATTGAACTCTTGAAGCGTCATTGCGTTCGCAAAAGGTTTATCTTCGGGTTTTGCGTTTTCGTCAACGGGAATGACAAATGTGGCGTACGGAAAGGTGGGAATGGAGCAATCGCATTTGAATTGCGGGCCGAGTTTGCCGAAATAATAATAATTTCCGTCGCCCGTCGAATATCCGACTTTGAGATACCCTGCGGTTGCCGCAAGAATTGCGTCGAAAAACGCAGAATCCGTCTTGACGGACGTTGCGAGTTGATAATACCACTTGTCGCCGTTTCTCAGATTGAAAGAATGCATGAGAACACTACCGAGAGATATGCCTGCGTCGCTCTCTTGCACCACAAGCGACAAAGGAGTGTTTATGCGGCTGGAATTGGCGGTGGAAAACAGCGTCATCACAGCTTCTTTTTTCTGCTCTTGCGTTGCGCCTACTTGCATAGCGGCGTTGATTGCCGCAACGTCTTGCGCGCTGAACAAACTCGCCTTGTCGGGACGAGAGCCCTCGGGCATTTCAAACGTGGACGGCAACTGACCGTTGCAAGCGACAAATGTCCCCATTGCAAGAGTCAGGACAACGACAAGCGCAAAAACGCATACTATTTTCTTTTGCATAAACACCTTCGATGCGGCGAAAACGCCAACGATTTATATAGTTTATTGTACAATTTTGCACACTTGTTGTCAATATCGGATTTTTTATATTTCGACAAGTAAATCGACATTCTATCGCTATATTTTGAGCAAATCGCAATTTTTTGGCAAAAAGAAAGAGCCGCAAAAACAAGTAGGGAGAAAAGCGGCTCTTTCAAAAGAAAAAATAATAGGGAGCTTATTTGAGCACGGACACAGCGTCAAGAATGGTCTTTTCAAGAGCTTCTTGTCCGTATTTGTCAACTTCGGCTTTGTTCTTCTCGCCGTGAGTGAGGCAACCTGCGCCGCCTATGCAACCGCCCACGCAAGCCATACCTTCGATGAAGTTGACGTCACCGATGTTTTTGCTCTTCTTCATGAGCGCGATCTTGCACTGCTCGATGCCGTCGCAGGCGCAAGATTTGAGATCGAAATCTATGTTTTGTTCCTTCAAAGACTCTTTCAAAGAATCGCTGAGTCCGCCGCTTCTTGCAAAGATACGTCCAAAGTACGACGCATTGTCAAGCACGCCTTCTTCAAGCGTGGTGATGTCAAAGTCTTTGCTGTCAAACAGAGCTTGCAACTCTTCAAACGTGATGACCGCATCCACGTACGGTTTCACTTTTTCGTCCATAATCTCGGCTTTCTTTGCGGTGCAAGGTCCGATAAAGACCACTTTTGCATCGGGAGTGGTGTCCTTAATATACTTGGAGATCATGCCCATCGGCGAAAGATTGTGCGAGATGTACGGCACGAGCGTCGGGAAGTTCTTCTTGATGTAGGACACAAACGCCGGGCAGCACGAGCTTGTAAGGAAACCTTTTTGAGCAAGCTCTTTGCCTTCTTCGAGCAGTACCATATCCGCGCCGAGTGCAGCCTCGACCACCGTGTAGAATCCGAGTTTTTTGAGCCCCGTGATCACTTGACCGAGTTTTGCGTAGGTAAATTGGCTGGAAATGGACGGAGCAACCACCGCATAGAGCTTGTATTTGGTGTTGTTTTCGCTATTTTTGATAAGGTCGATGACGTTGAGAATGAACGACTTGTCCGAGATTGCTCCCCACGGGCATTGATATACGCATGCTCCGCATTCGATGCACTTGGAGTTGTCGATTTTTGCCGCGCGGTTTTCGTCCATGGTGATGGCTTTGACCTTGCAAGCGTTTTCGCAAGGACGTTTGTGATTGATGATTGCGCTGTACGGGCAGACTTTTGCGCATGCGCCGCACTCTTTGCACTTGGATTTGTCGATATGCGCAACGTGTTGAGCGTCAAGCGTGATTGCGCCGAACTTGCACACGTCTTCGCAACGATGCGCCAAGCAGCCGCGGCAAGCTTGCGTCACTTCATAGCCGCCCATAGGGCACTCGTCGCAAGCGATGTCGATGACTTCGATGACGTTGGGATTTTCTTTGTTGCCGCCCATTGCGAGCTTGACGCGCTCTGTCAAAATGGCGCGCTCTTTGTACACGCAACAACGCATGGTGGGGATTTTGCCGGGCACGATGCGTTTGGGGATGTCGATGGCAGTCTCGCCGAGCTTGCCATCCCATGCTTCTTTTGCCACTTCGCGAAGCACTTTGTATTTGAGATGTTGAACTTTTGTGTCGAAAATTCTCATATCTACACCTATCTTTTCTTTTTTGTATGCTGTGTTGCATTATATACTATATTTAATATAAAGCAACGATATTTTGCGTATTTTGTGCAAATTTCTCAAAAACTTTTTGTTTTGATTGCAAAATTTGCGGATTTTTGCGATTTTTGTCGATTTTTGCAAGTTTTTTCGGCTTGCAAAGCAAGATCAAAAATACGCCACTTTCACTCGCTTGCCCATCTTTGTCAAGCACTCGCTCAGCTCTTTGACAAGGTTCATCTTGATGCTGAAATTGATTGGCAAATCGGGGTTTTGGTGAGCGGGGTTGATTGCGCGTCCCACAAAGAAGTTGATATCCGTTGCCTCTTCAAAGAGCAGTCTTGCCATCAATGACGCGCCGTCACGCTTGAAACTCCATTGCGAATAACTCTCGTTGTCGCTGAGATAGTCCTTGGCATAGGTCAACACTTTGTTGACGGTGATGACGCCTTCGGTGACGAGATCCACCCCTTCTATTTCCGAAATGGGCGGAACGTCCGGGGCTTCGAAGTTGAGCGTGGCTCGGCAGGGTTTGCCGAGATACTTTGCCGCTATGGACGACGTCGTGCCGCCGCAAACGATATGCTTGCCTTCCTTGGAGAAGAACAAAGACATCATTCTGTCGCAATCGTCGGGATTGGACGGCGGGCCGAAAAGTATGTTCATAGGCTCGCGCTTGCGGATGCGGATGACGCACGCGGTGGTGTCGTCGCCGGGTTTGTTGCCGTAGAGCTTGTTGCACTCGTCAACGAGAATGGTGGACAACGTCTTTGCGGTGTATCCCACCATGCTGATGCTTTCCATAAAGGACACGATGTCTTCTCTCTTCCAACCGAAGTTGTAGGAAACGCCGAGCCCTGCATGCGGACAGCCGTCGCTCATAAGCACGAATATGTCGTTTTCAAGCAACGTGACCGTTGATTTGTAGATTTTCTTTCCGCCGATTATCATCTCTGTGCGCGGATACTCATAGTTTTGTCCGTCACGGATGAGAATGATTTGCGGATTGTCGTATTGTATAAGTTCCGCCTCTCTGTTGTCTACAAGATGCACGATTGTGAAGGTTGAATACGCCACGCCGCGCACCGAGCATATAGGCAAAGTGGCGGCAATGGTTTCAACGCAATCTTCAAGCGTCAACCCTTCCGCCATCATGGTGGAAATGATCTTGCTCGTGAGCGTTGAAAGGATGCTCGCCTTCACTCCGCTGCCCAGCCCGTCCGCAAGCACGATAACCGTGGAATCTTCGCCCTGATTGACGATGTCCACGTGGTCGCCGCACAGCTGCTCGCCAACGTGATTTATGCTTTTGTAGCCGATATCGGCACACAAATCATTCATCTTTGATAGACTCCTTCAATTTGGTCAACGCGATTTTGGTCTCCGCCGCAGTCTCTCCGAGCAACGACGCGATCTCTTGAACGATGCGCATCTGCTTGTCCACAACCTTGTCGGCAGTCTCTATCGTTTGTTTTGAAATGCTTTCTTTCTTTTCTCTCTCGTTTTCTTCGTCGGTGATGTCGCGCATGATGCCGATGTACAAGTGGTTGTCGTTGTCATAGATGACGGTAAGTTCGATATATCTCTTGTATTCGGCAAGATAAAGTCTGCGATTGTGCACGTTAAACTTGCGTTTCTGCACTTCGTAGAAAACTTTGGGATCCATGATACGCACCACGTTTTCGCCCAAAACGTCGGACGATGAGCGGATGTTCATGATCTTTCTTGCGGCATTGTTGATCTGCTGCACTTCAAAAGCGTCATTAAGCACAATGATTCCGTTGGGCGTGTTGTTGACGATTCTATCCGAGAAGCCTTCCGCCTTGTCTTTCAAGAAAGGCAAGCACATGGACACTTCCGCCTTGCCTTGACAGATGGCGATTGCCTTTTCTCTGCAAGTGTTGTAGCCGCAACTTCCGCAGTTGAGCTCATCGCGTTTGCTCGTCTTGCCCATCTGGCGCAATGCACTTGCGATCTCTTCTTCGGTGGGCATCTTACGCTCGCGTTCGATAAACGTAAAGTGCTTTCTTATCTCTGTTTGATCGGGTTGATCCACCTTGAAATCTTTCTTGCCCGCATAGTTTGCCACGGCGAGATACTCTCTGACGGGCGACGGATGGTATTTTTCCATAACCGGTCCGCCAACGCAACTGCCAACGCAAGACGACATCTCGATGAAGGCGTGATGTATATTGCCTTGCTCGATGTCTTTGAGTGCGGAAATGCAGTTTTCTATGCCGTCGATCGCCATATAGTCGTAGCCGGGCGCGTCAAGGCTCATTGTTTTGAGAATACCGCCCGTTGTTGGGAAGAATCTTGCTCTGCTCTCCTCTGTGTCGTCCACTTCGTGTTTGAGCGTGATGCCTTCTTTGTTGAGCCACTCTGTCAATTCTTCGTAAGTAAGTACGGCGTCAACGATGCCTTGATAGTGCGACGCCTCGTCTTTTTTTGCAACGCAAGGTCCTATAAACACGGTTTTTGCGCCGGGGTGTCTTTTTTTGATGTCCGCGCAATGCGCCTGCATGGGCGAAAGCACGTCCGCAAGATAGGGCAATTCGTTGGGGAAATACTTTTGGATGAGAAGATTGACCGTGTGACAGCAAGACGATATGACGATATCGCGCTTTTCTTCTCTCAAAAGTCTTTCGTATTCGTTTTTGACGACGGTTGCGCCGAGAGCGGTCTCTTCAACGTCGGCAAATCCGAGTTGTTTGAGCGCATCTCTCATTGCGCCGATGCCCACGCCTTCATAATTGGCAATAAAAGACGGAGCGAGAGACACGTACACCGGGTCTCCCGAATTGATAAGCACTCTTGCTTTTTCCGTTTCGTTGACAATCTCTTTTGCGTTTTGGGGGCAAACCACAAAGCAGTGACCGCACAAAATGCATTCGTCGCCTATGATGTGGGCTTGGTTGCCCGAAAAGCGTATGGCTTTTACGGGGCAATGACGAATGCATTTGTAGCAGTTTTTGCAGTTTGATTTCTTCAAGGTAAGACAATCCATATCAACTCCTGTCGGCGTCAACCAGCGGCAAAACGTGTTCTTTGAAGAACTCCGAAAAGCCTTCTTTGGTGATTCCGACGTACACGTCGTCGTTGACAGACACCGTCACTCCCACTCGATTGCATTTGCCAAGGCAAAAACTGCCTGCGAGAATAATCTCGTCTTCGAGATGGCGATTTTCGATCTCCGCCTTGAACATCTCCACGATGTCCTGCGAGCCTTTAATGTGACAAGCGCTGCCAACGCATATTTGTACGATAATCATATCTCAATTATAATCTTGCAAGTATCTCTTTGTCAAAGAACTCTTGCGTTGTTTCGGGCGAAACCGAGAAAAACGCATCGTCCACGCTGACGCACACGCCTTGTTGGCATTTGCCCATGCAGAACGTGCCGCCGAGCTCAACCTTGTCTTTGAGATTGTTTTCGGCGATAAGATTTTGCAATTGTTCGACCACTTGACGTGAGCCTTTGATATGGCAGGAGCTGCCGATACATACTGTAACTCTCATAATAATCTATATTCCCTTTTGGTTTTATTGGAATTCTGCAACGTCAACCCACGTCATAAGGAAGTCACGCTCTTGAGCATTGCCCTTGACGGATTGAGACGCGGCGACGATAGGCATCCATTTTTGCACGTACTTCTTCTCGGTGTGGCTCTTTTCGCAGAACAAGTCGAGATATTTCTCGGCGGTTTCCACATCGCCTGCAAGCACGAAAAGCAAGTAGGTTCTTGCCACGTCCGCGGACGCGTTGCCTTGCGTTGCGTGCGACCAGTCAAGGAAATACGCCTCGCCTTCGTCGGTGATGATGATATTGGACGGGTTGAAGTCGCCGTGGCAGAGTTTGTTGTGCTTGGGCATGCCTTCGAGTCTTGTGTGGAGCTCGTACTTCACTGCGTCGTCAAGATCGGTAAGGTTGATTTTTCTGTTCATTTTGTCGCGAAGTTTTGTGAGCAACGGGCATTTTTTGGACTGAACGAGAATTTGGAGATCAACGAATTTTTCGAGATATTCGTCTTTCTTGTCGGGGTTTTCTTGCATAAGTCTGTCAAGAGTCTTGCCCTTGATAAACTCGGACACGATAGCCCATTTGCCGTCGATCTTGGTGACTTCGATGATTTTTGGCACGTTGAGTCCCGTCTCTTCCACTCTCGCTTGGTTGAGAGCCTCGTTGAGCACGTCCACTTTCGAGAAGTCTTCGTCAAAGAGTTTCACGCAGTTGTCGCCATCGCGATAGACCGTTTTGTTGGTTCTTACGGCTATGATTCTGTCAAGATTCATAAGTTTCTCCTTATATTTTCACGCTCACACTTCGACGTGTTTGCCGTAGTAAGCGTTGAGATACATTTGTTTGATCTCGCTCATAAGCGGGTATCTGGGGTTTGCACCGGTGCATTGGTCGTCAAATGCTTGTTCAACCATTGCGTCAAGACGATCGAGGAAGTCTTTCTCATCGGGCACGTAGTCCTTGATGGTGGGTTTGATGCCCACTCTTGCTTTGAGCTCGTCAATAGCCTTGATAAGGTTGTTGAGTTTTTCTTTGTCGTTTTTGCCCTTGATGCCGAGATAATCTGCAACTTCTGCGTATCTTGCAAGGGTGTGCGGATAACCGTATTGCGGGAACGTACCCATCTTTCTCGGAGTTTCGCTTGCGTTGAAGCGGAGCACTTCGTCAATCATGAGCGCGTTTGCAACACCGTGCGGGAGATGATGGAATGCGCCGAGCTTGTGAGCCATGGAGTGGCACACGCCAAGGAACGCGTTTGCAAATGCCATACCTGCCATAGTTGCCGCGTTTGCCATCTTCTCTCTTGCCTCGGGATCGTTGGGACCGTTGTCGTAAGCTCTGGGGAGATATTCGAATATCATCTTGAGCGAACGCATTGCAAGAGAATCGGTGTAATCGGTTGCGAGCATTGCCGCGATTGCTTCAAGGTCGTGCGTGACTGCGTCGATGCCGCTGGCTGCGGTGAGTCCCTTCGGCGCGCTCATGTGGAAGTCTGCGTCGATGATTGCCATGTTCGGCAAAAGTTCGTAGTCAGCGAGCGGATATTTGACGCCCGTCTTTTCGTCGGTGATAACCGCAAACGGAGTCACTTCGGAGCCTGTACCTGCAGAAGTCGGGATTGCGATGAAGTATGCCTTTTCGCCCATCTTGGGGAAGGTGTACACTCTCTTTCTGATGTCCATAAAGCGCATCGCCATATCCATGAAGTCAACTTCGGGATGCTCGTACATAACCCACATGATCTTGCCTGCGTCCATTGCAGAGCCGCCGCCGAGAGCGATGATGCAGTCGGGCTTGAACGCTTTCATTTGTGCCGCACCTTCTTTTGCGCATGCGAGCGTCGGATCGGGAGCGACGTCAAAGAACGTGGTGTGTTGGATGCCCATTTCATCGAGTTTGTCGGTGATGGGTTTTGTGTAACCGTTGTTGTACAAGAAACTATCGGTCACGATAAACGCTTTCTTTTTGCCCATGACGTTTTTCAGCTCGTCAAGAGCGACGGGCAAGCAGCCCTTCTTGATATATACCTTTTGCGGTGCTCTGAACCAAAGCATGTTTTCTCTCCTTATTGCGACGGTCTTGATGTTGATAAGATGCTTCACGCCAACGTTTTCGGAAACGGAGTTGCCGCCCCAAGAACCACAGCCCAGCGTGAGTGACGGAGCGAGTTTGAAGTTGTACAAATCGCCGATGCCGCCTTGAGAAGACGGGGTGTTGACAAGAATACGGCAGGTCTTCATTCTTGCCGCAAATTCGTCAAGTTTTTCTCTTTGCGTCACCGCGTCGAGATAAATGGAAGAAGTGTGTCCGTAGCCGCCGTCGGCAACGAGTTTTTCCGCTTTATCGAATGCGTCGCTGATATCTTTTGCTCTGTACATTGCAAGTACGGGAGAGAGTTTTTCGTGTGCAAATTCTTCGCTAAGGTCAACGCTTTCCACTTCGCCGATGAGAATCTTTGCGTCTTGGGGAACGTCAAAACCTGCAAGTTTTGCAATGGTAACGGGCTTTTGTCCGACAATCTTTGCGTTGAGTGCGCCGTTGATGAGAATGGTCTTGCGCACTTTCTCGGTTTCTTCGGGGTTGAGGAAGTAGCAACCGCGGTCTGCAAATTCTTTCTTTGCCTTGTCGTATACGCCGTCAAGGACGATGACGGATTGTTCGCTTGCGCAAATCATGCCGTTGTCAAACGTCTTGGAGTGAATGATGGAGTTGACAGCAAGCACAACGTCTGCCGTGTCGTCGATGATTGCAGGAGTGTTGCCTGCGCCAACGCCAACTGCCGGCTTGCCGCTGGAATATGCCGCTTTAACCATGCCCGGACCACCCGTTGCAAGAATGATGTCTGCCTCTTTCATGATAAGGTTGGTCATTTCAAGGCTGGGAACGTCAATCCAATCGATAATGTTTTCGGGTGCGCCCGCAGCAACCGCCGCGTCAAGAACGACTTTTGCCGCTGCAATCGTGGATTTCTTGGCTCTTGGGTGCGGGCTGATGATGATGCCGTTTCTCGTTTTGAGAGCAAGAAGAGTCTTGAAAATTGCCGTGGACGTGGGGTTGGTGGTGGGAATAACCGCCGCAACGAGTCCGATAGGCTCTGCGATTTTTATCGTGCCGTACGCCTTGTCTTCTTCGAGCACGCCGCAAGTCTTGGTGTGTCTGTACGCGTTGTAGATATATTCGGACGCATAGTGATTCTTGATGACCTTGTCTTCGACGATACCCATACCCGTTTCTTCAACGGCGAGTTTTGCAAGGGGGATTCTCATCTTGTTTGCGGCAGTTGCAGCGGCAAAGAAGATTTTGTCCACTTGTTCTTGCGTGAAAGTCGCATACTCTTTTTGCGCTCTGCGCACGCGAGCAATCGCTTCTTCGAGTTTTTCCACTCCGTCAACGACGATTTGGTTTCTTTCCATGTTGATTCTCCTATCTGTGTAATCAAAATTTTATGCTATCGGTATTCGCTTATCGAACATTCGATAACTATTTATCGATATAATTATATCTACACCCGACAAGAGTGTCAAGCAAATGCAGGCGGTATATCAATAGTTTTTTATCAATATTTCCGACAATAGTCGCAGAGTGTATGCTTTTGTCCCAAGCAAGCGTTTGAGAGTTGTTTTTGTCGCAAGAATAGGCTTTTGTTCACGGCTCTACAAGGGGTGAGCGATTGAAACCCTAAATGCAATGTTACCCCTTCCCTTCGGGCTTTCCCCTACTTCTCGAACATAGTGCTTTCTCTTTTTAGCCACACATCGCTCGAAGAGGGGAAGTCGGCACTCGCATAGATAGGTATCGTCCCCTTGTTATGCCACCACGCTTTGTGCGCCAGGCAGTAGCCAACAACACGGCGCAGTCGCTCGTACAACCGTCAAGCTCGGCGCTTATTTGCTCGCCGCCGTTGCGGCTCGTGTTCCGTCTTCGAAGTCGCACAATCCGTTAATAAGTACGCCCGCACATGCTTTCGGATAAGGCTTCCACAATTATTTATTATTAATTTTCTCTTTTCAGTTTTCCCAGCACTCTCAGCACGTTCTTGGCGGTGCGTTGCAACTCGGCGCGTTGAAGTCCGCCCTTCTTCAAGGATTTGAGCGTGCTGCCGTCATACTTGCCGCCAAGTCGCGATCCGCCCGGCATAAGCACGTCCACTTGCGCGCGCACTCTGTATGCGTTGTCGTCCACGCCTTTGAAAAGCGGATTTTTGGCTTTTTTCGTCCACCAATCCGTCATAACCATGTTCTCAAAGCCCCACTCTTCACGCAAAATCGTTGTGCAAAGATCGTAGTTGTGATAGGAATACACGCCGTTGACCTTGTTGTAGGACGTCATCACGCACAGCGGTTTTGCCTCCTTGACGCAAATCTCAAAGCCTTTGAGATAGATTTCACGCAAGGCACGCTCGGTGAGTCGGCTGTCGTTGACGTATCTGAACCGCTCTTGATTGTTGCACGCAAAGTGCTTAACGCACGAGCCCACTCCCCTTGACTGCACGCCCTTGACTATTGCGCTTGCCGTCTTGCCCGAAAGATAGGGATCTTCCGAGAAATACTCGAAGTTTCGTCCGCACAGCATACTGCGGTGTATGTTCATGCCCGGGGCAAGCAACACGTCCGAGCCCTTTTCGATCATCTCATCGCCGATACACTCGTACAGTTGCTCGGCAAGTTGCTCGTTCCAAGCGGACGCAATGCACGTGCCGCACGGAAGCAGTGACGCTTTTTCGCATAGTCTTATGCCGCTCGGTCCGTCCGTGGTGGTTGCGGTGGGCACGCCCTTTTCCGCAAGACTTTCGCTTATTCCGCCAAATACGCCTGCGTTGCCTGCCGCGCCTTTGGGGCTGTTCATGAGATAATCGCCGTGGCAAAGATTTTCAAGGTCTTCATCCGAGAGAGTTGCCACAAACTCGTCAAGACTTCTTTTTCCGTCCAAGACGTCTTTGAAATCTATCTTCTCGTCGCTGCGGGCAATCTCTTTGGGCATATTGCTCTCTATGCGCTCTTTCAGATATCCGCTCTCGCCCTTCACGATATGGTATTTCCAGCCGTACGACTGCATGCCGTTTTCAAGATTGCTCAAAAAGTTTTCAAGCTCGTCTTCGGAGAGTCTGTTCATTTTCGCCATAAACTCTTCAAAGGTTTCTCTGCCCGTGACGTCTGCGCGTTTGAGCATATCCGCATCCAGCGTATCGTATTTGTACAGTGCGCCTATATCCTTGCTCGGCGAACAAGCCGTGTGGCAAACGCTCGTGACTTTCTTGTCGAATTGCACGATGCCTATGCTTTGCGCGTCCCTGACGTTTTCGCCGACAAAGAACTCGTAATCGCCGTATTCGAGCACCCAACACGCTTTGTATCCCGTTGCGCCCTCGTCATCGTAGCTCGACAACGCGTATTCGCTTATATCGAAAGTGAAACTTGTCTCTTCACCGCTTTCAAGCTCGGCGGTTTTCTTGAATGCGACAAGCTCTCTTGCAGGCTTTGGCAACATTCCGTCCGCTTTTCTGACGTACACTTGCGCAACCGTCTTGCCCTTTACGTCGCCGGTGTTTTTGATTGTGACTGCCACCCTTACGCCGTCTTGCGCCCGTTCAACGCTGCCCTTCGTGTCAAAAGTCGTGTACGAAAGCCCGTATCCGAACGGATAGATCACTTCGTCCTTGGCAAACGTTTCGAAATAGCGATAGCCAACAAACACGTCTTCGTCATACACGTTGAAGTCTTTGTGCCCGAAATCGTGCGCGGGATATGCGTCATACCCGGCGGCAATCGTGTCCGTGAGCCTTCCTGACGGATTGACCTTGCCCGAAAGCACGTCGCAAAGCGCGTGTCCGCTCTCCATACCGCCCTGCCAGGCAATCACTATGGCGTTGATTCTGTCGCCGAATTTGTCAATTTCTTCAAAATCTATGACGTTGCCTACATCGAGCACAAGCACGGTTTTTTTGAAAATCGCCGTGACCTTGTCTATGAGTTTAAGCTCGTCAAGCGTGAGATAAAAGCTGCCGTCTTTGAGCTTTTGCTCTCTGTCTTCGCCTGCCGCACGACCTATGGTGACGATTGCGACGTCACTTGTCTTTGCCGCGTCCCAAATCTCGTTTTCGCTTATGGGCATCTCCTTGAAGGAAAACGGCCAATGTCCCCAAAATCCTTCGTCCGGAACGTTTTGTTTGCACCACTCGGAATATTTTTTGTCAAGATTTTCGTTGACTTTGATGCCACTCTTGTTTTTCAAACCATCCGCAAAACTCACCTTGTAGGGAGCTTTCACGTCACCGCCCGAGCCGTACCCAACGCAAAACCAATCGTATTGCGTGCGCCCGAACACCGCCACTTCTTCGCCGCTCTTGATGGGCAACGTTCCGTCATTTTTGACAAGCACTATGCCTTCTGCCGCCGCCTGCCTTGCGCGCGCTCTCATAATAGGGCTTGTCACGCACATTTTGTTGCCGTCCGCCGCCGACTTTTGCGCCGTCGGGGAAAACAAATTCACTATCTTGGAAATAAGACTCATATATCGCCTTTATATTGTTATTTTATTACTATCTATATTGTATTTTATAATAAGCAAAATGTCCATACCCAAAATTGCCGATTTTCACAAATTTTGCAACGCCTTGTCAAAGACAAGCTGCGCCGCCCGTTGTCCCTCGCACTTATACTGTCGGCTGTGTCCCGCACTTTTGATTGAACACAAACGCAATTGACCGACACAACAAGCACAAATCGCGCCGCACAAAAAATTGCCAAACCCATTGTTGTCGGCAACAAAAAAAGCCTTTCCGTTTTGCGAAAAGGCTTTTTGTGTTTATACAATTTTCAAACCGCATATTTATGCAACGCATTGCATATTTATGCTTTTCTTACATGTGCGTGGTTTTGTCTTCGCCGATGCCGAGCATGCCGTCCACAACGTACTTTTTGCCGTTGGTGTCGGTGACGTAACCGCTGATCGTGCCAAACGGGAGAGCGTAGTAGCACATGAGCGGAATGGGCATATAGAACGTGCGATTGAGCTTGAAGGTGACGTCAACAAGGCCAAGACCTTGCTCGTCCGTGACGTGCCACTCGTCCGCTTTCTTCTTGCCGTTCTTGTGCGTAAACACAACGGGCGGCATGGGGAAAGACTCGTTGCCAACCCAGATGACGTTCTCGTTGTATTTGGGTTGATCGACGGATTGATTTCTTGTGAGGTTGAATGCAAAATATCTCTTCACGCCGTTGTCGTCGATTTGTCCCATCGTGGTGAGCCAATCGTAGTGAGCGTTGAAAGGATAGAATCCCTTGTGGTCGTCGATGATGCCCACCGAGCGTTCGTTGGTGACGTAGGCTTTGCCGTTGACGGTGATCGTGCCGGTCGCCTTGAAGAAGTCTTTCTCGCTGTAAAGCGCGTTTCTAAACGAGCCGTCATTGTTTCTGCCAAGGGGCATAACGCCGTTTGCAAGCGGAGAAATGCGATCGAACGAGATATCGATGGAAAACTCACCGCTTTTGCCTTTTGTGAATCCTTTTGCGTGCGCTTTTCCGTTGAGAAAATCGTTTTCGATTTTATACTCGCTGTGTTTGGTCTTGAGATAGCAATAATCGTCCACGAGTTGTGCCGCGACTCTCGATTTTTTCTTGGGAACGAGATTGCGCCAAGAATAGATCTTGTTTTCCTTCTTGTCGTACCAGACGAAAATGGAGAAGCCCATAGGACCGGTTTTGTAAACCGCGCTGATGAGCGCGCCTTCGTCCATGTGCACTTCAAAAGCTTCCCACTCGGTCAAGCGCGATGCTTTCATGCTTTCGGGCATCTTCGGACCGCACGGCTTGACGGTGTCGAGAAGATTGAGCGACTTGAAAGGCATATCGAACGTGCCGAAATGCACTTCGCCGTTTTCTACGATTGCGTCCGGAGTGGGTGCCGGAAGACGAGTTTGTTCAATGTAATCGGGCAATTTGTTCATTATCTTTCCCCCATGGAGTATTTACATAGAAATAATACCATAGATTGCGGTTTTTGGCAATACTATGACGAAAAATTTTGCACAGTTGTAAGATATTTATTTTTGCAGAAAAACGTTACCGCCAAGCGCGCAAAATTGCGCCTACACGCAAAAATATCTTGATTGCCGCCGCACAATTTGCTAAAATATACCAAAAGGAGAAATCTATGGCAGACTTCAACGAAAAATATTTTGCAAGCGGCAACGGCGAGCCACGCCCCGACAAAGCGGAAGACGTTTTGCTTGACGGCGAACAGATTGCTTGGCGCGGCAAACCAAAAAAATCCGCATATATAGCCAACTCGATTGCAAAGATGTTTCCCATCGCGCTGATATGGATCGTCTTTGACGGCTTTTTCATCGGCATGATGGCAACCAACGGCTTTGACATTCCCACGCCGCTGATCGTGTTTATGAGCATCTTTTTCGTGCTTCATCTCGCGCCCGTGTGGATATGGATATACAAAGCCGCCACCGCAAGAAAACGTCACGAAAATCTCGAATACGTCTTCACCGACAGGCGCATCATCATCCGTTCGGGCGTTGTTGCGGTCAACTTTGATACAATCGACTATCATGACGTTGCCGCTGTCAACGTGCGCTACGGCGTCATCGACAAAATCGCAAAAGTCGGTGACATCTACGTCACCGCCGCAAAAAAGGCAACCGTCATAGAGGACCTTGACAATCCGCGCGAAGTGAGCAAAATCTTGCAATCGCTCGTGTCAAAAGTCAAGACGAACGTTTCTTTCACCGAAGGCGTGAAAGTGGAAATGGTCAAATGCAAATATTGCGGCACAAAAAACCGCTCCACCGACAAAAACTGTTCTTCTTGCGGCGCACCGCTGGACTGAAACAGCGCATCAACCCCGCTCAATCGCAACAAAGTCACAAAAAGCCGGACCGCACCAAAACGACGCTGCGAAAGACAAACCGACTCAACAAAAAGCTACTAAACAAAAAACAACTAAACATACAAAAACAAAACTAATAAACCCATACACGAAAAAAGCACGCCGTTGCGTGCTTTTTCTTTGCATTGAGTTTTTAGATTTTCGCTTGTCGTGTTCTTGGTTTCATTTTGCCATATTCCGACTGCATACCGTTGTGTTTTGGATTGCGTTTCGCCGTGTTTTTGGCGGTCTAACGGCATATTTTCAACATAACACTATTTTTCTTCAAACTTCGCTTTGAGCTTTGCAAAATACTCCGTGATATAGCGTTTGAGCGTGTCCATCGTCTTGTCGTACGACTCTTGCGACGTGGCAAGGAAGGGATCGGGCACGGGAGCATATTCTCCCGTTGCCGCCTCGGACAGCGTGATGTATTTGTCGCGATATTTCTTGGGAGTGAGCAGTTTGTGCATCTTGGACATGCCTATGATCACGTCCGCGTTTTCAAAGCGAGCCTTGTCCGTCTTGAAAGACGGCTTGTGCGCAAGGATTTGCTTTTCGTCAAAACCTTCTCTTTTCAACACGTCCACGGCTTTTGGAAATATGCGCTTTGACTTGTTGAACACGGCGGATGACTTCACTTGCACCTTGCCTTTCAAAACGCTGTCGTTTTCGATCATCCGCCTGAGCATAAACTCGCAATAGGGGCTTCTGCACACGTTGGACGAGCAGACAAACAGCACGTTGTATTTCTTATCTTCCATATTTCACCTAAATTTCGACATTCTAACCGCTCAATTCTTGATTATGAATATGGGGATCGGCGGATCTTTCTTCCAGTTGTAGAAGAAAGTGGCAAGCACCTGATACTTTTCGTCGTCAAGAGTTTTGAGCCACGGCAAAAGCGCGTCTTTTTCTTCATAACCGCTGTCGCCGCCGTAATAGACCGACACGCACATAAGCCCGCCATTTTCAAGCAATTCGAGCCCGCTTTCTATCGCTTGCTTTGTGGACTCGAAATGCGTGTATATCCCGTGATCGCCTTTTGGCAGGTATCCGAGATTGAAAACTATGCATCTAACGCTCTCTTTTTGAGCATACTTTGCCATATTTGCATGGGAGTCGAGCACCACTTCGGCGGTCAAGCCCTTGCTTTGAAGCAATGCGCGCGTGCTGTCAACGGCGTCTTGTTGGATGTCCATTGCCACCACCTTGCCGTCTTTGCCCACAAGTTCGCACAAAAACGCGGTGTCATAGCCGCGCCCGGCGGTTGCGTCAATACACACGTCACCTGTGCGCACGACTCTCTTTATTGTTTCGTGTACAATCGTCAATGCATTCATAATTTACTTATACCACACTCGCGCGCATTAGGCAACCGAGTTGGCGATTTTGACAGTCACGCCATTAAGTGCCAAATTGTCGATTGCGGATTTTTGCGCCGCATCGCGCACGATAATCTCGGCAGGATTTGCAATCGCCGCAAAACACGATGCGCCGAAGTTGACAAAACCTTCTGCAAGTTCCAATCGTTTAAGACTTGAACATTTAACAAAGCCCATTTGTTCAATCGTCGTTCCGCTGCCAAGCACCGAAATACTTTCTATCCCTTTGCAATTCTTAAAAGCGCAGTCAATAATATCTCCGTCCAAAATCACAACCTTTTTCAATGCGGTCGGAATACTCACGATACTGAAACTTGCGTCAATCTCATGTTTGCCGTCAGCACTGATCGACACGGGACTATGATTTATCTCATAAGACAAGCCGCCATCAATAGAATGACCAAACACGTATGCAAACGTGTATTGCAAATCTCTGTTTGTCAAATCGTTTGCGACATACTTTGTCTTGCCCACAAACGGCAAAGTAACTTCTTCAAGCGCAACACAGTCTTTGAGCAGTTTTGCAGGCATTTCCACAATGCTTGACGGAAGCGTGAGTATTCTCAATTTCGCCAAATTGAAGAATAGTGATTGCGGAAGTGTTTCAATTTTTGCCTGAATTTCAACGATTTCAACACTGTTTGCTATGTTTTGCAACAGATTTTCGTCAATAGCGGTGATTTTCTCTCCGACCACGGTTTCGGGCACGACAACGTGTTTTTCATCACCGCTGTAGGTTTTCACCACTCCGTTTTCGACAACGAAAGGCGAGATTTCTTGCCACTTGGCAACAAGCGTCATATCTCCGACGCTACCCTTCTTTATGATGTCGATTTTCTCTTCGCCGACAAACCAGCCCACAAATTCAAAGCCGATTTTGCTTGCCGCATTGAGAATTATATCTTCGCTTTCAACAGTGTAAGTTGACGGATTTTCCACGCCTTCACCGCCCGAATAATCATAGGTGAGCGTGTACGTCACGGGCGCAAACTTTGCATACAACGTCACGGTTTCTCCGCTTGAGATAACGGTGTACACTCTTGTTTGCAAGCTCTCGTCCGAGTGCCAACCTTCAAAAGAATATCCCGTTTTCTCTGCGTCCTTCAAAATGTATTCTTCATCCACCGCAAGCTCTGTCGGGTTGTCGTGATTGCCGTCGCACACGTATTGCACGGCATAGGTTGCGCCACGCCATTTTGCAAAAATCGTCACATCGCCGTGACTTCCCTTTTCGATTTTCTCTATTCTTTTGTCACCGATATACCAACCGTCAAACTTGCATCCGTCTTTGCCCGGAATCGGCAAAATCACGTCTTCGCTTTCGATACTATACTTTGCAGGCAGCTTCGCTTGGCATACGCCGCCGTCCAAATCATACGTGATCGTATACTCGATTGCCGTCCACTTTGCAGTCAATTTGACGTTTTCACATCTTGCGACTTCAACGCTCTCGACTTTCGATCCGTTTTCAAACCAACCGTCAAAAGCATAGCATTCTCTGCTTGGAGCGGACAAAACTATATTTTGGTTTTCTATGGTGTATTTTGTGGGATTGGATACACTGTTCACTCCGCCCTGCAAATCGTAAGAAATCGCATATTCTACAACACTGAATTTTGCATATAAGCTTATATTGCCGTAACTTCCGCGCGGAATATTGTTTACTCTTTCGCCGTCAAATGCTGCGTTGTCATACCAACCGTCAAACGCATATCCCTTCTTCGTCAAGTTCGGCAAAGCTATATTCGCACTTTCAACGGTGTATTCCGTGACAAGCG
>URIZ01000004.1 GCA_900548005.1 uncultured Eubacteriales bacterium | reverse complement strand
GAAATACCTGCACGGACCGGAAAGATGGGGCATTTCTATTTAGGGTTTTACACGCAAAACTTTTGTAGAGCCGTGAACTAATAAAAAACTTATCGGGCGAAATTGTTTGATTTTTCGCTACGCTAGATTCTTCGACTACGCTCAGAATGACACGGAGAAATGGTTTTATACGAAATTTCAAATCGGGTGTGGGTGTCCCACCCAATCGAAACCACCAAGCCGACAATCTTGCGAAATTGTGGCAGGAGTTTTTGTCCGTGCGTAAACTGTCAAAGATTTTCGGCACGGTTAGCCAAGCAAAAGCCTAATGCGGCTCTCGGCGTTGCTTGCTTTCAAGCGATGCCGTTGCCGCGATGACGGCTTTTGTTCACAATCCCCACTTTATCACATCGTTTCTACACAATAAAGTGCGCGTTGTGTCGATAAGCGTAAAATGAGCTATACCTATGAAATTGCAATTTTCACCGCTTGAAAAACGGGTTTTTATCAAGACACAGACGGTTGGTTGACGAATAAAATACATATTTTTCACCTTGCTAAAACTGTATTTTTCCACCGATTGAAAATGCGCTTGTTACCGATTGCGAAATTTTGTTTTTCACCCATTCAAACCGCCTTTTCACCTATTGAAAGAAACGTTTTTCGATATTATTATTGAAAAAGCGCATATTTTGCCTGAAAGTCGCACGATTGCATAAAACTTGGTCGTGTTTTGCATAAAATCTTCTCGTTTGCGCGAAAAAGTGGATTATTCCATTATAATATTATGTCGAAAAACCGCGATGCGTCTTTGTGTAGGCAATATAGTTATGGATACAAAACGATAGCGTTTGTATGATTATCTCGGACAAAATGTAGGTTTTGCCACGTTTTTTCGAGCCAAATTAAGATTATCTTTAGATTTTGAACATTGTGTCGAATTTTGTTGACAAATATATGAATAAAGAATAAAATGCATACACAATATACATTTACTTATTATAACGCGTATACGCGCACAACGCACGTGCATCATAATATAAGGAAGGAGTTATCGTGCACAATAATCCCGACTCTAATCAAGAATTGACACCGTCTCTTCAGATTGAAAATCTGGTGAAACAATATCCGTCGTCGCAGACTGTTGCTGTGAACGACTTGTCTTGCGTGTGCTATCCCGGAGAGATCATCGGTCTTTTGGGACACAACGGCGCAGGCAAATCCACCACGCTCAAATGCTTGACGGGCATACTGCCATTCACAAGCGGCAAGATTGTCATCAACGGCTATGACATCACAAAAGAGCCTGTGAAAGCGAAATACACTTTCGGTTTTGTCAGCGACAAGCACGACGTGTTCGTAAAGCTGACAGGCATGCAATATATCGATTTTATGGCGAGCGCGTACGGCGTGGACGCAAAAACCAAAAAGGAACGCTTTGCCGAGCTTGACGAGATATTCGATTTCGGGGATCGAATTTTCGATCCCATCAGCGACTACTCGCACGGCATGCGCCAAAAAATATGCATGATGGGCAGTCTTATCCACAATCCGAAACTGTGGATACTCGACGAGCCTATGATAGGGCTTGACCCACTCACAAGCGCAAAAGTGAGCGATTTTATGAGAGAGTATGCCAAAAAAGGCAACTGTATTCTCTTTTCTTCTCACAACATCGACTCCGTGCAGAAGATTTGCGACAGAGCAATCATCATCAACAACGGACTCAAGACCGACGATTTCTACTTTGACGATTTCCACGCTGCTCATCCGACGGTCGACTTGGAGCAATATTTCTTGTCTCGCACCAAAAAAGAACAATGACCAATCACTATTCCTTGTTGCTTAAAAAGCAGTTGCTTGACATATTTCCCGCGCGCGCACGCAAGAAACGCCTATCCGACTGGGCGGGTGTTTTGCTTATGGCGTTGCTCGTTGCGGTGATAATCTCGGTGTTTGTCGTTGTGTTCTCAAAGTTTGTCCGGACATACAGCGCAATCAAGATCAACCGCGTCAGCGACATAGCCGCGCGCCAATTCGAGATCATGTCCATGTCCTATTTTGCGCTGATAATCGTGTTTATCTTCACGGGTGTGAGCGCACTCAACCACACGCTTTTTGAAAACAGCGACTTGAACATTCTCATCACGCTGCCCTTCTCTTCAACGGAGATATTCTTGGCAAAACTCACCGCGGTGTACCTAAAACAAATGGTGTACGCGATCGCGTGCGTGTTTTCCGTCAACTTCACTTTCTTTGCGACGACAGGCACACTCAACGTCTACAACGGGCTGATGACGGTGCTTGTGGCGGTGCTTTTGCCCGTCTTGCCGCTTGCAATCGCCGCAATGATAACTCTGCCCTATCACTATCTGAAATCCCTGTTGTCTTGCAACTACGTGGTGCTTTTTGCGGTGATGACGATTGTCATGGTGCTGTTCTGCTTGGGCTACTCTTATGTCTTCGATATTGCGCAAAACCTGCTCGCAAGCGGAAAAATCACCAAACTGTTTGACGAAACCACAATGAAAGCCATCATCGCTTTCACAAAATACAACTATCCCGCCAACTTGTTTGCATACCTTATGCTCGGTCGGGATATAGGCAAAAACATCGGTATTCTTGCCGCGCTGCTCGTGGGCGCGTTTTTGGCGGGATTCTTCATCGTGCGCGCGATGTTCATCGGCGTGACGCACTCAAACTTTTCCGTGCGTATCCCCCACAGCAAGAAAAAACAACTTCGTTTTTCCAACAACACGCGATTCGGCGCGCTTATGGGCAAAGAATTTTTGCTTGTGTTGCGCACTCCCGGCTACGCGTATATGTATTTCACAACCGCCGCCATCATGCCCATCATGGCATACTGCTCGGCAAAAATCACCATCGGAGTGTTTTCAAACCTTGTGGGCAACGTGGACGCGGGCTTTGAGCTTTGCACGTTTATTGCCATTCTCTACTCGACGCTCACCAACACTTTCTGCTCCACAAACATAAGCCGTGACGGATATATGTCGCTCACGCAAAAGACGCTCCCCTATTCCGCCGGCAAGATTCTCGGCTCGAAGATGGCGTTCTGCTCGGTTGTGGCAGAGCTTTGCGCACTGATCACTTGCATAGTGTTTTATGCCACGCATCTTGAAAGCGGCGTTGACGCAATCGTCACCTTCTTTGCAACCAGCATGATAGCCTTTGCGCAAATCATGTTTGCAACCAAGCTCGACCTTGTTCATCCGCACTTTGCAAAGACCGACGACGGTGAGATAAAAGAGGCAAACTCCACCGTGTCCGCCGTCATAGCGGTGGGACTTTTGGTGAGTTGCGCAATCGGCTTCGGGCTGATGTTCAACTCTATATCCGCGCTCATAAAAGGCGACGCCGTGGCGGAAACAAGCAAAGCGGCGGGCTACGCCATCGCGCTTTGCGCATCGCTCGCGCTTCTTCTTTGCGCAATCGGATATTTCGGCGTAGGGCTCAAAAAGGCGTACGCGAATTTGGATACGGAGAATTGATATGAAAAAACTTGTGACTGCACTCATCATCGTTCTTCCGCTCGTGTTCTTGATCGCCATTTTTGCGGTGACGAACATAGCAAAAATATCGACGGATATCCCCGCAACGGGAATAAATATAACCAACAAAGGCGACAACGGTGTTTTTGCATTTGACATAGCGGACTACACTTCCCCCATGTTTGAAAGCGATTTGGGCGTGGAAGTGCTGCCCTACGTTGCAAAAAATCGCGGATACGATCTGACCGTCACGGACGCGGAAACGGGCGAGGCGACGGACATCGTGTCCCTTGACGAAAACGGCGCGTTCAAGCTCAAAGACGTGGGCGTTGCAAAGCTCACTTACACGAGCAAAGACGGCGGATACACCGACAGCGTCATCTTCAACGTGTCTTGCAGCGGAGTTATATCATTTGTGCCCACTCTCTCGGACGGCGCAGGCAACGCATACACGCTGACCGCCAACCAAGACGGCGAATACGAGGCAACGGTGCCGACAGGCAATTTGTTCTTTGGCGGCAACTATTATCCGAGCACCGCAATCGCACACGCGCACTTCGAGGCGCAAGACGAAAGCGGAGTGAAAATCAATGCCGTCACTGGCATTGCAACCGCATATTACAGCGGCAAAAACACGGTGACGATGTCCGTCACGGACGCATTCGGCGCAGTCGTGACAAAGACAATCCGCCTAAACGTGCAAAAATCGGGCGATCCCGTTGTCAACGGACAAGACGCGTCAACTTCCACGATACGTCTTGGCGCGCCGCTTGGCGTGACTTCTCTGTCCTTCCCCATCGAGAGCGAGTATCTCTCGGGCGCGACTTTTACGGGAGCGAACGTCAAGAGCGCGACTTTTGACGAGAGCGGAACAATCGGTAACGAAAACGCAAAAGTGCTGAACGTGGAACTATCAAACGCTTTCACGTCCCCTGCAAGCCCGAGATACACTATCTCTTTGAGCAACGGCAAAAAAATCTACGTGTATATCGACTTTGCAGACTACGACTTCAACGTCTATTCAAGCTCCAACCACACGGGCAAGGGCGATATAGTCATCCTTGACGGCAGCGCAACCAAAATTGCCGTCAGCTCAAACCCCGAAGACAATCTTGCGTACTCTTTCAGCCTTGAGGGCGACAGCGTGGCAAGTATATCGGGCGTGCAAAACGATTGTTGTTTCATCACCGCAAAATCCGTGGGCGAGACCACTCTCACGGTGCACTGGACAAAGACGAGCAAAGCGGGCGAGTCGATCAGCGGCAGCTTTGCAAGAAAAATCGTCGTGACGCAAGCATACACTTCCTTGCTCTTCAACGATGAAATGACAATCAACAAAGGCGGCTTGGGCAAGACGGCTATCGCAAACGGCAGATACGAAAACGGCAGCATAGTCAACCGCCCCTACGTGTCGCAATTTGCCGCGTACAACGGCACGAAAAAACTTGCTCCGCTCTTTGAAAATCTCATCTTTACGTCTTCAAACGACGCAATCGCAACCGTGCAACAGACGGCAAACGGAGTGGAAATCACCGTCAAAGCGACAGGGCTTGTGACGATAACCGCAGAGTGGAAATACGGCAATTTGTTTGGCGTGAAAGCTGCGACTTTCACCTTCAATGCGGTGGACGGCGTTAGCGTTGAAGACTATCGACAGCTTGTCGACGCGTCAAAGAAAGGCAAGAAAATCGTGCTTGCCAAAGACATATATCTCGGTGAAAATCTCTTCAACACGAATGCGGACGGCTCTCGCACGCCCAAGTATTCGGACAGCGTTATGCTTGAAAAATTGCAATCTTTCACCGGCGAGATGAAGACGAGCGCGGACTACACCTACTATCGCAATCTCAACGCACTCTACCCCGACAAAGTGGAAAATCATCCGTCCGTGCGCTATGCGTTCGAATTTAAAGACGACGTATACGGCAACGGTCACGTCGTGAGTGCGGAGTATATTACGAATATGTACGACTCCACCGACAACCTGTATGACTTTGCAATCTTCCGCGGTCCGCTCGATTTCGTATCTACGAGTATGGACGGCATAAAGGTTGCGGCGGTCAAAGGTCAGGACAACATATCATTCCTCGTCCGCAAAGACGGCGTGAAAGTGGACAATATCACGCTCAAAGGCTGTGACGACTCAACGCTGTATGAAAACGGCGAATTCAACTTGTCCATTCTCAACAACATCGGCACGACGCTTGAAATTATGTGCGACGCGTCAATAACCAACAGTCGCGTATCCAACGGGCGCACGGTGGTGAGAGCCTTTGGCAGAGATAACGTTGCATACGACTCGGCTGTGAACGTGGCAAAAGAGAAAATCAACGTCACAATCGACGGATGCGTGCTGTCAAACGCAAGAGAGTTTATTCTCAAAGTCGGCACAAACCGATACGTAAGCGGCACAGAGAGCAATCCGTCACCCTACCTGAAAGACAAAAACGGCAACGACTACACCGCTTGCAACTCCTCAGCGTGCGACGATTATATCGATGACCAATACTTTGTCAACACCTACGTGCTTGCGGACGTGACGCTCAAAGACAGCACGCTCAAATCGAGCGGACTGTTTACGATCGGCATCGAAAGCCATTTTGCAGGCGGCATGCTTATGGGCTCAACCGACACATTCAAGGCTCTTGAAGGATGGAACAATCTTGCGGCGACAAGCTATCCCGCGATTCTCCGCCTTGTCGGACGGGTGGAACTTGCCGACTGGAAACAACTCTCTTTGGTTGACAGCTCGACGCTTATAGAAACGCAGACAAACAATCACTCAAACCTTGCCTTCTTGACGCTCAACATCGCAGCAATGTTACGCGCGGTCAAGGATAACGGCGGTGACACATACAAGAATATAATAGCAACCAAGGACGGCACGGAGTACGTGCACGGCGGCATCGCTTTCTACGGCGGTGGAAAAAACTACTCCGCTTTAGACATGAGCAGATACACTTTCGAGAAGATGAGCACCTACAACGTCAACATCAATTCGCTTGAAAAAGCCAATGACGACATACTCTCCTCACAAGGCAAGTATCTGCCGCTCGCGGCGGGCAACGGAGATTTCCGTTTTGTCATGTTTGACGCATCGAGCAAATACACAATTTGACAGCAATCACAACTTAAGTTGATAGTTTCGGCATTGTAAAGTGTCGATTGTGTCGGAAACGGCACAACCGTTTGGACTTCTATAGGGGAACGAACAATGGAAAAGAAGAGGATATTGAATAAGACAAAAACGTTCGCCGTATTGTGCGTGGTGGCTTTGATCGCGCTGTGCGTATCATCGTTTGTCGCATGTGACAAGACGGGCGGACAAGACCAATTCGGCAAAATCGCCGTCAATTTCGACGCGCAAGACGGAAGCAAGGTGGAGAGCAAACTCGTATCTCCCACCGCCATCGATTATATTCCGCCCACGCGCGAAGGCTATGACTTTGTCGGCTGGACGATGGACAAGCAAGGCAACGAGCCTCTTGACGCAAGCAAGATAAAACTCGGCACGACGTTGTACGGACAATGGAAACAAAAGACCTTCTCCGTCAACTTCTACGTTAATGACGAGCTTGTCAAGAGCGACACCGTGGCATACGGCAACAGTGCAATCGCCCCCACCGAGCAAGAGATAAAACAATATCTCGGCGAAGGCGAGATTTTCGGCGGCTGGGATCAGAGCTTTGACAACGTCAAGGGCAATTTGTACGTATACGCGCAAGTGGGCGTTGCGTCCTGCACGGTGAAATTTGTCGTGGACGGCAAAGAAAAAGCGACTCACACAGGCTCGTACGGCAAGGTCATCCCCACTGTTGACCGCCCCGAAAAAGACGGATTTGTATTCGACAAATGGGTGGATGAAAACGGCAACGCTCTTGAAAGCGGCGCAACCTTCAAAACCAACGCGACTTACGTTGCCGTGTGGGCTCTTGCAATCCCCACCGCACCGAGCGTTGATAGAAGCGTGAACGTCACCTACGGCGAAAACGCAACAATAAACGGCACGCACACGGGCGTGGACGGCATCGTCTACACATACGAATGGCATTTGAATGGCGAAAAAGTGGCGGACGGCAAGACTTTGAGCGTGACCGCTCCTAATGCCGGCAGCTACGAATACGAAGTGTTTACAATCGCTTCTCTCGAAGGCTACGAAAGCAAGACGTCGCAAGCAAACAAAACCACTCTCACCGTTGAAAAAGCGCAGCTTGTGGCAACGATTGACGACATTTCACTCGTGTACGGCTCTACGCTCGGCAAGCTCGACATAAAATATGCGGGATTTGTCAACGGCGACGACAAGAGCGTTGTGGACGAGAGCAAAATGACGGTGAACACCGACTATACGCAAACTTCACCCGTGGGCGACTATCTCGTGACGGTGAGCGGACTTGCGGCAAGCAACTACACGATTGTTGGCAGCGCTGCAAGAGCAAGCGCAATCAGCGCGACCATAACCGTCAATCAAAAGGCGTTCTCGCTGTCGGATATTGTCGAAAAAGCGACTTTCAACGGCAAAACCTTGACCAAAACGTATGACGAGAGCATCGCAACGGGGCTTTTGAGCGGACACAAGCTGTCCTTCAAACTGACCACCGACAACAGCGACGCGGCAACGTACACGGGCGAAACGCTCAAAGCGGAATACACGCTCACGGATGCGGACGGCAATGACGTGAAAGGCAACTACTTTGCGCCGACTTACAAGGCAAGTTTTGTCATCGAAGAGGCTCAAATCGCCTATCAATTGCCCCAAACGCTCACTTTCGACTATGACGGACACGCAAAAGAAGCGGCTGTGAGGGTGGCAACCGGCTTTGAAGTGCAATACTCGCTTGACGGCAAGACGTGGGACGTTCAATTGCCCGAAATCAAGGACGCAGGCACGCACAAAGTGTCGTTTAAGATCGCAAAGAAAAACTACAAGAGCGTTGAAAGCTCGTTTGAAGTTGTGATCAACAAGGCGGCAATCACGATTGTCGCAAGCAATCAAACCGCCGTGTACGGACAAGCGTTCACTCTCAACCAAACGGCATACACAGTGTCGGGCTACACCTATGGCAACACGTTTGACGTCACGCTCGCATGCGACTACACACTCGGCAAACCCGTGGGCAATTATGACATCAAGGCAAGCGTGAAAGACAACGCAAACTTCGATATTACGGTTGAAAAAGGCACGCTGAGCGTATCGGCGGCAACTCTCACCGTGAGCGTTGAAGATCAAAACGTCACCTACGGCGAAAACTTTGTCCCCACTCTCGATATCGTGACGGCAAAGGGCTTGGCGGCAGGCGATACGATTGACACAATTCTCACAATTTCGACAAAATACAAGCAAGGCGACAATCAAGGCAAATACGAGATTTCCTGCAAGCTCAAGAGCGGCAACTACACTCTTGCAAGCGATGCAAAAGCGACTTTGCACGTTGCAAAACGCAACGTAACCGTCACAATCGGCAACGCAAGCGTTGTGTACGGCGAGATTTTTGACCTTGCAAACTGCACCCACAAAGTGACAAGCGGCTCGCTCTACGGCGAAGACACAATCACGCTCGCATATAACTGCGGCTATACGCAGGGCGACAACGCAGGCACGCAAAAAGACATCACCGCAACCGCAACGGCAAGCGAAAACTATGTCGTGAGCGTTGAAAAAGGCTCTCTTTCGGTGACAAAACGCCCCGTGTCCGTCAAAGTGGACGACGCGCGCGTTGTGTACGGCGAAAACGCGCCGAGCTTTGCATACACCGTGACGAGCGGAGATTTCTACGGCACTGCCCCGACGGAAAAATATGCTTGCGACTATCAAAAGGGCGCAACCAAAGCGGAATACGTCATTTCGGCGACCTTTGACGACGAAAACCACCAAGTGAGCGTTGAAAACGGAACGCTCTATCTCGACAAGAGAAACGCCAAGGCATCCTACTCCAAGACGGTTGCGTACCAAGACAACAAAAAAGCGACAATCGACCTTGCGTTTGCGGCTCCGGAAGGCGCGTATGCAGGCGACACGCTCTCGGGCGAATTGACCACAAAAGGCTTTGCGCTCGGCGAGTACGTCAGAAACGGCGAGAAAGACGATTTTGACGCGGCGAACGTGAAGATGACCAATGCGGCAGGCGAAGACGTGACGAGCTTGTATACGATCTCCTATGACGTGAAAGTGTTGATCACCGAGCAATATATCGACCACACCGCAAACCCCGTCAAAGCGATTTATGACGGCACGGCAAAGAGCGTAACCGTCACGGCGGCAAGCGACGTTGCAATCACCTATTCGACGGACGGCGCAACCTATTCGGACGTCAATCCGAGCTTTGTCGGCGCAGGCACGTACGAAGTGTTCTATCGCTTGGAACAATCAGGCAAGACCACAACGGACGGCAAAACCACAATCACGATTTCAAGACGAGAAGCGACAATCACCGCAACCGATCAAACGGCAATCTTCGGTGAACCGTTCACTCTTGCACAACTTTTCACACACTCTAATCTTGTCAGCGAAAGCGATGCGGTCGTGAGCTTGACTTGCACCTACAAGACGGGCGACAACGCAAGCACGTACACGATCGAGGCGAAAGTTGATGACAATGCAAACTACAACTTCACCGCTGTCAACGGCACTCTCACTGTTGGCAAGAAGAACGTCACCGTGACGGCAACGAATTTTGCCACAACCTACGGCGAAGACGCAGATTTGACGGCGTTCTCGGTGGACGTTGAAGGCGCAAAACAATACATCACCCTTGTATCCGACTATCAAAAGGGCTCGGATGCAGACGAATATGCGGTGCGCGCGATTTCGTCAAGCGACAACTACAGCGTGACAATCGAAGGCGTTGTCCTTGCGGTTGAAAAGCGCAAGGTGACAATCAAAGCAAACGATTTGACCACCGTGTACGGCACTGCGCCGAAGTTTGACTTCACCGCAACCAATCTGTATTCTTTAGACGTTGTGAGCGGCGTGACGTTTGCTTGTGACGGCAAAGACGCAAGCGACACGGGCTATGCAATCGTCCCGAGCGTTGCGGACACCAAAAACTACACATTTTTGACACAAAACGGTGTTCTTGTCATCAAAAAGGCACAATTAACCGTCAATTTTGCAAACATACCGCAAATCACCTACGGCGACAATATGCCCGAGCCGGCGGTGGCAAGCTATGACGGATTCAAGTATGAAGACGGCGCAAGCGTTGTGAGCGGCACACTGAAAGCGGACTGCGCATACAACACAAATCCTGCGGCAGGCACTTTTGATATTGCGTTCTCGGGGCTTTTGGCAAGCAACTATGACATCGTATACGGCAAAGCGAATCTCGTTGTGAAGAAAGCAACACTCACTCTCACGGCAAACGACATCGCGCCAATCACATACGGCGACGACGTGCCGAGCGTGAGCTTTGTCGCAAGCGGATTCAAATTTGACGATCAACAAAAGCAAGACGAGATTTTGAGCGGCATTGCGGTGACTATAGACACGCAATACACGAAAGGCTCAAACGCAAGCCAAAACGGATATGCGTTCAACCTTGCAATCGACAAGACGGAAACTGCCAACTACAACCTTGCAATCGGCGCAGGAAAGAAATTTGTTGTCAACAAGGCAAAATACACGGGCATCACGCGCCCGACAATTGAAGGCGGCGTGTACGCGCACGAGAAACTGTCGGCATACACGTTGCAAGCAAACTTCTATTGGGATGACGAAACCGCCTACCCCACTTGCGACGTCACGCAATACCTTGCCCACTACAATGCGGACACCGTCAACTACGAGAATTTCGACCTGTACGTCACTCTCTTGCTTGAAAAAGCAACCGTGACCATCACCGAAACCGTCAACGACGATGCCAACAACTACACGGGCAACCCCATCAATCTTGCCGCATGCGTCAGCGCAACAAGCAACAACCTTGACAACAATGCGGTGACGATCCCCGCGCTCAGCGGCACTGACGGCGGATACTACACAATCACACTGACAACGCCCGAAACGGTCAACTTCAAGGCGGCAAGCAAACAAGTGAGCGTGCGTATCAAGGCGGCAAAGATAGGCGAGAAGTGGTACACCGTGGAAGACGCGCTGAACGTTGGCGGAGCAATCACCCTTGCAGGCAACGCGTTCATCTCCAAGAACGTGACAGTCAAAGCCAACACCACCTTCACTCTCCCAAGCGGTGACGGCACAGCAGACAGCGCAACGACAATCGGCAACGCAGAACCGGCATACGGAGCAGGACAAGGCAACTTTGTTGACACCAACGCATCGTTTGTCAACCTGACTCTTACAATCAACAACGGTGCAACGGTTGACGTAAACGGCAACGTTCTCATTCTCGGTCTGCTCGGAAGAGCGGGCGCAGGCTTGTCGGGACACACATCGGGAAAGCATAGCCAAATCATCAACAACGGCACAATCAACGTCAAGAGCGGCGGCAAACTCGACGTGCGCGGATATATCAAAGGCAGTGGCGTTATGGACGCAGAAAGCGGCGCAAACGTGTACTCTCCCTTTGTCGTGCACGACTTCCGTGGCGGCACGAACACCGTGACCGTGTTCAAGAAGGCAAAAATCTCTCCGTTCGTGCAATACGAAATGCCTAATATTCAATGCGAGCAATTCTTCCGCACGGGCGCAACGCACACGGGATATTTTGACTTGTATGCAGGCAGTCAACACAACTATTGTTCTAAACCAATCATAGCGGCAAAAGGAATGATTCAGCTCACAAGCGGTTACGTTCGCAAAACATACAACAACCAAAGAACGTCCTTGACGATTGCCGGAAATGCAAACCTTGGTTCTCTGTCTTTGACTATAACCATGAAAATTGATGTAACAGTTAATATGTCTGACGTTACCTTTGCAATTCCTTGGATGTATGACATTCGTATCGGCGACGGCACAACCGCAACCACACTCACTGCACCATATGACTACAAAATACTTCCCGGCGCAAGCATAATGGTTGAGAAAAACGCTACGCTGACAACGTCAAAATCAATCATTGTGTACAGCTCGTTCACCGATACGTCTTTTGGCGGATCCGTATATCCCGAAAAATCGGCGGCAACCTTTGTTGTCAACGGAACGTACAACATCAACGGCTCTTTTGGCGGTAACATTCAATCAACGCAAGCAGGAGCAAAAGTCGTTGTCGGATCAAAAGCAAAATTGAGCGTCAACGAAGTGGAAGGAAACAGCGGCGGAACGACAAGCACGCAGGCTGGCGCATTGGCTGTGTTTGGTCTTGGCGGTGAATTTATAAAAGTGTTCGACATCACGGAAACGGCGCGTTTCGGGGCGGGCACTTGCAACGAAACAATAACTCCAAAGACATACAAAGACACTAGTGGCAACACGGTAAACTACAATGAAGTCGTTCGTTCGTACAGCGGCGGTACGGCTCTTGCAAAAGGAAAGACCTACACCTACAACGGTACGGCGTGGGCATGATTTGATATGACAGACGGCTCTCCTTGCAAGAGCCGTTCGGATTTGACGTGATACTCTATAGACGGAAGTGAGATTATGCTTGAAAAGGACAGAAAAGGGTTCAACGCATTGAGAATTTTTGCGATTGTCGCGCTGTGTCTAACCGTTACGCTGTGGGCGGGGCTGTGGATTGCATCAACCGTACCTGCCGACGTAAGCGGTGAGCACACCGACGCCGTGGTGGACAAGGTCAACCAACGATTTGACTTAAGCACCAAGTTCAACAAGCAAGTGGTGACGCAAAACATCTACGGAAAAGACGTTACATACAATGGCTACACGGGCGACACCATGCAGATAGTCCCCCAATATCTGCCCGAAAACACAATGGATCGAGCAGTCTATTTCAAGTCGAGCAATCCGTCCGTCGCAACCGTGGACGAAGAAGGGGTTGTGACGTTTCACAAGCGCGGAGAAGCGCTGGTCACCGTCACTCTAAAATCCAATAAGAAACTGAAATTTTCCGTATGGGCGGTAAGTTTTGGCGACAACCCCGCAACTTGCGGACTGAAAATCTCGCTCGACAAACCGTCAAGGTGGGCACGACCGCCATTGTGCAAATCAACAACAACAAAACGGAACGGAGCAAAGCAAAATTCTCGTCATCGGACGAGAGCGTGCTGAAAGTGGACAAATTCGGCTATGTGAGCGGTATATCGCAAGGCACTGCAACGCTCACTGCGGCTTTGATGGGCGTTGAAACAAGCCTTGAAGTCACCGTTGAGCCAAACGCAAGCTATGTCAAGCCGCAAAGCATTGTGCTGAAACAAGACATGCACGTGACGCACGGCTTGCAAGCAAAGTGCAAATCGCTCATTGCCAAAGTTCTGCCCGAAGGCGCACCCGACGACTGCATCGTGACCGTGAAAGGCGGATGCGTGAGCGTTGTGTATGACGTTCTCTCCCCCTACTCGCCCGGCACTTGCACAGTCACGTTCACTTCTCGATACGACCAAAACGTCAAAGCAAGCGTGCAACTTGTGGTGGATAAAATAGCCCCCACCGAGCTGAGAGTGTCCGGTCCTGCCGTTGTCACTCCAAACGACGGCGCAAAATTCACCGCCATGCACTCCCCAAAAAAATATGAAGACGACGTGAAGTGGGAAGTGGTGAGCGGCAAAGGCACTATCTCGAAAAACGGCACTTTCAAAAGCTCGAGCTTTGGCACATCCGTGATACGCTGCACGTCCACGCTCAACCCCGATTTGTACGTGGAAAAGACCATTGAAGTGAAACTGTTTGCCGATGCCTACACCTTTGTGAGAAAGCTCATGGGACACGCAGGCTTGTCCGCCGTGCTGGGATTTGGCATATTCGGCACGCTGTGGCTGCTTGCTCGCCATAGGTGGAACGCATACGTCTTCACCGCGCCCCTTGCCCTATGCTACGCAGGCATATCCGAGCTTATCCAACACTTCACCCCCGGCAGATTCTGCACCATGGCGGACGTCATCACCGACTTTTTGGGCGCGATGTTCGGAGCGGCGGTTGCGTGCGTGATTGTTGCGATAGTGTGCCTTGTATGGCGGCTTGCAAACAAAAAGAGTTTTGACAACGCGCGACATCTTCGCGGCATACTCACCTTTTCAACGGTGTTTAGAAAGTTCTATACGCAAGACGAATACGCTCTGCCGATCGGCTATGACGACTCGGTGGACGATGCGATATACGTTGACACCGCCCTATCTCTTGCGGCAAGCGACGTTGACGAAAGGGAGGAAAAGTAAACGGCGACAACTAAATTATCACAATACAAAACGCGGCTCGACGTCGCGTTTTTTTATACGACAATTTTGTATATGGTATAATCGCGCGCTTTTTCGGCAACAATCTGCGCATGGAAAAATCTGCTTGCGAGCAAACGCTCATCCCTTTTGTCACAACCCTTTTCAACGCAATCACCGAGCGTGATGAAAGACAAGTCGTCATCGTGTGTTTTGGCACAAACGCAATATCGGGTGACGCTCTCGGCCCTATGGTCGGCACGCTGTTGACAAGCAAATACGACGTGCCTTGTTTTGTGTACGGCACGCAAGAGAGCAACGTCAACGGCAAGAATATGCAAGAGTGGCTGACATTCATCAAGGCGGCGCACGAAGGCGCGCTGTTTGTCGCAGTGGACGCGTCCCTTGGCAAAAAAGACAAGGTGGGCGAAGTGGTTTTGCGTGACGACGGAGTTTGCCCGGCGGGCGTGAGCGGCAAGACAAAACGCTTCGGGGACGTGGGAGTGCTTGGCGTTGTGGCGCAAAACCGCGGAGACGCACTTATGCAACTTTTGACCGTATCGCCACTTGAAGTGTCGGTTTTGGCAGATAAAATAGCTGTTTTGATAAAAAACGCGATATAAAAAATACAAACGTATCTTTGTGGACAAGTGTTTCGTTGTGTTTAAGGCAAAATATTTTTTACGATTTGTATTGCATATAATTCTTTTGTAGATTATAATATTGTATACCACAAAAGAGTATACGCGCACACGTATAAGACAAAGGAGCAACATGACGTACATTCTCGCAGCAGACGTTCCGTATGCGGATATAGCGTTTTTCGTTATTCTCGCGCTCGGGCTGATACTTGGCATAATCAGAGGCTTTTCAAAATCTTTCAAAGGCTTCTTTCTCGCTTTGGCGATTATGCTTGCGTCGCTTCTTATCATCACTCCCACTTTCGAGCCTGTGCGCAAACTCGAAATGTTTGAAAAGATGGACAACTCCATCTCAACGTCCATAGAGAGCAAAAACCAGCTGTTTGCCACCCCAATCTACGTCACAAAGGAAGAAAACGGCTCTTTGTCGTATTGGGTGGACACCACCGTTGACGGAGAGACAAGACGCGTCAATCTCGAAGAGGCGGCAAACGGAAATCTCACGTCTTCGCTCAAAAGCAAACTCGCCTTGTGGCTTGCAAAGTCTTTCATCACCGAAGACGGACAGACCATTGGCGGCGTGGCAGGCAGATTTGTGAGCGACCTTATCGTTGCGATCGTCATGTTTGTCGTATACTGCCTTGCTTTGTGGCTTATATGCTTTATCCTGCGCAAGATATTTGCAGGGATGCGCAACTCCGAGAGCAGCGCGCTCAAAGCAATCGACCGCATTTTCGGCGCTATAGTTTCAACGGCGTTCGCATTTGTGTTTATCCTGCTCGTGCTTGCGATTTTAAGCTCGCTGCGCAACAAGATTCCGCAAGTGGACGAATATTTGTCAAATTCCACCGTGTGTGGTTATCTCTATCTCAAAAATCCCGTCGCGATCCTATTCCACAAGATATTCGGTTGACGACGCATCGGCGCGCTCGTATGGGGGCGCGTTTTTTATATAGGAGCAAGTTATGAGAGTTCTCAAAGGTACGCTTACGTTCATTCTGGGTATGGTGCTGGGCATCATTCTTTTCGTGCTGGCAATCGGCGGCGCGGTGTTTGCAATCGGATCGTCTATGACGGTGGGACAATTGCAAGAGTCGCTCACCCCCGAAGAAGTCATCGCAAAAGACAGCGCGATATACTCGCAAAAGCTCATCGACGCGGTCAAAAGCATCATCGGCGACGTGAAAAACATCAATTCGCTGAGCTTGAAGACGCTCTACGAGCATTACGGAATATCCCTGCTAAAAGGCATAAGCGGCATCGATTTCACGGACAAAGAGTTCTTTTCCCTGCCCATAAGCGATCTTATTGCCGACTCGTCAAAGATCGTCAACTCGTTCACGCAGGGCGACATAAGCAAGCTCGTAGGCGTGGACTTCTCTTCCTACGGCTTGCCCGTGCTAAACGACAACGTTGACAACAACGTTCAGACTGCACTCAACAACATCTTGTCTTCTCTCAACGGCGAGATGACAATCCGCTCTATCAAGGATACGTTCGGCATAGACGTGGGCGTTGGCGACAACAAATTGCTTGCCACCGTGCAAGACGTGCCCCTTTCTTCCTTCGGATCGGTGGTGAACGGCATGACGCTTGACAAGATTCTCAACGTTGACTCCGACACCTTTGTCAAGGTGGGCGAAAACGACGTGTACGTCAAGGCGGACAACAGATACGAGCTTGTCGAAAAATCCGCTCTCACGGACGGCAAAACAAGTGTGGGCATTGAAAGCTACATAGCCGGCGCAACCGACACGGACGGTGACGGCACTAATGATACCCTTGTGGAAAAAGAGTTGCGCTACGTCAAGAAAACCGTCAAGGACGCGGACGGCAACAGCGTTGAAAAATACGTTGTGGACAACTCTTGCTACAAATCCGATTTCGATGCGGAAAACAACCAAAAAGAATTCTATCGTCACGTGCAGTACGAAAAATACACGGGCGCAAGCGATGAATATTTCGTGCTGTCTTACGCAAACAAGATCGTGAGCTTTGACGGCGCGAGCTTCACACTGTTCTCAAAGGGTTTCCTTTCTCTAAACGATGTGTATACCACTGTCGGCTCAACAGTCGTTCCCTTCTCATCGGGCGTGACGACAGGCAAAATCACACTTGGCAACACCGTCAGAAAAGCTGCGGACGGATCTTTTGAAAATGCGGAACGCTATTTCGTCTATGACTCCCCCGTTGACAAAAACACGAAACTCTCAGTCTATGAAGACGGCAAAACACCCGTCTATACCGATTGCTACGAGCGCGTGCATGTCGGAACGTCGGAACAGATTCTGCAACTCGTGGCGTATATGACGGTCACCGAACTTCAAAACGCGAACGATCTTCTCAACTCGCTCACCGTGGGCGACGTCGTAAACCCCGAATCGTCCAAGATCGTCAAAGCTCTCAAAGACTGCAAACTCAAAGACATCGGCACGAAAATCAACACTCTCAAAATCGATGACGTGATCGACGTCAACGATTCTTCATCCATTGCGATGAAGTCGCTTGCGGCGCACGGCGCAACGCTTGAAAACATCGACACCATCGTCAACGAGCTCTCTATCGGTGAGCTTATCGAAATCACCTACGACCAATACGCAAAAAATCCGAGCGGCGACTATGTCAAGACCGATCTCTTTGTGCCGTACAACAAGTATCTCGAACTGCACAAACAAGCAAAAGCCGAGAGCGGACTTTTTGCGAAAGACGCAAGCGGCAACTTTGTCCCCACCGCCGATGAAAGCGGCGAAACGTACGTGAACATCGCTAGATATACGCTCTACGATGCCGAAAAACACGCGGGACTTGACCGCTATGCACTCACTTTGGAAAGCGCGACAAGCATCACCATTCAGTCTATGGCAAGACGCGGCTACCTTCTCAACGAAGTGGGCGAAAAGGTGGATTCGCTCTTCATCGACGAGCTTATCCGCGTGAAAGCGGACTCTGCAGTCATCATGCGCTCGCTTGCAAAACGCGGCACGACTCTCAACAAGTTTGCGGACGTTGCGGACGAATTGAAACTCTCCGAAGTCATCGAAATATCCGCCGATTCCGCGCGCATTATGAAATCGCTCGTGGCACACGATTGCCTGATCAAAGACCTTGACAAGATCGCCAACGACTTGACTCTCAGCGAAACCGTTGACGTCAAATTTGACCAATTCACGCCCGATGCAAGCGGAAAATACGTCAAAGTCGTGGGTGACGGATACGTGTTCTACGATGAGAACAACACCCTTATGCAAGGCATGCAACGCTTCAAAAAAGACTCGTCCTCGTCCCCTGCGACCTACGTTGCGGACGACAACGGATCTTTTGTGCATGACTTCTATTTCACGCTCTACAACATCGCAACGCACTCCGATGCCACACTCTACACTCGCTATGACAGAACAGCGGTGGGCGATGCGTCTTCAAAGGTGTTGCAACGTCTTGCGTTCTCAAATATCGGCGACTTCTCCACCGCTTTTGACATGCTCACGCTGGGCGACGTGATAGACATCGATCCCGACGTATTGGAAGTTGCGGATGCCGCCTACAAGCTTGCAAACCCCACCGTGACGTACTATGCCTACGATGAGACCAACCACGTGTTCAAGCGTGACGAAACGGGCGTGTATTACGTATCTCGCGCAGGCAAAAGCTCGGCGGTGCTGAAACGTCTTGCGTTTGTGCCCGTCAACTCGCTCTCAACCGCTCTTGACACAATCATCAAAGATATGCTCCTTAGCGAGCTTATCGACGTGTACGAGCAATACGCGGTGTCTGTCGACACGACATATAATCCTACATCCACGATTGCTTCGACCATTCAAGAAACGGATAGATTTATCGTCAACCCGCTCGGCTACGACGAAAGCGGCAAAGCATACACGTTTGTGTACAACCAATTCGGCAAATACATCGCAAGAGATTACGCTTTCATCCCCACCCCAATTGCAAAGCTCCACCAAAGCGGAACAGTGCGCTTTGCCTACAAAAAGCTCAACAACCTTGGCGATATCGGCACTGCCGCCAAAAACGGCGGCGTGTACTACAAACACGGCGAAGAATACGTGGACAACACCGCTCTTTGCGTATATCTCGCGTCAATCGGCAAATTTGAAAAGCTGTACACCAGAGAGAGCGTGACAAGCGGCGGCATCGAGGCGGCAACCTATTCAGATGCAAATCTCTATGTCGAAATAAGCGGCAAGTACACCCCCTACGATTCTACAAAACTCACGCATCTGGGATTCTCATCATACTTTGTCAAACAAACAAAGACGGACGGCACGAAATTCTACGTGCCCACCACCACTCCGAACGCAAGCGACGACACATCCTATCAATACTCAGGCAAAAACGATGACGGCAGCTCCAAAGAGCCGCTCTACTCCAAGGTGTATTGCGAGAACATCTATGTCAAATCCGCAAGCGGCAACTACGTGTTCAACGGCAACGAATACGTGGCGTATGACCCCGCAAAACATGACGGACTTGACAGATTCGAGCAAGTGGTCGGCTATCTTGCAACCGCAAACGAAACCTACGTCAAAGTGAGCGGCGCGTATGCAATCGCGCTCCCCCACACTCAATCCATGGTGGCAAGAGAAGGCGGCATGATCCGCGAAAAGAGCCAAGCCGTTATCCGTATGCTCGCAACCAAAAAAGTGACGATCGCCAACATCGACAGCGTCATCAAGACCGCAACCGTGGGCGAGATCATGGAAGTCACTCCAGACAGCCTTTTTGAAAAATTTGCCGACTCCACGATCAACTCTCTCAACGCCAATTTGCAAAGCACGATCACCGAGATGTCGGTGGGCGAACTTATGGAATTTGCAGGCGTTGCGTCAACCGACACGATCGTCCGCTCCGCACTCAAAGACGTCAAACTCAAAAACTTCTTCTCAAGCCTGACGTTCAGAGAGTCGGTGGGCATCGTCATCGATATGGAAAAGGCTTGCGGCTACACAATATAATCCGCAACGAAAACGGCAACAAAATTCCTACACAATACGACAACCCTGTCGCAACAAAAAATACACCTTAATTTCGGTGTATTTTTTGTTTGCTTTTGGGCTTATCTATCGTCGCTTTTGATTGACGGTCACGATTGTTTTTATCTTTTCTTCTTGTGTGTTTTGCAAAAGCGACTATATTTATATCGCCGCTTTTCGCTGCCTGCTTACAGTCATAATGCACAATTCGATTTCGCGTTGTTTTGCTCAAATCAAGGTTTTATATATGCGTTTTTGTGACATAAAGTGCGTGTTATTCTTTTTCTGACAATTCGAGCCATTCTTCTTCAAGGGGCGCGAGCTTTGCTTTTAGCGCGTCTATCTCCGCTTGCAATTCGCTGATTTTCTTGTAGTCGGAATACACGGTTTCATCGTTGTGAAGGGTGTCTTCTATCTTTGCGATGTTGTCTTCTATGCCGCTCATTTTCTCTTCGAGAAAGCTCATTCTGTGCTTGCGCCGAGCAATCTCTTTGCTCTCTGACACGGGCTTTTCTTTCTTTTTCGCAACGGGTGCGTTTTGGCATCCGATCGGCAACTCTGCCGCTTTTTTGGATTGCTCGAAGTCGGTGTACGTGCCGTCAAACACGTTCACTTTGCCGTCTTCGAACACGATAAGGCGGTTGCACACTCGGTTGATGAAATATCTGTCGTGAGATACGGTCAGCACCGTGCCGGTGTAGCCCGAAAGCAAGTTTTCAAGCGTCTCTTTGCCGATGATGTCCATGTGGTTGGTCGGCTCGTCAAGGATGAGAATGTTGGGGCGTTTGCGGATGATTTTGCAAAGCGCAAGGCGCACTTTTTCACCGCCCGACAAGTCGCATATCCGCTTGAACACGTCGTCACCCGAGAACAAGAACGCACCAAGCGCGCTGCGAGCCTGCGTGTTGTCAAGAAGGGGAAATTCGTCTTGAAAATCTTCTAGCACCGTCTTGGTCGAAAAACTTTGCGTGAGCGTCTGATCGAAATATCCCACGTTTGCGTGCAAGCCGAAAATCGCCGTGCCGTCAAGGGCTTTGACAAGGTGCATAACCGTCTTCACAAGCGTGGATTTGCCCGTGCCGTTGTTGCCGATTATGCCCACCTTTTCGCCGCGTTTTATCACCGCGCTTATCTCGCCGAGCGGCTTGTCGTATCCAAAGACGAGCTTGTCAAGCACAATCGCCTTCTCCACCGTTTCGCGCTCGGGCTCGAACGCTCCGCGGAACGTAGATACGTTGAACGGACTTGGCGCGTTGACGTCGCCTATTCTCTCGATTTGTTTGATTTTTGCTTGCGCCATAGCGGCTTTTGACGCTTTGTAGCGGAATCTTTCAACCAGTGCATTCAGGCGTTCGATCTCCTTTTTGCGCGCCATGGAATCCTTCAAAGCCTTGTCGTACGCCTGCTGTTTTTGCGCCATGAACGCCGAGTAGTTGCCCGTGTACCTTGTCGCCTCGCCATACTCTATCTCATAGACAACGTTGACGATTTTGTCAAGGAACATTCTGTCGTGCGACACGATAACGCAAGACTTTTTGTAGGCGCAAAGATAGTTTTCAAGCCACTCTATCGCCTCCAAATCCAAGTGGTTGGTCGGCTCGTCGAGAAGAAGCACGTCCGGCTTTGACAGCAGCAGTTTTATCAGCGCGATTTTGGTGCGCTGTCCGCCCGAAAACGTGTTGAGCGTCTTTTTCAAATCGTCATCGCAAAAGCCGAACTTGCGCACGGCTGTCATATACTCTTTCTTGTACAAATATCCGCCGTCTCTCTCAAATTTTTCGCAAAGAGACGAATATATGCGCACGTTTTGCTCGCATGCGTCCTTTTCAAGCGCAAGGCGCGCGGATTCCATATTCCTTTCTGTCTCCAAAAGCGGCGCGTATGCGGACAATATCTCGTCAAGCATCGTCCTGCCAAGCTCGTCGTTGGACGTCTGTTTCAAAAATCCCACAACCGGATTGCCGTTTTCAAACACGCCGTAGGGCTCGCCTTCCACACCGCAAGTGTAGTCCACTTCGCCCGTAAGCACTTTAAGCAGCGTGGTCTTTCCGCATCCGTTGCGCCCCACAAGCGCAATCTTCTCGTTTTCGCGCACGGCAAAATCCACCTGTGTAAGCACAGGCGTGCCGTCATATTCCACCGCTATGTTTGAAACTACGATCTGCATACGACAAATTCTACCGCATTTTGCAAGATAAGTCCACAATTTGACTCGATAATTGCCTTTGCGCCCTTTCTTCTTCTTTTTTCACACTCTTTTGGGCATAATATTGCAATTTTCGCCGCTTTGTTTTTCCGTTTTGACAAATTCCGTTGCCATGCGCCAAGCCGATCTCCGCTATTTATCGCCATATTATCCGCTCCGTTTGCCGCAAATAATAATTTTGCGCCCAATATCGCAAAAAATCGTTGACAAAAACGCTTATAAAGATTATTATAAACAAGCATTCAAAATATTTTGCCTGTTTAGCTCAGTCGGTAGAGCATTCGGCTGTTAACCGAAGTGTCGGGGGTCCGAGTCCCTCAACAGGCGCCAAAAAGAACGTGAAAACGTTCTTTTTTTTGTGCCTGTTTTGGGCTCGTACCCCTGCCGCACGACTGCGCGGCGGCACTTTGTGCCTCGACACTTCTTCCGAACTGGACGCGTTGTGTTGTCGTAAACAAGTTTACACACTACGCTACTTCACGGGGATCCGTTCTTCCACTACAAGAGCCAAATGGATGTAAACACGTTCTTTTTTTTGTGCCTGTTTTGGACTTGTACCCCTGCCGCACAAATGTGCGGCGGCACTTTGTGGCAAAACACTTCAAATAAAAAGTTAAATTCGCACCGTTGCAAATAACATTTGAACATCGTTGTTTTGCGCTCTACAATTTATATAATCTATTTTTGCACCTATACGATTGAGAAAATATAATACTTATATCGGTATTGAGAAAAATGTCGTTTTGTGGTATATAATATACAAAAAGATTTGTGAGGCGAAAAATGAAAGCGTTGACCTATATAGAACACGGAAAATTTGAATTGATTGACAAAGAAAAGCCGCAGATTGCAAACTCTCGCGATGCGATCGTGCGCGTGACGCTTGGGAGCATTTGCACAAGCGACTTGCACATCAAGCACGGATCTGTGCCAAAAGCCGTGCCGGGAATCACCGTGGGACACGAGATGGTGGGCGTTGTCGAAGAAATCGGCGACGACGTCAAAACCGTCAAACCGGGAGATAGAGTGACCGTCAACGTGGAAACGTTTTGCGGAGAGTGTTTTTTCTGCAAAAACGGATACGTCAACAACTGCACGGACAAAAACGGCGGTTGGGCATTGGGATGCAGGATTGACGGCGGACAAGCCGAGTACGTGCGCGTGCCGTTTGCCGATCAGGGCTTGAACAAAATCCCCGACAGCGTAACGGACGAGCAAGCCTTGTTTGTGGGAGATATTCTCGCAACGGGATTTTGGGCGGCGCGTATTTCCGAAATCAAAAGCTCGGACACGGTTTTGATCATCGGCGCAGGTCCGACCGGCATTTGCACGTTGCTTTGCGCTATGTTGAAAAATCCGAAACAAATCATAGTTTGCGAAAAAGATGCGGTTAGAACATCGTTTGTGAAGGATCATTATCCCAACGTTCTCGTATGCAAGCCCGAAGAATGCGAGAGTTTTGTCAAGGCGCACTCAGAGCACGGCGGAGCGGACGTTGCCGTTGAAGTTGCAGGCGCAAAAGATACGTTTACGCTCGATTGGAAATGCGCACGCCCAAATGCTATAGTCACGGTTGTCGCTCTTTATGACGAGCCGCAAGTTTTGCCGCTGCCCGATATGTACGGCAAAAACCTGACCTTCAAGTTCGGCGGAGTGGACGGCTGCGACTGCGCGGAGATTTTGAGCCTGATAGAACAAGGAAAAATCGACACCACTCCCCTTATCACGCACAAATTTGCGCTTGCCGACATAGAGAAAGCCTACGATATTTTTGAAAACAGACTTGACAACGTCGTGAAAATTGCAATCACGCAGTGACCTAACTCAAAATCGGCGGATGAGAAGATTATGGGGCATATAATGTAAAATATACATTTTTCGCGGGCGTGGGCGTATCGGTTGCAAAAAACGGCGATGTCTTTACAATCGGCGAATTTATGATATAATGAACTTATCAGGCGCATCCGTCACTTGTGACGGAAAAATTGGGGGTTTTGCTCATGATGTTCAGAAAAGAATCATATCTTCCGAAATATCTTGAGAAAAATCAAAAGGGATTTGAGATCTTTTTGGTTGTTTTTCAATGCATAATTTTTCCGATTGTGTCCACCCTTATCACGTTTGCGGGTGAGCAACGTCTTGTATCGAAATCTCTATCCTACATCGCCTATCGCGAAAATCACATGGGGCTTATCTATTTTTACGGACTGTTGTTTGCAATCGGCTTTTTCCTGTCGCTGATCATGTGTCTTGACGCGGGGCAATACTCAAAACAAATGAAGATAACATTCATCACAATCACCGCTATAAGTTGCGTGGTGTTGGGCATAGGCATATCCGTGCCGTGGGTTGACGGCGAAGGCGACACGGTGGAAAAATTTGCCAAACTCCGCAGAATACACAATGCGGTTTCCACGGCGGGCTTTATTCTGTTTTTTTGTGGTGGAATTGCTGCTTTTTCTCACCACGGCGTTTAGGAACGGACGACAATTTCTCATCTCGGCAGGCATAATATCCTTTGTGCTTATCTCATCCGTTTTTCTCATCAAAGAAGCAAACCTTGTGGGGTACGAGACAAAAGTGCACTGCCCTGTGAGCGCGATTGCGCAGATATATTTGTTTTGCGCGATAGAGTTTTCCATGACGGTGCAATACTTCCTTATGCGAATCATGCCCAACAAGAGAATCCCCGTTGAAGAAGAGAGTTTCAAAGAAAATTGACACGCTTAGATGACGAAAAAACCTATTATGCATACATTGCGCTATGCTCGGACGGGACGTACTACGTCGGCTACACCGATGACGTCAAAAAGCGAGAAAAGGCACACAATCTTGCAAAAGGGGCAAAGTACACCCGATCAAGACTGCCCGTAAGCATCGTCTATTTTGAAGAATGCGCGGACAAATCCGCCGCTATGTCGCGCGAGTGGCACTTAAAAAAGCTCACCCACGCACAAAAAGACGAACTTGTCAAAACAAAGCATTGAGTGGCTTAAAACAATGATTTTTGCCCGATTGTTTGCAGTTTTTATTATCTTTAATAATAAATTTACAATTTTTCGCAATATTATGGACAAAGTCGAAAAATAAAACTATAATATTCGCACTATGGGTGAAGTGTTTTTAGACGCATTTTTAGACAGTTTGAAAATCTTTGCGGTGGTGGTGGTTTTTGGCGTGATTATCGCGCTGATAGAGCCGAAACTGTCCGAAAAAGTCAAACTGAAAGGCAAACTCGCACCGCTTATCGGGGTGAGCGTTTCGCTGTTGCCGCAATGCGGATTTTCCATTGTCGCAACCGATCTTTATCAAAAACGTCACATCACCGTTGGCACGCTCATAGGTGTCTACCTTGCAACAAGCGACGAGGCTTTGCCGATATTCATTGGCAATCCGCAAAAGGCGTTGCACGTGTTGCCGCTCATCGCGCTCAAATTTTTGCTCGGGCTTGTATTCGGATACGCGATAGACGCGATTTTTGCAAAGAGCAGAAAGAAGGTTGAACATCACGTTGCACATTGCGACGAGCAATACAAAATCAGGTTGACCGATTGCAAGAGCGCAGAGCTTGTTGAAAAGACGGATGATCAAGAGTGCGTCGAGCATTGCGATTGCGACGAGTGCAAAGACAGCGCGCTTCAAGAAGAAATCGCCATAGAAAAAGAAAACAAGCGAAAAAATGCCGACAAAAAACCTAAATCCGAAAAGGCGGAAAAACTGGACAGATACCTTGTTCATCCCCTTCTTCATTCGCTTGAAATCTTTGCGTACGTGTTTGTTGTCAACGTGATACTCGGAGTTGTCATGTACTATGTCGGAGAAGAAAAACTCACGGCATTTCTCACGCAAAACAAGTATCTTGCTCCGCTTTTGTCCGTGCTTGTGGGCGCGATCCCCAACTGCGTATCGTCCGTTGTGATAAGCGAATTGTATATTATGGGCGGGCTCGGATTCGGCGCAACGCTTGGCGGACTTTGCATGAACGCAGGACTCGGATTTGTGTATCTGTTCAAGGACGTGAAACACACAAAACGCAACTTTGCGATATTCTTCGCCATGTTTTTCATAAGCATTGCGGTGGCGTATCTGTTCTCTTGGATATTCCGCTTTGACGTGCTCAAATTCTAAATCGCAAGGCAAGCGCAACAAAGAAAATATTCGACTTTTTTTTCTTGGTTGCGACAAAAATCGCGTTATCCACACTCTTGTGTTGATAAACGGCGGGTTGTGTTGACGAAATGCGGACAAATACACACAAGTTGTCCACATCAAAATCACAACAATTGCCAATATATTGGGCTTTTTGAGCCGACCAAACGGCATAGTTTGTGGTGTAGGATTGATTTTCCACTTGTCAACAGTCCTTATATATGTTATCATTATTAAAGAAAATATATCAATAAATAATATAGGCGGAATATGAAACTTATTTGTCAAGGAAACGAATTGAGCGATGCTCTTGCAAAAGTTGTAAAGGCACTTCCAGTGAAGCGCAACAATCCCATTCTCGACGGCGTAAAACTCACCGCTTTAGGTGATACGCTCACGATTTTCGCAACCGATCTCGAGCTTGCAATCGAAAAGAAAATCAATGCGCAAGTTCTCATCGAAGGCGAGATTGTCGTTCCGGGCAAACTTTTTGCAGACTACGCAAAAAAGATCGAAGAAGAACAAGTGGAGCTTGACGGCACCGATCCCACGAAACTTATCATCAAGTATCTCGACAGCGAGCTTATGATCAAGTGTTTCAGCGCGGACGAGTACCCAGTGTTCAAAGAAGTAGACACGCAAAACTCATTCATCATCTTGAAAAAAGAGCTCAAAGACATCATATCAAAGGTCATCTTCAACGTTGCGGTTGACGAGGCAAGACCTTCCCTTCGCGGCGTTTGTTTAAATGTCAAAGACGACGAAGTGGAAGCCGTTGCATCTGACGGATACCGCTTGGCTCTTGCAAAAGCGCAAATCAACAACAACGGCGTCATCGACAAAATCGTCGTGCCGGCAAAGAGCATGAACGAGCTTGCTCGCCTCATAGACGAAGGCGAAGAAACCGTCACCGTCTTTGTTGAGAAAAACTATATCATGGTTGACCTTTTCCACACAAAGATTGTCACTCGTCTTATCGGCGAAGACTACATCAACTACGAGAAGATCATCCCCAGCGTGTTCACCACTTCCGTCACCGTTGACAAAAAAGTGTTTGAAAACGCAATCGACCGCGTCTCGCTCATCAACCGCGCAGAGAAAAAATCCTACGTCAAGATGGAGGTCAAAGAAGACACGCTCTCCCTCAACGCTCACTCCGACGACGGCGAAATCAACGAAAAAGTCACCATCGGTCTCAAAGGCAAGGATCTCACAATCGGCTTCAACTCCAAATACATCATCGATTGTATGCACGCAATCGACGAGCCGTTTGTCAATCTCAACTTCACCACTTCCACCGCCCCTGGAATCATCAAGGGAGAGTCGGAAAGGTGGTTGTATCTCATTCTTCCTTTGCGCGTCATCGGCTAACAACATCGCTATTGAGCGAATAGCTTTGTCAAAACCCCTTGTCCAACAACTCATGTGCGCATAGCACATTAGGGTTGCTGTTCAAGGGGCTTTTTCGCGCTCTTCATCTAAATATCGATGTTGTTAATAATCAATAAAAGCGAATAACTGCGGCAGAGCCGCTCTCACAGACAGTCACGTACGCATAGTACGTTATGGTTGCTGTTCAAGGGGATTTTTCGCGCTCTTCATCTAAATAGCGCAGTTTTTATAATTAATAATTAATAATGAATAATGAATAATTGCGGAAGGCGAAGCCTTATACGAAAGCCTGTGCGTGTGTACTTATTAACGGACTGTGCAACTTCGAAGACGGAACACGAGCCGCAACGGCGGCGAGCAAATCGAGCGTCGGACTTGACGTAATGTACGAGAATGCGTGGCACTGTGTTGCGCAAGCCGCCACGCAGGCGAAGTGGCATAACAAGGGGACGATACTTTTCTATGCGAGTGCCGACTGTCTTCCCCGCGAGCGATGGACAGTTTTGCAAAGAAAGCACTCTATACGAGTGGTGGAAGAAATACCGGCGTGGACCGGAAAGATGGGGTATTCTATTTAGGGTTTTACACGCTAACCCCTTGTAGAGCCGTGAACTTATAAAAAACTTATCGGGCGCAATTGTTTGTCGTTTCGTTTCCACGAGATTCTTCGCTTGGCTCAGAATGACAGATTTTTTTCTTGCGCCTTACGGCTGGATGTTTCGACAGGCTCAACATGACAGTTGGGTGGGACACCCACACCCGATTTTATACTATTATTGCGCCCGAAACGAAAGCCCATTCGGAGCGTTCTTATAAACGGTATGTGAAACTTCAAAATTGATAAAAAAAACACGCCTGCGCGTGCTTTTTTTATCTATTGAGTATCATGTTTCTTATGTCTGCGACGGTGATTTTGATGCGCGGATTGGTCTTGATCTCATCGCTTATCTTATCTCGTGCGTGGATGATTGTGGTGTGGTCGCGCCCGCCGAACATCTCGCCGATTTGCACGAGCGGCGTGGGCAAAAGCTCGGTGATGAGATAGATTGCGATCATTCTAGGCTCGACAATGCTTTTTGTCTTTTTCTTTGAGATGATGTCTGCCGTTGAGATCTTGAAATACTTGCAAACGGCGTCTATGATGTCGCTTGCGTCAATGGTGTCGCCATTGTCTTCGATAAACTCGGATAGTGCCTCGTAGGCAAGCTCTTTTGTCGTTATAACATTGTTCGTAAGAGAGCTGAAGAAGATGATCTTGTTGAGCAAACCTTCCATTTCTCTGATGTTGGACGGCGATTTTTCCGCAATAAACTCGGCAACGTCATCCGAGAGCATAAACTTGGATTGAGCGGCTTTGGTCTTGAGAATGGCAACTCTCGTTTCCATATCCGGCACTTGAATGTCCACGGTAAGACCGCAACCGAAACGAGTGCGAAGTCTGTCGGAAAGAGTGGTAAGGTCTTTCGGCGCGCGGTCGGACGTCAAGATGATTTGTTTGTTGTCCTGATACAAGTCGTTGAAGATGTGGAAGAACGCCTCTTGTGTGGCTTCTTTGCCGATAAGGAACTGCACGTCGTCAACCATAAGCACGTCGCAGGAGCGATATTTTTCTCTGAAACGGTTGTTTTCGTCATTGGACTTGTTGCGAATGACGTTGATAAGTTCGGTCACGAGAGTTTCCGCACTGACGTAGAGCACGTTGGTTTGCTTCTTGTTTTTGAAAAGGTAGTTGCCTATCGCGTGCAAAAGGTGAGTCTTGCCAAGACCGACGCCCGAGTATATAAACAAGGGGTTGAAACTGCCGCCCGGATGTTCCGCAATGGTCTTGCAAGCGGCGAGTGCGTATGCGTTGGACTTGCCTTCGACAAAATTCTCAAAGGTGTATTTTTCAAGGAAGGGGCTTTTTTTCTTGCCGTTTTCCTTGGGCGGCTCGTTGGTGACGAAACCTTGATCTTCGATGAAGACGGTTTGCTTGTTGAGAAAATCGTCCTTTTTGTCGGGAGTGGTGACGATCACGTCCGTGATTGACGAATTGAGAGATGACACCACTTCTTTGATGGTGTCTTTGTATCTTGTGTCTATGGTGCGTTTTGCGTTTGCGGAAATGGTGGACAGCACGATTGCATTGTCCACAAAGCAAACCGGCTCGAGCTTTTCTATCCACACTTCATAGCTTATGGCTTGAATTGATTTTGACAGCTCGTCCTTTGCGTCTTCCCAAAATTCTTCGATGTTTATCATATTTTTGATTATATCAAAAAAAGCCGAATTTTCAAGCAAAAATCCAAAAAGAAAACTTAAACACAAGATGTTGAAAAATTTTGCGCTCTACGCTATACTTGTAGTGTATGAAAATTGTGTCGTTGGAACTGAAAAACTTCAGAAACTACTCTCACGCGCTCGTCGAATTTAACGGCGGGCTCAACGTGTTGTACGGAAAAAACGCCAGCGGCAAGACAAATATGCTCGAAAGCGTGTATCTTTGCTCAATTTTTCATTCTCCGCGCACCACCAAGGACAAAGAAATGATACTCATGGGCGAGAGCAAGGCGCAAGTGAAAATCGTGCTTGAAAGCAAGTTTCGCCGTCACACGATAAATCTGCAAATTGACGAGCAAGGCAAGAAAAAAGTGGCGGTGGACGGCATCCCGGTAAGCCGCGCGGGCGAACTGCTCGGCGTTCTCGGCGTTGTGTTCTTCTCCCCCGACGAGATGAAACTTGTCAAAGAATCTCCCGGCGAGCGCAGAAGATTTCTCGACGTCGGTCTATCACAACAACAAAAGAGCTATTTCCTTGCCCTTCAACGCTACAACAAGACGCTCAAACAGAAAAACAACCTGCTAAAAGAATACAAATTCAATCCAAACATTGACGATATGCTCGACGTGTGGGACGCAGGTCTTGCAAAGGAAGGAGCAATCATCATACAAAAAAGAAAGGACTATATCGCCACTCTCAACGACGCTGCAAGGAAGTTTCACTATCTTTTGAGCGGAGAGCAAGAAACGCTCACTCTATCCTACGAAAGCGGCGCAAAAACAGATTGTCCGCCGCAAGAGCTTGAAAAAGAATTGTACAAATCTATTGTTGCATCAAGACAAAAAGACAAGGATCTCGGCTTTTCCACGATAGGTCCGCACCGTGACGACATAAAGATAGAGATCAACGGCAACGACAGCCGCAAATACGCATCCCAAGGACAACAACGCACAATCGCGCTTGCAATGAAACTCGGCGAAGTGGTCATCTACAAAAACGAGATAGGCGAGCCGCCGGTGTTGCTGCTCGATGACGTTTTGTCGGAGCTGGATCACGATAGACAAGTGATGCTGTTGCAAATGACGGACGGTTTTCAAACCATACTCACTTGCACCGAATACGAGCTTGACAACCCCGCAACGCTGTTTCATATAAGCGGCGGCAGCGTTGTGAAATGACGCAAAACCGATACGAAAATTCGTATTACTTTGTAAATCCGCAAATAAACGCAAAAACAAGCAAATATAACAAAACACGCACTTTATGTGCGTGTTTTGTGTATATAAACGTATGATTTTGCAAATATAAGTAAGATTTGCGTTTTATAAACGGAGTGCAATCAGAGCTTGTCGTTGTACTTCAAGATTTGAACGAGCGCGTATATTCTGTCCAAATCGTCCTTGTTGAAATAGTCAATCGTGATACGTCCCTTTTGGTCGTTGCCCACAAGTTTGACTTTGGTGGCAAAGACGCGTTTCATATCGCCGACAAATTCTTTAAGTTCCAAGGACAAAGCCTTGTCCGTTCTCGGTCCGGACGGAATCGCCTTTCTTGTGAAATACAATCTCACGCGGTTTTCAAGGTCGCGCACGGAAAGCTTGTTGTCGCAGGCTTGTTTTGCAAGCGTAACGAGATAGTCTTTGTCATCGATGGAGATGAGCGTTCTTGCGTGTCCCGGAGAGAGTTTGCCTTCTCTGACAAGCTCGGTCACTTCGTCGGGGAGTTGCAAAAGTCTGAGAGTGTTGGTGACGTAGGGGCGAGATTTGCCGATGCGCACCGCAACTTCTTCTTGCGTCAGACCGTGATTGTCCATAAGCTCGCGCATACCTTCCGCGGCTTCGATGGCGTTGAGGTCTTCTCTGTGCAAGTTTTCGATGAGAGAAATCTCGGCGATTTGTTGCGGAGTGAACTCTCTGATGATTGCAGGCACTTTTTTGAGCCCTGCGAGCATGCTTGCTCTGAAGCGGCGTTCACCTGCGATGATGAGATATCTGCCGCCTTCCGACTTGACAAGCAGAAGGGGTTGCAATACGCCGTAGGTGGCAATGGACGTTGCCATCTCACGCAAGCTGTCTTCGTCAAAAGTTTTTCTCGGCTGATTGGGGTTGCGGTCGATGAGAGAGATGTCAATCTCCTGTGCCTGCACGTCGCCGTCGATGTCAACTCTGACGTTTGCTTCGTTGTCGTTGAAAAGAGCATTCAAGCCTTTTGCACCAAGGCCGCCTTTTGTGTTTGCCATACTTCACTCCTTGAAAATTTTTGATATAAACTCTTTTGCAAGCGCGTTGTACGCGATCGCGCCTGCGCATTTGTCGTCATACAAAACGATGGGTTTGCCGTGGCTTGGACACTCTGCAAGCCGCACGTTTCTGGGGATCTTGCTCTCAAACACCTTGTCGCCAAACAGCCTGCGTATCTCACGCTCCACGTCTTTTGAGAGTTTGCTGCGCGCTTGATACATTGTGAGCGCAACTCCGTACACTTCAAGCCGCTCGTTGAGATGTTTTTTTGCAAGATATACGGTATTGAGCAACTGATTCATCCCTTCAAGAGCCAGATATTCGCATTGAAGAGGAATTATCACTCCGTCCGCAGCGCATAGTGCGTTGACAAGCAGCGTGTTGATTGACGGGGCGCAGTCCACAAAGACAAAATCATAATCGTCCTTGATCGTATCGAGTGCGCCCGAGAGCAAAAACTCCTTTTTGTCAACGTCCGCAACGTCCTTTTCAAATCCGCACAAGTCAAGCGACGACGGGACAAAATCAAGCCCGTTTATCTCGCTTCTGACAATGCACGTTGCAATATCTTGCGTGAGCATTGCGGAATATATCGAATTGTGTATATTTTTGTCGAACTCTCCGAGCGAACTTGTCGCGCTGGCTTGCATGTCCAAGTCAACGAGCAAAACTTTGTATCCGCCAAGGGCTAAATAGGCTGCAAGATTGACGCAAGTGGTCGTTTTGCCAACGCCGCCCTTTTGATTGGAGAACGCGACGACTATTGCCATAAATAAAGTGTATCACAACTTATCGTATTTTTCAATTGTGTTTCACAAAAAAGTTTCACACAAATTGCATTATTATGTAAAAACCGCCCCTAAAAAGAGCGGTCTTCTGATGGTTTTGGTTTGAAAAAATCCGATATATCACGATTATGTCACAAAATCGACCGAATTTTGTCTTGTTGTGACAGAGTTTGTGCGGGTTTATTGCATATTTTGGATAAAATCCGACCGAGAAATATTGATTTTTCGTATTGTAGAAGTTTTTTACAGCGGCTTTTTCTTGATTGCGCCGTAAAGTCTGGGATATTGTTTCGGTGTGGGCGCAACCTTTTCAAACACCAAAATCGCGCGCGAATCTCCGTTGGGAAGAGATAGCGATTTTGTGGACAGGTGCTTTGCGCCAAGCGTTGCAAGCGCACATTTTGCACCGTCAAGCTCGCTCTCGTCCGTCTTGTATGCGATAAATCTTCCGCCCGTTTTGAGCATGGGCATTGCAAGCTCGAGAAGTATGTTGAGCGAAGACACCGCCCTTGCCGTCACCACGTCGAAAGTTGCAAACAAATTCTTTTGCTCTTCCGCTCTGCCGGCAACGGTCTTGACGTTGGCCAATTTCAACTCCCTTGCGCACTCGCTTATGAAGTTCATCTTTTTTGCGGTGGAATCGAGCGCGGTGACTTTTACGTCTTCTCTTGTGATTGCAATGGGCATAGACGGAAAGCCTGCCCCTGCGCCGATGTCCAAAAGCGCGGAGTTTTGGGGGATTTCACTTATGCCCGCAAGCGAGTCTGCGATGTGCTTTATCGCAAAATCTTTTTCTTCGGTGATTGCCGTAAGGTTGAAAGCCTTGTTCTTTTCAACCACCATATCGAAATAGGCGGCAAGACGCTCTGTTTGTTTTTGAGTCAACTCAACGCCGACTTCTGATGCGCACTGTTTCAAAAATTCAAAATCCATATAGTCACCTTTTTTATTTTAACATTTCTTTTTGCATATATCAAGCGCAAATCGCAATTTGACATATCGCTCTCGATTTTGCGATAATCACCAAAAAGGCATTTTATCCACATAAAACACACATATAAAATGCCGTATGTGCGGTTTGACAAAAATTCAAAGGTGCAAATACGCAAGACTTTATTTTTTGTTTGACAACGGACGGGTGAAAAATCGCGTGCAATTTTATATCTTGTGTTGACTTGATTTTCAAATGTGCTAAAATATATACAATCAAATTTTCGGAGCGAAATATGAGAATTGCAATCATCACCGCTATGGCGGAAGAAACGCTGCCTATCTTGAAAAAAATTGGCAACGTCGTTGATCAAGATACTATATCGGGCGTCGCTATCAGCCAGATCGAGCAGGACGGAAACACCATTTATCTTGCAACGTCCGGCGTGGGAGAGATCAAAGCCGCACTCGCCGCGCAACTGCTTGTCGATCTCTTTGACGTGGAAGCGGTGCTCAATTTCGGGTTTGTGGGAGCTGTCAATCACAATCTCGATCTATGCGAACTCGTTGCCGTGGGCAGAGTGTGCCACTATCAGTTTGACGTTACGGAAGTTGATACCGACAGAGTGGTCGGTCAGTACGGCGGCATGCGTGACAACTATTTCTATCTCGACAAGACACTGCTTAGCAACGTGCTCGCCAACATCGGCAAACCCATAAAAGTTGTCACTTGCGCAAGCGGCGACAAGTTTGTCGCGCGCAAGGAAGAAAAGGATCGCTTGAGAAACGAGTTTGGCGCGGATATTTGCGAGATGGAGCTTGCAGGGCTTGCAATCGCGTGCGAAAGAAACAACGTTCCGCTGTTCTCTGTCAAGGTGGTCAGTGACAAAGCCGAAGAAGGCGCAAACGAGAGTTTCTTGTCAATTGTCGAAAAAGGCATCGCCGGCTACGAAAAGATTTTGCCCGCCATTCTCAAAGCCGTCACGAGCGGCGCGTCTTCACTTCCCCCTGTCAAAAAACCGCGCGGAAGCGTTGTGTACGTCAAGGGCGACAAACAATAAAATCAAACGTGCGAGCGGTTTTGTGCCGCTCGCTTTCACGGTGTACCATGCAAAAAATCACTTCTTTCACCATAGACCACAACGTGCTCAAAAAAGGGCTGTATCTCAGCCGAGTGGACAAAAACGTGTTCACCTACGATTTGCGCTTCAAAGAGCCAAACAAGGGCGACTATCTGCACGTGGCGGCAATGCACACCATAGAGCATCTTTTTGCCACCGTAGCGCGCAACAGCGAGTTCAAAGACAAAGTGGTGTATTTCGGGCCTATGGGCTGTCGCACCGGCTTTTATCTGCTGCTGTTTGACACCGACAAGCAATCTGCGCTAGAGCTTGTCAAAGAGTGCGTCGCAAAGTGCCTTGAGCTTGACAGCATCCCCGGCAACAAAAAGATCGAATGCGGCAACTACCGCTCCCACGATCTCAAAGGCGCAAAGAAAGAGCTTGCCGGATATCTTGACGTGCTCAACACCCTGACCGTTTAATCACCGCACATTGATTGTATGTCGGAGAGATGACAATTTGGTTGTTTGTACACTGTCAAACCGATGACTTTACTTTTTTGATCGGTTGCACCTTTTCGTCAGATTGGTTGCCGGTGCAACCACACACCCAAAATACATATCAGGCTGTGCTTGTAGACGGAAGTTAAAACAAACAACAACTACGATAATAGTAAGTGACAATTGACAATCAACATCGCAATATTTGTAAAAGGTGTCGATTGTCAACAAACATCGCAATTTATAAAATGTGTCGATTGTCAACAAACATAAATACTCTTAAAACTACATCACCGCCACAACGGCGGTGTTCTTTTTTTCTTGCTATTGCTCGGCACGCCGATTTGAATCGATGCGCTTGCAATTGGTGAGCCGATGAGATTGCGTGCCAAGCCGCTCACAACCTTACGCTTTCCGTTTGACCGCCTGAGATGCGATTTAAGCGCATTTGAGAGTAAAATCAAAGACTTTATCGCACCGACAGCTGCAAACACTTCAAACCGCCAAATAAAACGATATTTACGACAATAAAACAATAAGCAAACAAAAAGCATCTCCACATTGTGAATATAGAAAAAATAGTATCATGGCAAAGCAAGGAAAATGAGTTGCCCCCAAAACAAAGAATAGGTTTTTCGCAAACCATAGCAACGCCACTGTCCCGAAGATTATGTCAAAGGCATTGCCGTGCTGCAAAAAAGCAGTGGTGCGCTATAAGCAAAAAATCAAACTATAATTATACTTTCAAGCTAAAATTATACTTTAACCGAACGAAAACATCTGCGGTTTGATATGATTAACAAGTAAACCATATTATATTGTTGAAAAATCCATCTATTCACAAAGAGTTATATCGCTTGTGTTATGAAAAAATGCAATTATCCCAAAACTAACACAAAAGCCGCTCGCTGTCGAAAGCCAATCGCAACTTAAAGCCATTTACTGCCGAAAGCTAATCACTACCACGGTCAATTGCAACCGCAAGCCGCTCGCTAACTAAAACCAATTGCTCACGAAAGCTATTCGCTACAGAATGCCGATTGCTCTGCAAGTCACTACTGCAAAGCAACCGCTATCGTTAGACAATCGCTACTACAAGCCAACCGCTACCGCAAGTCAATCACTATTTAACGAAATAACGTCATTATCCACATAGCGTCAATAATTATTCACCCACAGATATTCTTTATCCACTGAAAGCCAATTGACACAAAACAACAACACTTGCCGAAATACTATCGCTTTATATATTGATTTTTTTATAATTGTTTCACGTGTAACGTATAGAAAATTTAATTTGAAAAGACGATATATTCCTTGATTTTTGAGACGTTGCAAACATTGACAATGTATCAAACACCGCACGGATATTCCGAACGTTGCTGCAACGCCGCGTCTTGCAAATGCCGCGGGGATAAATGCCGAGCATTGTAGATACTGCGCATGCATTTTGATATTGCGTGCGCTTTACATACGCATCGTTTTGTGTTCTCTGTCGTTTTGCAAGTTTTATCTTTTAGTTTGCTTTATATTTTTAAGCTGCCTAATCTTCTGCTCTGCCTAATCTTCTGCTCTGCCTAATCTTCTGCTCTGCCAGATCTTCTCGTGTGGATTATCTTGTTTTGTGAAGTATATTCTCGGCAGTATATCTTTTTTATAGATCGTGTGTGTTTTGATGTGCAGGTCTTCGTTTATACTTGCGCGCCATTGTCGGACGAATTTGAAACTACGGATAGCAAGCCCGGCTTTGGACATCAAAATCAATTTTGTGTGGTATTGCGATCGGTTTTGTTTTTGCAGAAAACTCTGTCAAACGGAGACGATGATCTTATCGGCTTTTTCGATTTTTTTACGATAGAAAAACGCGAGTTTTTGCAACACGTATTTTTGTATGTCGCACCGCAATCCGCTATCAATCGGATTTCAACTTCGACGCCGCGCTCAACACTTCACTACCATTCTATACAAACAACGCTTTTATGCCAACAATACATATCAATGTCGCACACATATCAATATCGCAAGCATATTACTTCATTGCAATCTACTATCAATCCGATCACTCGATACTACTCTTATACAAAAAATCTCACTTTACGCAACATCATTTCCACGTCGGTTTCACGCAACACCGACTACACTCGAGCGTTGCGCCCCCTGCCACAATACTGCCTGTTTCGTCACAGCTCGACTTGCGGTTCAACTCAACGGAATTGTTCAAAATCATAGCACGTGCCGTTTTGTTGTCACAACTCAATTGCATTTTCCAAGCCATCAACCATAACGCTTGTTTGGCGCAACGGTATTTTCAAAAACTGTTGCTCACAATTCATACCGTTTGATTTATACATCGGTATTCTCAGAGTAATGGATATACTCCAAAGCTGCGCCCAACCGCAAGATTATTTCCGGTGTCGTCAACCATAATGCTTGTTTGTCGCAGCGGTATTTCCAAAAGCTGTCACCCACAATTCATACCGCTTGTTTTGCACATCTGTATCTTGCAAGTCGTAAAGCGATGTTTACTTTTACATGGTGCTTTTTCAAAAAGAATTGTTTTGTGACTCCTTCGTTTATAATACTATGGGTTTTACACATATCGATTATGTCTGCAATGCCTTTGAAATAAGCATGACGTATCAATCGGACAAGCACATAGTAAGTCGTTCGTGCGCCACGCCATAGCAAAGCTTTGACGATATTGTTACGGCAAAATCCAAAGGAGAGCAACTTAAAACAGGAATACGCCTGCGCTTTCTTTTCAATGCGATGCGGTTTCGAGCGGAAAAGACAAGATTTTCTAAAATTGTTTCACGTGTAACGTTGTGGAAAAAGTAGCTACAATGATACTAAACAGTGGTGAAAACAGCAAAAAAAAATTTTTCAAAAATCGCCGAAATACGCATGCTTTGACAATGTTTTAAACACTCGTAAAACCGCTCAAAGATCTGTCTGATGATAACATTTTATCAAAAACAGGTGCGATAATGGGCGATCGGCAAGCCACAATTTGTCCGAAACTATCAGAGCCAAACAAACCGAATTGACCAACCAACCAACCAACCAACCAACCAACCAACCAACCAACCAACCAACCAACATATCTTCTTTGTTGCCATATTGAAATGCGCCAAACACCTAAAAACACCGATTTGAGAGCGAAAAACTCGGTGGCAGGGTGGCAAAAAAACCGATAAAGCGGGCTCGATTTTGAGCAAAACAAGACAAGATGCACTCAATCAAAGCAATAAAATACACAGAAGAACACCATAAAACAAGACGAGATTTAGCGCATAATACCCATAAAAACAATGAAAAAGTATCGCGAAAAGGAGATATATTTCAACACGATTATATGGATTCAAAAGAGATAAAAACGGGGTAAAAGCACGGTGTAAAGCGGTGAAAAGCATAAAAATGACCTATGTTTCACGTGGAACAATTTGATTTTGACCGCCCGTTTCACGTGGAACGAAAACATACCAAAACCATACTAAATAGTGGGCTTTTTGCTTGTTTTTGGCGTCGAAAAAATAATTTTCGACCTTTGTCCGAGTGATTTTTGATAGAAAATTTTTCGTCCTTTCACCCGAATTTTTCACCTAAAAATGTTTCTCAATTTTTATAGAAAAATTTGCTGTGTTTCACGGTTTTTCTATGTTTTTTAACGGATTGCTCAAAACCGGTGTGTTTTTCTATACAATTTTGGGTTTGAATATGCTTTTTCTGTGTGTTTTACCTTGTGATTTTAGTGTGGTTTCTGACGATATACGGCATTGCTCCGGGTTTGTTTGGTTGTTGTTTGTGTGTAAAAAACGATAGAAAATATTGCGATTTTGCCGTAAAACGCTTTGTTTTATATGGTTTTAATGCGATTGTTGGCGGGGAGATGGGCTTGTATGTTGAGTGTGTGACATGAGTGTAAGCGTAGTTTTTGCTTTGTGTGTAAATGGTGTGAGTGCAATCGCAGTTGTTTTGCGTGACCTCCATGAACGTAAGAGTAGTTGTTTTGTGTGACAACCATGAGCGTGTGAGTGTTGTTTTGTGTGAGCGACATGAGCGTAAGCGCAGTTTTTTGTACGAATCGCATGAAGAAGAGAAATAACGCCTATTGTGTTTTTTTGTATACGCGTATTTAGAAACTATGGTGGCTATGTTTTGTGCTTTTATCCTTGAAAAGCGACTGTTTAGTTGTGTTTCACGTCAAACAAAGTGTCCACTTATCAACATTCTGCGGAGTGTAAAACGTGTATGATGAACAAAATAATAGAAAAATCGTCTGTAAAACGGTATACAAATTAACTATTATATTTTTATTTTTGTCGAGATAAGGCGAGTGTCGATATGTTTTTGAATGATTGAAAAAACTTGAGAAAGTTGAGTCTGTAATGGGTTTTGTATAGGTTTGTAATGGTGTTTATAGGGGGGGGCGACGGTGTTTGTACGGGGCGTTGGTTGCCGGGGCTGTGTGGTTGTTAAGAGGTGTGTGGTTATAAGGGGTGGTGTGCGGTTGTAAAAAGCGGGGGCTGATGTGTGTTTTTGACAGTGTATGGTTTTGGAATGATTTATATCGATTGTGTGTATAAGGAAAAAGGCGGTTTGATTTGAATTTGCGATCGATCCGCCGATAGATTTAGCCGCCAATGAGCATAACCAACGATAAACCTAACGGGTGATGAACCGAGCCGATAATGAGTTGCGGACGATGAACCGAAACGATTATTTGTTAACCAACGATGAAGTGTTTATTTGCCAATGATTTGAAGATAGGTTGCCGCCAAAAACAGCACCGGACCTGCAAGCACGAAGAAGTGGAAGACGCAGTGCACGTATCTTTTGTGCACGCCGAACACTGCCGCGCCGAGAAGGCAGGACACAAGCCCTGCAAGAAACACGAAACAAGTGGGCGCGGATATGCCGATCGGAGAGAAGTACGCCGTGAAGAATGCCGCAAGCATAAGCGCGCCGATGACGAAAGACGAGATGACGGACACGTTGCGGAAGACGTTGAATTTCCAAAGGCAGAGCGCAAAGACGGCGATTGCGATGGCAATCGACACTCCGAGCGCGACGTAGCCGTATATTTGGCGATATAAAAGGCACGTGGACGTTGCGCAGGCAATGACGTTGAGATTGACTGCAGGGAAGTCTATTTTGCGCCACACGAGCTTTTTCTTCATATCCGAGACGCCGTGATATGTGGCTGACACCAAAAATTCGATCGCAATCAAAAAGCAGGAGAAGAACGCGGTGACGTACTGCGCCGGGGATTTTGCGGCGATCATCATAAATATCATGAAAATCAACGCAAAAACCGCGCCGAGCGCGTGGGAAGACGAGTTGATGAGCTCTTCGATCGGCGTGTAGTACACGAGCTGATTTTGCTTGTAGAGTTCTTTCAATTCGTCGGTGTTTTTTGGTGATTTCAAAGATATAACGCGAGCCATAGGGATATAGTATCGTATAATGCGCGATAAGGCAAGCGTTCTTGGGTTGTCAAATTGCCGAAAACGGCGAGATGAGCACGAGATTGCGTCGGTGCTTGGCAAAGCGCAAAGGTGCGGTTTTTGAGAGTTTGAGGGCGTTTTGAGAGAAGTTTTTCGAAAACCCTTGATATTTTGTTTATAACTTGGTATAATAAATTTACTTATTATTATTGAAATAATAATGTATTAATTACTAAAATATATTTAATAGGAGAAAAGATGTCAGAAGAAGTCAAACACAGTTACGACGCAGGCGATATTCAGGTTCTCGAAGGGCTTGATCCCGTAAGAAAGCGTCCCGGTATGTACATAGGCTCTACGGACGTTCGCGGACTTCACCACCTGGTGACCGAAGTCGTGGACAACTCCATCGACGAAGCACTTGCGGGCTATTGCACGCATATCGTCGTCGAAATACTCAAAGACGGTGCGATTCGCGTTACGGACAACGGTCGCGGTATCCCCACGGGCATCATTGAAAAGGAAGGTAAATCGGCGGTTGAAGTCGTTTTGACCAAACTTCACGCAGGCGGCAAATTCGGCAGTGGCGGCTACAAGATTTCGGGCGGATTGCACGGCGTGGGCGTATCCTGCGTCAATGCTTTGAGCGAGTGGCTGGTTGCAGAAGTCAGACAAAACGGCAAACTTTATCGTATCCGTTTCAACCGCGGTATTGCGGAAAGACCGCTTGCAGTCGTGGGCGACGCGACGGACACGGGCACGACGATTACGTTCTATCCCGATGCGGAAATCTTTGAAACGCTCGATTTCAACTACGAGACAATGAAGACTCGTCTTCGCGAGCTTGCGTATCTCAATAAGGGGCTTAGCATCGAACTTGCAGACCAGAGAGTCGAGCCCGAGCGCAGAGAAGTGTTCTGCTATGAGGGCGGCATCGTGTCTTTCGTCGAAGAGATGAATAAGACCAAAGAGACGATTTTCCCCGAAGTCATTTATTTTGACGAAAAATACGTTGACAGCGAAATCGAAGTCGCAATGCAGTACAACGACAGCTATTCGGACACGATTTTGGCATTTGCAAACAACATCAACACCGAAGAAGGCGGCACGCACCTTGACGGCTTCAAAGCGTCCTTGACGAAGATAATCAACGATTACGGCACGAAGGCGGGCATTCTCAAAGGCGCGGAGAAACTCAGCGGCGAAGACGTCAGAGAAGGTCTGACGGCGGTTATCTCGGTCAAGCTTGCAGAGCCGCAATTTGAAGGTCAGACAAAGACCAAGCTCGGCAACAGCAGCATGCGTCAAGCGGTGGCAAAGGGCGTGGCGGAAGGTTTCGGCACATACCTTGAAGAACATCCGCGCGAGGCAAAAGAGCTTGTGCTTAAAACCATCACGGCGCAAAGAGCGAGAGAAGCTGCGCGTATGGCAAGAGAGAGCGCAAGAAGAAAGAGCGCGCTTGAAAGCACCACTCTTCCCGGCAAACTTGCGGACTGCACGGACAAAGATCCGAGAAACTGCGAGATTTATCTTGTCGAGGGCGACTCGGCAGGCGGCAGCGCAAAGCAAGGCAGGGATAGACGTTTCCAAGCAATTCTTCCGCTCAGAGGCAAGATTCTCAACGTTGAGAAAGCGGCTTTGCACAGAGTGCTTGAAAACGAAGAGATAAAAGCCATGATCACCGCATTCGGCTGCGGCATCAACGCCGAGTATGACGAGTCCAAGCTCCGCTACCACCGCATTATTTGCATGACCGACGCGGACGTGGACGGCAGCCACATTCGTATTCTCATGCTCACGTTCCTGTTCCGCTTTATGCGTCCGCTCATCGAAAACGGACACGTGTTTATCGCGCTCCCGCCCCTTTACAAGATCTCGAAGGGCAAGCAGGACACCTATTTCTACGACGACGAAAGTCTCAATGCCTACTATGAAGAATTCGGCAGAAAGAGCGGTGAACTTCAACGCTACAAAGGTCTTGGCGAAATGAATCCCGAGCAGCTGTTTGAAACCACCATGGATCCCCAACATCGCACGCTTTTGAAGGTTACGATGGAAGACGCGATCGAGGCGGACAAGCTCTTCTCCATTCTTATGGGCGAACAACCCGAACTCCGCCGCGAGTTTATTGAAGAAAATGCGAAACTCGTCACGGATCTTGACGTATAAGGAGTGAATTATGGCGAATATAAGAGACGATCACAACAACGAATATATACAACATCTTGCCAATTCCACCGTCAAACCCGTGGAGATAAACAGCGAGCTTAAAAAGTCCTTTATAGCGTATGCTATGGCGGTCAACGTATCTCGTGCTATCCCCGACGTAAGAGACGGTCTCAAACCCGTTCACAGACGTATTCTTTACGCAATGAGCGAGCTTGGTCTTACCCCCGACAAGCCCTATCGTAAGTGCGCTATGGTCGTTGGTGAAGTGCTCGGTAAGTATCACCCCCACGGCGACAGCTCGGTGTACGACGCATTGGTGCGCCTTGCGCAAGACTTCTCGATCCGCTGCCCGCTCGTTGACGGTCACGGCAACTTCGGCTCCGTGGACGGAGATCCGGCGGCTGCATATCGTTACACCGAGGCAAGACTTTCCAAAATCGCTTTGGAGATGATAAGAGATATCGACAAAAAGACCGTCGATTTCTATCCCAACTTCGATGACACGAGAGAGCAACCCGTCGTGTTGCCGTCAAGATTTCCAAACCTTCTTGTCAACGGCTCTGACGGTATAGCGGTGGGTATGGCAACGTCCATTCCGCCCCACAATCTCGGCGAAGTCATAGACGCAACCGTTGCGCTTTTGAACAATCCCGACGCAACCGTTGACGATCTTATGGAATATATCCCTGCTCCCGACTTCCCCACGGGTGCGCTCGTGCTTGGCAGACACATGATCAAGCAAGCCTATCGCACAGGCCGCGGCGGCTGCATTTTGCGCGCCAAGGCGGAAATCGAAGAGCATGCAAACGGCAAGACGAAAATCATCGTCACCGAGATACCCTATCAAGTCAACAAGGCAAAACTCATCGAAAACATCGCAGATCAAGTCAAAGACAAACGTCTTGAAGGCATCAGCGACTTGCGTGAAGAGACCGACCGTCATGGTATGCGTATCGTCATCGAGCTCAAAAAGGACGTCAATGCTCAAGTGTTGCTCAACCAACTCTACAAGCAAACGCAAATGCAAACGTCTTTCAGCATGATCATGCTTGCGCTCGTGGACGGTGTGCCCCGCGTTCTCAATCTCAAAGAGATTTTGGAATGCTACGTTGCTCACCAAAAGGACGTCATCGTGCGCAGAACGCGTTTCGACCTTGAAAAAGCACAAGAAAGACAACATATTTTGCTCGGCTTGCACATCGCGCTTGAAAACATCGACGCTATCGTGGAATTGCTCAAAAAATCCCGCGACAGACAAGACGCAATCAACAAACTCATGGAAGGATACGGTCTTAGCGACAAGCAAGCGGCGGCAATTCTCGATATGAGATTGCAACGTTTGACCGGTCTCGAAGTCGAAAAAATCAATGCGGAACTCGAAGATCTTGACAAGCAAATCGCATATTACACAATGGTGTTGTCAAGCGATGAAGAAGTGAAGAAGATTATCATCGACGAGATCACCGCAATCAAGACGCAATACGCAACGCCAAGACTTTCCGAGCTCACCTACGACTACGGCGACATCGACATAGAAGACCTTATCGAGAAAGAAGACGTGGTCATCTCCATGACTCACGGCGGCTATATCAAGCGTATGCCCGTTGCCGAGTACAAGGCTCAACACCGCGGCGGAATGGGTATCACGGCTCACAAGGCAAAGGACGAGGACTTTGTGGAGAAGATCTTCACGTCCAACACGCACGAACGCCTTATGTTCTTCACCAACAAGGGCAAAGTGTTCACCTTGAAAGCCTACGAGATCCCCGAAGCCACCCGCAACGCGCGCGGCAGAGCGGCGGTCAATCTGCTCCAACTCGAACAAGGCGAAAAGATCCAAGCGTTCTTGCAAATGCCCGAAGACAAGGAAGGCAAGTTCCTTATGCTCGCCACCAAGCAAGGTCTTATCAAGAAGACTCCGCTCGAAGAGTACGACTCAATCAAGCGCAACGGCAAGATCGCAATCAAGTTCAACGATGACGACGAGCTTATCGACGCAGTGGTCACCACCGGTGGTGACGAGCTTTTGGTTGCGTCAAGCGCAGGACTTTGCATCCACTTCAACGAGAAAGACGTACGCCCCGTCGGCAGAACGGCAATGGGCGTCAAAGCAATGAACCTTGCCAAAGGTCAAACGCTCGTTGCATTCGACGTGGTGCATCAAGGCGATGAAATTCTCACCGTCACGTCCAACGGCTACGGCAAGCGTTCGAGCCTTGAAGAATACCCCATCCAAAACAGAGCGGGCAAAGGCGTCAAGGCAGGCACGTTCAACGACAAGACAGGCACGCTTGTGTGCTTGAAGGTCATTCCGGCGGACACGGACGTTATGATGATCACCGACAGCGGCGTCATCATCAGAGTGCAAGCGGACGAGATCAGCAAAATCGGCAGATCCACGCAAGGCGTGCGCATCATGAAGCTCAAAGACGACAAGTTCAAGGTCATGGCAATCGCGCTCACTCCGCATGAAGACGAGCAAGAAGAAGTCGAGCTTGACGAAGAAGGCAACCCGATCGTGCGTGAAGACGCAGTGGAAAACGATGCCCAAAACGTGAGCGAAAACGACGCTCAAAACGTTGAAGACGCGGCAAACGACAGTGACGCGCAATCCGACGAAAACAACCAAAACTAAATTTTATATGAGCAAAAACGGGGTATAAAGCCACGTTTTTGTTAAAATGGAGAAAATTATGGAAGAAAGAAAATGGTTTAAGGAGATGTCTGTTTATCAGATTTGGCCGCGCTCTTTTTGCGACGGCACGGGTGACGGAATAGGGGACTTGAAAGGCGTTTTGTCAAAGCTCGAGTACATCAAAAGTCTTGGCTCTGACGCGATTTGGTTCTCGCCGCTTTACGTTTCTCCGCAAGCAGACTACGGCTACGACATTGCCGACTACAAGAACATCAACGCCGAGTACGGCACGCTTGACGATTTCAAGGCGGTGCTTGACAAGGCGCACGATCTGGGCATGCGTGTGATTATGGATTTGGTCATCAATCACACGTCCGACCAACACGAGTGGTTCAAGAAAAGTTGCGCGCGCATAGAGCCGTACACCGATTTCTACATTTGGCGCAAAGGGCGCGGAAAGGACGGCAAAAAAGCCCCCAACAACTGGATGTCCACTTTCCCGGGGAGCGCGTGGGAGTTCAACGAGCAACGCGGCGAGTTCTATCTCCACTTGTACGCCAAAGAGCAACCCGACCTAAATCACGACAATCCCAAGGTGAGAGAAGCCGTCAAAGACGTCATGCGTTTTTGGCTGGATATGGGGGTTGACGGTTTCAGAGAAGATGTCATCACTCAGATAAGCAAGCGCGAAGGTCTTCCCAACGGCAACTGGCTCATGCCTGCTTCAAGGGGTATGGAGCACTACAACAACGGGCCGCATATCCACGAATATTTGCAAGAATACCGCAAAGTCATTGAACAATACGACGCTTTCCAAGTGGGCGAAGCTCCGCTTATGAACGTCAAGACCGCGCTCACCTACGTCAATGAAAACAAAAAAGAGCTTGACATGATGATCTCTTTCCAACACATGGGTGCGGATTGTATCGTCATCCAGTGGGTGCATACGCCTTTCAATCTCGTAAAGCTCAAAAAGACGTTCAACGAGTGGCAAACAAAGCTCTACCACAGAGCGTGGAACGCAAACTACCTTGAAAACCACGACCACGCGCGCATCATCTCTCGCTACGGCAGTGAAGACTATCGTGTGGAAAGCGGCAAGGCCCTTGCGATGATCTATTCCTTCCTTTCGGGCACGCATTTCATCTATCAAGGGCAGGAAATAGGTATGACGTCGCTCTATTTTGACAAATACCCCAAGGGCAGCGATCCGTGGGCGCAATTCAAAGACGTATCCACGTTTTGCGTGCGAGATCTCATGCGCAAGTTCGGTTTTTCGGACAAGCACATTCTCAAAGTGGCGCACACCGCCGCAAGAGATTGCGCTCGCACCCCTGTTCAATGGACGAGCGGCAAATACGCCGGCTTTTCCACGCACGAGCCGTGGTACACCGTCAACCCCAACTACACCACCGTCAACGTCGAGGCGGCAATGCAGGACGAAAATTCCATCTGGTATTTCTACAAGCGTATTCTCGCCCTTCGCCAAGAGTACAAGGACAGCGCGGTCTACGGCAAATTTGAGATCAAACGACTTCACGACAAACAACTTTTCATCTACGACAAGATCGCCGAAGACGGCGCATCCAAGCTCACCGTCATCGCCAACGTCAGCTCCAAGCCCGTTGCGTTTAGCAAGATTGCAAAGCATATCCCCACCGATGCCACCGAGCTTTTGTCCGTCTATGACGAGCCGTGGGGGGAGAAGGAAATAAAACCCTACGCCGCCAAGCTCTACTTCACCAAACTGCGCTAAATAGCGAATAACTGTGTCAACGCCCCTTGTTCATCAACTCATGTACTGCTTGTACATTAGGGTTGCTGCCCAAGGGGCGTTTCCTTGTTCTTCATCTATTTAGCGCAGTTTGGTATATATAGTGTGTTTAAAAGCGACTGACTTTGGACGCGATTGACGCAAAAGCGTAACAATCGCTATTCCGTCACTTCGTTCCTTACAGTACCCCGAGCCTGCCAACTCACGTACGTCTTGTACGTTAGGGTTGCCGTTAGCACGGCTCTTCCTTGTTCTTCATCTATTTATCGCAGTTTGGTATATGTAACAAAAGCCGTCATAGCGGCAACGGCATCGCTTGACACCGATAAAGTTTTTGTTTTGTTCACGGCACTACAAAAGTTTTGCGTTGAAAACCTTAAATGCAACATTACCCCTTCCCTTCGGGCTTTGTCCGACTGCGGCGTTTGCGTGGCAATCCGCCTTGTTCGCTTTGGCTACAATTCGTCCACTGGACGACTTGTTTTACGCGTCGCGCCCTACTTCTCGAACAAGGTACTTTCTCTTTTTAGCCACACATCGCTCGAAGAGGGGAAGTCGGCACTCGCATAGAAAAGTATCGTCCCCTTGTTATGCCACCACGCTTTGTGCGCCAGGCAGTAGCCAACAACACGGCGCAGTCGCTCGTACAACCGTCTTGCTCGGCGCTTATTTGCTCGCCGCCGTTGCGGCTCGTGTTCCGTCTTCGAAGTCACACATTCCGTTTATAAGAACACTTCGAATGGGCAGAGTGCGTGTATAAGTGTCCCTTGAATGAGTGGACGTCAAAAAGACCGCTCCATAAGCTCGCGGTCGGCGGTTTTGTCACGTCTTCGAAGTTCCACATTACGTTTATAAGTACACTCCGAATAGGCTTTCATTTCGGGCGCAACCGAAAAACTTTGTCATTGCGAGCTTGCGTGGCAATCTCGTGGAAACGAAACGACAAACTTTTTCTGCGCCCGCACCATAATTATTTATTATTAATTATTAATTATTAATTCAATACCCTTTGCACACTATATAATTATGTGATATAATTTTCACATAATATATAGATAAAAACTTATCGAATGGAGCGTATCTTATGAAAATCACAAACGATATATTCTACGTGGGCGTAAACGATCACAAAGTTGACCTGTTTGAAGGCATGTATATTGTCCCCAACGGCATGTCTTACAATTCCTACGTTGTTTTGGACGACAAAATCACCGTTTTTGACAGCGTTGACGCGCATTTCGGTGACGAGTGGCTTGCCAATGTGGAAAGCGTGCTTGGCGGCAAAACGCCCGATTATTTGGTTGTTCAACACATGGAGCCCGACCATTCGGCAAACGTTGTCAGGTTCACGGACAAATATCCCACCGCAACAGTGGTGTCGTCGCAAAAGGCTTTTCAGATGATGAAAAACTATTTCGGGACAGAGTTTGCCGACAGGAGATTGGTGGTTTCGGACGGCAGTGTGCTTGAAACGGGCAAACACGTTTTCAAATTTGTCACCGCGCCCATGGTGCATTGGCCTGAAGTGGTGATGACTTATGACGAAACGGACAAAGTGCTGTTTTCCGCCGATGCGTTTGGTAAATTCGGAGCACTTGACGTCACGGACGAAGATTGGACGTGTGAAGCAAGACGCTATTATTTCGGCATCGTGGGCAAATACGGCGTTCAGGTGCAAAACTTGTTCAAGAAGTTGCAAGGGCTCGACATAAAGATTATCTGCGCATTGCACGGCCCCGTTCTTTCCGACAATCTCGGCTATTATCTCGGTCTTTACAACACGTGGTCTTCCTACTTGTCTGAAACGGACGGAGTGTTTATCGCATACGCGTCCGTGTACGGGCACACCGAAAAAGCGGCGAAATTGCTTGCCGCAAAACTTGAAGAAAAGGGCGTGAAAGTTGCAATATCCGACCTTGCTCGCAGCGATTGGGCAGAGAATGTTGAAGACGCGTTCAAGCACTCAAAACTCGTGCTTGCTTGCCCCACTTACAACGGCGACGCGTTCCCTGCGATGAGAGAATTTATCGCAAAACTTGTTGAAAGAAACTATCAATCGAGAAAAATAGCTCTCATCGAAAACGGCACTTGGGCACCCATGTCCGCAAAGGTGATGAAGGGCATGTTTGAAGGTTCAAAGAACATCGAATTTGTCGAGCCGTCCGTCAAAATCTTGTCGGCAATGACTTCTCAAAACGAGCAAGAGATAGAAAATCTTGCCGTTGAGCTTGCAAAATAACCGCTTTTTCCAAAAAGAGTTTTTATAGGAAAAACGGCAGGATAGACAGCACGATCCCAAGGATCAGCGTGTATGTGACAAAGCCTGCAAGTGAGTGTTTTTTGACAAATTTCAAGAACACTTTTATGGACAAAAGCCCCGACAAAAAGGCGGCGACAACACCTGTGACAACCGCCTCGGGCGAGATTGAAAGCGGTGTTTTGCCTATGACAAGATCGATGCTTTCATAGGCGGCAGAGCCTATGATTATGGGGATGGAAAGCAGAAAAGAGAACGTTGTCGCGTTCTCTTTTTCAATGCCTTGAAAGGTGAGAGCGGATATTGTTGCGCCGCTTCTCGACACACCCGGCAAAACGGCGATACCTTGCAAAACGCCAGTTAATATACTCTTTTTGAGTGTAAGAAGTGGCGATTTGGTCATTTGAAAGTTTTCACCGACATACATAAGACATGCCGACAGCACAAATCCGCACCCAAGCAATTTGCCATCCAAAAGGGCGGGCGCAAACAGCTTGAACAAAAAGGCGATAGCCACTGTCGGCACGCAGGCTGCAAGCAAATATCCGTTGGTTTTGTTGACGGGGTGGCGAAGAAGTTGCCACCAGGTTTTTCTTGTTGCGATAAGCACGGCAACAAGCGTGCCTACATGCAACATCACGTTGAAGAAAAGGTCTTGTTTTCCCACTCCCGCCTTTTCCAAAATCAGCAGATGCCCCGACGACGATATCGGCAAAAACTCGCTCGCACCCTGTATGATGCCCAAAACCAACGCTTCCCAAATTTCCATTTTCTCTTTACACTCTCTTCAATTTCGTTTATACTAAACTATTGTATTAAGAATCATCGCACGCAAGAACGTGTATTAGGAGAAAAAATGAAATTAGGTGTCGTAGGCTTGCCCAACGTGGGCAAAAGTACGTTGTTCAACGCAATCACAAAAGCGGGAGCGCAAGCGGCAAACTATCCGTTTTGCACGATAGAGCCCAACGTGGGCGTGGTGGCAGTGCCCGATGAAAGACTCGAGAAACTCGCCGCCCTTTACGACAGCAAAAAAATCACTCCGACCTCTCTTGAATTTGTGGACATCGCAGGTCTTGTCAAGGGCGCAAGCCGCGGAGAAGGCTTGGGCAACAAATTTTTGTCGCACATAAGAGAAGTGGATGCAATCGTGCATGTTGTCAGATGCTTTGACGATGCCAACATCACGCACGTTGACGGCAGTGTAGATCCTGCTCGCGACATAGAAACCATCAATCTCGAGCTTGTCTTTGCCGACCTTGAAACGCTCGAACGCCGCATGTCAACCGCCCAAACCAAAGTCAAGGCGGACAAGAAATATCAAGAAGACATCGACCGCCTTACAATCATGAAAAACTGGCTTGAAAGCGGCAAAGCACTCCGCAATCTCGACATGGATGCGGACTTCAAGCAGTTTGTGGACGAGCAGTTTTTGTTGACGTCCAAGCCCGTGATTTACGTCGCCAACACCGACGAGGCAGGCATAAACGGCAATGCATACACTGCTCAGGTCGAAAAAATCGCCAAGGATGAAAACACCGAGGCTATCGTGCTTTGTGCCAAGCTCGAAGAAGATTTGTCCGAGCTCACCGATGAAGATCGCGCCATGTTCATGGAAGACTACGGTCTTAAAGAAAGCGGTCTCGATCGCCTTGTCAAAGCGTCCTACAAACTCTTGGGACTCATAAGCTATCTCACCGCCGGCGAAAAGGAAACTCGCGCCTGGACCATCGTCAAAGGCACAAAAGCCCCCCAAGCCGCCGGCAAAATCCACAGCGACTTCGAGCGCGGTTTCATTCGTGCCGAAATCGTCGATTATGCAACTCTTCTCGAATGTGGCTCGTTCAACGTAGCCAAAGAGCGCGGCAAAGTGCGCAGTGAAGGGAAGGATTATGTGATGCAGGACAATGATGTTGTTTTGTTCCGCATCAACGTCTAATAAAAGTGCGCTATTTGGCGAATAACATCGTCAAGCGCGATTGCTCGTTCGGTCACGTACGCATAGTACGCTGGACCGCCCGCTCAATCGCTCTTTCCTTGTTCTTCATCCAAATATCACACTTTTATGCCAAAAACAAAAAACCTAAAAAATTAAACATAACAACAAATAAAAACAAAAACCATTGTAAACAACAACAACTCTTTCAGGAGCAAATATGTTTGAAAAAGAATTATCAAATGCGCTTGCCGTTGACGGATTGACAGTTCAAGACGTCGAAAACGCGCTCGAAACGCCAAAAGAAGCAAAACTCGGCGATATTTGTTTGCCGTGTTTCAAGTTTGCACGCACGATGCATATCGCGCCGCCCGCTATCGCGCAAAAACTTTTGCCGAGAGTGGAAAGTCTTCCGTTTGTCGACAAAGTGGAAGTGGTGGGCGGATATCTCAACGTGTTTTTTGACAGAAACACCGTTGCTCAAATGGCGCTTGCGAGCGCAAACGATGACAAAGTCGGATCTTCCGACGAAGGCGCAGGCAAGACGATTTGCATAGACTACAGCTCTGTCAACATCGCAAAGCCTTTCCACATCGGGCACTTGTCCACAACGGTCATCGGCGGTGCGCTTTATCGTATATTCGAGCATCTCGGCTACAACGTCGTGGGCATCAACCACTTGGGCGACTGGGGCACGCAGTTTGGCAAACTCATAGTTGCGACAAACAAGTGGTCATCCCTTGAAGAAGTGGCTCAAAACGATGAATACTTTCTCAACAAACTCTACGTCAGATACCACCAAGAAGCCGAAGAACATCCCGAGATGGACGATGAGGCTCGCGCTTGGTTCAAGCGTATAGAAGACGGCGACAAAGAGGCAACGGCATACTTTGACGTGTTTAAGCAGGTCACCATGAAAGCGGTCGGCAAGATATACGATCGCCTCAAAATCAAGTTTGACAGTTATGCCGGCGAGAGCTTCTACAACGACAAAATGCAACCCTGTCTTGACATTCTCAAAGACAAAGGCTTGCTTGTGGAAAGTGACGGCGCGCAAGTTGTCAATCTTGACGAATACGGCATGCCGCCCTGCCTTCTTGTCAAAGCGGACGGCGCGACTTTGTATGCCACTCGCGACATCGCCGCGGCGTATTATCGCAAGAAAACTTATGATTTCTACAAGTGCCTTTATGTTGTTGCGTATCAGCAGAATCTGCACTTTAAGCAGCTGTTTCAGGTGCTTAAACTTATGGATTTTGCAGGAGCGGACGATATGGAGCACGTTGCGTTCGGCATGGTTTCCATGGAAGACGGCTCTATGTCCACAAGAAAAGGACACGTTGTCTGGCTGCAAGAAGTGCTTGACAAAGCCGTTGAAAAAGCACATGCTATCATCGAAGAAAAAAATCCCGATACCAAGAACAAAGACGAGATCGCCGAGAGCGTCGGCGTCGGAGCGGTGGTGTTTTCCGCGCTTTGGAACAACCGCATAAAAGACATCGTTTTCTCCTATGACAAAGTGCTAAACTTTGACGGAGAAACCGCGCCTTACGTTCAATACACCTATGCTCGTTGCGCAAGCGCGCTCCGCAAAGGCGGCGATATAGACTTTGACAATATGGACCTTGCCGCAATCACCACCGATGAAGGCTATGACGTTATCAAGTCCGTCATCACCTTTGGTGACTCCGTCCGTCTTGCCGCCAAACTGCGCGAGCCTTGCTACGTCACTCGTCACGTTGTCGATCTTGCCGAAAAGTTCAATCGTTTCTACATCGATCATCGCATTCTCGTTGACGATGCGCCCACACGCAACACACGACTTGCACTCACCAAAGCGGTGGGCAACGTAATTCGCTGTGGGTTGGGGTTGCTTGGTATATCCGCCCCCTCCGAAATGTGAGCGCACTATTTAGCGAATAACTGCGGCAGAGCCACTCTCACAGACAGTCACGTACAACAAGTACGCTCCCGCCCGTGAGAGTGGCTCTTTCTTGTTCTTCATCTAAATATTGCGCTCACATTGAGTGTAAAGAATAGGCGACTAACTTCGTCAGGCACGGCTTGTCCCAAAATCACGTACGCCTTGTACATTGGGTTTTGGTTCAAGTCGTGCCTTTCTTGTTATTCATCCGTTTGGACACGCTCACATAGTTATGGTCTGTGTCAAATTCTCCATATTTGTCATGTTGAGCCTGTCGAAACATCTAGCCGTAAGGCGCATAACTTACTTATTTCATATCGCTACGCTAGATTCTTCGATGCTCTCAGAATGACAAGGAAAAATGTAAATATCGCCATATTGTCATTGCGAGCCGACTTGTTTGGCGTGGCAATCTCGCGGGAGCGGAATGATGCAAAATGACGTATATGTAGTGCCGTTTCGTTTCCACGAGATTCTTCGCTTACGCTCTGAATGACATGGAAAAATGAAAATATCTCCGCTTTGCATTTACAACATGACAAGGAAAATTTTTAAATTTTACCGCTTAAACAACCAAGCCGACAATCTTGCGAAATTGCGGCAGGAGTTTTTGCCCGTGACTGAACTGATAGCAAGGATTTTCGGCGCGGTTAGCTAAGCAAAAGCCTAATGCGGCTCTCGGCGTTGCTTGCTTTCAAGCTATGCCGTTGCCGCGATGACGGCTTTTGTTCGGGCTGCGCCCGTGCCGCAATTATTAATTATTCATTATTAATTATTAATTGCTGACAAATGCCACTTTTGCTCTTTTGCTTGACACACTTATTTGTTTTATTTATAATGTTTAAGCATTTATATATTTTTATATACGCGCAAATATATGAAATAAAAGTCCTAGAAAGGAGAAAGTGTTATGAAACAAACCTACCAACCCAAGAAAAGACAAAGAAGCAAAGTCCACGGATTCCGTGAAAGAATGTCCACCAAGTCCGGCAGAAACGTTCTCAAAAGACGTCGCAATCGCGGTAGAAAGAAACTCTCTGCATAACGCATCATGCAAAAGCAATATAGGCTGAAAAAGAGAGCGGCGTTTGCCTATGTTTATCGCAAGGGTGACAGATCGCCTGCTCGTGACCTATTGCTTTTGAGCGCAAAATCGAGAGAAGGATTGAAGATAGGCTTGTCCGTATCCAAGAAGGTTGGCAACGCGGTGACTCGCAATCGTGTGAAGCGGTTGCTAAGGGAAGCGATTCGACCGCTCATGGACAGCATCGACGCAGGATACATGTACGTTATCGTTGCATACCCGTCGATTGCCGAGCGCGGATACGAAGAAGTGTGCTCGTCCGTGCGCTACGCATTTTCAAAGGCAGGAAAGCTGAAATGATGAAGAAGATTTGTCAATGGCTTTTGCTTTTGTACAAGCGTACGTTGTCGCCCGTCACGGGCACAAGATGCGCATACGTGCCGACTTGCTCGATGTATTCCTACGACGCGTACGAAAAGTACGGTTTTGTCAAGGGGACGGTGTTGACGGTGTTGCGACTTTTCAGATGCACGCCGTTTGCAAAGGGCGGATTCGATCCCGTCAAAGAGAATTATAAAGGAAAGATCAAATGGCTAATTTGAGTTACCCGCAAAGGCGCAAAATTCAGACATATCTTATCGCGGCGATGCTCGCGATTTTGTGCTTGATTTTGGTTGCTTGCAACAGTGACAACTCGTATAGCGTCGCAGGCGAGACCGTCAGCGAGCCCACGCACTTCATGGCAAAGTTCATGATTGTCATCAACAACGCTTTGGGCGGCGGAGCGGCAAGTTTCGGCTGGACGGTCGTTTTATTCACGGTGATTTTGCGTCTTATTCTTTCGCCGTTCGACATTTGGCAAAAGCTCATTGCCAGAAAGAACTCGAAAGCCATGGAGCGAATGAAGCCGCAACTTGAAGTCATTCAATCAAGATACGCCGACGACAAGCAACGTTTGCAACAAGAGCAAATGGCACTCTACAAAAAGGAGAAATACTCCACGATGGGCATGTGCTTGCCCACGATCATCACGTTTGTGGTGTTCTTTGTCGTTTTTGCAGGGTTCAGACAAATGGTCGGCTATCAATTTGCAAAAGACTACAAAGAATGCGTCAACACCTACAATCAGACGATTGCCGAGCAAATAGAGCAAAACAAAGACGCCGCTTTCATCGTTGACAACGGCGACGGCAAGTTTGACATCGACGACGTTGCAAAGACCGAAGAAGGCGCGGCTTTCTACAAGCAAGCAAAAGAGAAAGCGCAACAAGCGGTGTACGACGTATACTATTCTTCCGATCAAGTGAAGATAAGAAGCTGGCTTTGGATAAAGAACATTTTCGTATCGGACAACTGGGCTGAGGCTGTGCCCGATTTTGCCACCGTCACGGGACAAAAGGGTATGGCGACGTCAAAGCTCACCGGCATCACCATTGACGAATACAACGACGTCATGGGCAAGCTGCTCGGCACGGGCGGATACGGCAAGAACGGCAAGTGGAACGGACTTCTCATCCTTCCGGTGTTGTCCATTGCTTTGTCCCTTCTTTCAACCAAACTTCTTAGCAATGCCAACGGACAGCCGCCTGCCCCCGCAGCGACGGGCAAAGGCGAAGAGGCTGACAAAGCCAAAGCACAACAACAATCCATGAAGATGATGCAATACGTCATGCCGCTCATGATCGGTGTGTTTGCAATCTTCTATTCGGGTGCGTTTGCGCTTTACATGTTCACAAGTTCGTTGTGCGCAATTTTGTTCCAGCTCACGTTCAATCTTATCGCCAAGATCGTTGACAAGAAGAGAGACGGCAACACGGGCGTTGCCAAAAGATAGGAGTAAAAATGGAAAAATCGATAGAAACACAGGCTTCATCGGTGGATCTCGCAATCGAGAAAGCACTCGTTGAACTTGGTGTGTCAAAAGATAAAGTCGATGTGGAAATCCTTCAAAAAGGCGGACTCTTTTCCAAAGCAAAGGTGAGAGTCACGGTTAAGGACAGCACGCAAGACAAAATGGCGGAGTTCTTCAACGGCACGTTGGAGCGCATGGGTCTTGTCTCTCGCGCCACGGTCGAAGACAAGGACGGCACGCTTTACGTCACCATAGCCGGCGACGACAGCGGCGTGGCAATCGGATACAGGGGAGAGGCGCTTGACGCATTTCAATATCTTGCGCTCACCTTCCTGAACGAGCAAAAGTGCGACTTCAAAAAAGTTGTCGTGGACTGCGAAAACTACCGCGAAAAACGCAAAGAAACTCTCACCGCGCTTGCGCTCAGGCTTGCTCAAAAGGCGGTGCGTTTGCAAAGAAAGATCGCGCTCGAGCCGATGAATCCGTTTGAAAGACGCATCCTTCACAGCGCACTTGCCGACAGCGAGCTTGCAACCACGGAAAGCGAAGGTGAAGAGCCTGCAAGATACGTTGTCATCGTCCCCAAGGGAGTTGAGCTCAAAGACCAACGCCCCATCAAGAACGGCGAAAGAGAGCCTCGCAAGGATTCTCGCAAAGGCTACGGCAAAGACAGCCGCAAGGGTGGCAAGGATCGCGACTTCAAGAAGGGCGATCGCAGAGATGACAGACCGCGCGAACGCAAACCGCGCGTTGAAGAGCCTGAAGCTCCGGACGGCAACGTTTACCGCGGATATTTCACCGAGAAAGACGATTTTGTGAAACCCGTTGCGCAATCGGGCCCGCCCAAATTCAAGAGCTTCGGCGGCAAAAAGAGATTTTAATGAGCACAATAGCAGCAATTTCGTCACCGATAGGTGCAGGTGGTATCGGCATTGTACGTGTTTCGGGCAACGAAGCACTGCGCATCGCCGATGCCATTTTCATTTTTGCGCACAACAAAGCGTCGGCGGACGCGTCTTTTGTCATGCCCGAGGGCGTGAAACAGCAATGGACGCCGCTTTTTATGAACTACGGCACGTTTGACGCAGGCGAGTTTTGCGACAAGGGCTATGCGGTCTATTTCCCCGCAAAGCGCGCGTATACGGGCGAAGATACGGTGGAGTTTTATCTGCATGGCGGCGTGCGTATTATGCAAGGCGCGCTGGACGCCCTTTTGAGAAACGGAGCGGTCATGGCAAAGAACGGCGAATTTACAAAGCGCGCGTTCTTGAACGGCAGATTGTCGCTTGCCGATGCCGAAGGCGTCATCGATATGATAAATGCAGAATCGGCGGCGGGAGTCAAGGCGGCGTATCGCCTTATGCAAGGCGAAGTGTCAAAGAAGATCGATTCAACGCTCGATACGCTTGAAACGCTCATATCAACGCTCGAAGCCACGCTCGATTATCCCGATGAAATGGAAGACGAAGTGTTGCCCGACCTTGAAAAAAGCGTCAGGGGCATACACGACGACGTGTGCGCGCTCATTTCCACGGCAAAGACGGGCAAGATTGCAAAATACGGTATCAACGTGGTGCTTGCAGGCAACACCAACGCCGGCAAATCGTCATTGATGAACGCATTGCTAAAAGACGACAGAGCCATTGTCACCGACATAGCGGGCACGACTCGCGACACGGTGGAAGAGAGCTTTGAGTGTGACGGAGTGCGCATCAATCTTATCGACACTGCCGGCATACGAGAGAGTGACGACCTTGTGGAAAGCAAGGGCATAGAGCGAGCAAAACGCGCGTTTGAAGGCGCGGACGTCATCTTGCACGTTGTGGACACGTTGGGTGTTGACGACAAAGATTGGCAGTTCGGAGATGCGCTCGTGTTTGAAGTGTTCAACAAGTGCGACGAGTCGGGCTTTGACAAACCGCTTGCCGACAACCAATTTGCAATCAGTGCAAAGACGGGCAAAGGTGTTGACGAGCTTGCTCACGCAATTGCCGATTTATACAAGCAAGACAAAGTGGAAGGCGGCGAACTTATCACGTCCAAACGGCACGTATCCGCACTTTATCAAGCAAAAAGCGCGCTTGAAAGTGCGATTGCGTCAATTGACAACACAATCGACTGCACGCTCATAGACCTTAGAAACGCGTATGACGCGCTTGGCGAAATCACTGGACGCACCGCAACTCAAGACGTTGTGGACGGCATATTCTCAAGATTTTGCGTGGGCAAATAAAGCAAACGAAAAAATAGCAACGGCAGACTGTTATATATAATATAAGTATATACAAGGATTATATATCCGAATATAGACCGCATAGGCGGCGAGATTATGGAAAGATTTGACGTCATTGTCATAGGCGCGGGACACGCAGGTATGGAAGCCGCGCTTGCGAGCGCGAGACTCGGCAAAAAAACTCTTATGCTGTGCACGGAGTACGGCACGGTTTCATATATGCCTTGCAATCCGTCCATAGGCGGCACGGCAAAAGGACACCTTGTCAGAGAGATAGATGCGCTCGGCGGACAAATGGGGCTTTCGGCAGACAAGGCTCTTCTTCAAATAAAGATGCTCAATTCTGCAAAAGGACCGGCGGTGTTCTCTTTGCGCGGACAAGAAGATAAGGCGGTTTATCACGACGTGATGCTGGATATTGCGCATGCGGAGCAAAATCTCACCGTTCTCGACAGTGAGGCGAGCAAGGTATTGACAAGCGGCGGCAAAGCGTGCGGCGTTGCCACAGCGGACGGCAAAGAGTTTGAGTGCGGCGCAGTGGTGCTTGCAACGGGAGTGTATCTCAACGGCGAGATCATCATTGGCGACTATGTCAAAAAGAGCGGTCCGAGCGGATTTTCGGCGGCAAATCATCTGTCCCAAAATCTTGTGGAACTGGGCTTGCCCATGCGCCGTTTCAAGACGGGAACGCCTGCAAGAATATATCGCGACAGCATCGATTTTTCCAAAATGGAGATTCAACTGGGAGACGACAGCGACAGATTTTCGTTCATGTCCCCGCATGCGACTTTTGAGGAAGAGCCGTGCTATCTCACCTACACAAATGCGAAAACGCACGAGATCATTCTCGACAACATAGACCGCTCGCCGCTCTACAACGGCACGATTTTGTCCGTCGGGCCGAGATATTGCCCGTCCATAGAAACAAAAGTCATGCGGTTCAAGGACAAGGAACGCCACCAGATTTTTATCGAGCCGGAAGGCGCAAACAGCGAAGAAATGTACGTGCAAGGCATGTCCACATCTTTGCCGCACGACGTGCAAGAGGCGATGTATCGCACTCTGCCCGGGCTTGAAAATTGCCGCTTTGCAAAATACGGATACGCAATCGAATACGATTGCCTCGATCCGCTCTCCATGTATCCGTCCCTTGAAAACAAGCATATCGAAGGCTTGTTCTCGGCAGGGCAGATGAACGGCAGCAGCGGATACGAAGAAGCCGCCGCGCAAGGACTTATCGCCGGCATCAACGCTTGTCGCAAACTTGACGGGGAAGAGCCGCTCGTGCTTGGCAGAGATCAGGCGTACATCGGCGTGTTGATTGACGATTTGGTCACAAAAGGCACAAACGAACCATATCGTATGATGACCGCAAGGGCGGAGCATCGAATCATGCTCCGGCAGGACAACGCCGATATGCGACTCACTCCGATCGGCAGAGAAATAGGGCTTGTCACGGACGATCGTTGGGCGCGTATGCAAGAGAAAAAAGCGATGATAGAGAGCGTGATTGCCTTTTCAAGCAAGGTTATGCCAAGGGACGATGTGGAACAACTCTTTGCCGAGCTTGGCGAAGAAATGCCGCAAAAGACTCCCACTTTTGCCGAGATATGCCGCCGTCCTGCCGTCAATGCCGCTCACGTCAGACGATTTGTGGATTTCCCCTGCGACGACGAGTCGTTGTCGGCTGCCGTCATCGAGCTTAAATACGAAGGATATCTCAAAAAGGAAGAATCCGCCGTCAAAGAACAAAAACGTCTTGAAAACAAGGTCATCCCCAAAGATTTTGACTATGATTCGATCAAGGCTCTGCGCATAGAGGCAAGACAAAAGCTCTCCGAGATCCGCCCGCTCAACCTTGGGCAAGCGTCACGCATATCGGGAGTGTCACCTGCCGACATCGCCGTGCTGATTGTCGCAATGAAATAAAATCTCAACAATTCAAAAAACGAAGGCAAACAAGCCTTCTTTTTTTTGTTGCCGACAAGTTTTTTTGTAAATTGCAAATTCAAGCGGATAGAACGCTTAAAAATTTTTCATCTTTCCCGCAGTTTTTTCTTAAAAATAAAAATAGTGCGTTAGAATACCGCTTTTTATTTTTTCGGTATTCTAATCTAATTTACGAATGTCAGAAATGTAACTTTTTATTTGCCATTTTTGCGGTTTTTGCAAGAAAAATCAACAAAACTTACAAAAATTGTTTTTCTTGATTTGCACTTTTGTTGGGAATTTTGAAAAATTTTCAAAAAATTTCAAAAAAAAGTTACAAAAAACCCTTGACGAATAATTTTTTCGGTGCTAATATGTAAACGTAATCAAGAGACAAACGGATTACAAATCAAACAGCTCATAATTTTCCCCCTTATCATAGCAAGCGGCTTTGGGTGCTTTACCCGAGGTCGTTTGCATTTTTATGGCATCAGTGAGCGATTGACTGTGTCAACGCATCAATTTCCCAAAATCACGTACCATCAGTACGTTGGGTTTTGGTCTCTTGACGCGTTTCCTTGTCACTCATCTCACTGATGCCATAAAAATAATTCCTTCAAAAATCCACGGCGAATAACTTCGTCAACACCCGTCCGCTCCGAATAGTTTTTCGTTTCGGGCGCATTTAATATCAATTTTACCTTGTCATCCTGAGCTTGTCGAAGGATCTAGCGTAGCGAAAAATCAAACAATTGCGCCCGATAAGTTTTTATTAGTTCACAGCACTACAAAAGTTGTGCGTGTACTCTAAATAGAAATGCCCCATCTTTCCGGTCCGCGCCGGTATTTCTTCCACCACTCGTATAGAGTGCTTTCTCTACAAAACTATCCGTCGCTCGCGGGGAAGACAGTCGGCACTCGCATAGACAAGTATCGTACACTCATTATGCCACTCGTTCGCAAGTGCAAAGAACAACACGCACTTGCTCACTTGTACAACCGTCTTGCTCGGCGCTTATCTCGGCGTTCGCCTTGCGAACGCTCACTCCGAATAAGCACATTCCGTTAATAAGAACACTTTGAATGGACAGAGTGCGAGTATAAGTGTCTCTTGAATGAGTGAACGTCAAAAGACCGCTCCACAGGCTCGCGGTCGGCGGTTTCGTCACGTCCTGGAGGTTGCACATTCCGTTTATAAGTTCGCTACAAATAGGCTTTCGTTTCGGGTGTGGGTGTCCCACCCAATTGAAAGCACCAAGCAGACAATCTTGCGAAATTGCGGCAGGAGTTTTTTGTCCGTGTACGAACTGATAGCAAAGATTTTCGGCGCGGTTAGCAGAACAAAAGCCTAATGCGGCTCTCGGCGTTGCTTGCAAGCAAGCGATGCCGTTGCCGCTATGACGGCTTTTGTTCGGGCGCTCGTGCCACAATTACTAATTATTCATTATTAACTAATTCATTGCAATTATTTTCCGTATTTCGTCAAAGATCGGCTGAGGGGATGACGAGAAACATTCATAGGTGATGCGCACAACAGGTTCGGTGCCGCTTTTGCGGACGATAAGGCGACCTTGTTTTGAAAAGCGCGCGTTGATTTCGGCGATTTTGCGTTGGAAGGCGGTGGAATTTATCTCGTTTTCGGGATTGTCGGCGGGGACGCTCAATTCGAGCATGGGGTAGGGCGTGAATTTTGGCAGGCTTCCCACCGTTCTTTTCACTTCCAACAGGGACAAGGCGGTGACAAGACCGTCCCCGGTCGTGCCTTTGTCGAGCATGACGATATGTCCGCTTTTCTCGCCACCGAGCAACAAGCCTTGCTTTTCGAGCGTGTCGAGCACGTGTTTGTCGCCGACGTCCGCGCGGATAAGGGCGGTGTTGTGATAGGCAAGCTCTCTTGCAAGTTTCGTGTTGGTGAGAGTCGTGCCCACGACAAACCGCTTTTTTAGTTTGCCTTGCAAGCGGTATATCATGGACAAGGCAAGCAACATTGCGTCACCGTCATACACTTTGCCGTCCGCAACGGCAAGCACTCTGTCGCCGTCACCGTCAAAAGCAAAACCGATCTCGTCCTTTTTGACTCGTTTTGCAAAGTCGGCAACGTGGGTAGATCCGCAATTGACGTTGACCTTTTTGCCGTCGCGCACGTTGTGTTCTGCGCACACGATTGCGCCGAGATCGAGAAAGGCTTTGGGCGCGAGCGTGGCAAAACATCCGTAGGCGCAGTCCAACCGAACTTTCATTCCGTCAAATCTCGGAAACATGGATTTTACGTGTTTCAGATACAAAAATTCCGCGCCGTCCACAATGCGTATGCGGTGATTTTCGGCAAGCGAAAGGGAGAGCGGGCTTGTGAGCTCTTCGTCCGTGAGAGTGTCGGCGCACGCCTCGTCAATGAAAACGGGTTGGGGCGTGGCGGGCGAATTCATTGTGGCAAACAATTCATCGTCAAGCGCGATTTCGTCTTTTTCGCACAACTTTTTGCCGCTTTTGCCAAAGACTTTCAAGCCGTTGAACTCGGGCGCATTGTGGGATGCGGTGATCATCACGGCATAATCCGCCTTTTCGAGTTGCGCGATATACGCAAGCGCGGGTGTTGGCAACACGCCTGCCACCCAAATCTGCGTTGCGCCTTCCATAAGCCCCTTGCACAGCTGTTTCTCAAGGTCGAGAGAGTGCTCTCTGACATCTCTTGCCACAATGATTTTTCCGCCGCGCCGCGCCAAAGTTTTGCCGAGCGCATAGGGGATCTCGTTTGCCAAAAGCCAATCCGCTTTGTTTCTGATGCCGTCTGTTCCGAAATAATGCATACATTCACTATATGAAAAAATTCGTGTCGGCGCGTGCCGCTTTTTGCCGAAAAAGGGGAAAGAAAGCAAAAAGCACGCTATGAAAAACGCGTGCTTTTTGAAGATAGGCTTTTGTTAGTTAGACTTTTGTTAGGCAGGCTTTTGTTAGGCAGGCTTTTGTCGGATAGGTTTTCGTCTGCCGATAAAGGCGGATTGTGCGGCGATTTTTATATACCGTTGACGATTGCGTTTGCGGCGATTGCGCCGTCCGCGCATGCAGTGACCACTTGTCGTAGCGACTTTTCTCTCACGTCGCCCACGGCAAACACGCCGTCTATATCGGTGTGCATATTCTCGTCAGTGACGATGTATCCGCTCTTTGTGAGTTTCACTCCGTCAAAGCCTTGCGAAGACGGCGTTTGCCCGATTGCGACAAACACGCCGTCAACCGAAATGGTGGTTAAACTGCCTGTTTTGACATCTTTAAGTGTCATTTGTGTGAGTTTGTCATCGCCGTCAAGATTTTCAACAACGCTGTTCCACACCATTTCCACAGTGCTTGCTTCAAGGCGTTTTGCAAGAATATCGTCCGCGCGAAGAGCGTCGCGCCTATGCACCATATACACCTTTTTTGCGATCTTTTCAAGGTAGAGCGCGTCTTCCGCCGCCGTATTGCCGCCGCCTATCACCGCAACGGTTTTGCCCTTGAAAAACGCTCCGTCGCAAGTGGCGCAATAGCTTATGCCTTTGCCTGTGAACTTGCTTTCGTTTGCAAGGTCGAGCTTTCTTGCCGCCGCTCCCGTTGCAATCACGACGTTGCGCGCTTCAATCGTATCGCCGCTTGCAAGGCGTATGGTCTTTGTGCCTGCGACAAGGGATGTTGAGATTATGCCGTCAAACTTGAATTCCACGCCGAAGGACACGCATTGATTCATCATCGCATAGCAAAGATCGAAACCGCTTGTCGAGGGGATACCGGGGTAGTTTTGGATATCCGCCGCCTGTTGCGCCTGACCGCCCACGCTTTGAGATTCTATTATCGCGACTTTCAGACCGCCGCGCGCCGCATATATGCCGCAAGCAAGCCCCGCAGGACCTGCGCCGATGATGACAACGTCAAACATAAAACACTCCTTGCCGTTTGTCGCAAGAGCGAGAAACGGGGTTGATTTTTCTTAAAACATTATACCGCCAAGAGCAAAATTCGTCAACTTTCGGGCGGGTTTCGCTCTCGCGCGTGCGAAAACGCGCGAATTTACTTTACAAACAGCCTTTTTGTTTATATAATAATTTAACATAATGAGGTAATTTTATGCAGAACACAGACATTTCCCGCATTCTTGCGGGCGGCAAAGAGTTTCAAGGCAAGACCTTGAGCGTGGCAGGCTGGGTGCGCTCGGCGCGCGACAGCAAGACGATGGCGTTTCTCGCTCTCAACGACGGTACGTCACTCAAGCATCTTCAAATCGTCATCAACAAAGCGGATTTCGATCAAGACGAGCTTGCAAAAGTTCTCAAAAACGGCATCTCCGTGTTTGTGACGGGCGAAGTTGTCCCCGCTATGAAGGAAGGCGAAGTGGAACTCAATGCGAAACAGATCGCATTGCTTGGCGATTGCCCGAGCGATTATCCCCTTCAAAAGAAATATCACACGATGGAATTTTTGCGTACCATTCCGCATTTGCGCCCACGCACCAACACGATGAACGCGATGCTCAGAGTGCGCTCCAAGCTCTCATTTGCGATCCATCGTTTCTTCCAAGAGAACGGCTACACCTACGTGCACACTCCCATCATCACGGGCAGTGACTGCGAAGGCGCGGGCGAGATATTCAGAGTGACCACACAAGGTTATCAAGACGCAAAACTGGCAAAGGACGAGGCGGAATACATCGCCAACGACTTTTTCAGAAGAAAAGCGGGACTCACCGTCAGCGGACAGCTCGAAGGCGAAGTGGCGGCAATGGCAATGGGCAAGATATACACGTTCGGCCCGACGTTCAGAGCAGAGAACAGCAACACTCCAAGACACGCCGCAGAGTTTTGGCAAGTCGAGCCGGAAGTTGCTTTTGCAAAACTTCCCGACATCATCGAGATTGCAACCAAGATGATCAAGTACATCATCAAAGCGGTGATTGACGAATGCCCCGACGAGATCGCGTTCTTTGAAAAAGCGTTCGAGCCCGGTCTTCGTGACAAGCTCCAACACGTTGTGGACAGCGACTTTGTGGTGCTTGACTACTCAAAGGCAATCGACATTCTCAAAGAGAGCAAGGTTGAGTTTGCCTACCCTGTGGAGTGGGGCTTGGATCTTCAAAGCGAGCATGAGAGATACATCACCGAAAAGGTGTTCAACAAGCCCGTGTTTGTCATCAACTATCCGAAGAAGATCAAGTCTTTCTATATGAAGCAAAACGATGACGGACTCACCGTTGCGGCAACCGACTTGCTTGTACCGGGCGTCGGCGAAATCATCGGCTGCTCCGAGCGCGAGGCGGACTACGATAAGCTCAAACAAGCCATGGTGGAGCGCGGCATGAACCTTGACGACTACACCGGTTATATGGATTTGAGAAAATACGGCAGCGTGCCGCACAGCGGATTCGGTCTTGGTCTTGAACGTATACTCATGTACGTGACGGGCATAGGCAACATCCGCGACGTGCAACTCTATTCGAGAACTGCCGGCGACCTTATGGCATAACAAGACTTTTTCGAGCAAGGGGGAAAATGCAAGAAAAAGGAGACGAAGATGTATTCGTTGACGATACCCGAGGGGTACAAAAGCAAGATGTCCGTCAGAGAGACGGAAAAGGCGATAAAGTTTGTCAAAGACGCGTTTCAGCGCAACTTTGTGAGAAACTTCGGCTTTGAGAGAGTGTCCGCGCCGCTGTTTGTGAAGAGCAACACGGGCGTTAACGACGATCTCAACGGAGTGGAAAGAGCGGTGCGTTTCGACGTCTTGGAGCAAGACGGCGTGGAAGCGGAGATCGTACATTCGCTTGCAAAGTGGAAAAGACTGGCTCTGAAAAGATACGGTTTTAGAAACGGCGAAGGCTTGTACACGGACATGAACGCAATCCGCAGAGATGACAAGTGCGACAATCAGCACTCGATATACGTGGATCAGTGGGATTGGGAGATGGTCATCTCCAAAGAGCAACGCAACGCCAACTTTCTCAAAATGATAGTGTCAAGAATTGTTTGCGCCATTTGCGACACGCTTGACGAAACGAAGAAGGCTTTTCCCGTCATCGATTTGAATCTCAAAAGGGACGTGACCTTCATCACCACGCAAGAGGCGTACGACAGATATCCCGACCTTGACTCGCACCAAAGAGAGAGCGCGCTTGCAAAAGAGTACGGCACGATCTTTCTCACCGAGATAGGCGGCGCGCTTGCCAACGGCAAAAAGCATGACGGCAGAGCTCCCGACTATGACGATTGGTCTCTCAACGGTGACATAATCTTCTATGACGAAGTGCTTGACGAGAGCATAGAGATTTCGTCGATGGGAATAAGGGTGGACGCGGACAGTCTTGCAAAGCAGCTTGAAATCGCGGGCGCAACGGACAGACTTGTCAACTCCTATCACAAGCAAATTTTGTCGGGAGAGCTGCCGCTGACAATCGGCGGCGGCATCGGTCAATCAAGGCTTTGCATGCTGATATTGCAAAAGGCGCATATCGGCGAAGTGCAATCGAGCTTGTGGCCCGACAAAATGCACGATCAATGCGACGGGGCAGGCATAAATCTGCTTTGATATAAACAAAATCAATCTGAAAACAAAACTCAAAACAATACTCAAAAAAATAATACTCAAAGGTGTTTATGGAACTGAGAACTCACAATTGCGGAGAATTAAGACAATCCGACGAAGGCAAACACGTCAAGTTGTGCGGCTGGCTTTCCAGCGTGCGTGACCTTGGCGCAGTGATCTTCTTTGTGTTGCGCGACTACTACGGTTACACCCAAGCTGTCGTCAGCGACGAAGAGAAGAAAGAACAAATCCGCTCCATTCCGCGTGAAAGCACGATTTCCATTGAAGGAAAAGTGGTGCTCAGAAGCGCGCCCAACCAAGATATGCCCACGGGCATGATCGAGATCGAGCCGGACAAAATCGACCTTCTCGGCAAGTGCTACGAGCTTCTCCCGTTTGAAATCGCAACCAGCACGCAATCTCGTGAAGACGTGCGTTTGAAATATCGTTTTCTCGATTTGAGAAACCCGGACGTGAAGTCGAAGATAGTGTTCCGCTCAAAAGTGGTGAGCTGGCTTCGCAACAAGATGACGTCTCTCGGCTTTTTGGAGATCACGACGCCCATTCTCACGTCGTCGTCCCCCGAAGGCGCGCGCGACTACATCGTGCCGTCAAGGCTTTATCCCGGACACTTCTATGCGCTCCCGCAAGCTCCGCAACAATACAAACAATTGCTCATGGCAAGCGGCTTTGACAAGTATTTCCAAATCGCGCCCTGTTTCAGAGATGAAGACGCGCGTGCGGACAGAAGCCCGGGCGAGTTCTATCAGCTTGACACCGAGATGTGCTTTGCAACGCAAGAAGACGTGTTCGCCGTCATGGAAGAAGTGCTCAGCGGCGTGTTCAAGGAGTTCTCTCCCGCAGACTACAAAGTGGATCAAGGTCCTTTCCGCAGAATCACCTATCGTGACGCGATGAGAGATTACGGCTCGGACAAACCCGACCTTCGCAACCCCCTTCTTGTCAAGGACGTCACGGACATACTTTCGGAAAAAGCGCCCTTCTTTGAAAAGGGCAAGACCATCAAGGCAATCGCCGTCAACGACTTCAAGGAGACGAGAAAGTGGATTGACGCGCTTGTCGAAAAGGCAAAACTCAACGGTGCAAGCAACATGTATTGGTTCAAGCTTGACGAAAAGGGCGAGCTTGCAGGCGGCATTGCAAAATTCCTTGCCGACAGCAAAGACGCGCTTGTTGAAAGACTCGGTTTGAAAGCGGGCGGATTTGTCGCGATTCTCGCAGAAGAGAAGGGCGTTGAAAAGCAAGCGGGTTACATCCGCACCGAGCTTGGCGTCGGTCTCGATTTGCTTGAAAAGAATGCGTTCAGATTCTGCTGGATCGTGGACTTCCCGATGTACGAATACGACGACGAAGGCAATCTCGGCTTCTGCCACAACCCGTTCTCCATGCCCCAAGGCGGACTTGACGCTCTCAACAACATGGATCCGCTCGACATTGTCGCATATCAATACGACAGCGTTGTCAACGGTGTGGAATTGAGCTCGGGCGCAGTCAGAAACCACGAGCCTGCTATCATGGAAAGAGCCTTCGAGATTGTCGGATACGGCAAAGAAGTCATAGAAGAGAAGTTCTCTGCGCTCTACAATGCGTTCAAATTCGGCGCACCGCCGCACGCAGGCATCGCACCGGGCGTTGACCGTATCGTCATGCTCCTTGCCAACGAGCCGAGCATCAGAGAGATCATCACCTTCCCGATGGACAGAAACGCGCGCGACGTTCTTATGGGCGCGCCCGGCACCGTCACCGACAAGCAACTTAGAGAAGTGCATATCAAGATCGATATGCCCAAAGAAGAAAAATAAGAATATCAAAAGGGACCCTGTCCCCAGGAGAAATATATGAAAAAGAAAATTTTTAGCGCATTTGCGGCAATCTTGGTTCTCGTGATAAGCGTCGCGACGTTGGTTGCTTGCAATCCGTACAAAAACACCGCAATCGGCGGCGGCGATGCAAGCGCGGCTGTTGAATCCAACGGCGGCTATGTCGTCAAACAAGGCAAATATGTGTATTTCATCAACGGTTTTGTCGGCGCAGACGCCGATGCGACTTGGGGTGCGGCAACCAAACAAGGCATCGTCCGCGCAGAGATGAAAGAAGACGGCACGATTGACAACTCAACAAGCAAACTTCTTGTCCCCAAGAGCATCTACAACTCTTCCGCAAACGGCGGCATCGCAATCTTCGGCGAGTGGGTGTACTATGCAACGCCCAACATCGACAAGGACAAATCGGGCACTGCGTCCACAACCAACACCGACTTTATGCGCACCAAGATCGACGGATCGGTGACTCAACTCATCGGCACGATCGGCACTCGTTCGGCAGAATATATCTTCACCGAATCCAGAGTGTTGTATTTTGACAAAAACACCGTCAGCTACATCGATTTTGCGGGCATGAAGACCAACAAGAACATCGGCAACGGACAAGGCGCAGTCAAAGGCACTTTGCTTGAAAACGTCGCCAGCATCGCTTGGGCGTACGGCTCAAAAGAGATGTTCTATGTGCAAAATGCTCCCGCAGAAGACAGCTACAAGAACTACAACAACCTTTGCGCAATCAACCTTGACGGCACAAATCAACGCACTCTTGCCACCATCGACACGTTCTTGACCGAAGGCAAAAAGCCCGAAAACGACCAACTCAACGTGTTCAAATACACGCTTGCAAAGATGTACGTCGAGGCGGACGGATCTTCCACGATCTACTACACCAAGACGCACACTTTGAAGAGTGAAGCAGTCAAAGACGGTTTGTTCATGGCAAAAGCCGCGGACGTCAAAGCATCCGAAAAACTTCTCAACAAAATCGGCTCAACCACGCTCGTTCCGCTCGGTTATGAAGAAGGCGCACTCGCATACAACGCAAACAGCAAATACTGCTGGTACAAAGGCACCGAAACGGAAAATCCCGATGGCACCGAAACGGAAAATCCCGTTCTCGTGACCGATGCTTCTCAAACCATTTGGAAAGTTGACCAAAAGAACGGCATTGTGTATTTCTCCGCAACGTCGTCTGCAACCGCGCTCTACAAGATCTCCTACAGGGGCGCAACCGACAACATCTCCACCGTCATCTCCGAAGGCATCAAGACGGACGGGCTCGTGCTCGATTTTATCGGCAACGATTTCTTCTTCTTTGCAACCAACGACAACAACTATTTGCACACCATCAATCTTTTGACTTTTGACAAGGACGCAAAGGATGCCGAGAGCGCATACATCGGCATTGGCAGACCTGAAAAAGAAGACAAAACCGACAACAAATAATTGACGTTTTCAAAGTGGCTCTCGTTGTGAGAGCCGCTTTGCCGTTTTAACAATGTTTTTGCGTTCTATTCCGCTCGATTTGGCTTTTGGCAATCTCTGCCAAAGCACTTTTGAGCGGCGCAAAGATAAGGAACAAGGCTTATGACAAAGACCATTTTCATCACGGGCGGCAGTCGCGGCATAGGGGAAGCCCTTGTGAAAAAGTGCGCAGGCAACTACAACGTTGCTTTCACTTTCAACCGCTCGGGAGAGCGTGCAAAACGCTTGCAAGACGAGCTGAACGCCACCTATGGCGGAGTGTTTGCCGTGCATTGCGACGTGTCCGATCCCCAAAGCGTGTCCGATGCCGCCATAGCGGTGAAGAAACGTTTTGGCAAAATCGACATTCTCGTCAACGATGCAGGCATCGCAAAAAGCGCGCTTTTCATCGACACCACGCTGCAAGATTGGCGCGATATGTTTTCCGTCAATGTGGACGGCGTTTTCAACGTCACAAAAGCCGTGTTGCCCGATATGCTTTCACGCTCGAGCGGCTCGATCGTCAACGTGTCGTCCATTTGGGGAGTGAAGGGAGCAAGCATGGAAGTTGCCTATTCCGCAACCAAATCCGCCGTCATCGGCTTCACCAAAGCTCTTGCCCAAGAAGTCGCCCCCATGAACGTGCGTGTCAACGCCGTTGTCCCCGGTGCAATCTCCACCGACATGATGAAAGTCTACACACCCCAAGAAGTGCAAGATCTTTGCGCCACGTCTATCCCCCTTTCTCGCCTCGGCACTCCCTCAGAAGTTGCCGATGCAATTCTATTTTTAGCCAACTCAGAGTATATTACGGGGGAAACCTTGGTCATCTCCGGCGGTATGTGAGCGCACCAAACGGCGACTAACTGCGTCAGGCACGACTTGCCCCAAAATCACGTACTACTTGTACGTTGGGTTTTGTTTCAAGCCGTGCCTTTCTTGTTATTCATCCGTTTGGACACGCTCACATGAGCCGAGGGTGCTTTCGCACTCTTCATCTCAATATCGCACTCACATAAATTTAGTTTATGCATCGCAATATTGCCGTTACAGTGAGCGCACCCGAACAAAAGCCGTCATTGCGGCAACGACATCGCTTGCAAGAAGCAACGCCGAGAGCCGCATTAGGCTTTTGTTCTGCTAACCGCGCCGAAAATCTTTGCTATCAATTCACACACGGACAAAAACTCCTGCCGCAATTTCGCAAGATTGTCGGCTTGGTGGTTTGATTGGGTGGGACACCCACACCCTAAACGAAAACTTATTTGGAGCGTACTTATAAACGGAATGTGTCACTTCGAAGACGGAATTGGAGCCGCAAGGCGGCGAGCAAATCGAGCGTCGGACTTGACGGTTGTACGAGAATGCGTGGCGTTCTGTTGCGTAGCTGCCACGCAGGCGAAGTGGCACAATGAGAGAACTGGCGTAAGTTATGTCTCGACCGAGTGTTGTCCCCCGCCACGCGGTCACCGTGGGTTCCCTTGCAAGGGGGAACGGTGATAGGGAAAACACCTGAGGAAAGGGGAAAGTTGCATTAAAGTTTCAAACGCTCACCCCTTGTAGAGCCGTGAACAAAACAAAACTTATACTCGCACTCTGCCCATTCGGAGCGCACTTTATATTTTCCAAAACAATTGTCCGAAAGCGTACAAAACGTTGCGTAAGCAACAGCACATTAAAGTCTAATGGCGGATTTTGTCGGAGTATTGACAACCTTTTTTATATATAATATAATATGTTTGTATTCATACAAGCCTTATATATGCGCATACGCGCGCAAGACTTGATCTGAAACTAACAATTTTATTGGAGGCAATTATGAAGAAATTCAGCATCAGAACTTTGCTTGTTCTCGTGTTGGCACTTGTTATGGCGTTCTCGCTCGTTGCTTGTGGCGACAAAGGCGGTGGTGGCGGCGACAACCCCGCTCCCACACCCACACCCGCAACGCAAGAAGTTACAGCCGTTGAATATTTCAATAAACTTTGGGATTTGTCAAAGGGCATTGGAAGCGAAAAAATAGGCAAGGACGACAATCTTGCAGTCAGCGCGGATCTTTCACTCTCTCTCGGGACTGAAAACAGCGCAGGCAAAGTGTTCCAAAAAGTGGACCTTGGCGTCTCTATCGATCTTGTTCTTGACAAATCTGCCAAGGCTGCAACCGATCAAAGTCAAACTGCGGCAAAGATCAGACTCTACGATCCCACCGGCAACGAAACGTGGGTGACCGCATACGTGTTTATGAACGATCCGACCTGCATCTATCTTGACTTTGCAGGACAATACATCAAGATGCCGTTCAACTATAGAAACACGGATTTGAGCGCAAGACTTGACCAATTCTTCACTCAAGACAAGACCATCGTTCTCAACAAGGACACGGACAAGAGACAAGAACTCACCGTTGCGGAGCTTTTGACAAAATTCACAGACGACATGGGCTCTGACTGGAACATCAACAAGCTCATCAGCCGTATCGTTGATTTGACGGGCGTAGATCTTAAAGATATTCTCAGTAAAGGTATTGCAGGCGGTCTTGTAAAAACATTGTTTGGCGGTGTGGACAACTTGTTCGATGCCAACGGCAACTTAGACGTTCACAGTGTTCTCACAAGTGAACTTGGCGCGTCTTTGTTCAAGAATAGCAGCGTCACCACCAACGGCGACGTCAAGACCTATTACACTCAATTTGACTCGGATAATTTCAAGCTTCTTTCCGGTCTTGTCGACGGTTTGTCTAATCTCTTAGATGCAACGTCAAAAATCAGCTTGACTTTCAATGAAAGAGCCGGCGAAATGGAGGGCTTTGGTCTTAGAGTTCAATTTGCAAACTCTATCAGCGCAACAGATCCGACCGCAGTCCCCAAACAAAAGGTCTTCCCGGTCTTGAATCTCAACATCAACAAACTCTCCTTCCGCAAGGCGACGGGCAGTGATATCACCACAGCTGTTGCGCGCGAAAACTACAAGACAGACGTTGCTCTTGACATGGGCGTTGCTCTTGACGTGACGGGTGTTGCTCTCAATGCAAACGCTCTCGATGCAAGAAACCAAAACAGATTCTCTGAAATCGAAGGTCTTAACAACTTCGTTCTCGACGGAAAACTCGCTCTCACTCTCAAAGGCAAGATCGATCTTTGGAACAAGACCGGCAACACCACAACCGCAGTTGCAGCGCTCTCTTACGTGCCCAACAAAGGCGACAAGATCGACATCGTCAACGTGAGCTTTGTAAACCGCACTTTGGCATTCACCGTCAACCAAAACGCAAAGGTCAGCAACGTTCCCATTGCAAGCACCGTTGTCAAACTTTGGGGCGACTATGCATACAACGCTCTTTCCAAGTTGTTTGCAAAAGTTGAAGGCGGTCAAGCCGAACTCGACAGACTTGCAGGCTTGATGTTTACGGATGCAGAGCACAGAGTGCTCAACCCCGAATTCAAGGGCGCGGCGTGGAGAAACATCGACATCGTCACGGCTCTTCAAAACTGGCTCAACGGTCTCAAAGGCAATCCGCTCAACTCTCTCAAACCCGCAACGGATTCTGCAACAACCTCAACGGATTCTGCAACAACCGCTGCAGTCAACAACTTGCTTGGAAAGATTGCAACCACTCTCAAATACGGCATGCCGTTCTTCACGTCTCCCGACAACAACCTTGTCGTGACGCTTGACAACTTGCTCAAGAACGTCGCCAAGATCACGGGTGTGTGGAACAGCGACTTGAACGAAAGCGGCGTTGTTGACGAAATAATCAAGAAGGACAGCGGCAACTGGATCCCCGACATCAAGGGACTTTTGAAACTTGCAGGTCTCACCATTGGCGGCGGCAAAGACGTCACGGCGGAAGATATTGCAATGTTCAGAAACGTTGAACGTGAAAAATACAAAGAAATTAACATCACTCCCGAAGAGATTGCGGCAGAGAGGGCAAAACCCGGCAATGAAAAAAAGACCGATCGCGAACTCACCGATATCATCAAGAACAGAAAATATGCAGAGATGACGGCTGAACAAATCGACGCGGCAATCATTGAATCCAATGGCAAAGGCAAAAACGGTCACATGGTAGTCAGATTTGCAGGCAAGAACGACGACGAAGTCAAGGCTCTTATCAAGGCTGACAGAGATTATTTGACAAGCGTCATGAAAGGCTCGGCAAAAGTCGTGCTTGACATGAGCTGGGAAAACGGCTTGTTCGTTTCTGCAGAAGCAAAAGTTGCTCAAGCGCAAGTCAAAGCAACCGTTTATGTCAAAGCCACCGCATTCAACGCGGCTGACTACACCGACCTTGCAAAAGACGTCACCAAAGACACTGCAGGCTGGTTCTTGCTTGAATTTGCAGCATAATTGCTCAAATATAGCGACAAAACAAAGAAAGCGTCCGCAAATGCGGACGCTTTTTCTGTCAAAGGCGTGACAAACTTGATTTTTGTCAAAGCTATTGTTATAATGTGCGTATGGACAATTTCGATGAAAAACGTTGCGTTGTAAACGCAGAAGATTTGACTGACGGCACCGATTTCATCGGCGAATTTTCCGATGAACTCAACAAGTATCAGGGACGTATCGCAGGCAGCGAGCAAGAAACGGCTTGCGCAAGAGCGATCCGCAACCGCTTGCATGACGAAACCGATGCAAAGACAAGGCTCGAAGCGTTCAGGGCATATCCGCTCGCAGGGCGAGGCTCTTTCTTGTGCCTTGGCATTTGGTTTGCGTTGTGCTACGTTGTATATTTCATATCTTTTGCAGGCAATCGTCTTGCGGGCGCACTTGTGACTGCGCTTGCGCTTGCTATGTTCGTTGCGGGCGCAACCGTGCTTATGCTCATCTATCTCGGCGATTTGCGTTTGGCAAAGATTCTTCCGAGAAAAGTGTCCTACAACGTTGTCAGCGAGTTTTCAAAGTCCGAAGAAGTAAAACATATATACGTCGTTGCTGACAACCACGATGCAAAGCTCGGCAGTTTGATAAAAGATTTCAACGTCATGCGCAAGGTGGCAGTCATCGTTCCGCCCATATCGGCGTTTGTGTTTGTGCTGTTTTGCATTCTCAAGATGGCACTTGGCACGTCCACGGGCAACGTTGCGGCAAAGATAAGCGTGCTGACCATCTTCCCGGTTGTGACGGGCATATTCGGCATAGTCGCATTTGTGTTGCACTACTCGCCAAGGGCAAAAGACGCAAGACAAACAAGCGGCACAGCCACCTGCATAGCAATGGCAACCTACGCCTATTTTGTCGAAAAGCCCGAGCTTCTTCCCGACAAGGCGAAAGTTGTTTATGTGTCTTTGGGTGCGGAGAATTGCGCGCATTGCGGCTCCGAGGCTTTTGTCAAGGCTCACCCCGAATATGCAGGCGCAAAGGTGCTGTGCATAGACGACGTGTATAGCGGCGAGATCAAGATCGTGGACACGGACGTTGTGCGCAAGTTGCAATACTCTCCCGAAGTGGTGAGTGCGCTGCAAGCAAGCGCGGCGGAGCAGGGCATAGGCGTGTCCGTCCTTCTTCACGACACGCTCAAACACAAGTTCAATTCCTTGCACGGCTTTGCGTCCAACGCTTTTGCCAAGAACGGCAGCGCAACCGCAACGCTCACGTCAAGGGATTATTCCACAAAAGAAAAGCCGCTCACGAAGGAGCAAACCGAGCAACTGTTCTCGCTCTGCGTCGGTGCTTTTGAAAAACTTATGCAGCGCGACGAGCAATCTCAAACCACGCCCGACACGCCCGAAGAGGTTGTCGATAAGGTCGCTCCGTCTGCGGAAATGGAAATCGTGGACGTTGAGAGCAAGTGACATAACAAGCACTTTATATCCGCATTTTGCGGATATAAACTTATATTTTGAGCAAAACACGCATATTCAAGCAATTTTCGCGGATTGCGGATATACAACAATACAACAAGGTGGACATTATGGACGAAAAACGTGACGAAACAACTTTGGATCAACAAGAACAACTTGCAGAACTTTGCAACGAGCAAGATCTCTTAGACGATACGGATTGTATTCAAGACGCAGACTGCGCCCAAAACGCCGCTTGCGATAAAGACGCTGCTTGCGAGCAGAGCGAGCAATCGGACAAAGGCATCCTTGCCGATATGGGCAAAAAGCAAAAGCCGTCCGCAAAAGAAGTGGTCAAGAAATATTGCAAACGCTATTTCATAGACGCATTCTCGGGCATGGCGCAAGGGCTTTTCTGCACGCTCATTGCAGGCACGATACTTGCTCAAATCGCGTCTTGGTGCGGTGACAACGGCTTTGCGCATTTCCTTGCATACGTTGCAAAAATTGCAAAAACGCTCATGGGCGCAGGCATCGGCATAGGTATTGCGCACAAACTCGGTGCAAAACCGCTTGTCATTTTCACGGCGGCAGTCACGGGTATGGTCGGCGCGTTTGCAAGCAATCTGGTTGACGTGATGTGCCACAACACTGTGTGGAATTTTGTCTTCGGTGCGCCCGGCAACCCCATCGGCTCGTATGTCGTGTCCCTTGTCACAATCGAGCTTGCAGGGCTTTACGTCGGCAAAACCAAGCTTGACATCATTCTCGTGCCGCTCGGCATGATGGCAATGTGCATCTTCTCGGTGTTTGTCGCTTGGCCGTTTATCAAACTCATCGAGTACATCGGCATCGCCATGGCTCTCGCCATTCAAGCGGGCGTTGCAGTCAAGATCCTTGTCGGCATCTTCATCGCGGTTGTCATGGGTATATTGCTCACAATGCCCACTTCTTCCGCAGCCATTTGGATAGCCGTTGCGGCGGCAGTCCCCGCAGAGTATGAAGAAGCTCTCATGATCGCAGGCGGAGCGGCTGTTGCAGGATGCGCCGCACACATGGTCGGATTTGCCGTTGCAAGTTTCAGAGAAAACGGTTTCGGCGGACTTATCGCGCAGGGCATCGGCACCAGCATGCTCCAAATCCCCAACATCATGCGCCGTCCCGTCATCATGGTCCCCGAGATCGTAGCCAGCGCAATCAGCGGTCTTGTCGCCGTCCTTCTCGACATGCGTTGCAACGCCGCCGGCGGTGGTATGGGCACATCCGGTCTTGTCGGCATCTTCGGCGTCATCGATGCCTCAAAAGGCGTTGTCGATACCTGGAAATACGTTCTCGGCATCATTCTTTGCATGTTTGTCATCCCTGCCGTCGTAAGTTTTGCATTGAGCGAGATAATGAGGAAGACGGGGGTTATACGCTTCGGTGACCAACAACTCGACTAAAAATGCGCTAAATAGCGAATAACTGCGTCAACGCCCGTCCGCTCCGAAATCACGTACTACTTGTACGTTGGGTTTCGTTTCGGACGGGCGTTTCCTTGTTCTTCATCTATTTATCGCATTTTTACAAAGCGCACTATTGAGCGATTGACTTTGGACGCGATTGACGCAAAGCGTAACAATCGCTATTCCGTCACTTCGTTCCTTACAACGCCCCTTGCCCATCAACTCATGTACTATTTGTACATTAGGGTTGCTGTTCAAGGGGCGTTTCCTTGTCACTCATCTCAATATTGCGCTCAGTCTTGTATGTTTAATTTGCGAATTGCGGCAAAGCCACGCTCCTGCCAACTCACGTACGTCTTGTACGTTGGGTTTTGTTTCAAGCCGTGCCTTTCTTGTTATGCATCTCTATATTGCCGTTTTATTATAAATTAATAATTAATAATGAATAATTGTGGAAGTCGAAGCCTTGTCCGAAAGCACATTCGGAGCGTTCTTATAAATGGACTGTGCAACTTCGAAGACGGAACACGAGCCGCAAGGCGGCGAGCAAATCGAGCGTCGGACTTGACGTAATGTACGAGAATGCGTGGCGTTTTGTTGCGTAGCTGCCACGCAGGCGAAGTGGCATAAAAAGAGAAATGGCGTTAGTTATGTCTCGACCGAGTGTTGTCCCCCGCTACGCGGTCACCGTGGGTTCCCTTTCAGGGGGAACGGTGATAGGGAAAACACCTGAGGAAAGGGGAAAGTTGCATTTAGAGTTTCAAACGTAAAACTTTTGTAGAGTGGTGGAAGAAATACCGGCGCGGACCGGAAAGATGGGGCAATTCTATTTAGGGTTTCAAACGCTCACCCTTTGTAGAGCCGAAAACTTATAAACACTTATACACGCACTCTGCTCATTCTGAGCGTACTTAAAAGCAAATAAAAAACAAGCACGCGTGGGCGTGCTTGTTTTTGGTTTGTTTGAGAAAGTTTTAGTTGTTTTTGGTTTGATCGTCAATCGTGCCGTTGTCGGTGTGGTCATGGGTTGCGCTGTCGGATGAGCTGTCTGTCGAGTGGTCGGCAGGAGTTTCGTCAAATCCGAGATCGTCCAACCACAGAATTTTGTCTTTCACGGCAAGACTGATTATATCGATGACGCAAAGCAGCCATCCGCCGAAGATCATAAACACGATTGCAAGCACTATGCCGAGTACGCTTTCTTTTTGCGCGCTCTTTGCAAGACGGCAAAGGTTGGACGGGACGTCCCACAACAAGCAAATGACAATCTTGACCGCTTTGTCGAGCGAGTTGTACCAATCAAGATACTTTTTTGCAAAATCTTTCATACTTTTATCTCCTTTTGCTTTTTTCGTAAGGTGTTATATCACTTTGACCAATATATGTCAAGTTGTTGGCGAATGATAAACAAATTTGTATTGAATGATAAAAACAATCGTGGTATAATTTATACATTCTATTGTTATTGTCGCGCGCGCAAGACGAGCGGCAAGGAGCGGGTATGAAAAGCGACATCGAAATCTGCCAACAAACGCAATTGCGCCCCATCAACGAAATCGCAAATTCAATCGGAATCGGCGAAGAATATCTTGAAGCCTACGGACGATACAAGGCGAAGATCGATTATGCGCGCCTTTGTCAAGGTCAGGGCAAGTCGGGCAAGCTTGTGCTTGTCACGGCGATCACGCCCACCCCGGCAGGCGAAGGCAAAACCACCACGACAGTCGGGCTTGCCGACGGATTGAAACGTATCGGCAAAAACGTTGTCGTTGCGCTCAGAGAGCCGTCACTCGGCCCTGTGTTTGGCATCAAGGGCGGAGCGGCAGGCGGCGGATATGCGCAAGTCGTGCCGATGGAAGACATCAATCTTCATTTCACGGGCGATTTTCACGCAATCGGCGCAGCCAACAATTTGCTTGCCGCAATGATTGACAACCACATCCAACAAGGCAACGCTCTAGGCATAGATCCCAGACGTATCACCTGGAAAAGATGCGTTGACATGAACGACAGGCAGCTTCGTTTTGTCATTGACGGTTTGGGCGGCGCAGCCAACGGCACGCCAAGAGAAGACGGCTTTGACATCACCGTTGCAAGCGAGATCATGGCAGTGCTTTGTCTTGCATCGAGCATAGCCGACTTGAAGGAGCGGCTTGCCCGAATTATCGTCGGATACACCTATGACGGCAAGGCGGTCACGGCAAAAGACTTGAAGGCGCAAGGGGCAATGACCGCGCTGTTGAAAGACGCGTTGAAACCCAATCTCGTGCAGACTCTCGAAGGCACTCCGGCGATTGTTCACGGCGGTCCTTTTGCCAACATCGCGCACGGCTGCAACAGTGTGATTGCAACCAAAACGGCACTTTATCTTGGCGATTATGTGGTTACAGAGGCGGGTTTTGGCGCAGACCTCGGCGCAGAGAAGTTTCTTGACATCAAGTGCAGGAAGGCAAATATCAAGCCAAACGCAGTCGTTGTCGTGGCAACCGCTAGAGCGTTGAAGATGCACGGCGGCGCAAACAAAAACGATTTGAAAACGGAAAATATCGCCGCTCTCAAAGACGGTATGGCAAACCTTTTCAGACACGTTGACAACATAAAGAACGTCTACAAATTGCCTTGCGTTGTTGCAATCAACCGCTTTGAAAGCGACACGGACGAAGAAGTGAAGACAATCGAGCTAGCTTGCCGAGAGCACGGCGTGAGTGCGATTGAATGTACGGCTTTTGCCGATGGCGGCAAGGGTGCGGAGTCGCTTGCAAAAAAGGTTGTCGAGCTTTGCGGAGAAGACAATTCGCGCTTCGAGTTTGCATACGGCGATGAAGACGGCATCCTTGAAAAGATACGAAAGGTTGTGCGCAAGGTGTACGGCGGAGAAGGCGTAAACGTTTCTTCAAACGCGCAAAAGCAAATCGCCGCGCTCGAAGATATGGGCTTTTCGCACCTTCCCGTGTGCATTGCAAAGACGCAATACAGTTTTTCTGACGATCCCGGCAAGCTCGGCGCGCCGAGCGGATTTTCCGTCCACGTCAAGAGCGTGAAAGTCAGCGCGGGCGCAGGTTTTATCGTGGTGCTCACGGGCGAAGTTATGACAATGCCGGGGCTTCCCAAAGTGCCTGCCGCAGAAAAAATCGACGTCACCGACGACGGCAGAATAATCGGACTTTTCTGAGGGGCGGAGCGTATGAAATCGACAAGGAGCAATTTCGGGTTCAAACGCAAAAGCGGCATACTTATGTCGGTGTCGTCCCTGCCTTGCAAGTACGGTATCGGCTCGATAGGCGCGCCGTCTTTCAAGTTTATCGACTTTTTGAAGGAGTGCAAGCAAAAAGTGTGGCAAGTTTTGCCGCTCAATCCCACGGCATTCGGGGATTCGCCCTATCAATCGCCGTGCTCGTTTGCGGGCAATCCCTATTTTATAGACCTTGAATCTCTCAAAGTCGACGGGCTTTTGAGCGCGGAAGATTTGCAAGGCGCAATAGACGACGGCGTCAAAGTCAACTATGGCGAGCTGTTTCAAAAAAGAATACCGCTTTTGAAAAAGGCGCATGCGAGATTTGTTGCAACCGACAAATACGAGAAGTTTGTCAAGGACAACGCAAGCTGGCTTGACGATTATGCCCTGTTTATGGCTCTCAAAGAGCAAAACGACTTCAAATCGTGGTCGGAGTGGGGAGATATGCGCCAATATGCGGTGGCAAAACAGAGCGAAAGCCGATATGCCGCCGAGTGCGAGTTCTACAAGTTTTTGCAGTTCGAGTTTTTCTCGCAATGGAAAAAGGTGCGCGCCTACGCAAAGAAAAACGGCGTGGAAATCGTGGGGGATATGCCCATCTACGTTGCCTACGACAGCGTGGAAGTGTGGCGAGATCCGAGCGAGTTTTTGCTTGACGAAAATCTTGTCCCCACCGTTGTTGCAGGCTGTCCGCCCGACGCTTTTTCCGATGACGGACAACTTTGGGGCAATCCCGTGTACGATTGGAAAAAGATGAAAGCAAACGGCTATCGTTGGTGGGTGGAGCGTGCAAAACGCGTGTTCGAGCTGTACGACATCGTGCGAATAGATCACTTCCGCGGCTTTGCCGGCTACTACGTCATCCCCTACGGTGACAAGACCGCAAAGGGCGGGCACTGGGAAAAGGGCGTCGGCTACGAGCTGTTTGTCGAGATAGAAAAAGCCGTGCCTAAAGCCAAAATCATCGCCGAAGATTTGGGACATATCACCCCCGACGTGCGCGATTTGCTTGAAAAAACGGGTTATCCCGGCATGAAAGTGCTTCAATTTGCATTCAATGACAAGAAAAACGAGTATTTGCCGCGCAACTACAAGACTGACAACTGCGTTGTGTACACAGGCACGCACGACAGCGCGCCCACAAAGGCGTGGTTTGCCGACTTGACGGACGAAGAGAGAAAGGCCTTTGACAGAGAATGCCCCGTGCGTTTCGGTCAATCGCCCACCGCCGCGCTCGTTGCGCTTGCGATGAATTCGCCCGCAAACCTTGCGGTAATACCCCTTCAAGATTATATGGAACTTGGCGCAGAATCGAGAATGAACACGCCGTCCACCGCGCAAGGCAATTGGACGTGGCGCGCGTCGAGAAGATTTGCCACCGCCGTGCTGAAAAACAAGATAATCGCCGCCACCGAAAATTCGGACAGAGCGTAAACATCGATATCGTCCGTGAATCCACTTTCACAAAGTTTTTACGAAAACCGCACTTGTTGCGGTTTTTGTTTTTCGGTTTTGTATAAGGTATTTGTATATGGTATTTGTATATGGCAAAATCCGTTTCGTGTATGGTAAAATCTTGAAAATATGCATAGATTTTGTGTATGGACATCATTTTGTGCGGAGCGGCAGGCAGAATGGGGCGGCAAGTGCGCGCCCTTGTTGAAAAGATAGACGATATGCGCATTGCAGCGGCGGTGGACAAGGCGCAGTGCGACGAAATGCCAATGTATAGCTCAATATCCCAAGTCAAAGAAAAGGCGGACGTCATTCTCGACTTTTCTCATCACTCGGCAATCGGAGAAATCGTGGATTTTGCCTTGTCGCATCGCCTTCCGCTCGTTGTTGCGACAACGGGGCATACAAAGGAAGAAAGAGAGTGCATTTTTCAAGCGGCGCGCACAATCCCGGTGCTGTTTGCGAGCAACTTCTCGCTCGGATTTTTTGTTGCGTGCGAGTTTGCGGCAAGGCTTGCAAGAGTGTTTCCTTGCGCCGACGTCGAGATTGTCGAAACACACCGTTTCGGCAAAGCGGACGTGCCGAGCGGCAGCGCGCTGACCATAGCAAAAGCGGTGAGCATGGCTCGCGGCGGCGGTGATATATTGGTGGGAAGGCGGCAATCCGACAAGCGAGAAAAGGGGCAAATCTCCATAAATTCGTTGCGGCTAGGACACTCGCTCGGCTCTCACGAAATCATCTTTGACGACGGCAACGAAAGCGTATCAGTAAAGCACGTCGCCCACTCTCGAGAGCTGTACGCCTGCGGCGCAGAACGCGCCATGCGTTTCATCGTTTCGCAAAAAGCAGGCTTGTACAGTGTGAAAGATATGGTTTAAGTGTCGATTTGGGCGGTTGTGGGGCGTTGTGCATAAAATGTAAGATGCGTGATATGCTAACGGTATGAAAAACGAAAATAGATATTTGCTTGTTTCGGTGACGTTGCTTGTCGCGCTTGCGTTTGTGCTGTTTGGGTGCGTGTTTGCAAATGCGGCGGCAAAGAGCGGACAAGAAAGATACGACAAGACAAAAGACAAAAACGTGTGCGAGGCAGGCAGTGTGTTTGATCTGCTCACGCCCAAAGTCGTTGAGTTTTATGAGAAGGAAATCGCAGGCGAGAAGGTGTTGTCCGACAAGTCGGACGCGCAACTTGCAAGCATTGCCAAAAGGTATGACATAACCGTCCAAAAGGCAAGGGGCGTGATCATCGTGTATGATTTTGCAAACAGGACGGGCGGCGGAGCGGACTTTCCCGACATAGCGAAAATGAACGAGATAAAGATGCTCTCTTTTGTCAAGGCGCGCGCGGACGTGTTCACGGCGGATTTTTCTAAAGAGCAAAAGGACGAGCTGAAACAAAAGGCTATGGCGGCTCTCGGATTCAAGCTGTAAAAGGTTGTTCGCATTGTCGGCGGATGGCATAAAGATGGCATACAAAGCGTATGATTGACGGCGAGCGGCGGCTCGCTTTTCATTTTGCCGAGCGCAGAGAAAAACGGTGGTTTGGGCGAAAATCGATATTCTAAGCGGGCGGTTGAACCGATATAAAATTATCGCATAAAAAGGATGCGCGTTGCGCTTGAAAAGATAATGGTATAATGCTATACTTAATATAATAAAAATAATAAGGGAGTGGTTATGGAAACTTCACAATTTGAGTTTTTGACCGCAAAGGCAAGGCAACTTCGCGACGACGCAATCGAGACCATCGGCAGATTCGGTGTCGGGCATATCGGCGGCACGATGTCTGTCATGGACGCTTTGACGGTCATTTATTATGCCAAAGCCAACGTCGATCCCAAAAATCCGCAAAAAGCGGACAGGGACAGAGTGATTATGTCAAAGGGACACGCAGGGCCTGCGATGTACGTGGTGCTTGCAGATCTGGGATATTTCCCGAAAGAGTGGCTGCACACGCTCAACGCGCCCGGCACAAATCTTCCTTCTCACTGCGATATGACCAAGACTCCCGGCATAGACATGACGGCAGGCTCGCTGGGACAAGGCTTGTCGGCGGGCGTGGGTATGGCTCTTGCTGCAAAGATGGACGGCAATCCTGCGACAATCTATTGCTTTATCGGTGACGGCGAGGCGCAAGAAGGTCAGATCTGGGAGGCGAGCATGTTTGCAGGCTCTCACGGGCTTGACAATCTCATCGTTCTTCTTGACTACAACAAGATGCAGCTTGACGGAGCGGTGAGCGACATCAACGACATTGCCCCCGTCAAAGCCAAGTGGGAAGCGTTCGGCTTCTACGTGCAAGACATTGACGGACACGACATCGTCGCAATATCCGACGCGATCGACAACGCAAAGGCTCAAAAGGGCAAGGCGAGCATGATCGTGCTCAACACCTTGAAGGGCAAAGGCGCATCGTTTGCAGAGAGCGTGGCAAACTGCCATAGCATGAGCATATCCGAAGATATGTGGAGAAAAGAGACGGGAAGGTATCAGGCATGACGGACGAGAGAGAATTAAGACAAGTGCTTGCAGGCGCGCTTGTGGAAAGAGCAAAAAAGGACGACAGAATCACGGTGCTCGAAGCGGATCTTATGAGCTGTCACGCCACCAAGATTTTCAAGCAGGAGTTTCCCGAGAGATTTGTCAACGTCGGCATTGCAGAACAAAATATGATGGGCATTGCCGCCGGTATGTCCACAATGGGCAAGATCCCGTTTGCGTACTCGTTTGCGCCGTTTGCAACGAGAAGATGCTACGATCAAATCTTCATCTCCATTGCGTACGCAAAGCAAAACGTCAAGATTGTCGGCACAGATCCCGGTATCACGGCGGAGAACAACGGCGGCACGCACATGCCGTTTGAAGATATGGCACTTATGCGCGCGATACCCGATATGGTGTGCTTCGAGCCGACCGACGCCACGATGATGGAAAAGGCTTTCGATCAAATCGCGGATTTCAAGGGCGCGGTGTACATCCGCCTTCAACGCAAGAAAGCGGAAAAGGTCTTTGACGAGAATCTCGATTTCAAGCTCGGAAAAGCCATCACCGTCAAGGAAGGCAAGGACGTCACGTTGATTGCAAGCGGCATCATGGTTGCAAAAGCTCTCGATGCGGCGGCGGAACTCGAAAAAGACGGCATCAGCGCAAAAGTCATCAACATCCACACGTGGAAACCTATCGATGAAAAAGCAATCGAAGACGCGGCAAGAGAGACGGGCGCAATCGTCACTTGCGAGAACCACAACGTCTACGGCGGCCTTGGCAGCGCGGTTGCGGAAGTCGTGTGCAAGACCTATCCAGTGCCTATGCGCTTTGTCGGCATACAAGACAAATTCGGTCAAGTGGGCAAAATGCCATACCTTGCAGAGCAGTATCACATCACGGCAAGCGACATCGCAATTAGCGCAAAAGAGCTTGTCGCAAACAAGACAAAATAAGCAAGACCGACAAAAAAACGGCAACTCAACAAAAACTCAAAAATAACAAAAACGACGCTTTATGCGTCGTTTTTGACTGTAAAAACATTGTTTTGTGCGATTGTGTTTGCGATTGTCAAATCAAATCGCAATGAGTCCGAGCAAAGGTCAATGCACGGAGAAGAGCAAATCGCCGTAGGACGGGAGCGGCCAGTATTCCTTTGCGGTGAACAACTCCATGCGGTCGCAAGTCACTCTCAACTCGTCCATTGCGGAGAGTACGTCGTTGTGATAGCATTGCGCGCCTTCGATGTTTTCGCCCTTTTCGTGCGCCGTGGCAAGAGCGCGCCTGAGTGTGACAACGTTCTCTTTTGCGGTGGCAAGCAAGGTGGCAAGAGTGTTGACAATGTCCTTTTCTTCGTCTGCTTCCACGCCGAGAAGAAGGCTTGCGTTTGCAGATTTTGCAACGTCACCCTTGTATTTGATGACGGCTGGGATGATATCTCTCGTGGCGATGTCAAGTGTGGTCATTGCCTCGATGTTGAGCAACTTGCAGTAGTTCTGTACGTAGATTTCTTGGCGAGAACGCAATTCCGCCTCGCTCAAAACGTGCATGTCGTGGAAGAGCGCGATGTTCTTTTCGCTTGTGAGATAGGGCAGTGCGTCGGGTGTGGATTTGAGGTTGAGCAGTCCGCGCTTTGCGGCTTCGTCTTCCCATTCCTTTGAGTAGTTGTTGCCGTTGAAGATGATTCTGCCGTGCTCGGTCATCACGCGTTTGATGATGGCGGTGATGCCTTGATTGATGTCGGTTGCATGTTCCAGTTCATCCGCAATCAGTGCAAATTCGTCCGCCATAATGGTGTTGAGAATCATGTTGACGCTCGCAATGGATTGTGACGAGCCGGGCATACGAAACTCAAACTTGTTGCCCGTAAAGGCGAACGGTGACGTGCGGTTGCGGTCTGCCGAGTCCATGGAGAATTTGGGGAGAACGTGCACGCCGATTTCCACTTCGCACTTTGCGCGGCGAGAATATGTTCTGCCGTCCGCGATGGCTTGCAAGATGCCCGTCAGCTCATCGCCGAGATACATGCTCACAATCGCAGGCGGAGCTTCGTTTGCGCCAAGACGATGATCGTTGGACGCGTTTGCCACCGATATGCGCAAAAGATCCTGATGTTTGTCCACCGCCGCAATCACCGCGCACAGCACAAGCAAGAATTGAGCGTTGTCTTGCGGGCTTTTGCCGGGATCGAAAAGATTGATGCCCGTATCCGTTGAGAGCGACCAGTTGTTGTGTTTGCCGCTGCCGTTGACTCCCGCAAACGGTTTTTCGTGAAGAAGGCAGGTCATATTGTGCTTTGCCGCCACTTTCTTCATGATCTCCATTGTGAGTTGGTTTTGGTCGGTTGCGATGTTGACGGTGGTGTAGATGGGCGCAAATTCGTGCTGACCGGGAGCGACTTCGTTGTGTTTGGTCTTGGCAAGGATGCCGAGTTTCCACAATTCTTCGTCAAGCTCTTTCATATATTTGACCACGCGCGGCTTGATTGCGCCGAAATAGTGGTCGGACAGTTCTTGTCCTTTTGGCGGACGCGCGCCGAACAGGGTGCGACCGGTATAGAACAAGTCTTTGCGTTTTTCGTACATTGCGGTGTCCACAAGGAAGTATTCTTGCTCGGGGCCTACCGACACGTTGATTCGCTCGGCTTTTTTGCCGAGAACGGAGAGCAGGCGCACGCCTTGTTTGCTGAGCTCTTCCATGGAGCGCAAAAGGGGCGTTTTCTTGTCGAGAGCGTGTCCGTTGTACGAGCAAAACGCCGTGGGGATGCAAAGGATGCCGTCCTTGATGAAAGCGTAGGACGTGGGATCCCAAGCGGTGTATCCGCGCGCTTCAAAAGTGGAGCGCAATCCGCCGTTGGGGAAGGAGCTTGCGTCCGGCTCGCCCTTGATAAGCTCTTTGCCGCTCAACTCCATAAGCACGCCGCCGTCTTTTGTGGGGGATATGAAGCTGTCGTGTTTTTCGGCGGTTATGCCGGTGAGCGGTTGAAACCAGTGGGTGAAGTGCGTCACTCCCTTTTCAACAGCCCATTCTTTCATTTCGTTGGCGATGACGTTTGCGGTGTCTCTTGACAGGGGCAAATCGAGCGCGCAACATCTTTTGAACTCGCGATAGACGTTTTGCGGCAGTCTTTTGCTCATCACTCTATCGTCGAAAACCATACTGCCGTACAAATCCGACATCATAACGGTTGCTCTCCTTTTATGAAAATTACATTTTCGATTATATACCTATTGCCGAGTATGTCAAAAGATTTTCAACAAAAAAATTTTCTATAAACAAAATGGATATTTATACAATCGATTTGCAGCTTTTATGCAATGAGATTGTATAAATATAAGCCACATCGGGATATTATAAGGTATGTGCGTTTTTTATACTTTGTGCGATTTGTGGTGCGAAAGTGTGATTTCGTTTGATTTTCTTCGTTTTTGACACCCTTGTTTTTATTGACATATAGAGATTATGATGTTATATTAGTTATAGAATAAGACAGACGACAGGAGTGTTCACGATTTTTTTTTAACCATATCGGTTAAAATGAATTTGAACACTTTTTGTTTTGTGGGGTTTTTATGGACGCATACGTGTCACCGCTTTGCCAAAGGTACGCAAGCAAAAAAATGCAATACATCTTCTCGCCCGACTTCAAGTTTGGCACTTGGCGCAGACTGTGGGTTGCGCTTGCCAAGGCGGAGAAGTCGCTGGGCATCGACATCACGGACGAGCAGATTGCTCAAATGCAATCCAAAGTGGACGATATAGACTATGATTACGCCGCCGCGCGCGAGAAAGAAGTGCGCCACGACGTCATGGCTCACGTTCTCACTTTCGGCTATCAATGCCCCAAGGCAAAACCAGTCATACATCTCGGCGCGACAAGCTGTTTTGTTGGCGACAACACCGACATAATTCAGATGCGTGACGCGCTGTTGCTCATCCGCGGCGAGCTGCTTGCCTGCATCAAGGCGGTCAGAAATTTTGCCGTGGCGTACAAAGGGCTTGCCACACTGGCGTACACTCACTTTCAAGCGGCGCAACCCACAACGGTGGGCAAGCGTGCAACGCTTTGGTTGCAAGACCTTGTGAGTGACCTTGACAATCTCGATTTTCAGCTGTCAAGACTTCGCCTTCTCGGCTGCAAAGGCACAACGGGCACGGCGGCAAGTTTTATGGAGCTTTTCGGCGGCGATGACGAAAAGGTCAAGGCTCTTGACAAGTCGATCGCAGAGCAAACGGGCTTTGTCGGCACGTACGCGGTGAGCGGTCAGACCTATTCGAGAAAGGTGGACTACAACGTGATGAGCGTGCTGTGCGGCATCGCGCAAAGCGCAACCAAATTTTCAAACGACATAAGGCTTTTGTCACATCTCAAAGAAGTGGAAGAGCCCTTCGAGTCGGGGCAAATCGGATCGTCCGCAATGGCGTACAAACGCAACCCGATGAGAAGCGAGCGCATGGCTTCGCTTGCAAGATACGTGCTTTGCGACAGCCTTAATCCCGCAATCACCGCATCGGCGCAATGGTTTGAAAGGACGCTTGACGACAGTGCCAACAGACGCATCGCAATCCCCGAGGCATTCTTGGCGGTTGACGCAATATTGGCACTTTATGACAACATAATAAGCGGTTTAACCCTTTATCCGCGCATAATTGCAAAAAATCTCGACAACGAAATACCCTTTATGGCGACCGAAAACATCCTTATGTATTGCGTCACGCACAAGGGCGGCGACAGACAGGTTTTGCACGAGGCGATCCGCCGTCACTCCGTGGACGCGGCAAAGGCGGTGAAACTTGACGGCGCGGACAACGACTTGTTGCAACGCATACAAAACGATCCGATTTTCAAGCTCACAAAAGAAGAAATCGACGAGATTTTGGACGTGAAGTCGTTTACGGGAAGAGCGGAAAAACAGGTGGAAGAATACGTATCGGAAGTTGTCGATCCCTTGCTTGAAAAGAATGCAGACAGCGTTGTCGAAACGGGCGCGGTGACGGTGTGACGAGAAAATCGAATAGCAGCTTGTAGCGGTTTGCAAAAAGTGCTTTGAGCCGCATGTTCGGAGCAGGGCGAAAAACATATATGGGCGCAATGGATACAAAAGCCTAAAAAACGTACAGACAAAACGGCGACATCGCCGAAAAATACACAATCAAATATTGGAGATATAACAATGCTTACATCAATCGTTGGTATCAACTGGGGCGACGAAGGCAAGGGACGTATGGTGGACTTGCTCTCCGAATCTCAAGACGTGGTCGTCCGCTATCAAGGCGGAAACAACGCAGGACACACCGTCATAAACGACAAGGGCAAATTTGTGCTCAATCTTTTGCCGTCAGGCATTTTGAGAGAAGACAAAGTCAACGTCATGGGCAACGGTATGGTTGTTGACATCGAGCATCTTTGCAAGGAAATCGCAAGGCTCAGAGAAGGCGGCATTTCAATCACTCCCGCAAATCTCAAAATCAGCGACAAAGCGGTGGTCTGCTGCCCCTACGACGTGGCGCAAGACTGCCTTGAAGAAGACAGACTCGGCGACAAAAAGTTCGGCTCGACTCGCCGCGGAATCTCTCCCGTGTACGCCGACAAGTACATGAAAAAGGCAATCCGCATGGGCGATATTCTTCATCCCGAATATCTCCGCTCTCGCCTTGAAACAATCGTCGATTGGAAAAACCTTATGATCAAGGACGCGTACGGCGCTGACGCATACACGGTGGACGGCTTGCTTGAATGGTTTGACACCTACGGCACTCCGCTCAAAGACTACATTTGCGACACGGGCTACTATCTCGACAAGGCTCTCAAAGAAGGCAAAAACGTCATGCTCGAAGCTCAGCTCGGCGCACTCAGAGATATCGATTTCGGCATCTATCCCTACACCACAAGCTCCAACACCATCACGGCATACGGTCCTGTGGGAGCAGGCATTCCCAACCGCAAGGTTGAAAATTCGATCGGCGTCATGAAAGCGTATTCCACTTGCGTGGGCGAAGGTCCGTTCACGGCAGAGATGTTCGGCGAAGAGGCAGAAAAATTGAGAAAAGCCGGCGGCGAATACGGCGCGGCAACCGGCAGACCGAGAAGAGTCGGCGGCTTTGACGTTGTTGCGTCCAAGTACGGTTGCATGGTGCAAGGCGCAGACGAGATCGCTCTTACAAAGCTCGACATTCTCGACACCATGGACAGAATCCCCGTGTGCGTGAGCTATGACGTGAACGGCGTTAGAGTGGACGAGTTCCCGAGCGGCGAGGCTTTGAACATCGCAAAACCGAACGTCGTATACCTTGACGGCTGGAAACAATCCACCGCAAATTGCAGAACGTTTGAAGAGTTGCCCGAAAATGCGCAAAAGTATATCGAGTACATCGAAAAGGCAATCGATTGCAAGATCAAATACATCTCCGTCGGCGCTGAGCGTGACGCGATCATAGTCAGATAAGGTCAACATGGTTGTTTTTGTAGATATCGACGACACACTGCTTGATTTCACCAAGTGTTCAAATGCCGCAATAAAAAGCGCGTGCGACAAATTCGGCGTGCCGTACACGACAACGCTCGTGGACACTTTTCACCCCATCAATCTCGACCTTTGGCACAAGCTCGAAAGAAAGGAAGTGACCAAAGAGAAGTTGTTTGACACGAGATTTCAGATCGTGTTCGACAAGTTGGGCATCAAGGCGGACGGCATAGCGTTTGAGAGTGCGTTCAGAGAAAACTTTCACGAGTCGGCAATTCTTGTGGACGGCGCAAGGGAAGTGATGGAATATCTCCACTCGAAGTACACCGTCTACGCCGCGTCCAATGCGTCTATGCACCAGCAAACCAACCGCATGAAAAAGGCGGGGCTAGACAAGTATCTTGACGGCTATTTCGTGTCGGAAGATATAGGTTTTCCAAAGCCGCAAAAAGAGTTTTTCGACGCGTGTTTCAAGTCTTTGCCCCAAGAAAAACCGCAAGACGTGGTGATGATCGGCGATTCTTTGTCCGCCGACATCAAGGGCGCAAGAGAGTACGGTTTGAAGACGATATGGTACAACCACCGCGGCGAAAGCACGGACGGAGTGGAGTGCGACCGAATTGTCGAAAAACTTGCGGATATAATGTCCATTTTGTGATTTTATAAAACAACCCGAAAAAATCGGGTTGTTTTTCAAAAAAGACACCGCACACGCGGTGTCTTTTTGCTTGAAATCTAAAATCGAATAGGAACAATCACAGTGAGTCAACGTAGTTGCATGCGTTGAATGCGGCAATCGAGCCGTCCGATGCGGCGGTGACAAGCTGGCGGATTTTCTTTGTGCGGCAGTCGCCTGCAACAAAAACTCCGTCACAAGAAGTGGTGCAGTTTTCGTCCGCAACGATATATCCTGCCTTGTCAAGTTGCACGACATCTTCAAACGCTTTGTTGTTGGGCACTTGCCCTATGCAGATAAAGGCGCATTTTGCATCGACAATCACTTGCTCGTGCGTTTTTGTGTTTTCAAAGCGGAGAGCTTCAAGCTCATCGCCCCCTATAAACTCTTTGAGCGACAAGTTGTGCGTATACTTGACGTTTGGGCGAGCAAGCACGAGATCGAGAAGTGCCTTGTCGCCGAAGAATTTGTCAAATAAAGTGCAGATATGCACGCTCTTGCAATAGCCGCTCAGTACGAGAGAATATTGCAGTGCGGTGTTTGCGTCGCCTATGACAACGACGTCTTCGCCCGTGTAGAACGCGCCGTCGCAAAGCGCGCAATAGCTCACGCCACTGCCCACCAATTCGTCTTCTCTCTCAACGCCGATTTTTCTTGGTTTTACACCCGTTGCAAGGATGATTGATTTGCACTCAAAAGTGTTGTAATCGGTGGTTAATGTGAACGTTTTGTCTGTTTTAACTATCTTTTCTGCTTTTTCAAGCTCGATTTGCGCGCCCCATTCCGAGATCTGCTCATAGAGTTTGTCCATAAGTTCCGCACCCGCGATTTTTTGGTAGGACGGGAAGTTTTCCACTCTCGGAGAGTATGCGATTTGTCCGCCGAAACTGTCGCTTTCAAGCACGAGAACGGTCTTGCCCGCTCTCAAACAGTTGAGAGCGGCGGTCATGCCGGCAGGGCCTGCGCCTATCACGATGATATCGAATTTGTCCATGGTTTTTCGCTCCTTTCAAAAAGAAAGCGGTATGGCGTGACGCCATACCGCAGTTTCAGTTGAGATTATTTTCTAGACTCGATATAGCCTTTGATCTTGCTTGCGTTGTCGTACACGTCGTATCCCGATCCGTTGGGGACGAGAAGAGTGGGGGCTTTTTTCACGCCGAAAGCAAGAGTTTGATCCTTGTTGTCTTCCGCGTCGATGACGGTGTATGCGATGCCTGCTTTGTCAAGGATTGCTTTTGCCATTTTGCAGTTGGGGCAAGTCTTGGTGGTGAAGATCAACAGCCCTTCGTCCGCGCCTTTTTGAGCATTGCAAGCACATTCGTGTTTTTCTTCCGCCTTGGGAGCGCATTGCGTGTTTTCTTCGCCCTCTTTGAATTCTTCCACGTGTTTGCCGTGGTATTGCGAAGTTGCGATGTCGTACACTTTGCGTTCCTTAAACTCGGCGCGTTTGCCGTCGTTCCAGTTCTGCACGGGGCGATAGTAGCCGGTGATACGGCTGTACACTTCCGTCTTCTTGCCGCAGATGGGGCAGGTGTATTGCTCGCCGTCCAAATATCCGTGCTCTTGGCATACGGAGTAGGTCGGGGAGAGCGTGTAGTAGGGCAGTTTGTAGTTTTCGGCAATCTTTCTCACAAGGTTTGCCGCCGCTTGCCAGCTGTCGAGTTTTTGACCGAGGAAAGCGTGGAAGACCGTGCCCGAGGTGTAGAGAGTTTGCAATTCGTCTTGGATGTCGAGAGCGGAGAAGATGTCGCTTGTGTATCCGACGGGCAAGTGCGAGCTGTTGGTGTAGTAGGGCACGTTGTCCATATTGCTTGCGCAGATGATGTCGGGATATTTTTCTCTGTCGTGTTTTGCAAGACGGTAGGAAGTGGACTCTGCGGGAGTTGCTTCAAGGTTGTACAAATCGCCGTATTCTTCTTGGTAGTCGCTGAGTTTTTCACGCATGAAGTTGAGCACTTTCTTGGTGAATTCTTGCGCTTCCTTGTGCGTCATATCTTTGCCCACCCACTTTGCATTGAGGCACGCCTCGTTCATGCCCACAAGACCGATTGTGGAGAAGTGGTTGCCAAAAGTGCCGAGATAGCGTTTGGTGTAGGGGTAGAGCCCTTCGTTGAGCAACTTTGTGATGACGTTTCTCTTGATTTTGAGAGAGCGCGCAGACACGTTCATAAGGCGAGTAAGCTCTTTGAAGAAGTCTTCTTCCGTTTGGGAGACGTAAGCGATTCTTGGCATATTTATCGTCACGACGCCGATAGAACCCGTGGATTCGCCGCTGCCGAAGAAACCGCCCGATTTTTTGCGGAGTTCGCGAAGGTCAAGACGCAAGCGGCAGCACATACTGCGCACGTCGCTGGGCTCCATATCGCTGTTGATATAGTTGGAGAAGTACGGAGTGCCGTATTTTGCGGTCATTGTGAAGAGCAAGCGGTTGTTCTCGGTGTTGGACCAATCGAAATCTCTTGTGATGGAGTAGGTGGGGATGGGGTATTGGAAACCGCGGCCGTTGGCGTCGCCTTCGATCATGATCTCGATAAACGCCTTGTTGACCATTGCCATTTCCTTCTCGCAGTCCTTATACTTGAAGTCCATTTCCTTGCCGCCGACGATTGCGGGCAGTTCTGCAAGGTCGTTTGGCACAACCCAGTCAAGCGTGATGTTGGTGAAAGGTGCTTGCGTGCCCCAGCGCGACGGGGTGTTGACGCCGTAGATGAAAGATTGGATGCATTGTTTGACTTCTTTGTAGGAAAGGTTGTCCACCTTGACAAACGGCGCAAGATAGGTGTCGAAAGAGCTGAACGCTTGTGCGCCTGCCCATTCGTTTTGCATTATGCCAAGGAAGTTGACCATTTGGTTGCAGAGTGTGGAAAGGTGTCCCGCAGGCGAAGACGTGATCTTGCCGGGGATACCGCCCAAGCCTTCCTTGATGAGCTGTTTGAGTGACCAGCCCGCGCAATATCCGGTGAGCATGGAAAGGTCGTGGATATGAATTTGCGCTTCGCGGTGCGCCTTTGCAATCTCATCGTCGTATATCTCGCTCAGCCAATAGTTTGCCGTCACCGCGCCGGAGTTGGACAGGATAAGTCCGCCCACGGAGTAGGTCACGGTGGAGTTTTCCTTCACGCGCCAGTCGTTGATTTTGAGATAGTTGTTGACGGTGTTCTTGTAGTCGAGCATCGTGGAGTTCATCTCACGAAGTTTCTCGTGTTGCTTTCTGTAGAGAATGTATGCTTTTGCCACTTCGACGTAGCCGGATTGGATGAGCACCACTTCCACCGCGTCTTGAATGTCCTCAACGCTCACGCAGTCGTCTTTCACCTTATCATTGAAAGTCGCAGTAACGCGCAAAGCAAGCATATCGATGATGTCGTCGCTGTAGTTTTTGCCCACTGCGCCAAACGCTTTTTCGATTGCCACCTTGATTTTGTTGAGATTGAACGGAACGATGTTTCCGTCTCTTTTTTTGATGTTCAACATAGTATTGAAAATCTCCTTTTGAAAATGTGCCCCTTTATTATAGCAAGCGTGCGCGATATGTCAAGGGTAAACCGCAAAATAAAGTGTGAAACTTTTTTGAGAAACACTACATATTGTGTATTTGTTGATTTTTGGCACAATTTGTCAATTCCACTTTTCGTGTCTTAAAAATGCGTGTTTTTGGCAATGTAAACGGCTATGTGAAAAAGCAATCGGCAATCTAACGCGCTCTATTGCAATGCGGATTTTTGTCACGGCAAAGCATTTGCCACAACATATAGTGTGCAAAAACTTGCCCTTGAAAACAAGATGATCGTATGATAGTATAAGAGTGAAGGATAAGATGTAGGGGGGGTGAGTTTTATTTCCACGACACCATTAACAAAAAAACAAATAATCGTAATCGTGGCAAGTGTACTTGCTGCGGTATTATGCATCGTAGGAATTGGTTTGGCGTGTGCGCGGGTGAGCCTAACAGAGAAAATAAAATTTGTGCAGGGAAATTATTGCGGAAATGCGTATATTTCAAATGCGGATATGGCAAGTTTTGCAATAGAATTGTCGCTGATTGAAATTGAAAAGTCGGCATTTGACGAAGCTAAATCAACCAACGTGGTGAAAGACGTTGTCGGGAACAAATTTTTCAGAATCGAATTTGCGGTTTCAACCGAAGAAAGTAGAGTTGTGAAAGATTTGACGTTTGATTCAATAACCTTCAACGGCAGATTTTACACATACAAATTTTTGAGCGGCTCGGGAGATGAGGTGTGTTTTTCTCCCCATGCATATCAAAAGGACAACATATATTTTGACTTATATTATTCGGTTGACAACATTGAATATTACGGCAAGATTTGTCCTTGAAAACAAATCGAGCATGCGATAGCATAAAGATGGGGGGGGAGAAATAAGATGAAATGATGTGGGTTTGAGAAAAACCGTCAAGATATAATGCAAAAAAAGGCACGCGGTTGCGTGCCTTTTGAAATGTTTTGAGATATGGAAATCAGTTTTCTTCGGTGGGGGCGGAGTCCGTCGTTTCGGCGGTTGCTTTTTTGCTGCCCCAGTTGCGCATGACAAGAAATTTGTTGCCCAAAAAGCTGATGACAAGCGCGGCTATTCCGCCAACTGCTTGACCTGCAAGGTTGAACAACAGCCCGAGTGCGCTGCTCGGAGTGGGGTTTGCGCCGTAGCAGGCGGACGTGATTGCGCCGCCGAGAAGCGTTTGCATAAAGATGATGAACACGGCAAGTATGGTGTACATGATGCCCGAGATCACAACGTTGTTGGTGCAGTTGAAGGTTTTCTTTCTGTTGAGCACAAACGTCAGCACTTGTCCCGTGATCGAGCCGACCAAAAAGCCGATAAATTCCGCGGTGGTTTCGTATCCGAAGATCGAGAAGTTGCCCACGGGTATGCCTTGGAAGGGTTCCGCAAGCACGCCGCCTGCGTATTTTAGCTGGGTGAGCGCAAGTGTGAGTATCAGCTGCGAGCCGCCGCATATAAAGCTGAACAGGGTGAACACCACCATTTGCCTTACGTTCTCGTTTGCGTTGATTTTGTCAACGAGCTTTTGAAGACCTTTGGGCAGTTTTGCTTTTTTCTTTTTGGGCGGCATATCGTTGTCGCCGTCATTTTTGGCGTCGCAATCTGCGACTTTTTCCATTGTTTCTTTGTCTTGGCAGACGTCGCTTTCGCTCTTTGTTTCGTCCATAATTTTCGTCCTTCGTCGCGTATCGCAACAAGAAAATTATATAATAACCGAAGATTATTTGTCAATATGCGATATCTTTTTCAGCACGGAAATGTGAAAATCGCACGTGAGCGACAGCTCGGTCTTTGCTCGGACTTTTTCCACGGAGTCCTTGGGTGCGCGGTAGACGTACGGCGTCATTGTGAGAAGATTGTCGATTTGATTGCCGCTGGCGGTGACGGTGTAGGTCAACTCTTTTTCAAGCGCAAGCTCAAAGTCCGAGCAGGGCGGCAAAGACGTGGTGTTGTCCCTGACGTTTTCATACAACGCTTGCCTAAGTTCGAGCAAGTGGTTGCCGTACGGATATGCAACAATCAGCACTCCGCTGTCTTTGAGCACGCGCGAGTATTCTTGCATCGCGTATGGCGAAAACACGCACGTCACAACGTCAAACGACTTGTTCGCAAACGGCAAATCATAGACGCTTGCCACCGCAATATGCGCCGCCTTGTTGCGTTTTGCCGCAATTTTGACGGCATGCTTTGACACGTCCACGCCGAAATATTCGTCATCCGCATTATCGCGCGCACGCGCGAGCGCGTTCAAATAATATCCCGTGCCCACCCCTGCGTCCAAAAGCGTTATTTTTTCGGGGAAACGCTCGGTTATCTCTTTTGCGATCTCGCTTGCGAGCGGCAGATAAAAATCGCCGTCAAGAAAATCGCGCCTTGCGCGCACCATATCTTTGTTGTCGCCGGGATCTTTGGAGTTTTTGTCCTGCGGATTGAGAAGGTAGAAATAGCCTTCTTTGGCGCGGTCAAAGACGTGAGCGTGACTGCACACGGCGCATTTGTCGCTTTCGCAAAGCGGAGTTTTGCATACGGGGCAAAGAAAAGTTGTCATAGGCATATTATACCAAATTTTTTTCGTATAGCAATAGATTGCAACTTTATTGCATACCAATCTCTCGTGTGGTATACTGAAAGCATGTTGGAACTTCTTGCGCCCGCAGGAGATATGACCGCGTTTGAGACCGCGCTTATGAGCGGAGCGGACGCCGTGTATCTCGGGCTTGACGATTTTAACGCGCGTATGAAAGCGCAAAACTTCACGTCCGATAACATTGCGGACGTGGTTTCGCGCGCTCATTTTTACGGTGCGAAAGTGTACGTGACAATCAACACCATTTTGCAAAACACGGAGTTTACAAGGCTTATTTCGATTGTTAAAGTTGCGATTGGCGCAAAAGCGGATGCATTCTTGGTGCAAGATCTCGGTGTGTGCAAGGTGTTGAAAGATTGCTTCCCCGATATATGCCTGCACGCAAGCACGCAAATGGGAGTGCACAATCTCTATGGCGCGCAAGTGGCAAAAGAGCTGGGAGTGGAGCGTGTGGTGTTATCACGCGAAACGAAACTCGAAGACATAAAAGCAATAAAAGAAAACACCGACCTTGAAATAGAATATTTTGTGCAAGGCGCGCTGTGCATTGCATTTTCCGGCAACTGCTATCTCTCAAGCGTGGAGCAGGGCGCAAGCGGCAATCGCGGACTTTGCAAACAGCTCTGCCGTCTTTCCTACAAGGCGAAGGCAGGCAAGGACGAGCAAAGCGGATACCTTTTAAGCGCAAGAGATTTGTGCCTTGCAAAGAGCGTCAATCAGCTTGCAAAAGCGGGAGTGAACTCGTTCAAGATCGAAGGCAGGCTAAGACGAGAAGGCTATGTCGCCGCGGCGGTGCAGACGTACAGAAAAGCGGTGGATTTTGCAAGATCCGACAAGGATTATATCCCGAGCAAAAGCGAGATGCGGGATTTGAAAGTCGCCTACTCGCGCGGAGAGTATCTCGAACGCGCGTATCTCGACGACGGCACGCCGTTTGTTGTGGAAAAAAGATTCAACAATCACACGGGAGTCAAAATAGGCTACGTCAAATCCGTTAAGGAGTTTAAGGACGGCTTGTTTGAGATCTTCATCGTTTCGGACAAGGAGCTTGAAAAAGGTGACGGCTTGAAATTCTTCGACAAGGACGTGGAAAAGGCAAGTCTTGGTGTGGGGCAGGCAAGCAAGGCGGGCGGCACATACAGCGTGGTGAGCAAGACCAAGGTCAAGCCCGGCTGGCAAGTCAATCTCATTTGCGATGCGAAAAAGGACAAAATCGCATTGTCTGAGCAACGCTACGTCCCCATAGACATATCAGTCGTTGCCAAGGCGGGCAAACCCATTGAAATGACTGCGTCCGCAACCACGCGTAAGGGAGTTGTGAGCGTGACAAAGGCGGCGGCAGAGCTTGAAAAAGCCAAAAACGCGCCCACGGATGCAAACGATATATCCGCGTCTTGCTCCAAGACCGCCGACAGCGGCTTTTCGGTGAGAGAGTGCGTTGTTGACACTGACGGCGTGTTTGCTCCAAAGTCCATGCTCAACGCTTTGAGAAGGGACGTGCTTTGCGAGCTGAAAGACAAGCTTGTCAAGGCAAACGAGCCTAGAGAAGTGGGGGTAAATCAAGCGAAAATAGACGAATATTTGACGGCGGAATTTGAAGAAGTGAAGGCAAACAGAATGTTTGTCGCCAAAGAGCATCAATACGGCGATTTGATGAAAAGGGGCGATAAAGTCGCAATCTATCCGAGCGAATACACGGTGACGGCGGTGAAGAGATTGCTTGACGAATACGATCTTGACGGCAGTGAAGTCGCGCTCGGCTTGCCAATCATCGCAAGCGGAAAAGATATTAAAGTCATAGAAAATCTGCTTGCGGATATGCCTATCATAAAAACGCTCGTGTCGCACAACGTCTACGGCTTGTATTTTGCAAGAAAAGGTTACGAAATAGTGGCAGGGCAAGGACATAATATCGCCAACGGGTATGCGGTTTTGGCGGCAGAGCAACTCGGCGCACACGCCTATGAGCCGTCTTTGGAATATCGAGATTTTGCCGCCCGTGACAGGATAAAGAGATACGCTCCGAGCAAGGATATCGCGCTGATGACCTTTGCGCATTGCCCCTACAAGACGCTCTACGGCAACGATTGCAAAAACTGCAAATACAAGGGGGATATCACCCTTTCAAGAGAAAAGCGCGTCTACACCGTCAAGCGCACGAGAGTCGCCGCCTGCTATTTCGGGCTGTATCCGTCCCAAAGCTGAGATTTTGAAAAGCGACAACTTTATGCTTGTCAAAAACGATAGATTGTGCTAATATAATTTAAGCGAAAGCGAATCAAAATTTGTAAGGAGACAAGACTATGCCCAGAGTTATCAGCGATGAGTGCATCCAATGCGGTGCGTGCGCAGATACTTGCCCGGTCGGCGCAATTGCAGAAGGCGACAGCAAATACGTTGTCGATCCCGATCAATGCATCGATTGCGGAGCATGTGAAGACGGCTGCCCCGTCGGCGCAATTTCTGAACAATAATAGAAATTTTTGAAAACAAGAAGAAAAAGCACTCGAATCGAGTGCTTTTTCTTTTCTCCAAATGCAGAGTTTGTGTATAAGTGCGTTTTGTGCGTATATAAGTGCGCTTTGAATGAGTTTTCGTTTCGGGCGCAACTGAAAAACTTTGTCATGTTGTCAATGCAAATACCACCCTATTGTCATTGCGAGCCGACTTGTTCGGCGTGGCAATCTCGCGGCAGCGGAATGGTGTAGAAAGACGTGCATATAGTGGCGTTTCGTTTCCACGAGATTCTTCGCTTGCGCTCTGAATGACAAGGATAATTTGTATTTCTCCATTCGTCATGTTGTCAATGCAAAGCGGAGCAACTTGCTTGCAATGGTTGCGTAGCGTATGTATTCACGTAGCAACACCTTTGAAAAAGGCAAAACCGCAGATTTCTATGCGCAAGCATAGCAGTTGTGAGTAGCCTGCCGAAACATCCAACCGACAGGCGTATATCTTGCATGTTTTTTCGCTGCGCTAGATCCTTCGACAAGCTCAGGATGACATGGATAATTGTATCTCACCTGTTATTTCATAGTTGTAAAAACTGCGATATTTAGATGAAGAACAAGAAAGAGCCATGATAACGGCAACCCTAATGTACTATGTGTACATGAGTTGTCGGGAGCGTGGCTCTGTAAGGAACGCAGTGACGGAATAGCGATTGTTACGCTTTGCGTCAATCGCGTCCGAAGTTGTTCGCTAAATAGCGCAGTTTTCGGCGCGGTTAGCAAAACAAAAGCCTAATGCGGCTCTCGGCGTTGCTTGCAAGCAAGCCATGCCGTTGCCGCAATGACGGCTTTTGTTACAAGTCATCCGCATCCTGCACGGGTTTTTCGCCGTCGGGGACGGTGGGGTAGCCGTCGGAGTCGGGCGTGCCGGTGTAGCTGCCGTTGGGATCGTACAGCGAGCGAAGGTTTTCGCTTGTGGACAGGTTGCTGTGGCTTTGAGCGCGGCGGAACTTGCGTTGTTTGCGTATTTTCATAGAAATCTCCTTTTTGTATGGTTGGTATACGTATTGTGTGCAAATCTTAATTATTTATAAATTTTATAAAAGTTTCATAAAACCATAGAAAACCGTACAAATATATGATAAAATACAAAATGCAATATAATTGAGTCGGATTATCGGACGAATGGACGATAAAAGACGCAATTTTTGAAATAACAAAAATAACGGCAGGACAGTAAAACTATGAAAAACGGCGGCATCGACAAGAGAGTTGTGAAAACCAAAAACGCGATTTTTGACGCGTTCAAGCAACTCGTGCAACAAAAAGATATGGCAGACATATCTATAAGCGAACTCACTCAAAAAGCCAACATCACTCGAAGCACGTTTTATATGTACTACGACACGGTGGGTGACGTACGTTCGGACATCGAGAACGAGATCGTGGCTCGCATAGACAAGATTATGAGCGAAGCGGATCTGCTCAACAGCATGACCGATCCCTATCCCCTTTTCAGCGCGCTGGCAAGCGAGATCACCGAGCAAGACCGTGACAATCGCTATATTTTGTCCAGCACAAACTCGGGGCAACTCCTTGACAAAATCAACGAAAGATTTGTCACCGCATACGTGCATTTCATCACCGAGGCGAACGACGGCACGGACATCGGCAAGGCGAGATACATTGCCGCGTTCACGATTGCGGGCATGACGGAATGTTTCAAGATTTGGTTCAATCACAAGAGCAGTATCACTCTCGAAGAGCTCTGCAAAAACATTGCCGAAGTCGTAAGCCGCGGGCTTGCATGGATTTTGGCAAACAAAGCCGACAGAGAAGACAAAAACCAAGACAACGAATGATCTCGTTTTGCACGAGATAGGGAAGGATAATTTTCGGCGGCGAGATTTTGCCGACGAGCGAATGATGAGATTACGGCACATTATAGCGCAACTTAAAAAATGACAGCATAAAAGGGGTACACTATGCTTCAGCTTAAAAACATCGTAAAAGACTATCCGACCGCCACCACGACGGTGCACGCATTGCGCAAAGTTTCGCTCAATTTCAGAGAGAGCGAGTTTGTCGCGATTCTCGGCCCGAGCGGATGTGGCAAAACGACCATGCTCAACATAATAGGCGGACTCGACCGATACACGAGCGGCGATCTTGTGATCGGCGGCGTGTCCACTGCGGAATTTGACGACGAACACTGGGACGCGTACAGAAACGCGACCATAGGGTTCGTTTTTCAGTCATACAATCTCATTCCGCACCTGACCGTTCTCGAGAATGTCGAGCTTGCTCTCAAACTTGTAGGCGAGAAGAAAAAGACGCGTAGAGCCAAGGCTATTGCCGCTCTTCACAGAGTCAATATGCACGAGGAAATCAACAAGCGTCCTAATCAGCTCTCGGGCGGACAGATGCAGCGCGTCGCAATCGCAAGAGCGATCGTCAACGATCCCAAGATCATTCTTGCAGACGAGCCCACGGGCGCGTTGGACAGTGAATTGAGCGTGCAAGTTATGGACATCTTGCAAGAGATTTCCAAGACTCGCCTTGTCATCATGGTTACGCACAACGCCGAGCTTGCTTATCAGTACTGTTCGAGGATTTGCAAGTTCAAGGACGGCGAGTTGATTGACGACACCAACCCGTACAACCCCGATGAAGAGCCGCAAGACGTTGCTGCGACAAGCGACATAATCGACGTTGACAGCATAGAAGAATTTGTCGGCAATGCGGACGCTCCTGCAAACGACAAAATCGAAGATATTGTCACAACAGACGTTTTACCTGCTAAAAACGATGATATAAACGTCCAAATCGTGCGCAACGACACCGACGCCACAAGCAAGAAGAAAAAGAAAGTTTCCAACCGCAAGCGCAAAGCCGCCATGCAAAAAATCGAAGGCGAAACCGAGAAACTTTTTGACAAACTGGGGCTCAACAGCCTTACAAAAAAGAAGAAACATAAAGACAAAGCCTTCAAGCCAACGTCCATGAGCGGCGGCATGGCTTTCGGGCTTAGTCTTCGCAACCTTATATCCAAAAAACGCCGCACGTTCCTGACCGCGTTTGCCGGCTCGATCGGCATAATCGGTCTTGCGCTCGTGCTGTCCATATCCAACGGTTTCAATCTGTACGTTGACAAGATGCAGACCGAGATGCTCGCAGGTGTGCCGCTCGGCGTGTATCAATACAACATCAAAGATTCGGCGGTTATGGATCTTATGCTCAATTTCACCACCGCGCAAAAACCCGGCGCGTACCCCGAAGGCGACAAGATCGGAGTCAAGTCGGGCGAGTCAAGCACGCTCGGATTCTTGAACAAGTTTATCGAGTCCTTCCTTGACGGCGTGACAAAGAACGATTTGAGCGAAGAGTTCACCGAATATATGAAGAAAATGCCCAAGGAAGACTATGACGCGATGAGTGTATCATACGGGCTTCGCTACAATCTCGTGCGCAAGGGCTACGACTCAAACGGCAACGTGCAGTACACGGACGTGTCCCAGCACCCCGAGCCCACTTCGGCAATGGGCATAGCCACCACCGTGTTCGGTGAAAACGGATTGCAATCCAAGTATTGGCAAACGCTCGTGGGCGATGAGCAAACCATGCTCAAAGACTACGACCTTATCGGCGAAAACAGCCGCTATCCGCAAAACAAAAACGAGATTCTCCTTTCCGTCAACACCGACAACTCCATCAGCAAAACGTTGCTCTCGGCGTTCGGCATGGATCTGTACAAGAAGGACGCAAGCGGCAATCTCATTCTCAGCGAAGACGGCAAACCCGTCGAAATGACCGCAGACGAGATAACTTCCGACTATTTCATCGGTCAAACCTTCAAGCTCATCGACAATGACGACTACTACAAGTTCGACACCGAAGAAGACGCATACGAAGATCTCAATTTTGACCTTAACACGCTCACGTGGGGCTACAAAAAGGACCAACAAAGTCGGTTGCAGTCGATGTACGACGGCGCGGGTACGGAATTGAAAATCGTCGGCGTCATCCGCAAGAAAGAGAAGAGCGCGCGCTCCTACGTCACGTCTGCGCTTTGCTTCACGCCCGAACTTGCAGAATGGGCACTCGCAAGAGCTTATGACAGCCAAGTCGCGACCTTCCAAAGACAGCCCGAAAACATGGATAGCAAGACCACGATTTTCGGCAGAAGTATCCCCAACACAGAGCTGTCCGAAAACAAGTCCGTCACGTCACTCATCTCGAGTCCGTGCCTTGAATTTGACTATTTCTGCAAGGCGGTGGGCGCGTCAAAAGCGTCAAGCTACATCACCGTTTTCCCCGGCGACATCACCCAAAAGGAAGCGGCAGGCAAGTATATCGACAACTATCGCAATGCTGCCGGCTCGCACAACGGCTACTTTGACGTGTCGGCAATGTTCTTGTACAACATCAACGCAATTCTCAGTCTTGTTTCTGCTATGCTCATCGCGGTTGCGGCAATTTCGCTTGTCGTGTCCACCGTCATGATTGGCGTCATCACGTCCAACTCCGTCATCGAACGTACTCGAGAAATTGGTATCCTGCGTGCTCTCGGCGCGCGAAAACGCGACATACGTCACGTCTTCCTTGCCGAAACATCGCTCATCGGTCTTGCCAGCGGACTTATCGGCATCTTGCTCACCTACATTCTGTGTCCGCTCATCTCTCTCGTCATCAAAGCCGTCACCGGCATCGGATCGCTCCTGCATTTCCATCCCTTGCACGCTATCCTTCTCGTCGTTCTATCCCTTGCTCTCACCGTCATTTCAGGCATTTTGCCGGCAATCGGCGCGTCAAGGAAGAATGTTGTCGATGCTCTCCGCGTCGACTAAAACCGCGCTAAATAGCGAATAACTTCGGCAGAGCCACGCTCCCGTCAGCTCACGTACGTCTAGTACGCTAGGGTTGCCGTTAGCGTGGCTCTTTCTTGTTCTTCATATATTTAGCGCGGTTTTACAAACCGCACTATTGAGCGAATAGCTTTGTCAAAGCCCCTTGTCCATCAACTCATGTGCGCATAGCACATTAGGGTTGCTGTTCAAGGGGCTTTTGACGCGATTGGCTTCGCAACAATCGCTATTTAACGCACTCTTCATCTATTTATTGCGGTTTTACAAACGACACAATTTCGTAGCGTACTTATAAACGGAATGTGTTTATTGTGAGTGAGCGTTCGCAAGGCGAACGCCGAGATAAGCGCCGAGCTTGACGGTTGTACGAGCGACTGCGCCGTGTTGTTGGCTACTGCCTGGCGCACAAAGCGTGGTGGCATAACAAGGGGACGATACTTATCTATGCGAGTGCCGCCTGTCTTCCCCGCGAGCGACGGACAGTTTTGTAGAGAAAGCACTTTATACGAGTGGTGGAAGAAATACCGGCACGGACCGGAAAGATGGGGCATTTCTTTTTAGGTTTTACACGTACAACTTTTGTAGAGATGAGAACAAAACAAAAATTATTCATTATTCATTATTAATTCCACAAATCTTCAAGTTTTTGTTGCGTATGTTTTGCGTTTTTGTTTGCAAATCCAACTTTTTGGGCGAAACTTTAAAAAAGCATTGAAAACGGGTGTGGCAAGTGTTATAATCTTTTATCATTATTAAGAATATAAATAAAAGGCGAAATTTTGTTTATGGATGAAGTCAGAACAATCAAATTGAAAGAGAGCATCTTGCAAAACAACGATGCGGATGCGGCAAAGTTGCGCGGCGAGCTTGACGAAATGGGCGTGTTTTATATCAACGTCATGTCGTCCCCGGGCAGTGGAAAGACCACGCTTCTTTGCGCGCTCACAAAGGCGTTGAAGGACAGATGCAAAATCGGCGTTATGGAAGCGGACATTGACGGCGACGTTGACGCATACACAGTGCGTCAAGCGGGTGCGGAGTCCATTCAACTGCACACGGGCGGCATGTGCCATCTCGACGCGGATATGTCGCGACAAGGGTTCAAGGAGTTCAAGACAGGCTCGGACATCGTGTTTTTGGAGAACATCGGCAATCTCGTGTGTCCTGCGGAGTTCGACACGGGCGCGCATCTCAATCTCGTGTTGTTGTCCGTCCCCGAAGGCGATGACAAGCCGCTGAAATACTCGCTTATGTTCTCATCGGGGGACGCTGTTGCGATCACCAAGATAGACACGGCAAAATATTTTGACTTTGACGTTGACAAGTGCAAGCAATACGTTGCAAAGCTCAACCCGAACACAACGTGTTTCACCGTATCGGCAAGAAGCGGTGAAGGGGTGGACGCACTCGCCGACTGGATATATTCCAAATACACGGCATGGAAGGTGGCCAAATGAAGATTATATCCGTCAAAGAAAGCGTGTTTTCTCAAAACGACAAAGTCGCAGACCAAACAAGAGCCACTCTCAAAGAGCAGGGCACGTATCTTATCAACGTCATGTCATCTCCGGGTAGTGGCAAGACGACTCTTTTGTCCGCTCTTATCAACGCGCTCAAATCAAGGCTGAAAATCGTGGCTATGGACGTTGACATCGAGACGGACGTAGACGCAAGACGTCTTCACGACAACACGGGCGTGATGAGCGTTCAGGTGCACAACGGCGGTCTTTGTCACATAGACGCGGACATGGTGAAAGAGAGCTTGTCCCAAGCGGATTTTCCCAAGTCTGACCTTATTATTCTTGAAAACATAGGCAATCTTGTGTGTCCTGCGGAGTTCGATACGGGCGCGCATCTCAACATGATGCTCTTATCCGTGCCAGAAGGCGACGATAAGCCGCTCAAATATCCGCTTATGTTTGAAAAGTGTGACTTGGTTGCGGTGACCAAGATCGACACGCTCGAAGCGTTTGACTTCGACATGACAAAGTTCAAAGAGCGAGTTTTGGCTCTCAACCCCAACGCGCAGATATATCCTGTCAGCGCAAAGACGGGCGAAGGGCTTGACGAGCTTGCAGATAAAATTTTCAAAACCATAAAAGAATTCAAAGGAGAAAATGAAAATGGCTGAGATGAGCAAAGCATACGTCCCGGAATTTATGGGTGATCCCAATCCGAGAAAGAAGATTCTCAAATTGGCAAGAAAGATTACGGACTGCGTCGATCACAAGATCAAAGGCGTCACCGTAAACGACCCCGAATATTGGGGACTTGCATGTATCATGACAGACGAGATGGCAGACGTGGCACTCTCGATGAAAGTGCGTCACCACTACACCATCGAAGAGCTTGAAGCGATGAATCCCAATTTTGAAAAAGAAAAATTGCACGACATCGTCAAGCAAATGAGCGACATCGGTATTCTCGAATACGACTACGGCAATCATTACGACGACAACGGTCCTATTCCCGGTGCAAAGAAAGTGCGTCGTTACACGTTGCCCATGTTCGTTCCCGGTTCTGCGGAGTTCACCAACATGATCAAAAGACAACTTGACGAGCATCCCGAGCTTGCAATGTTCTTTGAGAGAATGACCTATCTTCCCTTGACGATGGTCACTCCTATGGTTCCTGCAGGCGGCGCAGGTATCGGTATGCACGTCATCCCCGTTGAGAAAGCAATCGAGATGGAAAACGGCACGATCGACATCGAACACCTTTCTTACTGGCTCAAAAAATACGAAGGTCACCTTGGCGTTGGCATTTGCTCTTGCCGCTATGGCAGAGCCAAACTCGGTGAAGGCTGCGGCGACTCTTGTGAAGATTGGTGTATCGGCGTCGGCGATATGGCTGACTACTGCCGCGAGACCGGAAAAGGTCACGACATCACCTACGACGAAGCAATGCAAATTCTTCGCAACGCAGAAGCAAACGGCTTTGTTCACCAAATCACCAACATTGACGGCAAAAACAAGATTTTTGCAATCTGCAACTGCAACGTGAACATCTGCAACGCTTTGCGTACGTCACAACTTTTCAACACTCCCAATATGTCAAGAAGCTCCTTCGTGGCAAGAGTGGAAAAAGACAAATGCGTGGCTTGCGGCAAATGCGTCGAATATTGCCCCGCAGGCGCAGTCAAACTCGGACAAAAACTTTGCACCAAGCAAGGCGAGATCGAATATCCCAAGCACGAACTTCCCGACAATCTCAGCTGGGGCCCGGACAAGTGGGATGAAGACTACCGCGACAAAAACCGTATCAACTGCTACGAAACGGGTACTTCTCCTTGCAAGGTTGCTTGCCCTGCACACATCGCAGTTCAAGGTTACATCCGCAAAGCAAAAGAAGGCAAATACAGAGAAGCTCTTGCTCTCATCAAGAAGGACAACCCGTTCCCGGCAATCTGCGGACGCGTCTGCAACAAGCGTTGCGAGGCGGCTTGCACGCGCGGAACTATTGATGAGGCTGTCGCAATCGACGATATCAAGAAATTCATTGCAGAGCAAGATTTGCACGCAGAGACCAGATACGTTCCCGAAGTGGTAATTCCGTCCAACGTTGACAAACAATGGAGCCAGAAGATCGCAATCATCGGCGCAGGCCCTGCAGGACTTTCTTGCGCATACTATCTCGCAACCAAAGGCTACAAACCCACCGTGTTTGAAAAGAACGAAAAACTCGGCGGTATGCTCACCTACGGCATCCCGTCCTACAAACTCGAAAAAGACGTCATCGAAGCGGAAATCGATATTCTCCGTGAACTCGGCGTTGAATTCAAGACCGGCGTGAACGTCGGCAAAGACGTCACTCTCGATCAATTGAGAGCGGAAGGCTACAAGGCATTCTACATTGCAATCGGTTGCCAAGGCGGCAGATTGCCGGGAGTCCCGGGCGAAGACGCAATCGGCACCGATATGGCTGTGTCCTTCTTGCATGCGGCAACCGAAAATCACGACAGAAAATTGCAAGGCAAGACAGTCGTCATCGGCGGCGGCAACGTTGCTGTGGACTGCGCACGTACGGCTGTTCGCTTCGGCAGTGAAGAAGTGGGTATGTATTGCCTCGAATCAAGAGACACGATGCCCGCAAGCAAGAAAGAAATCGAAGAAACCCTTGCAGACGGCATCACCGTCAACAACGGTTGGGGTCCGAAGGAAATTCTCAAGAACGAAGACGGCACCGTCAAGGCAGTCGTGTTCAAGAAGTGCTTGAGCGTCATCGATCCCGCAACCAAGAGATTCAGCCCCAAATATGACGAAAACGACACCATCACCGTTGAGGCAAGCAACGTCATCTTCGCAATCGGTCAAACGATCGTGTGGGACGACCTTCTCAAGGGAAGCAAGGTGCAATTCCATCACGGCAACTATCCTGTTGCGGACTCTCTCACTTATCAAACGGCAGAGCCCGACATCTTCGTCGGCGGTGACGTGTACAGCGGTCCGAAATTTGCAATCGACGCAATCGAAGCAGGTAAGAACGCGGCAGTTTCACTCCATCGTTTCGTACAACCCGGCACGAGCATGACCATCGGTCGCAATCGTCGTGACTTCATCGAGCTTGACAAAGACAACATCGTCATCGACAGCTACGACACCGCAGGCAGACAAGAAGCAAAAGAGCTTGACGGCGACAAACACTCTTTCAGAGATCTGCACGGCACTCTCACCGAAGAGCAAGTTCACACCGAAGCGTCTCGTTGCTTGGGCTGCGGCGCAAGCGTCGTGGACGAGAACAAGTGCATAGGCTGCGGCATCTGCACCACCAAGTGCGAATTTGACGCAATCCATCTGCACAGAGAACATCCCGAATGTTCCACCATGGTCCGCAGTGAAGACAAGTTCAAGGCAATTCTCCCGTATGCGTTCAAGCGCGGCATGAGAATTATCTTCGGCAAGAAAACCGCCGCGGAAAAAGCGTCACAAAAGAAACACAAAGAAGCGGTCAAAGCCGCAAAAGCAGCCAAAAAGGCAAACAAATAAGGAGCAATAATCATGCACGAGTTGGGAGTGGTGTTCCACATCGCAGACCTTGTCAGCGACGTGGCAAAAGAGAACAAAGCAGACAAAATCAAGAAAGTCGTTATGCAAATCGGTGAAGTGTCAACCGTCGTCAACGATCAGTTGATCGATTGTTGGAATTGGAACGCCAATCGCTCCGACCTTCTTCGCGGCTGCACTCTTGAGATCGACCCCATTCCCGCCGTCACCTATTGCGAAGACTGCTCCAAAGAGTACCCCACCGTCAAATTTGGCAAAATATGCCCCTACTGCGGCAGCGAGCATACATATTTGATTAGGGGGAATGAGGTGGTTATTAAGGAAATCCAAGTGGATTAAAACCGTGCTAAACGGCGACTGACTTTGTCAGCACCCCGAGCCTGTCAACTCATGTACGCATAGTACATTAGGGTTGTCATTCTCGGGGTGCTTTCGCGTCATTCATCCGTTTAGCGCGGTTTTATTTAATGCATAAAATAGCGAATAACTGCGTCAGAGCCTGCCCCATAAATAGTCACGTACGTCAAGTACGCTCCTATCTATGTTGGCAGGCTCTTCCTTGTTCTTCATCTATTTATCGTGTTTTTACAAACGACACAATTTCGGAGCGTACTTATAAACGGAATGTGCTTATTCGGAGTGAGCGTTCGCAAGGCGAACGCCTAGATAAGCGCCGAGCAAGACGGTTTGTACAAGTGAGCAAGTGCGTGTTGTTCTTTGCACTTGCGAACGAGTGGCATAATGAGTGAACGATACCTATCTATGCGAGTGCCGACTTCCCCTCTTCGAGCGATGTGTAGCTAAAAAGAGAAAGCACTATGTTCGAGAAGTAGGGGAAAGCCCGAAGGGAAGGGGTAACATTGCATTAAAGTTTTACACGCTCAACTTTTGTAGAGCCGTAAGCTAATAAAAACTTATACGCGTACTTTGCCCATTCGGAGCGTACTTATAACACGCACTCCACTCATTCAAAGCGTACTTATAACACGCACTTTGCTCATTCAAAGTGCGCTTATACTCGTGCTTTTTACACGTTCATTTGGATGAAATATTCGGTCAGGCGTTCGGGGGTGTCGGTGAAGGCGGTGTCGTCCCAATATTCAACAAGCAACACGAAGTTTTCGATCACGGAGTTGATTTTGAGTGATTTTGGCAAATTCTTTTGCGCAACAAAGTTGTTTTCAACGCATGCAGTGGCAAACTCGCTCAATTCGGTGCGCAGATAGGACAAAAACACGTCTTTGCTTTGCGAGAGCAAGATTGCATGTACAAGCTCGCCTTCGTCGTGCAAGTGGTAGAAGATGTGTGTGATGAAGTGCTTGTAGTCAAGCATGCTCGATTTTGAAAAGTCGTGGCTTTTCTCTTCTTCGAGAGAGTGGGAAAAGACGTGACCGAAAATCGTGGAGCAAATGGATTTGAGCAGGTCTTCTTTTGTCTTGTAGTGGGCATAGAAGGTGCTGCGAGCAACGCCGCTTTTGTCGAGCACGTCTTGGATGCGGACGTTTTGATAATCTTTTTCAAGCAATACGGCGGCGAAAGCGTCGTAAATCTTTTGAGTTGTTGAGCTGATTTTGTTGTGCATAGCAAATCTCCTTTTTCACATTATATCAAACACGGCGTACGCCTGTCAATACATAGTGTACGAATTTGCGGCAAAAACGAAACATTATGTTCTATTTTGTTTTGAAAAGTTGAATATTCCACGAACAAAAGAGCGGTTTATGCTTGATATAAAAGTTTTTATGCGGTATAATTTGATAGACAAAAAGGAGAAAGAAACAATGCTTTTTGTGGACGGACTATCCGTATATGCAAGATATTTGCACGGCGGTGGCGCGATTGTGTCTGACGTTCATTTTTGCGTTGGCGACGGGCAGAGCCTTGCCATAGTCGGAGAGTCCGGCTCGGGCAAGTCCATGATTGTGGACTCGCTCATCGGCGCGCTTGCAGACAACTGCTATGCAACGGGCAAGATCGTGTTTGACGGCGAAGATATTTTGTCCGATCCGCGCGCTCTAAAAAAGCGTTTGGGCAAAAGCATAGCTTTCATACCGCAAGGGGCAAGCGAATCTCTCAATCCGTCCTTGAAGATCAAGACGCAGATATACGAGGCGTTTGCACTAAGCGGCGCAAAGCTCAACAAGCACGAGAAAAAGGCGTACGCGCTCTACAATCTCGCAAAAGTCGGGCTCAAAGACGAGAGCGTGCTTGAAAAATATCCTTTTGAGATCAGCGGCGGACAGGCGCAAAGAGTGGTGCTTGCAATCGCGCTTTGCTCCAAGCCGAAACTGATTGTCGCAGACGAAGCCACAAGGGGCATAGACGCGGAAACCGCAGAAGTGTTTTTGAAGTGCGTCAAAGAAGAATTTCAAGATAGTGCAAAAATCTTTGTCACTCACGATATGAGCCTTGCAAAGACTTGCGACAAGGTGCTTGTGTTGAAGGCGGGCGAGCAGGTGGAATACGGTTTTAGCGAAGACGTGCTTGTCCATCCCGAGAGTGAATATACGCAACTATTGTTGAAAAAGGCGGCGCAAGAATGATAGAACTGAAAAATTTGTCAAAGACTTTCACCGTCGGAAAGGGCAAAACGAAGACCACCACCGTTGCGCTCACGGACGTATCCTTTGAGATAGCTGACGGCAAAAAAGTGGGGCTTATAGGCAAGAGCGGTGAGGGCAAATCGACAATCGCCAACGTCTTGTGCGGAGCGGTTGCGCCAAGCGGCGGAAATGTGTTCAAGGACGGCAAAGCGTTGTGGGACGACAAGGGCAAGTACGACAAATTGTCGGGAGAGAAAATTCAGCTCGTTCCGCAACAGCCCTTGCTTGCGCTCGATCCGATGCAAAGGGCGGGCAATGCGGTGAAGGAGGCTCTTGTTGCCACCAAGCACGCAAAGCGCGGCAACGACGTCAAGCAAAAGGCATTGCGACTTTTTGACATCGTGGGGCTTGAAAGGACGCTTTGGGGCAGGCTGCCGTTGCATCTTAGCGGCGGACAGGCGCAAAGGCTTGTGATAGCGCGCGCACTTGCAACCGAGCCGACCTTGCTCATCAGTGACGAGTCAACGTCCATGCTCGATCCGTCAACAAGCCAAAGCATACTCGATCTATACGACAGGCTTGTGGACACGCTGGGCATATCCGTGTTGTTCATATCCCACGACGTTGCAATGGTGAAGAACTTTTGTGACGAGATATATCTCTTGAAAGACGGCTCTGTCACAAAGGAATAAGCGGCAAAAACGTATCAAATGCCGATATATTGCATCTTAGCTGCGGCAAAACACCCACAAAATCGATAAAAAACTATAAAATATTTTTATAGGAGAAAACTATGAAAAACAGCAAAAGAATCTTGTTTGTGCTTGCACTTGCATTGATCCTTGTCATGAGCGTTGTGTTTGTTGCGTGCAACAACAACAAAGCCACTCCGAGCGAAACGTTGATTGTCGGCACAAAAATGACCATTGAATCGCTCAACAGACTTCACGCTTTGGGCGGCGAACCCGGCTACAATTTTAGCATGATCTCGGCGGCGGTGTCCCAAGTCACTCCGATTGCCAAGATGGACGGCAATTTTGTCCCCGTTGTGTGCGACTTTTCAACAAGCAATGACGGCGCAAAAGTGACGCTCACTCTCAAAAACGGCTTCAAGTGGCATGACGGCAAAGATCTCACCATAGAAGATCTCGAATACACGTTTATGGAAGGCTATTCCAAGCTCAACAAGGGCGCGGACTATGACAGCGTTGAAAAGGTAGGCAACTCGCTTGTCTTTGCAATCTCCACTCAAGAGAACAAATTTCTTGAAACCGTAGCGTCCAAGATCATCTTGGCAAAGCACCTTTTGCAAGGCGAAACCAAAGAGACGCTCACCGATGAAAAATCCGTCATCGGCGCAGGCCCTTTCAAGTTTGTCGAAAGAAACGTTGAGGCAAACACCGTTACGTTTGAAAAATTTGCAGACTATCCGCAAGCAGACAAAGTGCAATTCAACAAAGTCATCTTCAAGGTTTACGAGCAAGAAGACGTGCTTGCGCGTGCGCTCAAAGCAGGCGAAATCGACATGATTTACAACTACGGCGGCGGTCTTGGCAAAGCGGTGGCAACGTCTTTGCAAGGTCTTGACAACGTGACGCTTTATGCCGACACCAACACGAGAGCTATCCCCAAATCCTTGTTCTTCAACAATCAAAAGATGACCGACGCAAAAGTGAAGAGAGCAATCGCGCTTTCCATCGACTTTGACAAGATCCGTGCGACTTTCGGCTCTGCAAGCAGTCTTCCGTCAAGAGAAGGCATCGTTGCGCCCAGCATCTTCGGATACAAGGAAACACCCGTGTGGACAAGAGATCTTGAAAAAGCAAAAGAGCTCTTGACCGAGGCGGGTTACAGCACCACCAACAAGTTTAAGTTCCAATTGCTCATCAACAGCGATGCAAACAGCCCCGACACGCAATATGCCAATCTTCTCAAACCGCAAATCGAAGAGAGCGGCATGGTGACGGTTGAAGTGCAAGGCAAGAGCAAAGCCGACTATCAAGCAACCTACAAGAAAGGCGAACACATGGCAGACCTTGTGGGTATCACCGACGCAGGCTATGGCTTTGAGGCGGGCTATGCGACAAGATACACGCTTGCTGCTGAAACCAGCATGATGCCGGACAAGAAAAACCCCGCTTGCCACGGACAAATGATTGTTGAAGACAAAGAAGGCAATCTCACCGCATACGGCAAGATTCTCAAGAAAATGATCGGCGCAAAGACCGCAGACGAGTTGAAAGCGGCAGTCGGAGAGTATCAGGACTTCATGGTGGAAAACGTCGTGTTTGTGCCTATGTTCTACGATGCATACACACAAGCGTATTCGTCAAAACTTGACGGATTCAAACTCGATGCAAAACTCGGACTTCTCAACCCCGTTGTGTTTGAAACGCTCAAAAAGAGCAAATAATCGCAACATCGATTTGAAAATCGAAAACCAAAAAGAAAAACAAGACCAAACTTGTTGAAATTTTGCAAACAAGTTTTGTTCTATCGGCTAAAAACCTCTTTTGAAAAAGTCGTTTGCGAGCCGTCCGATTCGGGCGGCTCGACAAAACGACACAATACAATGCAAGCGACAAAACGGTTTGTCGCTCGTCGTTTTCACAGCAAAACAAAGGTCATGGCAAGAAAGCTCGCAAAAAACGCAATATTTTCCGTCATAGCGTTGATCGCAATTTTTGTGGTTAATTTTTTCTTGCCAAGATTTATGCCCGGCGATCCGCTTGACAATCTCATCGGTGCGGAAGAGAGCGTGCTGACGCACGAGCAGTACGCCGAACTATACTCAAAAATGGGGCTAGACAAGCCGCTACACGAGCAATTCGGCATGTATGTGAAAAACTTGTTCAAGGGCGAATGGGGCTATTCATACCATCAAGGCAAAGACGTGGGACAAGTGCTTGCAGAGAAGATCCCCCGCACACTTCAAATTGCAATCCCCGCGTGGATTTTGTCCGCGCTCCTTGCATATTGGCTGGGGCTTGCCGCAGGCTACAAGAAATCGCGTTTTCAAGACGTGTCGCTCACTTCGGCAATGGTGCTTGTGGACGCAATCCCCAACTTTCTTCTTGCAATCATGCTGCTCATTTTGTTTGCGTTCGAGTGGAAGATTTTGCCATCCGGCGCGCTCAATTCGGTGGGTGGCGGCGGCTTTTTGGACAGGCTCGAACATCTCGTTCTTCCTGTCGGAACGCTTGTGCTTGCGTCCACTCCGAAGAAGTATTTGCTTGTCCGCAACCAAGCGGCAAGCGTGTGCGACACAAGATACGCAGTTTATGCGCGCGCAAAGGGTTTGAGCGGCGCATGCATCAAAAATCGACACATTTTCCCCAACATCTCCGCGCCGTTCATATCCATGCTCGGCACGAGTTTCGGACACATGATCGCAGGTTCTATCGTTATAGAAAAGGTGTTTTCCATTGACGGAATCGGCATGCTGGTCAACAAAGCAATCTACAACAAGGACTTTCCGATGTTGCAAGGCGCGTTGCTCGTCATTGCGCTTAGCGTCATCGTGTCCAACTTCATCGCGGACGCGGTGAGCATATTTGTCGATCCGTCGCAAAGGAGAAGATCATGAAAAAGACTTTGCAGACGGGTTATAAGACAAGAAGGGTGTTTTCCACGGTGGCTTTTGCGCTTGGCATTGCGATATTGCTCGTGTTTATAATATTTGCAATCTTCGGCGAGAAGATCGCCCCGTACAAGCCCAACGAGAGTTTCGATATTTTTCTGCCTTGCTCAAAAGAGCATTTGCTCGGCACAAACAACATCGGCTTTGACATCTGGTCGCAACTTATCGTTGCAACAAGACCTACTCTCATCGTGGGGGTGACAAGCGCGCTTGCGTGCGTTGTGATAGGCGTTGTGATAGGCGTCATCGCAGGCTATGCAGGCAAGGTTGCGGGCGAGGCGGTCAACGGGTTTATCAACTTTTTCTTGCTCATACCAATGCTTCCCATGGCGATTGTCATTGCCGCATACACAAAAGGCAATTCGGCAAGCATAATTTTGACGATTTCCATGCTTTGTTGGTGCTCAACCGCAAGGGCGGTGCGTGCAAAGACAATGAGCGTGAAAAATTCCGACTTCGTGCGTTCGCTCAAAACGCTCGGATACAGCCCTTGCCGCATACTGTTCCGCCACGTGTTGCCCAACGTGCTTGACGTTGCGGCGGCAAAATTCATTCCGTCCGTTGCAAGCTGCATCATGGTTGAGGCGACGTTGAGCTTTCTCGGCATGGGCAGTTTTGACAGTGTAACGTGGGGAGTGATGATCAACTATGCGTACACCTACGGCGGCATAAGCCTTGAAAAATACAATTGGCTTTTTGCGCCCGGCATAGCAATTATGCTGATACAAATCAGCTTTTATATGATACAGCAATATATCGAATTTCGCCGTGTTGTCGTGCAAAACGCAACGATTATCCGCGATTGACGTACAGATAAAGTGCCGTTTTTGGCATAAGGAGCAAAAAATATGTGTGTTGGCAATCAAAAATGCAGCTGCAACGTAATAAGTGACGTCAGGTCGGTCAAAGAGCAGGAGTTGAAGTTTTCAACCGCTCATTTTCATCCCGTCCCCGACGATGAGCAAACCGCAAAAGCAAGAGCGGAGTTGCTCTCGTGTCCCGATGACGTTGATCGCATTGTCGCGCTCGGTGACGCGCTTGCCTTTCAGATGAGATACACCGAAGCGTTGCGGTGCTATGAAAAAGCGCGCGATTTGCGCCCCGACGACTACAAGATAAGACGCAAGTGCGCCGGCAGATATTTGTCCACGTTTGATCTCGACAAAGCCGAGAGCGCGTTTGAGTGGTGCGTTGCCCACACGTCCGATCGCCTTGACGCGTTGTATATGCTTGCGTGCTGCAAGTATTATCAGGGCGAATATCAAACTGCCAAAACCATGTTTGACGAGTGCATAGACCTTGCAAAAGACAACGGCGATATGTACGTTGCCGCTTTGTTTTGGGCGGTGGCGTGCTCGGTGCAAACGGGGCAGGATGTCGCAGGGGATATGGCAAAATTCTCAGAAGATATTCCCATCGGACATCACACGGGCTATATGCAATCGCTCAAACTTTTTGCAGGCAAAAAACTTGCAGAGTGCGACACAATCCCCAAAGAAGACGAGTTGCAACTTTGCATTTTCACATACGGCGCGCACCTATACTACATGCACAAGCAAAACGCATTGCTTGCGGACGCATTTTTGGCAGGTACGCTCAATCTCGACACCTATTTTGCCGCATTTGCGTATCTCGGCGCATATTCGGAGTATATAAGACAAAAAAGATAAAAATTTGCAAAAAACGATTTGCGGCTTTAGTAATTTTTTCTTCCGACTATAAAATCAATATCGACATTGAAATAGTCTGCTAAAAGCCAAAGAGAGCGTATACTCGGTTCTTTTTTTCCTAGCAACCAAGCACTTATGGTGTTTTGTTTAACACCTATTTTTTCTGCAAGTTTACTTTGGTTTAAGCCTTCTTCTTGCATCAATTCTCTTATTCTTTCAACAACAATTATTTCCATTGGTTTATATCCTTAAAAAAGTTATTGACATTTTAGCACTAAGGTAGTACAATTAAGGAAAATAAGCCCCTTGGGGCTAATATTTGGAGGATTTATATGGGATTTTTTAAAACAATGCTCAGGTTAAACACTGTGTGTCTCGGAAGAGTAAACGGAAGCGGATTTGCTGGATGTTACATTGGTCTTGCAAAGAAGAATGGTGCGCCGGCACTTATGTTTTTTGGCTCGTCTTTGAAAGAAGATTATATTTTTGACAAGAACGATATTAAAAACGTAACTATTGTCGGTAATGGCATGGAAAAAAATGCAAAAGGAATCATGGCATCCGTGACAAAGTATCAAATCGAGTTTAAAGATGGAAAAACTGCAATCTGTTCGGTAGACCAAAACGGAAGTTTTGTTAGCAATTTTGAATCTAGAATTTACTAATTAAAATAAAACCGATGTTCCACACGAACATCGGTTTTATTTTTAAGGAAAGAGCCTTGGCAAATTGCCAAGGCTCAATCCATAAAAACAAAAACAGGAAAGGGAGATGATGCTTATATCATAAAGTGCGATTGTTAATAATAAATTAAAATTTCGCACAATTTGTAAAATTTTTCGGTAAAAATAAAAACGAGCAAAATTGCTCGTTTTTTTGTTTTTTCTTTTTGTGAAATCAAAACTCGTAGTCTTCACGCTTGTGCACGTCACGCATGCCTTCTATCGTGTCGCAAATCTCTTTGAAGGAGCATACGTTGCAGTCCATTTTGAGATTTTTGAGAATGTGGTCGAGAGTGACCGTGATGCCTTCGTTGAGTTTTGCAACGCCCGCGAAAGTGTCAAAGTCAAAGCTCGGATCGGTGATGAAGATCTGTTTGACCGCTTTGACGTTTTCGTCCTGCTTGTACGCGTCTTGCAAGATCTTGCCAACGTCCGCAAAGGATATGCCTTTTTTGACGGCGGCTTTGCTCACTCTTGCGCCTTCGCGAAGTTGGTTGGTGTTGACTCTGATCATATACCCGTCGGGGTTGACCTTGTAGCGTTTGTATTCTATGTCGCGAAGGAAGCGATATATCTTCTGTTCGTCCTGATGCTTTGAGTCGTCAATGAGCAAAATCGCGATACGCGCAAACGGCTCGTCCCCTTTTAGCTGACAGATGTCCTTGCCCACAAGAAACATTTCGTCCTTGTCCACAAGGCTTTTGTCGGTGGTGTAGGCGATAAGATAGCTCGACTCTTTGTCGGTTGCGCCAAGCTCCACTGCGCTGTCACCGGGGAAGATAAACACTTTTTCGTCAAGGTTTTTCCACGTGGAAGAAGGGGAAAGGGGAGCTAGGTGACTCCCCACGAGTTCCAACGTTTTTTTGATGGTTGAATCGTACAGTTTCATATATTATTCGAGATGACGATTTCTCTTGCGCTTGTTGTAGAAGCGTTGCAAGAATTTTTGCACGTGCGCAAGCAGTTTTGAGTCAAGGTTGAAGAAGTACACGGTGAAGAGCAATCCGAAAATGATAAGGATTGCGCAAGCGACCGTAATCAACGCTCCTGCCCAAGGTGGAAGACCGAGACCGAGAAAAACCGTCCAAGTCAATGCAATCAACGTTATACCGATAATCATATTTTGCCCCCTTACGCTCTTGCCAAGCCTTTTTGTCTTGCGTATTCCGCCGCGCCGAGCGCACCCATAA
>URIZ01000003.1 GCA_900548005.1 uncultured Eubacteriales bacterium | reverse complement strand
CTAACCGCGCAGAAAATCTTTGCTATCAGTCCATACACGGATAAATGCTCATGCCGCAGTTTCGCCAAATTATCGGCTTGGTGGCTCGCTCCGCTCGCGTTTTTTCGCAAAGATTGGCTAGCTCCGCTCGCGTTTTGTCGCAAAACCCTGTTGTCATTGCGAGCGTCAGCGTGGCAATCTCGCGGGAGCGGAATGATGTGAAATGACACACATATAGTGACGTTTCGTTTCCACGAGATCCTTCGACAAGCTCAGGATGACAATAAGTGCGGCTCGCTATGACAATTCAAGTCGCAACTCTGCGTGGCTCACTTTGCTCGCTGTCGGTCGCAACTCTGCGTGGCTCGCTCCGCTCGCTGTGACAATGTCGCAGACTTTTTCGCGTAAAACTAAAAAAATCGCACATTATGGGGGCGATTGTGCGTTGTTGTGACATTTTCAGTCGATTTTGGGCGGTTTTGCGATTTTTGCTGTTGACATCGTGCGCGCGATAAGTTACAATACAATATGTATAGTTGTATAACTATGCGTTTCAGCAAAATCGGGCGAGCGGAGCGGATATTATCCGTTTAAGGGCAACAAGCATGGCTCGCACGACGTCAATAGTCATTCGCTGATCTCTCGGCTGCGCTTTTGGCGCGGTGTGTGGCAATAAGTCTCGGGCGGAAGCGGAGAAGCATCAATCAGGCAGGTTTATCATGAATCTCAAAGAAAAGTTCGCTCAAAAAGCGAAAGAGAAAAAAGAACTCTCTCCAAAGCAACAGAAGGTCAGATCCATTCTCAATTGGGTTGCGACGGGCGTTTGCATCGTCGTCATAGTGTTTGCTTTGGTGGTCGCGATTTTCACAATCGCAAGCGCAACGAACGACGATCATCTCACAAGATTCGGTGACAAGATTTATCTCAACGTTGCCACCGACTCTATGGCTCCCACGTTCTCGCCCGACGACGTCATAATTGCGACCGCACTCGATTCGGCAAACGCAAAGTCGCTCAAAGTCGGTCAAGTTGTGACTTTCCGCACGACTGTTTCCACATCTTCGGGACGTTATCAAATCTTCAACACCCACAGAATCGTTGCTATCAACAGAACCGATGCAGGCGAAGTGAGCAGCTACACAACGCGCGGTGATCATCAATCTTCCACATGGCAAGACGCCGCGGCGGAACTGCTCAAAGACAAAGACGATCGCAATGCGGACGTCATTGGCAGCACCGAAAACGTGCAAGCGAGCGCAATTGTCGCAACGTGGGGCAAGGTGAATGAAGACGGCACTTTCACAAGCGGCAAAATGCTCAAAGGCGTGGGCGGTTTCTCCAACTGGATTCAGGACACCGAACACTTCGGCGCAAGCCAAAAAGTGCGTTTCTTCTGCGTGGTCGTGCTTCCGCTCATCCTTTTGTTTGTGATCTACGCATTTGTGCTTATCCGCACCATTGTCATTGCAAAACTTGAAAATCAACGCAAGGTGCAAGCTCAACAAGTGGTGACGGTTGACAGCCTTTCGGACGAAGAAAAGCGTCGTCTTGCGCAAGAATATCTTGCGTCCTTGCAACAGGGCGGAGATTCTGCTCAAAGCGGCGATGAAGTTGTGCTTGACGACAAGTCCCAAGAAAGCGACGCTCCTGCAAGCGACGATCATCAACAAGAATAATCGTGACGTTTTTGGCGCATGAGAATTCATGCGCCATTCGACTATATTTTTGCGACATTATATCTATGATATAAAAAATGGCGCGCGCTACGGTGTTATTAGGTTTGCTCCGTTCTCTCTTCGAGCCTATCCGGGCTTTGAGAAAACTTTGCATAACCACATACTTTTCGCCGCCGCTGACTTCTTTGCCTTGCTCGAACATAAAGTCAGATATACTGCTCGCAAAATCCGTCCTTTCGGAAAGGACGTCGGCACCATAGGGGTGGTCGCCGAATTCAACGAGTTATACCATGAATATCAATCTTGTATTTGAATTTCTCAAAGCGTTTTTGGGCGCATTCTACGACAAGGGGATCGGGAGTATATTCTGGGGCTTTTTGCATATCTTCTACAACGAGGGGTATGCCGACGCTTTCAAGAACTACACCCAATACTTCGGCGCGGGAGAATGGGCTGTCGCTATCATTTTCATAATACTTATTTTTGCAGTTATAATTGCGATTATTGTGCTTATCGCGCTTGGCTTGCGCAAACTCGCAAGGCTCTCCAAAGCCAAGGTTTTGCCGCAGGATCTCGTGGAAGAATGCGCCAATCTCAAAAAGCAAATCATCAAAATGTCCGCTGAAAAAGACCGTATTCTCGGCATGAGAGTCAGCGATATCGGCAACTACGAAGGCGAAGAAGGGGAAGAAGGCGAACAAAAGAAGGAAGAGCAGTCGCCAACAGGCGAGTCCCGTTTCTACAAACTCACCGAAATCGACAAGATTTACGAGAACTACGTTCCGCCCGTCTACGATGACGAGATCACGCTCCCCGAGCTTTGCGATCGTTTCCGCAACTTCGCTTGCTCGCGTATGCGCCTATACTACAATCCGCGTATCATCCGCTTGTTTATAGCAGGTATGTCCACGTCGCGTTTGATGATTTTGCAGGGTATTTCCGGTACAGGTAAAACGTCGCTTCCGCACGCTATGGGTATTTTCTTGAACAACCCCGCAACTATCGCGTCCGTGCAGCCGTCTTGGCGTGACCGTACGGAGCTTTTCGGATACTTCAACGAATTTACAAAGCGTTTCAACGAAACCGAAGTGCTCAAAAAAATGTACGAGGCCACTTGGAACGATCAGATCTATCTCACCGTTCTTGACGAAATGAACATCGCGCGTGTCGAGTACTATTTCGCGGAAATGTTGTCAATTCTCGAAATGCCGTCACGTGACGAGTGGATTGTCGACCTTGTTCCGTCCGGTTGGCCAAACGACCCTAAGCATATCGACAAAGGCCGTTTCAGACTCCCGCAAAACATGTGGTTTATCGGCACGGCAAACAACGACGACTCGACGTTTGCTATATCGGATAAGGTTTACGACCGTGCTATGCCTATCAACATCAACAGCAAGGGCGTGCCTTTCGACGCGCCGTGGGCGGACAATATCTTCATCAGCTACAAGCACCTTGAAGCGATGTTCAAAGAGTCGCAAGAGATATACAAGGTGTCGCAAGACATTCTCGACAAAGTCAATATGCTTGACGACTACGTCATCGAACACTTCCGCCTTGCGTTTGGCAACCGTATCGTGAAACAGCTCAAAGAGTTCGTTCCGTCATACGTGGGCTGCGGCGGCACGGAAATCGATGGTCTTGACTACGTGCTTTGCAACAAGATCTTCCGTAAGTTCGAATCGCTCAACTTGTCCTACATCCGTGACGAGATCGACGGTCTTATCCTTTATCTCAGCGAACTCTTCGGTGAAGAGAATATGCAAGAGAGCAAGGAGTATATCAACAGATTAAAGAAACTCTTCTAAAATGTGCTAAACGGCGAACAACTGCGTCAGCGGCTTTTCCCTAAACAGTCACGTACAGCAAGTACGCTCCTGTCTATGTCAACGCCCCTTTCTTGTTCTTCATCCGTTTATCGCATTTTAGGGAAAAGCGTATTATTTTGCGCTATGCTGCGTCAGTCACATTCTTTTTGCAAGTCACGTACAACAAGTACGTTAGGCTTGCAAAAGAACACAACTTCCTTGCATAGCATCAAAATACTCCGCTTTTTTGCGAGCTGTATCGGGAATGAAAGTTTTCCCTTTGCTCGATGCGGTCGCCGCCATTGCGGCTCCAATTCCGTCTTCGAAGCTGCACAGTCCGTTAATAAGTACACTCCGAATTAGTTTTCGTTTCGGGCGCAACCCAAAAAACTTTGTCATCCTGAGAGTATCGAAGGATCTCGTGGAAACGAAACGACAAACTTTTTTGCGCCCGCACCGCAATTATTAATTATTCATTATTAATTATTAATTGCAATCGCGAGCCGACTATAAACACGAAATCATAAAAGTATGGAAGACAACAAGATCACAAGAGAAGTGTACAAGCAGTACGCAAATAAGATTGTTTCCGTTCTCGGCAACGAGAGCTTTTATGAGCAATTCAAAAAAAGGGTGGACAAGGGGTCTTCCGTCTTCAAACTTGCGAAAAAACGCTTGATTCAAGACATTTCGCTTGACTGGATCGACACCATCGAAGGCATTTTGCCAAACCTTGACACCATCGTGCGTAACCCGAGAAAGTTTATCGTCCAAGAAGAAGACATCGTGGACGTGTCGCTTGCAAGAAGTATATCCACAGAGTCGGTCAAATTTCTTGCACAGCACACCAACATGATATCCAAGGTGGACGAAAAAACGGGGGATGTCACGCCGTCTAAAATTCTCAATATCACAAAAGAAGAGTCTTTTGAGATTTACGAAAACCGTTTTATCTACACTTTGCTTCTCAAACTCAAAGACTTTGTCACGATGCGCTATGACAAGATCAAGAAGGCGTCCGCAACGCAGGACGTGCTTGAACTCGACGTGGAGTCGCGTTTCAATTTGCCGAGCAAAAAGGTGACTTATCGCACGGAATATTATGCGCAACTCAGCTTTGACGAAGTGATGAGGCTTGATCCCGACACGCTCACCAAGATAGAGCGCGTTGCCAAGATAGATCGCATTATCACCGACTTTTTGTCATCGTCTTTTGCAAAATCGATGAGAAATTCCGCTCCCGTGCGTCCGCCTATTATGCGTACGAACGTCATTTTGAAAGAGCCGAACTTCAAGAAAGCACTCACGCTTTGGCAGTTTATCGAAACCTATCAGCAGACGGGCGGTTTTTCGACGTCGGACGAAGTGGAAGACTATCCCATCGACACAGAAAGCGAGCAAAGATTGCGCAGTATGGTGACGCTCAACACTATGGTGTTTGAGAGTTTGTACGATCAGTGCGAGACCAATTTCGACATGGAAGACAAGGAGTTTGCCGATTTCTTGCGTGTTGGAAATATGGACTTTGAGAAGGACAAGATCGACCGTGACGAGTACGCGCAAAAGCTGGAAGATCAGAAAGAAAACGAAGAAGAGCAAGACAACATTCAGGAAGTAAAACCCGAAGAAAACGAAGAGGCGGAAAAGGAAATACCGCCCGAAGAGAAACAAGAGCAAGAACAACAGGAAGAAAAGCAAGAGCTTGAAAAAGAAAAGGAAATCGAAAAACCGCAAGAAATCGAAACGGAAGTGGTTGTGGAACGTCCCGTTGAAGTGGAGCGTTTCAAAGAGATGCCGCCCAAAGCCGATCAGGAAGAAGTGGATCTCGAACCGGATGCGGAAAAATTCGATCAGCACTTGTTTGAAGTGCGCAAGATATTCAAGCGTCCCGACGACGACAAGATCAAGCAAGAAGAGATCATCAAGGTCAAGGACGCAATCGATCGCTGTCTTAATTCCTATCGCCGCATAAAGCAGGAAGAATTGGAAGAAAGGGACAGACAAGAGCGTATTCGCCGCCGCAGAGAAGACATCCAAAAGCGTGCGGAAGCGTTCAAAAAGCAGCGTGAAGAGATTGAAAAGAACTTGAATTTGGCTCTCGATAAGGATGCGCTGGGCATAGATCCGTTCAGTTTCCAAAAGGCGAAAATCGCGAACGAACGCAAGAAAGCCGAAGAAGAAAAGCGTCTTGCCGAGCTCAAAGCGCAACAAGATGCCCAAAAAGCCCAAAAAGAGCAAGAAAAGCGTATCGAATACGACAAGAACGAGAATCTCGAGTTTGACGACAAGGACGTTGAAGGCATCAACAAATCCATTGACGAGATGGAAAAAGACCGCTTGAAGAGAGCGCGCCGCAACGACAAGATCGACAATGCGCTCGATGCGATAGACGCGGTTGCGCCGCTTGAAGGCGACGTACCGTTGGTGGCAAGGGCAAAGACGAAGGGCAAGATCGAATTGCCAAAGCAATCGGTGTCCGAAGAGCCTGCCGAAGAGCAAGAAGTCAAGCCGCAAGAGAGCCTTGACGAGAAAGCCGACAAGAAGAAAGAGCATATCCGCATCTCCAAGGACGAAAAAATCGATCCGTGGGCAGAGCCGAAGCATAGACACGTGGATTTGACTCTCGTTGACGAGAACAAAGTTGCGGTGGGTGAAGTGCACGTCAAGAAAGAAGACGGCGTAACTCCGTGGGGCGAGGGCGCAAATCTCGGCAATCTCGAACATAAGGACGAGAACAAGCCCAAGAGAAAGTACACTCGCAAGAACAAGATCGAACAAAACGAGCAAAACGACACCGAAAACGGCGTGAAAGACGTTGTGGACGGCGAAAACGACGTTGCCGAGAACAAGGACGGCGAAAGCGTCAAAACGGAAGAAAAAGCCGCTGAAAACGTCACCGACAAAGCGAGCGTAGGCGAGCAAAAAGCGAACGAGAGCGAGCAAAAGGACAACGCCGAAGACAAAGCCGTCAAAGCGGAGAGCGAGAGTAAGCCCAAGATTCGCCTTGCGCCAAAAGAGAAGAGAAATCCGTGGGATTTGAGTGCGACGACGCTCAATCAAAAATACACCTTGCCGAGCGGAAAGAACCGCACGTTTGACGTGGTGGACGAAGACAAAGTGGGTGTCGGAGGCATAACGTTTGCGGACGGCAGCGGCATTGTCGATCCGTTTGGGGATGAGCTTGACATAAGCGCAAAGCCTGAAATTCGCAAAGACGAAGAGTGATATTTGCGTGCACGCTTAGGCGTGCACGAACGCTATATAAAGATTGAGATATTGCGGCAAAATGCTTGAATTGTGGCAACTTTTGCGACAAATCGCGAAAAACACTGCGATTTGTGCCTACAAAGTGTGTCAAAAACGGCAAAATGCTGCAAAAAGTATAGACTATGAAGACCGATAATACCGAAAACAAGAAGAATATGACCAAAGCCAAGAAGATATACAACGTTGTGTCAACAGTCGTTGTGGCTTTGATATTCGTCTTTTTGGTTACGCTTGTTTCGCTTATGCTCGTGCAGAAGAAAAACGGCGGCGAAACCGAGATATTCGGGCATTATTTGTTTGATGTTGTCACCGACAGCATGAGCGGCACGATCGAGAAAGGCGAAGTGATTGTCGCAAAAAAAGTGAATGACGTATACGCTTTGAAGGTGGGGGATATAATCACGTTCACCGCGCCGAGCGGAGTGCTCAAAGGTTACAACGAAACGCACCGCATAGTCGAGATTTTGTATGACGAAAACGGCAAAGTCAAGGGCTACAAGACGGCGGGCGACAAGCTCTACAACGGTTCTGTCAAGGTGGACGATTGGCAACTGCCGCCCGAAAACGTCAAAGCGATTTTTGTGAGAAAATCGGCGTTTATCGGCGGACTGAAATCATTTTTGTCGCACTGGTACGGCTACGTGGTGATTGTTGTTGTGCCGATGTGCCTTGTGTTTGCGCTCGTGATAGCGGGATTTGTCAGAGATCGCCTTGCGCTCGAAAAGGAAAAAGAGCCCAAAACCACGCTTGCGGATCTAAGCGAAGAAGAGAAGAAAAAGCTGCTCTCGCTTGTTGAAGACGACAAAAAGCCGCAAGAAGATATACATTGCGATTGCAAGCAAGCGGAGAGCGAAAAACCAAGCAATGCAAACGAGAGTGACATTAAAAAGCCAAACGACACGAACGGCAACGGCTCACAAAAGCAAAGTGATACGGACAAAACAAATTGAAACAGCGAGAGTTATAATCTGTTGAAAACTGCATATTATGCACAAAAAATATCGAAAAGCTGCAGCAAAAACTTAAAAAATCAGCCGCAAAATACAACCTGAAAGCCTTGAAAACCACACCGAAAAGTGTGGTTTTTTTGATATTTCATACTTGTTTAACAATAAAAGCATACAATTATGTTTGCAAAATCGGCGAAACTTGAAAAATAAATTTTTTGCGGTATCTAAGCGTGTTTGTTTTGGTTACATACCGCATTTGACGGCAATAGACGCTTTGAGCGGACATATTTCTTATTGCCTTTTTCGATTGCGTATGATAAAATAAATAGACTTATATAAATATATATGGGGAAGATGACATGCTTGCAAAAATTTTAAGTTACGCCTTGGACGGTCTTACGGGTTATGCCGTGGACGTTGAGATTGACATCAACAGCGGGCTTCCCGGCTACGATATGGTCGGGCTTGCGTCGACGGCGACAAAAGAGAGCAAAGAGAGAGTGCGTTCTGCAATCAAAAACAGCGGATTTCAATATCCTGCAAAGCGCATAATCGTCAATCTTGCGCCTGCCGACACAAAGAAGGAAGGTCCGACTTTCGATTTGCCCGTTGCGCTCGGAATAATGGCAGCCACGGGGCAGATAGAGAGCAAGGCGTACAAACAGTACGTCATCGTGGGCGAGCTGTCGCTTGACGGCGAACTGCGCCACGTCAACGGCATTATGCCCCTTTTGATATCCGCCATGCAGGCAGGACACAAGAAGTTTATCATTCCGTCCGCCAACGCAACCGAGGCGAGCTTCATCGAAGGCATAGACGTATACGCGCTCGACAATTTGCGCGACGTTGTGGATATGCTCTCGGGAGTGGTGTTTGACAAAGTGCCGACTTCCACATACGAGAGCGCATGCGTATCGCACGGCTACGGCGTTGACTTTGCGGACGTAAAAGGGCAGAGCGTGGCAAAGCGCGCGCTTGAAATCGCCGTTGCGGGCGGACACAACGCACTGATGATAGGACCGCCCGGCGCAGGCAAGACCATGCTTGCAAAATGCGTGCCGACAATCATGCCCGAGATGTCCTTTGAAGAGGCGGTGGAAGTGACAAAAATACATTCCGTCGCAGGCATACTTGACGGAGAAGTGGGCATTGTCACCACTCGTCCGTTCAGGACTCCGCACCACACGACGACCGTGCCTGCGTTGATAGGCGGCGGCGCAAAGGCAAGACCGGGAGAAGTGAGCCTTGCCAACCACGGAGTGCTGTTCCTTGACGAGATGCCCGAATATTCCCGCCACGCATTGGAAACTTTGCGCCAACCCCTCGAAGACAGAAAAGTGACGGTTGCAAGAGTGCAACAAACCACCGAATATCCTGCCAACTTCATGCTGATTGCAAGCATGAATCCGTGTCCTTGCGGCAACTACGGCTCGAAGAATCAGATCTGCCGTTGCACGCCTTCTCAAATCCACAATTACGTGTCGAAATTGAGCGGACCGCTTATGGACAGAATAGATTTGCAAATCGAAGTGGACAATATCTCTTATGACGAATTGCGTTTTCAAAAGAGCGGCGAGACGAGCGCACAGATAAAAGAGCGTATCAACCGCGTGCGCGCCATCCAGCGCAAGAGATTTGAAAACGAAGGCATACTCACCAACGCCGAGATGGGCGCAAAATTGATGAACAAGTATTGCCAAATCGACAAGGATTGCGAAAGATTGCTGCAAAAAGCGTTTGAAAAGCTCAATTTGAGCGCGCGCGGCACAACTCGTATTCTCAAAGTGGCAAGGACGATTGCCGACATCGAAGGATGCGAAAACATCTTGCCGGCACATATAGGCGAGGCGATCCAGTATCGCGGTCTTGACAGAAAATATCATTGACGGGGAGCGTATGGACGAGAAAAAGAAAGTGCTGCTTGCTCTGCAATGCGTCAACGAATTGACCAACAAAAAACGCGCCGCGTTGCTCGATCTTGTCGAAGATCCGACAGAGCTTTTGGAGTCTTGCAACAGACAGCTTGTGTTCAAGACGCTCGGAGACGAGCATGCCACGGAGTTTTTTGCCAACTTGCAAAAGGCGGACGCTCTTTGGTGCGAGCTTGAAAAGCGAGATATACGTTTCATCACTCGATCGGATGACGAATATCCCGAAAAGCTCGCCGACATATACGACGCGCCCACTGCGTTGTTTGTCAAGGGCAACCTTGCTTGCCTTGGAGCAAAGTGCGTGGCGGTTGTGGGGACAAGACGTCCCACAAGATACGGCGCAAAGGTTGCGGACGAATTTTCAAGAGAGTTTGCAAAAGCGGGGCTGACGGTCGTGTCGGGTTTTGCGCGCGGAGTGGACAGCATTGCGCACCTTGCGTGTGTAAATCAATCAAAACCCACCGTTGCGGTGTTTGCGTCGGGGCTTGACGTGATATATCCTGCCGAGCATCGCTCGCTTATGGACGGAGTGCTTCAAAGCGGCGGACTTATCGTGAGCGAATATCCGCTTGGGACAAAGCCTTTGCAATACCATTTTCCCGAGCGAAACCGCATAGTCAGCGGACTTGCGGACGGGGTGTTTCTGCCGCAAGCGGCAAAGAAGAGCGGCTCGCTCATCACCATGCGACTTGCAATCGAGCAAGGCAGAGATGTGTTTGTCGTGCCCGGCAACGTGTATGACGACGAGAGCGCAGGCGGCAACGAACTGCTTAGAGAGATGCCGCACGCACTAGTTATCTCGCCCGAAGACGTGCTCGATCAAATGGGCGTAAGGCGAGAAGAAACGGTGCAAAAGACAATCGAACTGTCCATAGTGCAAACAGAGATACTCGACGCGTTGCATGACGGCGAAAGACACTTTGAAGAACTCATTGAAGTGACGGGGCTTAGCGTGAGCGAACTTACGAGCGTGCTTTTCGATCTTGAAATCGAAGGGCTTGTGTTCAAAGGCGCAGGCAACTTCTATTCGCTTGCGTGATTATAAAAAGCGAAACGGCGCAGAACTCAAACAAACGAGTTTTCGCCGCAAAATCGTCAAATATCATAAAATCGCAAAATCGAAAAATCGAAAAATGGCGAACAAGATGCAAAATTCATTGTTGATTTTGCAAAAACAAACGGACAATAAAGCGGGGCTTTGCCCCAAGGAGATAGAATGAAACAACTCATCATTGTTGAGTCACCGCACAAAGCCAAAACCATACAAAAGTATCTTGGCAACGACGCGGCGGTGCTTGCATCCAAAGGTCACGTGTGCGACTTGCCCGCGCGCTCTTTGGGTATCGACGTGGACAACGGTTTCAAGCCGCAATACATCGTCACGCCGGACAAGGAATCAACCATAAAACAACTCTCTCAAGCGGTGAAGAAATACGACAAAGTGTATCTCGCAACCGACCCGGACCGCGAAGGAGAAGCAATATCGTGGCACCTTAAAAACACGCTCGGAGTGACGGGCGACAAAGTGCGTATCGAGTTTAACGAAATATCGCCAAAAGCAGTGCGCGCGGCTATGGAGAACCCGAGAGAAATCAACATGGATCTCGTCAACAGCCAGCAAGCAAGAAGAGTGCTTGACAGGCTTGTGGGTTACAAAATATCCCCCATTCTTTCAAGAAAACTCAAGCCAAGTCTTTCTGCAGGACGCGTGCAATCGGCGGCATTGAAGATGATTGTGGACAGAGAAAAGGAAATCCGCGACTTCAAGCCCGAAGAATATTGGTCGATAAGCGCGCTGTTGCTCAAAGACGGCGCAAAGAAGACAAAAGCCAACTTGTTCAATGCGGCTCTCAACGACAGAAACGGCGAGAAGGTCAAGCCCGACAATGCAGACGACGCATACGCGATTGCGGATCTTATGCGCAAGTGCGACTATCACGTAGACGATGTGAAAAAGAGCGTTTCCACCTCGAAACCCGCTCCGCCTTTCACCACCAGCACCATGCAGCAAGAGGCGAGCCACAAGCTCAACATGACTGCCGAGCGCACATCGAGAGTGGCGCAACAGCTCTATGAAGGCGTGGACATCGAAGGGGAAGGGCAACATGCTCTTATCACCTACATCCGTACCGACAGCGTGCGTATCTCGCCCGACTTTGCCAAGATCGCAATGGCGTATATTGCCAAGAACTATGGCGCAGAGTACGCTCCCAAGGTGCAAAACGTCTACAAGACGAGCGACAACGCCCAAGACGCGCACGAGGCAATCAGACCTATCGATCTCAACCGCACGCCCAAGTCGCTCGAAGGCAAGATGGACAGGGACGCATACAGGCTCTACAAGCTCATCTACGAGCGTTTTATGGCATCGCAAATGACGTCGGCACAGTACAACACGATGAGAGTGCATATTCTCGGCGAGAGCGGCTCGGAAAAACTCGGCTTTATCGTCAGAGGCAAGAGCGTCAAATTCAAGGGCTTTACCGCCGTATATTCGGCAACGGTGGAAGAAAACGAAGACGACAACAAAGAGCTTGACACCATGCCCGATCTCAATCAAGGCGAGCATCTCAATCTCGACGACGTGAGCTGCGAACAAAAGTTTACAAAACCGCCGGCGAGATACAACGACGCAACGCTCGTCAAGGCTCTTGAAGAAAACGGCATCGGACGTCCTAGCACTTATGCGAGCATCATATCCGTGCTTGCCAAGCGCGAATACACCGAAAAAGTGCAAAAAGCAATCGCTCCCACGCAACTCGGCGAAGCGGTGTGCGAATATATGGAGAAGAATTTCCCCGATATAATGAGTCTAAACTTCACGGCTCGTCTTGAAGGCGCGCTGGACAAGGTTGCGGACGGAAAGCAAGAGTGGCAAGAGCTTATAGGCGCATTCTATCCGCGTCTTATGAAGTTTGTCGAGCGCGCGGCAAAGAGCGGCGGCGGCAACTATATGCCCGATGAAGAGAGCGACGTCGTTTGCGACAAGTGCGGCGCAAAAATGGTTGTGCGCCACGGCAAATACGGTCCTTTCCTTGCTTGCCCCAACTATCCAAAGTGTAAGAATATCAAGAAAATCGTGGAAGTGGTGGGCAAGTGCCCCAAGTGCGGCGGAGACGTGAGCAAACGTATATCCAAAGCAGGCAAAACCTTCTACGGCTGCACCAACTATCCCAAGTGCGATTTCATCAGTTGGGACGTGCCTGCTCCGTATTTTTGCCCCGACTGCGCGTCCACGATGAAAGTGGTCAAGCGTGACGACAAAACCTATTACGTTTGCACCAATCACAACTGCAAGCATAGAGAACTCGTCAAAGACGAGAGCGAACAAAATCAATAACACCTCGCGGCAATCTCTTTCCAACGGGATTGCCAAAAAGGCGCAAAGCTTTGCAACATAGTTGCAAAATGCAAATACAACGATGAGCGAGAAGAAAATTGTCAAAATCATAGGCGGCGGACTTGCCGGGTGCGAATGTGCGCTTCAACTGCTTCAACGCGGATATGCGGTGAAGATGTACGAGATGCGCCCTATTCGCATGACGGGCGCGCACAAAACGCAATCTCTTGCCGAGCTTGTGTGTTCCAACTCGCTCAAATCGTCCGAGCCTTGCACGGCGTCGGGGCTTTTGAAGGAAGAACTCGACCTTTTTGGGTGCAGACTTTTGCCCCTTGCAAGAGAGAATGCCGTGCCGTCGGGCAGCGCGTTGTCGGTGGAAAGAGAAGGTTTTTCAAAATCCGTGGAAAACGCGCTTAATGCGTATCACGATTTCACGCTGATACGCGAAGAAGTGACAAGCCTTGACGACGATATGCCCACGGTGATTGCCTCAGGTCCGCTAACCTCGGACGCACTTGCCGAAAAGGTGGGGCAACTCACGGGCAAAAACAGGCTGTTTTTCTACGATGCGATTGCGCCTATTGTGGAATTTGACAGCATAGATATGCAAAAAGCCTACTTTGGCGGACGATACGGCAAGGGCGGAGAAGACTATCTCAACCTGCCCATGCAAAAGGACGAATACGAGGCTTTTTACAACGAACTTGTCAATGCGCAGACGGTGGTTTTGCACGATTTTGAGAAGAGCGAACTTTTTGACGGGTGCATGCCCATCGAAGAAATGGCAAAACGCGGCAGCGACACAATACGTTTCGGACCGCTCAAACCCGTCGGACTTCGCAATCCCGACACGGGCGAAAAAGCGTATGCTGTGGTGCAACTTCGCAAAGAAAACGTGGCGGGTGATTGTTTTAATCTCGTGGGATTTCAGACCAATCTCACCTATGGTGAGCAAAAGAGAGTGTTTCGCATGATACCAGCTCTTCACGATGCCGAATTCGTAAGATACGGCATAATGCACCGCAACACCTACATCAACGCTCCGGGCGTGATTGACGACACTTTTAGGGTGATAGGAGACAGACCTTTGTACATAGCGGGGCAGCTGTCGGGTGTGGAAGGCTACGTTGAGAGCATAATGAGCGGCATGATTGCAGGCATCGCGCTTGCAAAAGAGCTTGACGGCGATAGATTGCAAGTGCCGCCGGACGTGACAATCATCGGCTCGCTTTGCAAATACGTGTCCACGCGCGCTCTCGATTTCAAGCCTATGAACGCCAATTTCGGCATTTTGCCGCCCATGGAGCGCATACGCGACAAACAAAAACGAAAACAAGCCTATCACGACAGAGCGATAGATGCTATAAAGAATCAACAATAAGGTTACAATATGAGCGGAAACGTTCAAGAATATGCCGATAGAATATCGGAAACGGAAGTGAAACGCACTTCACACAGATAAGGAGAACACAATGATAGAATTTCGCGGAACTACAATTTGCGCCGTGAGAAGAAACGGCGAAACCGCAGTGGCGGGCGACGGTCAGGTCACGATGGGCGAAAGCGTCATCATGAAAGGCAACGCCGTCAAAGTGAAACGTATCTACAACGATAAAGTCGTGGTCGGATTTGCAGGCTCTGTGTCCGACGCATTCGCTTTGTCCGAAAGATTTGAAGCTATGCTTCAAAAATACAGCGGCAATCTTATGAGAGCAGCGGTGGAACTTGCCGAACTTTGGAGAAACGACAAGGGCGGCAGAAAGCTCGAGGCGTTGCTCATTGCGGCGGATCACAACAGCATATACGTGATTTCGGGCACGGGTGAAGTTATCGAACCCGAAAACGGAATCGTGGCAATCGGCAGCGGCGGCAACTATGCTCTCGCGGCGGCTCGCGCACTTGCGGATGCAACCGATCTCAGCGCAAAGGAAATCGCAACTCGCGCGCTTAAAATCGCAAGCGAGATCTGCGTGTACACCAACGACCATATCACCGTCGAAACAGTGTGACAGGAGGCTTATTATGGACAACAACGTTATGACTCCAAAACAAATCGTGGCTGAACTCGATAGATATATCATCGGTCAGCACGAGGCAAAAGTGGCGGTGGCTATCGCTCTTCGCAACAGATACAGAAGAAGCAAACTTCCCGAAGAAATGAGAGAAGAGATCACCCCCAAGAACATCATCATGAAAGGACCTACGGGCGTTGGCAAGACCGAGATTGCAAGAAGACTGGCAAAGGTGGTCAAAGCTCCGTTTGTCAAGGTTGAGGCGACCAAGTTTACGGAAGTGGGCTATGTCGGACGTGACGTTGAGAGCATCATTCGCGACCTTGTGGAAGTGTCCATTCGTCTTGTCAAGGATGAAAAATTCAAAGAAGTCATGCCCAAGGCGACCGAGATTGCAGAGAACAAACTTTGCGAAATCTTGCTCCCCATTCGCAAAAACGCGGCAGGCACGACGGACAAGAGCGATGCTCAACTTCGAGAAGAACTCTTGCAAGAGATCCGAGCCGGACACCTTGACGGCATCACCATAGAGATGGAAATTCGTCAACAACCCAAGCCCATTCAGTTGCAACCGGGCAACGCTCCCGGCAACGAGATCGATCTCGGCTCGATCTTTGGCGGCATGATGGGCAAAGCACCCGTCAAGAAGAGAAAACTCACCGTCAAGCAAGCGATGGAATTTATGGTCAATCAAGAGGCGGAGAAGATGGTGGATCAGGACGCAATCACGCAAGAAGCGCTGCAAAGAGCGGAACAAGACGGCGTGGTGTTCCTTGACGAAATCGACAAAATCGCCACCAACGACAACGGACAACAAGGTCACGACGTATCCCGTGAAGGCGTGCAAAGAGACATTTTGCCCATTGTTGAAGGCAGCACCGTTCAGACCAAATACGGCGCAATCCGCACTGACTTCATATTGTTTATCGCGGCGGGCGCATTCCACATCTCGCGCATGGAAGACCTTATCCCCGAATTGCAGGGCAGATTCCCCATCCGTGTGGAGCTTGACAATCTCACCAAGGAAGACTTTGTGCGTATTCTCACAGAGCCTGACAACGCGGTGTTGAAACAGTACAAAGAATTGCTCGGCGTTGACGGCGTTGCGCTCAATTTCTCAGACGAGGCTATCGACGAGATTGCAAGAGTCGCCTTTGAAGAGAACGAGAACAGCGAAAATCTCGGCGCGCGCAGATTGCATGCCGTGCTCGAATCATTGCTCAAAGACGTGCTTTACGAGGCGGACGACAACGTCACAAAAGAAATCAACATCGACAAAGAGTACGTCAAAGAGCATTTGAGCGCAAATCTCAAAGAGAGAAATCTCAGACGCTATATTATCTAAAACCGCAAAACACGGCAAAACCGCAAAAAAAGCGATATAAGACGATATAAACGGATACAAACCGATACAAACGGATATAAAAAGGACAAAGATGATAAACATTCCCAAAGGCACAAAAGATATGTTGCCGCAAGAAGCATACAAATGGCACTACGTCGAAGGCGTTGCAAGAGAAGTGGCAAGCGAGTTCGGGTTCAAGGAAATCCGCACGCCGATGTTTGAACACACCGAGCTTTTCTTGCGCGGAGTGGGCGAAACCACCGACATCGTCACAAAAGAGATGTACACCTTTGACGACAAAGGCGGCAGAAGCATGACGCTTCGTCCCGAAGGCACGGCAGGTGTGGCTCGCTGTTTCATAGAAAACGGATTGCACCAAGGCGTTATGCCCATGAAAGCGTACTACATCGCAAGCATTTTCCGCTATGAAAAGCCGCAAAACGGAAGACTGCGCGAACACCACCAATTCGGCGTGGAGTGCTATGGCAGCGACAGTCCGTCGGCAGATGCGGAAGTCATATCGCTTGCGTCCACGTTTTTGAGAAGAGTGGGACTCAAAGAGCTGCAACTCAACATCAACAGCATCGGATGCCCCAAGTGCCGCGCGGAGTACAACAAGGCTTTGAAAGAGTACATCGGCGCAAACTTGCACCTTATGTGCGGTCAATGCCAAGCAAGATTTGACAAAAATCCGCTCCGTATTCTTGACTGCAAGGAAGAAAAGTGCAAAGAGATTGTCAAAAACGCACCCAAAATCACCGACTATCTTTGCGATGATTGCAAGGCGCACTTCGAGAAGGTGCAAGAGATTTTGACGTCTTTGGACATCGACTTCAAGATCAATCCCGGCATTGTCCGCGGTCTTGACTACTACACACGCACGGTCTTTGAGTTTATATCAACCGATATAGGCGCGCAAGGCACGGTTTGCGGCGGCGGAAGATACAACAATCTCGTTGAAGAAGTGGGCGGAAAGCCCACTCCCGCAGTCGGATTCGGGCTCGGCCTTGAAAGATTGTTGCTCGTGCTTGAAAACACTTCCAATCTGAGAGCGGAAGAAGAAACCATGGACGTGTACGTTGCTCCGCTCGGCGAAAAAGCACAGGATTTTGCAAGAAGACTTGTCAGAGATCTTCGCAACGCAGGAGTCAAGGCGGAAACCGACATTATGGACAGGGGCGTAAAGGCGCAGATGAAATATGCCGATCGCACGGGCGTTAAAAACGTTGTCGTAATCGGCGACGAAGAGCTTGCCGCCGGCGTCGTCAACGTCAAGGATATGAAGATCGGCACGACCGAACAAGTGGAAATCGCAAAACTTTGCGACTATTTTGCAAGATGACAGAACGCGGAGTTGTTTCAAAGATCAAAGGCGGCAAAGCCACGGTGCAGTTCGAGCGTCATAGCGCGTGCGACAAGTGCCACATGTGCGCCGTCACCAAGGACACCATGAAAGTGGAAGTCACGATTGACAACACGCTCGGCGCAAACGTGGGCGATTTTGTGGAAGTGGAAATGGGCGAAAGATACGTGCTTACGGCGGCGGCTATCGTCTATGTCATTCCGCTTGTGCTTATAGGCATCGGCATAGGGCTTGGCACGCTGATCAACGAGCTTGCGCAAGTGCTTATGGGTCTTGGCGGTCTTGTCGTCGGATTTGTGATTGCAATCCTTCTTGACAAGCTTGTCATCCGCAAGAAAAAGGGCTTTGCTCCGAGGATGAAGAGCATTTGCCCAAACTCGCCGCAAGAGTACATCGGCGCGTCCGAAGGAAAAAAACAAGACTGATTTTTAGGAACAAAACACAATAAAAAATCAATTCGTTTCACGCTTGTGCGTGAAAAAGGAGTTATTATGCACGATTATACAACACTAAACAACAGCAATTTTGACGAAACAATCAAAAACGGCGTCGTATTGGTAGATTTTTGGGCGACGTGGTGCGGACCTTGCAAAATGCTTGCTCCCACCATTGAAGAGCTTGCGACCGAATATAAAGGCAGAGCGGTTGTGGGCAAGGTTGACGTGGACGAAAATCCCGATCTTGCCGAGCGTTTCGGCATTATGTCCATTCCGTCCGTTTTCGTGTTCGTGGACGGCGAAGTGAAAGAAAAGCTCATCGGCTACCGTCTTAAAGCGCAAATCGCAGAAGTGCTTGACAAATATTTGTAATATAACCGCAAAAATAGCGAAAGGAAGATACACCAATGATAGATCTCAAAAGCATCAGAGAAGCAGACGGCGAATTGTACGAGTCAATGCTCAAAGAGTTTGAACGCCAACAACACAATATCGAACTCATCGCCAGCGAAAATATAGTTTCCGAAGCCGTTCTTGCGGCGGCAGGCACTTTTTACACCAACAAGTATGCGGAAGGCTATCCCGGCAAACGTTATTACGGCGGTTGCGAATACGTGGACATTGCAGAAAATCTTGCAATCGAACGCGCAAAAAAACTTTTCGGTGTCAAGTTTGCCAACGTTCAACCGCATTGCGGCTCAAACGCAAACTTTGCCGCATACTATGCTCTTCTCAAGAGCGGCGACACCGTGCTCGGCATGACGCTTGCAGACGGCGGACATCTCACTCACGGCGCAAAAGTGAATATGTCGGGCAAGCTTTTCAATTGCGTCGGATACGGCATAGATCCCGTGACCGAGCGCATAGACTACGACAAAGTGCGTGAAATCGCGCTCGAATGCAAGCCGCAACTCATCATGTGCGGCGCAAGCGCGTATCCCAGAGAGATAGACTACAAGCGTTTCAGACAAATCGCAGACGAAGTGGGCGCATATCTTGTTGCCGACATTGCGCACGTTGCCGGACTTATCGTTGCAGGCGTGCATCAAAGCCCTGTTGGGTATGCTCACGTCATCACGTCCACAACCCACAAGACTTTGCGCGGACCTCGCGGCGGTCTTATCATGTGCGACGACGAAGAAATTGCAAAACGCATCAACAAAGCGGTGTTCCCGGGCAGCCAAGGCGGTCCGCTCATGCACATCATCGCCGCAAAAGCAATCGCTTTCAAAGAGGCGTTGACGCCCGAATTCAAAGAATATCAAGTGCAAGTGGTCAAAAACGCAAAAGCTATGGCAAATCGCTTGCTCGAGCGCGGCTTGAAACTTGTCAGCGGCGGCACGGACAATCACATGATGCTCGTCAATCTCACGGGCAGCGGCGTCAACGGCAAGCAACTGGAAACTTGGCTTGACGAGGCGCATATCACCGCCAACAAGAATTCTATCCCCAACGAGCCCCTTCCGCCGTCTTTGACAAGCGGTATAAGAGTGGGCACTCCCGCAGTCACCACTCGCGGCATGAAAGAAAGCGATATGGTGCGCATCGCAGACATGATCGCCGACATCGTTGAAAGCAAAGAAGAAGCAATCGAAGACGTCAAGGCGCGCGCAATCGCTCTTTGCGACGAGCATCCCATCTACAAAGACGCTTTGTATATCTAATCGCCAAAGGAGCGTTTCATCAGAGCGCACAATTTGGACAAAATTTCATAACCTGCAAACGCAACGGGCGCAAAAACGTCACGTTGCGTTTTTTCTTTTTCTTTTTCGATGTTTTCCGAATTATTATTTCCGCATTCTTTTGAAACGATTGCTTGTTCGGGACTGCTTTCCGCGCGTTTTTCGGAAGAGTGGGCATCGTTTTTGACCTTCGCGCCGTTTTTTTCTTCACTTTTGGGGCTTTTGGGCTGCATAAGCGACATAATCACGGGAAGAAGAGAAGACATATCGCCTTTTCCGCCTTGCATTGCGCCAACAAGCGAGAACATGGGATTTTGCTTTGCAAGATTTCCCATTATATCCGCAAAAGCGTTTTTCTTCTCGCCGCCGCTTTCGTCCGTATCCCATCGGATTTGCTCGCCAAGTCCGTTTTGAGCGCAGAATGGCGATTTGGCGGAAGAGTGCTCGGATTGCCGCTTTTGTTGCGGAATATCGTCTTTTGCGCCGTTTGAAGACGGCTTGATTGCTTGCATCAAAGATGCGAGTGTGTTTACGTCAAAATTCATATTTCACCTTGTCACAACCATAATATGCGCTCATATACTGAATGTGAAAGGAGAGAGTATGAATTTTTATCGTTTCAACGGCATGGGAGAAGGTCAAGGGCAAAATCCGCAAAACGACAACGGTTGCGGAGCAAGCGGCATGAATTGTGACGACGCCATGGGCGCGTACGCGCGTTTTCAAGGCAAAAGCGAACAAGAACTCATGGGCGAACTCACGTCGCTTGTGTCGCGTATGAAAGCGGACGGCTCGTTTGACGTGGAGTCGCTTGAAAAACTCTATGCGACAGCAAGCCCTATGCTCAACGACCAACAAAAAACGCGTATGCGCGCGATCATCGACATGCTCAAAGGTTGATATGGACAAGATAGACCAAAAAATCATACGCCGCCTGTCCGAGCAATCGAAAATTTCGAGCGGAATTGTCGCAACTCTGTGTGCAAACGAGCATGCGGACGCGCTTGTGAGAGTGCGCAACCCCTTGCATTTGGGATACATAGAGCGCAATTTCAACGTGTGCGGACTTTATCCGTTCATACGCTCGGTGGCAATCAAATGCGATCTCAAAGACGCGGTCAGGCTTGAAAGAATGCAAGAAGTCGAATACGTTTCGGCGCAAAGCAAAGTGCTTGCTTTGGGCGGAGATATCGGCAATCCAATAAGCCGAAACGCAAATTTTCAAAACAATACCTCAATCGATACAGGCGATAGAACGCACAACGATAGCCGTAATAACGAGAGTGGCGAAAATACTGCCGACAAGCGTGATTTTCACGTTGAAAACAGCGGATTGTTTTCGCCCATACCCACGTTTAACGATTCTCTTGACGGCAGCGGCGTGACGCTTTGCGTGATGGACACGGGCGTTTCGGCGCATCTCGATTTGTCCGTGCCAAGAGAAAGAATCGTGCATTTTGTGGATATGATCGGAGAGCAATCAGAGCCGTATGACGACAACGGACACGGCACGTTTGTGGCGGGAGTGGCGGCAGGCAACGGCAATACGTCCGCAAAATCAGTCATGGGAGTTGCGCCGAGAGCCAACATAGTCGGGGTGAAAGTCATCGACAAGAGCGGCGAAAGCGGCACTTTCAAGATCCTTGACGGCATGCAATGGCTGTTTGACAATTTCAGACGATACGACATAAGGGTGGTGTGCATGAGTTTCGGCGCAGATCCGCTCGAATATGCCGATCCGCTCAAAATCGGCGTGGAGATGCTCTCTCGCAGCGGACTTATCGTTGTGTGCGCGTCGGGCAACAGCGGCAAGGATTCTCTCAAATCGCCCTCAATCAGCAGCGAAGTGATTTCGGTGGGCGCGGTGGACAAAAATATGAACGTTGCCGCCTTTTCTTCACGCGGTTATTACGGCTCTGCATATCGCCCTGACGTATACGCACAAGGCGTGGACGCTCTAGGCATCCAAGTCGGCGGAACGTACAGCAAAATGACCGGTACGTCGGTCAGCGCGCCGTACGTTGCGGGAGCTTGCTGTCTGCTTTGCCAAAAATATAGAAAACTAACGCCGTATCAAGCCAAATTGGGTGTTCTAAATAGGTCGATTTTGAAAAACGAAGTGCGCATATTGAACTTATAATAACCTTGAAAAGCGAAAAACTAATGTGATTATCACAATAAAAGCCATTCTAATTGACAAATTATCAAACATAGAAATGAAAGATAATCGATGTCTTTTGACAAGTTTTTCAACCGTCACGAGTTGCGCAAGATTTTTTCGAGAACGGTGACGAATATGTTTATCTCTTTGTCCGTTGTGTCGCAACCGATGCTCGCTCGCACCGCGCCTTGATCGAGCGTTTCCAAACTTTGATGAGTCAGGGGCGCGCAGTGAAGACCGCTTCTCACGCAAATGCCGTAGTCGTCAAGCGCGTCTGCTATAAACGAACTGTCAATCTTTGAAAAGTTGAAACCGACAACTCCCGTATCAAAGTCGCTCGTGTAGACGGTCGCGCCCAAGTGTTTGAGTGCATACACAAGGTTTTTCGACAATCTAAACGTGTTTTTTCTTATCGTTTGCAAGTTGTTCCACGTCCATTCCGCGCCCTTGTGAAGAGCGGATATGCCGCCCGAAAACTGCGTGCCTGCCTCAAAAGATTCGGGCATTTGGACTGGCGGCAACAATTCGTTGGATCTTGCGCCCGTTCCGCCGTACAAAAGCGGTTGCAACTCGATATCTTTTTTGACGACAAGCGCGCCCACACCTTGAACGCCGTGCAGTCCTTTGTGCGCCGGGATGGCAAGCATATCTATGCCGAGGGCGAGCATATCGATGTCAACAATCGGCACGCTTTGCGCTCCGTCCACAAGCAGTTTTGCTCCGCAATCTTTTGCGATTTTGCCAATTTTTTCAAGGTCGGCAATTGCGCCCGTGACGTTGCTTGCGCCGCCTGCGACAATCATCTTTGCGCCTTTTGATTTTTCCTTCAAGTCGGCATAGTCGATATGCGCCGTGGCATCAAGGCGAGCGATTGCAAGCGATATCTTGCCGTCATTTTGCAGTTTTGTGAGCGGTCGCAAGACGGAATTATGCTCGTTTTTGGTTGTGACAGCCTTGTTTGAGTGGGTTAGATACCCGAAAATCGCCATATTCAACGCTTCGGTGCAATTTTTTGTAAAAATCACGTCATAATCGTCTTTGCATCCGAATTTTTCAAGCAAAAACAATCGACACTCGTCAATCGCAAGTGTTTTTAAGACGGATTCTTTGTGTCCTGCGCGCCCTGCGTTTGCGGAGTTTGCAATATCGTATGTCAGCGCGTCAATGACGCATTTTGGCTTGTATCGGGATGTTGCCGCATTGTCAAGATATATCATTTCAATATGCAATCTATGCGCGCGCTCACAAAAAATGTGCGTTTTCAATATATTAATCTCGGAGCGGATACATATAATTTCGGGGGTAAAGCATGAGAGAATTTTTCGTATCCTTCCGCTCAAGGCAAGAAGCCGTGCGTTTTTATGAAGAAATGACGTCCTATTGCGTGTCGTGCAAACTTATCAACACTCCGTCGTCGGCAGGAGTCGGGTGTGGATTGTCGGTGAAACTGTTTGCAAAGGACATGGGACAGGCAAAAGCGGTGCTGTCGCGCGGGCGTTATCCGTCGGCGGTGGGTTTCTTTTATTTTTCGCAAAACGGTAATGCAATCAGGCTTTGAGCGCGGCAATTTGCCTTTGCAAATGTTCCGCTTTGAAAAGCACGCTTGTCGTGCTTTTCGTCTAAAATCTTTCAAAAACGCCAAACCGCGCGGCAAATCGAACCTATCGCGGATTTTTCTTGCTATTGGGCGCAAATATGCTTATAAAAAAACAAAAGTTATTCTCACGTATGCGCGCAAACTATTGCAAACGCGCGCTTTTTGTGGCATAATTGCGCTATGACCGAAACGAATGAGAAAATATTTGAGATTTTGTCAAGCATGCACCCGAATGCGAAGTGCGAGCTTGACTACACAACGCCGTTTGAACTGCTTGTTGCGGTGGTTTTGTCCGCTCAATGCACGGATAAGCGCGTAAACAAAGTCACAAGCGAGCTTTTCAAAATCGCAAACACTCCCGAGGCTTTTGCCCGAATGGACGTTGCCGAGCTTGAAAAGCATATATTTTCTTGCGGATTTTATCATAATAAGGCAAAGGCAATCAAGGCTATCAGCCTGAGTATTCTCGAGCAAGGCGGCATGCCCGCGACAAGAGAAGGACTTGAAAAATTGCACGGAGTGGGCAGAAAGACGGCAAACGTCGTGTACAGCGAAGCGTACGGCGGCAACGCCATTGCGGTGGATACACACGTTTTTAGGGTGGCAAACCGCATAGGCATCGTCCACACCAAGACTCCCGAGCAAACCGAGCAAGCGTTGATGAAAGCGTTTGACGAGTCGAAATGGTCAAGACTGCATCATCTTTTGATATTTCAAGGTCGATACGTTTGCCATTCGCAAAACCCCGATTGCGCCGCTTGTGAACTGCGCCCGTATTGCGAATACTATCAAAAACTAACAAAATGAAAGCGTTGACGAGCGTGCAGAATAACCATGCACAACATCGAATCGCTTGCAAAAACGGATATGAAAAAGTTTGAAATCATCTCAAAAAAGCAACTTGCGCCCAACGTACACGAGTACGTCATATATGCGCCGATGGTTGCAAAACATTGCCTTGCGGGGCAATTTATCATTTTGCGCACGGACGATGACGGCGAGCGAGTGCCTTTTACCATTTGCGACTATTCTCGCAAGGACGGCACGGTGTCCGTTCTCGTGCAAGAAGTGGGCTACACTACGCTCAAACTCTCGCACATGAACGAGGGCGATTGCCTTGCCGACTTTGTCGGGCCGCTCGGCAACGCAACGGATCTTGGTAAATACGACAGCGTATGCCTTGTCGGTGGCGGCATCGGCGCGGCGGTGATATATCCGCAAGCAAAGCAGCTTTCTTGCGACAAAAAGAGCGTTGACGTCATTGTCGGCGCGCGCAACGAGAGCCTTTTGATGTACACGGACGAGTTTAGAGCAAATTGCGACAATTTGTATCTTGTCACCGACGACGGCTCAAACGGCAACAAAGGTTTTGTCACCGATATGCTCAAATCGCTTGTCGACGGCGGAAAAAAATACGATTGCGTGTTCGCAGTCGGTCCGCTTGCGATGATGAAAGCCGTGTGCGCGCTCACAAAAGAGCTTGCAATCGACACGGTTGTCAGCATGAATTCCATGATGGTGGACGGCACGGGTATGTGCGGTTGCTGTCGCTTGACGGTGGGCGGCGAAACAAAGTATGCGTGCATAGACGGTCCCGAATTTGACGGACATCTCGTCGATTTCGACGAAGCGATATTGCGCTCAAAGACCTACAAGGAGCAAGAACAAGCGCATTTGTGCAATTTAAGGAGAGAATATGGTCAAGACTGATAGACACGCTATGCCCACTCAATCCGCATCCGAGCGTTGCAACAATTTTGACGAAGTCGCTCTCGGTTATACGGACGAAATCGCCAAAGAAGAGGCGGATAGATGCCTTAATTGTAAGAATGCGCCATGTATGAGCGGTTGCCCTGTCGGCGTGCATATCCCAGATTTTATCGCAAAAATCAGACAAGGCAACATGGACGGCGCGGCAAAAATTCTCAAAATAGACAACAATCTCGCGGCGATTTGCGGAAGAGTGTGTCCGCAAGAAAACCAATGCGAAAAATATTGCGTCAGACGTGAAAAACTCGGCGGCAGCGTTGCCATAGGCAATCTCGAACGCTATGTAGCCGATTATGCCCACGCAAACGATTTGACGGCGGCAGACGCCGCTTGTCCGATAGGCAAGCGTGTTGCCGTGGTAGGATCGGGACCTGCCGGTCTGTCTTGCAGCGCGGATCTTGCGCGTGCGGGCGTTGAAGTGACGATATTTGAGGCGTTGCACGAAGCGGGCGGTGTGCTTGTGTACGGAATCCCAGAGTTTAGATTGCCGAAATCCCTTGTCAAAAAGGAGATTGACGGAGTAAAATCTCTCGGCGTCAAAATTGAAAAGGACGTGGTTGTCGGCAAGAGCGTTTTTGTCGAAGAACTGCTCGAAGAATATGACGCCGTGTTTATCGCAAGCGGCGCAGGCGTGCCGATGTTTATGCGCATAAAGGGCGAAAATCTCAACGGCGTGTATTCGTCAAACGAGTATCTGACGCGCGTCAACCTTATGAAAGCGTACAAGGCGGACAGTATAACCCCCATACGCAGAGCAAAACGCACCGTGGTTGTGGGCGCAGGCAACGTTGCAATGGACGCGGCGCGCACCGCTTTGCGACTTGGCAGCGACGTGACGTTGGTGTATCGCCGCTCTCGTGCGGAAATGCCTGCTAGGGCGGAAGAGATCGAACATGCCGAGCAAGAAGGAGTGAAGTTCGATTTGCTTGTCAATCCCGTTGAAATTCTCGGTGACGAGCAAGGCAACGTCAGGGGAGCAAGGCTCATTCGTATGCAACTAGGCGAGCCGGACGCAAGCGGGAGAAGACGTCCCGTTGAGATCGAAGGGAGCGGGTTTGAGATAGAATGCGATCAAGTCATCGTTGCGCTCGGCACAAGCCCGAATCCCATCATCAAGAAGAGTTTTCCTTTGCTCGAAACGTCAAAGAAGGGCACAATCGTCGCAGACGAGTTTGGCAGGACAAACGTTGAAAGGCTCTATACGGGCGGTGACGCAATGACAGGGGCTGCAACCGTGATTCTCGCAATGGGCGCAGGCAAGCGTTCTGCAAAGGCAATCCTTCAACAGTTTGCAAAAGACAGTGAAAAGTGATATAATCTCATTGTGTATGTCACAAATCACTCTACACAAGGTAAAACGGCAAAACAATTCTAAAAAACGCTGATTTTTGGAATTGTCTTGCGTGATGACATACCAAACAGTGATGTTTTGCCGATTTGACAGTTTCGCGCAACAGGGTAAACTTTGCTCGGCAACAAGACAAAATTCCCGCCCGAAAAGGGCAAAGGAAGGTGAAACTTATGTTTCTCGATTATGTAAAAATCTTTATAAAAGCAGGCAACGGCGGCAACGGCAAAGTGTCTTTTCACCGTGAGAAGTTTGTGCCGAACGGCGGTCCGGACGGCGGTGACGGCGGCAACGGCGGCGACGTAGTGTTTGTTGCGGATAAGGATATAAACACCCTTATCGATTTCAAATTTCAAAAATTCTATCGCGCGCAAAACGGCGGCGACGGCGAGTCCAAAAATTGCACGGGCAAATCTGCTCCGCCGCTTGTCATCAAAGTGCCTGTCGGCACTGTCATTCGCGACACTCAAAGCGGCAAAGTCATCTGCGATTTGTTTGATGACGGCGAGACGTTTGTGGCTCTCAAAGGCGGTCGCGGAGGCAAAGGGAACAACCGCTTTGCGCACGCAAAACGTCAAGCTCCGTCTTTCTCGCAACTTGGCGAAACCACCGAAGAGCATCAGGTCACGCTTGAGCTCAAAACCATTGCGGACGTTGGTCTTGTCGGTTTTCCCAATGTCGGAAAATCCACGCTTTTGAGCGTTTTGACGTCTGCAAAACCCAAAATCGCCAACTACCATTTCACGACAATCAATCCAAACTTGGGCGTTGTACAAATGTACGATGAGAGTTTTGTCATCGCCGACATCCCCGGTCTAATCGAGGGGGCAAGCGAAGGCGCAGGTCTGGGACACTATTTCTTGCGCCACATAGAGCGCGTGCGCCTTATCGTTCACGTTGTGGACATCAGCGGCAGTGAAGGCAGAGATCCCATTGACGACTACAACAAAATCAATGCCGAGCTTGCCACTTACAGCGAAAAACTCGCTCAGATTCCGCAAATTGTCGTTGCAGGCAAGGCAGATCTTCTCACCGATCCCGATGAAATCGCCAAGTTTGAAAAGGCGATCGGCAAAAAGGTGTACGTTGTGTCCGCGCTCACGCATCAAGGCATTGACGAGCTTCTCAAAGTCATGAAAGAGAAAGTGGACGAGCTTCCTCCGCCTTCTCGCATCGAGCGTGACGAAACCTTCGAGCTTGAGCCCAAGAGCGATCAAAAATTCACCGTCACACGTCTTGACGACGGCTCGTTCTTCGTTGACGGCGGTCTTGTTGACTTCCTCATCCAAAACGTCACCATTTCTTCTCAAGATTCCTTCGCATTCTTCCAAAAGGTTCTCAAAGACCGCGGAGTTATCGCCGAGCTTAAAAAGCGCGGTATGAAGGAAGGGGATACTGTTGTTATTGGCGACATCGAGTTTGAATGGGTTGATTAATCGCCTATTTGGCGAATAACTGCGTCAACACCCATCCGCTCCAAAATCACGTACTATTTTGTACGTTGGGTTTTGTTTCGGATGGGTGTTTTCTTGTTCTTCATCCAAATATGCGATTAATCAAGATTGAGATGCTGTTTGGCGAATAGCTGCGTTAACACCCATCCGCTCGAAAATCATGTACTACTTGTACATTTGGTTTTGTTTCGGATGGGTGTTTCCTTGCTATTCATCCAAATATGCGATTAATCAAGATTAAGGCACTTCGAACAAAAGCCGTCATTGCGGCAACGGCATCGCTTGCGTGCAAGCAACACCGAGAGCCGCATTAGGCTTTTGCTTAGCTAACCGCGCCGAAAATCTTTGCTATCAGTTCAAACACGGATAAAAACTCCTGCCGCAATTTCGCAAGATTGTCGGCTTGGTTGTTTAAGCGGTAAAATTTAAAATTTTTCCTTGTCATGTTGCGCCTGCCGAAACATCCAGCCGTAAGGCGCATATCTTGCTTTTTCTTTTCGCTACGCTAGATCCTTCGACTACGCTCAGAATGACGATTGGGTGAGACACCCACACCCGATTGGAATATTCGTTGAAATACAAATTGTCCTTGTCATTCCCGTTTATACTCGTCTTCGAGTTCGCGTTCGAGGCGGGCGAAGACTTTTGGGGATGTAAAACTGCCGTTGCCGAGTGGGGATAGCGTGAGTAGGGCGGCAAAAAGAGTGAGCGAACCGATGACGATATAGTAGATTTTTAGTGGAGTGATGAAGGACACAAGGATAAGTATCGAGCCTGAAAAGGCATAGTTTTTGAAGTTGCGCCTGTTGAGAATTGTTTCGAAGACGCCTTTTAGATCGAATTTCGTTTTTGTTTTTTCAAGGTTTGGCAGGGCGTTGCGCTTTGCAAGAAAGCGGAAGATTTGCTTTGTTTTGATGAGATTGAGCTTTATCCTTTCAAGGTTTGCTATGCGATAGGCTTTGCGATCCAAGCCTTTTGCAAGCAGAAAAACTTCTTGTTTTTCGTGTTTCAGCGCAAGATTGCACGCCGCTGCAACGTCGCTTGCGCCGAGCGGTGAAAACTTGAAATTGGCAATTATCACGCAATCTTCAAGCAAAATATGGGAACGACTATTCTTAAAATCGCTGTTTTTTATAGCACGCAAAAGCGTTTTTATGACGTACTCGTTGCCACGCAAGCAAAATTCAAGCTCCAACCGCTCCCAAGAATACGGCTTTGAAGTTTTTTGCTTGGCATAACTTATCGTGAATATCACAACCGCCGTAAAAGCGCAAGAGAACACGAGCGCGCCGATCCAGCTGTGAAATACAAAGGTTGACCAACTGAACGTGACAAGCGACAGCACTATGCTTGCAAAAATATAATCGAGAGTTTTTGACATATTGCGATTTTTGCCCAAATTGTGTTTTTCGATACGCAAAACGCACGTCAAACAATTGATAATAATCTTCAATCATTGTATAATATAGATATGCAAAAGACTTTGATTTTCGGCGGTGCATTCGATCCGCCGCACATTGAACACGCAAGCATGTGCAAACGTGCCATGCAACAACTCGGGATTGACAAACTGGTGCTTGTCCCCACAGTCACACCGCCGCACAAAAGCGCGGGATTTTTGGATTTTGCCACTCGATGCGAGCTTTTGAAGGTCGCTTTTGCCGACTTCGATTTTGTCATTGACGACATAGAAAACGAGCGCGGTCAAGACAATTACAGCGCGATTACGCTGCCTGTTCTCAAACAAAAATACGGCGATATAGTCTATCTTATCGGCGGGGACAGCCTTGAATATTTCGACACTTGGTATCACCCCGAGCAGATTGTCGCAACTTGTCCCATAGCCGTGTGCGGAAGGGAAGGTTTTGACGATATCGGCGTCAAGTCAAGAGAATTGCAAAGCCGTTTCGGCGGAGAGTTTATCCTTGTCGATTACGTAGGGCAAGACGTGTCGTCTTCCGTTGTTCGTGCAAAACTTCTCATGGGCGACGATTGCGACGAGCTTGACGAAAGGGTGAAAGCAAAGATTGACGAGCTTCATCTGTTCAAGGAGTATTCGCATATGGCGAAACAGCTCGAATCCTACCAAACGGATGAGCTTTTCGAGCATAGCAAAGCGGTTGTTCTTACCGCTATGGAGCTAAATTCTCGCCACAATCTCAAACAGGACTTCACAAAGACGTTCCTTGCATGCTTTTTGCACGACAACGCAAAACAACGCCCGTCAGTTGACGGATTGGACGTGCCTGAGGGCGCAATCGGCACGCCGGTGTTGCATCAGTTTTTGGGAGCGGAGAAGGCAAGGCGAGATTTCGGCATAGAAGATGAAGACGTTCTCGATGCGATACGCTATCACACCACGGCAAAAGCGGATATGACCATGCTCGAAAAGTTGGTGTACACCGCCGACAGCCTGTCTTTTGACAGAATGTATGAGCCGATTCCCCGATTGAGAGAGATTGCCATGCGCAACTTTGACGAAGGGTTCAAAGCGGTGCTCGGCTACACCTACGGCAAGGTGACAAAAAGCGGAAAACCTATGCATCCGCTCACAAAACAAGCGGTTGAGTTTTATCTTGACAAATAGTCGGATTGTTGCTGATTTCGACATTGCCAACGCCGTGATTTGCCAAAAGTGAAAAATCGCCGCAAGAAAATCGCAATAGCGAAAAATCACCGTTGAAAAACCGCCCGATGCGTGGTATTATAGTGTCAAGGAATGGCAAAACCGTTCAAACAACAATAAAATGTACAAAAGACCAAAGGAGACTTTATGGAACCTATTGAAATGAAAGATATTATTTGTCGCGAACTCGACGAGCATAAAGCGGTGGATATCACCGTGCTTGACGTTGCGCACTTGACCGTGTTGACGGACTATTTTGTGATCTGCACGGCAAAAAGCAACAAGCAAGTCAAGGCTCTTGCCGAATTTGTGGACGAAAAGATGTCGGAAAACGGCATCGAACCCACGCATACGGACGGTGTGGGTGACGGCAAATGGGCTGTTCTCGACTACGGCGGAGTGATCGTGCACATCTTCAACGATGAAACGAGAATGTTCTACTGCCTTGAAAAACTTTGGGCGGACGGCGAAAATATGCACAAATACGTCGGCGAAAAGAGCGACAAATGATTTTATCGCGGCTTGAAAACCGCATTTTCGCAAAATATTGACAAAAGCTACGATGCGACGAGTGTCAAAGGTGAAAATCACAACATAAAAAACAGCGTTTTGAGCAATCTAAACGGCAATTTTCTAAAAAAGTCACAGTCTATCCGTGACTTTTTTGTATAGCGCGGCTTTTTGCTCTATCGTCATTTCCGATTTGATTTTCGTGTACACGTCGATATCCGTTGTGACAAGCGTTGTGACGCTCGTTTTGCTTTCAACGGTGGTTTTTATCTCGTTTAGGCAACAGTCACGCTCGCTTTTGAGATAAATGGGTTGCAAAATCACTGCAACCACCAAAGCGTTGTCAAGCGTAAAACACTTTGCACCCACGACTTTTTCGTGCATAAGTGCAACGGAAGTTGCGGTGTTTTCTATCTCTTGCGACACGGTTTGCAATGCACCTTGCAGAGCGGTTTCTTCTGCTATTGGGCGCGCGATTTTGTAGTCCGATGGGGTGACGATCTCTTGTTGCATGACTATATTGTTTGCAAAAATCAAAAAATCCATACCATACGCATATTTGCGCTTGACAAGTTGCGGCTACAAGTCTATCATAATAAATGCTTCGGGGCGATGTTCAAATCATCACCGGCGGTATAGTCCGCGAACACGCGATCCGCGTGCCGACAAGGTGCGATTCCTTGACCGACGGTATAGTCCGGATGGAAGAAGCGACATAATCTCTTTTCAGTTATGTTTGCGCCCTTGAAGGCGCAATTTTTTTATGCCGAACTCGGTAAATCTCAAAAAACGTTGCGCCAAAGGAGAAAAATGAGCAAAACAAAGAGTAATGGCAGCGTTGCAAGCGAGATTGCAATCGACACGGCGTCCAAAAACGCGCCGAAAACCACCAAAGCGGACATAAAACGCACTCTCGAGCGTTTCAAAAATCCGAAATTTACAACCGCATACGTTGCAAAAGTCGCACTGCTTACGGCACTTTCGTTCATCTTGTATGCGTTTGGCAAATTCAAGTTGCCGTTTATGTTCCCGTCCTTTTTGGACATTCAAATCAGTGAACTTCCCGCATTGCTCGCAGGCTTTTCTATGGGCCCCGTGAGCGCGTGCATAATCATTGTTTTGAAGTGCCTGTTCAAGTTTCCGATGACGTCAACGCAATGGGTGGGCGAGGCAACGGACATACTGCTCGGCATAGCGTTTGTGCTGCCGGCATCGCTCATATACTATTTCCACAAAGACAAAAAGCACGCGTTTATCGGCGTTGTTGCAGGCTCTTTGATTGTGACAGCTGTGGCAATAATCGTCAACAGAGTCATCTCCATTCCGTTTTACGTGCAGCTCTATTTCGGCGGCAATTTTGACGCAATCGTCGGCGTTTTGAAACCGCTCTACAAAAACATCACCGCAGACACGTTCTACAACTATTATTTGTGGCTCGGCGTGTTGCCTTTTAATCTATTTAGATGTATAATAGTAAGCGGTTTGACGTTTGTATTGTACAAGCGTTTGTCCAAAATCTTGCACTGGGACGGCACAAGCATGATAAAACACGGAGTTTTCGGCACTCACAAAGTCAAGTCCGTTGAGCAAACGTACGCGCTTGCGGAGAAGTTTGCAAAGACGCTTGACGGCGGCGAAGTCGTGTTGCTCGAAGGCGATTTGGGCGCTGGCAAAACCACTTTCACAAAAGGTCTTGCCAAGGCTCTCGGCGTCAAAGAAGAAGTGACAAGCCCGACCTTTACCATTCTCAACATCTATGAAGACGGCAGAGTGAAGCTCAACCACCTTGATATGTACAGAGTGGAAAGCGCGGACGAACTTGCAGAGCTTGGCATCGAAGAGTGCTTTGACGAAGACGCCGTGACCGTGATCGAGTGGAACAAATTCGAGCATTTTGACGGCAAAGTCATCAAGATCGACGTCAAGACGCTTGCAGAAACGGAAAGAGAATACGACATAACCCTTCTTCAAGACGAAAACGGCAAGTCCGTTGCGGACGAAGATGAAGATAGCCGTATAGATGCCGCAAAAGTCGATGAAAATCAAACATCGGACGAAGCGGTCGTCAAGGCGGATAGCAAAGACGAATCGGCACGCTAAGCATCGAAAACACAACAAATGATTGTGTGGATTGTGAGAGTGTACAATCCGTCGAAACAGCTGAAAATACTCAAAAATAAACCAATCGGAAAGGCAAATTATGAACATTCTTGCGATAGACACCACGTCAACGGGACTTAGCATTGCGCTCGTCAAAAACGGAGAGATCTTTTCCTATACGAAAGAAATCGGCAAAAGCGGACACAGCGCAACGCTTATGCCGAGTGTGAAAGAGATGCTCGACACGCACGATGTTGCGGTGGACGATCTCGATGTAATCGGCGTTGTGGTTGGCCCCGGCTCGTTCACGGGGATTCGCATCGGAGTGTCGGCGATGACGGCTCTTGCGTTTGCAACGGGTGCAAAACGCATCGCAATCACGGCTTTTGAGCTTATCGCATACAATAGACAATGCGTGCTCGCAGGCGTTGACGCAGGACATGGCAATTTGTATCTTGCCGAGTGTGCGGACGGCAAAGTCGCAAAGCAATCTTTTGTCGAAAAAGGGCAATTGAGTGCGTCAGATGCTGCAAAAATTGAGTTTTCACCGCTTGCAAGCGTTGATAAAACGCTTGCGGAAGTTGCGGCAATCAAGGCGAAAAACAAAGAGTTTGTCAGCGTATTTGAGTCGTTCTATATGAGAAAATCGCAAGCGGAGAGAGAAAAAGATGAAGTTTGATCCGCTCAGATACGAACACTTGAAACAGATGGTGCAAATCGAGCAAGAAGCTTTCGATCAGCCGTGGAGCGAGCGTATGTTCATCCCCGAGGTCGAAGACGAAAATGCCTACTATCTCGTGGGGGTGCGCGGTGACGAAGTGGTTTGCTACGGCGGTTTTCACAAGGTGCTTGACGAGGCGCATATCACAAACATAGCCGTCAAGGCGGGCAATCGCGGCAAAGGCATCGGCACGTTGCTGATGAGCGAGCTTATTTCAAGAGCAAGACTTCTCGGCATAAAAGCCATGACGCTCGAAGTCAAGGACATCAACTTGCCGGCGATCGCATTGTACAAAAGTTTCGGATTCACCGTGGAAGGCGTGCGCCCGAGATACTACAACAATTTGCATGACGCGCTTATTATGTGGCTTAGCCTTTGAGGGTGCCGACCATTGCTATTTGTCGGCAATGCCAAAAGCTGCATATAAAGATAAATACCGCCGTATATACAGGCAATCAAAACGCCGATTGAATGATAAATCGGCACAATATAGGGATAGAAAGTGACAGAAAACAACGGCTTTTACACCCGAAAGAACAGCAAAATCAACAATATTTCAGACACGAATGACGCAAGCGATAAAGGCAAGCGTCATTTTTTTATCGGCGAAAGAAAGATCGCATACAAGAGCTTCGGCAAGGGCGAAAACGTGGTGTTTTTGCATGGCTGGGGCGCAAATTGCGACGCTTTCGCACGAGAAATGAACTCGCTTTGCGGCGAATATAGAGTGACGGCAATCGATTTTGCGGGCTTTGGCGATTCGGATGAGCCGAGCGCGCACGGCGTTGACGATTATGCCGCGGACTTGATAGAATTGCTCGATCTTCTTTGCATAAAACAAGCGACTTTTGTCGGTCACTCCTTTGGCGGCAGAGTTGCGATTTTCCTTGCCGCATATCATCCGCAATACGTCAAAAAGCTCGTTTTGGTGGACAGCGCAGGCGTAAAACCTAGAAGAAAACCGTCCTATTATATAAAAGTTGCCATGCACAAGACGCTCAAAAAATTGGGTTTGAACGGGCTTGGCGGCTCTTGCGATTATCAAAAAGCGAGCGACAATATGAAGAAAACGTTTGTGAAAGTCGTCAACTATGACGAGCGACCGATTTTGAAAAATATCAGTTGCAAGACGGCGATATTTTGGGGCGATAAGGACAAGGAAACGCCGATGTATATGTATAGGCACTTGAAAAAGCACATACACGGCGCGGACGGATTTGTTTTGAGCGGCGGACACTTTGCCTATCTTGAAGACGCGTATGCTTTTGATATGATCTTGAAAGCGTTTTTGAAAGAGTGAGCCGCTTGAAGAAACGTCTTAAAAAATCGTTGGGAAATAGGCAGTTGGACAAATGGTTGATTGACAGAGTGCGATTTGAAAGATTTGCGGTTGTAAGAAAGTATAAATCGGATTTGCGGGCGGCTTGAAGAAGTATATGATAAAATCAACTAGTTTTTGAAACGCAAGTTGCGTATAGCGTGAATGTGGTTTGAGATTTGATTACAGATTGAAAAAAAGTGCGGTGAATTTTGCAAAATCCTTTCACCAGAATTTTTCGCATGTTTCATGAAACATTTTTATGTCGCAAAAATCTGCTGTTTAGTGGCTTTGTTGAGATATATGTCGGCAAAATCGGTCACAAATTGGCGATAAGTTGCGTATATATGAGCGAATAAGGAGAAATTATGACGCTCTTGCGCGGTGACTGGTTTTATATTGTGCTGCTTTTTCTCGTCAGCTTTTTTATGGCGCGACCGTATTTGTATGCCATACAAAGCGACAACTATCGCATAAGCGAGATTTTTGCCAACAAACGCCTTCGCAGAGTGTATCTTATCGACATTGCAAGCGTCGCGGTGTTCTTTTCGGTGTGGCTCGGGTTCTATTTCTTTCAAGCAAAAGCGTTTTGGGGCTTTTTGATTGCCATGTTTTTCTTTGTGACGGAGATCGCGCTCTACTTTATGGAAGATTTGCCCGATCGCAAGAAACCGCTCAAATACACAAAACGCGCGGTCAGGTGTCTTTTGTTCGTGTCCTTATGCGCATGCGCGGCGGGAACGTGCGCTTTGGCTGCCGCAAACGCAAATCTTGCCGATTCGTACTTGCGATATCTCGTGTTTTTTGCGTTCGTGCTTGTTTTTCCGCTGATATTTATGATTTTTGCATCCGTCATAAACGTGTTTGAGCGGCTAAACAATCGCCGCTTTGAGCTAAGAACGGCAAAACGATTGAAAAAGCGTCCCGATCTCATCAAAATCGCAGTCACGGGCAGTTATGGAAAAACATCGGTGAAAAACTATATCGCAACCATACTTTCGCAAAAATACAACGTTTTGGCAACGCCCGAAAGCTACAACACGCCCATGGGGATTTCAAAGACCGTCAATACGCTCGATCCAACGCACGAAGTGTTCATTGCCGAGTTCGGCGCAAGGCGCAAGGGTGATATAAAGCGACTTATGCAAATCGTAAAGCCGCATATTGCCGTGCTGACGGGCATAAACGAGCAACATCTTCAAACTTTCAAGAGCATAGACAACATCAAAAAGGAGAAGTGTCGAATACTTGAAGTGGGTGACGGCACGTGTGTGATCAACGGAAAATTGAAAAGTGTGACCGAGCCGAAACTTGTTTCGCAAAACCCCATACCCGAAGTGATATATGCAGGCTTTGACGATGAGTGCGACGTGAAGGCGGTCAATATCTCGGTTGGCAAAAATGGAAGCGATTTTGAAGTTGTGGTGGGGGATGAAAGTTTTGCGGCGCACACAAATTTGCTGGGCATACACAACGTTGAAAACGTGTTGCTTGCAATCGGCGTTGCGCTTAAGTTGGGTGTTGAAATTGCGTATATTCAAAACGGCGTGCAATCGTTGAGCGCAGTGCCGCATCGCCAACAGCTTGTCAAAGGGAGCGGAATCACAATCATTGACGACAGTTTCAATTCCAATCCCGATGGCGCAAGACTTGCCCTTGATACGCTCGATATGTTTGACACAAGAAAGGTTGTTATGACGCCGGGACTTGTCGAACTCGGCGAAAAAGAAGAGTGGCAAAACGAAAGATTGGGCGAGCAAATCTCGCTTGTCGCAGACGTTGTTTTGCTTGTGGGGAAGAAGAGAAGTCTTGCGATTTTGAAAGCGTTGAAGAGTGGCGATTTTTGCGGCGAGATATACGTATACGACAGTCTGAAAGACTGTGAAAATGACTTTCCAAACACCTTGAGAGTGGGAGATACGCTTTTGATACTCAATGACCTGCCTGACATATTTGAAGACAAAGTGTAGTGTAAAATCGGCGAAATACTCTAAAAAACAGCTATTTTTAGAATAGACTATTCTAAAAAACGGCAAAAAATGTAAAACTCTGAAAATTATATCATACAAATGTGTGATAATTCGATTCCAATCGATCAGTGGATTTTTGGCAAAAATGCACGTTGTCACCTATCGATTTTTGCTTGCATATATTGGCAAAAGAAACGTCAAAAAGAAAAGTGAAGGAGTGTGTATGCAAAGAAAAGTTGCTCTGATTTTCGGCGGTCGATCGCTTGAAAAAGAGATCTCGATCATAACCGCTATGCAGGTGCTGAAAAACATAGACAAGTCAAAATTCAAGGTTGAACCCGTCTACGTTGACGACGGCAATTTTTATGTCGGTGACGTTGACGATATAAAACAGTTCACTCCGTTCAATCCGGCGTTGCACGAAAAGGCATATCTTATAAATGGCGAGTTTTTCAAATTCAAGCGAGGAAAACTCGTCAAGGTTTTCAAGCCCGACGTTGCGTTTTTGTGTTGTCACGGCGGTGAAGGAGAAAACGGAACTTTGCAAGGCATAATGGAATTCAACGGCATTGCCTACACGTCTTGCGGCGTGCTTGCAAGCGCGTGCTGTATGGACAAAGTGTTTTCAAAGAGCGTGTTTTCATCCCTTTTGCTCAACGTCTTGCCCTATGAAACTGTGATGAAAGCCGACTTTGAAAAAGACAGACAAGGCGCTGTGGAGTGGCTAAAAGCGGTGCTTGATTATCCCATAATCGTCAAGCCGTCTTCAAGCGGCAGCAGCATCGGCATTGCTGTTGCCCATGACGACGAAAGCCTTCTTGACGCGCTTGACGTTGCGTTCGGTTTTGACGATAAGGCGATTGCGGAGAAGAAATTGTCCGATTTTAAGGAAGTCAACTGCGCCGCATTTGAAGAAAACGGCAAAATCGTGCTGTCAAACACCGAAAGGCCGTGCACCGCAAGCGAGTTTTTGACATTTGACGACAAATACGCGCGTGGCGAAAAAGCGCGCGTGAGCGAGCGGATTATGCCAGCCGATATAGGATCTCTTGAGTTGATAGTCAAGGCGAATACAGAGCGTGTGTACAAAGAAATGGGGCTTTTCGGGGTGGTGAGAGTGGATTATCTCGTGGACGAAAAGCGCAAAAAAGTGTATATCAACGAGATAAACACAATCCCCGGATCGATGGCGTTCTACCTTTTCGATATGCCGTTTTCATCTCTTATCGAGCGGCTTGTCGAACAAGCTATATTGCGAAAAGCACGCCTTGTTAAGCCGGTTTTTCAGACGGGAATCCTTGCGTCTTTCAAAGGCGGAGCGAAGATGATAAAGTGAAAACGACATGGTTAGATGCGTGAAACCGCTTTTTTTGCGAAAAAAAATCGTACGCAATCGCGTGCGATTTTTCATGGCTTTTCTTGTATGATTTTGTTCTGTCGTTGTGTTTTTCAGGCTTTTTCCGAGAGTTTATCGTTTGCCGCATAGATGACGTTGTTGCCCACGATTTCGATATAGTTGGGCATGCCTTCTTTTGCGTCGACGGGCAGATAAATCAGTACTTGTTTTTCCACATTGAAATCTTTGAAAAGGAAGAAAAACAGTTTTTTGATAGTCGTTTCCTGTATGACGGGCGGAGTTGCTTCGTTGATTGTGATTGTGCCGTCGCTCGATCTGTTGAATGAGAGTTGATTTGGAAACTTGACATAGTAGTCATAGCTGACCATGCCGAGCTTGCTCGGCTCTGACGTGTAGATGATTACAGCTTGTTTTTCGGTGAAATTCAACTCGATTTTGCCAACTTTCTCTGACGTGCCGGTTGCGTGAACGGTCTCGCTGTGCATGCGGTGATCTACGTTGGAATAGTAGCCGTTGCTTTCCATAAAAGACTTTGTGTCGGCAACCCAATTATCTCTGTTGATGCACCCGAGAGCCGCCGATATGATTGTAAAAAGCGCGCCGATTGCAAGGACGGCGAGCGAGATGTTGGACAGGGTGAAGTAGTCCTTGACGGATTTTTTGCCGTCCACCACAGATTTTTGTTCCTTTTTGGGTTTGTCGGGGTATTCCCAGCCCATTTTCTTGTTGTAGAAGTCAAAATATTTGCGATACGCAACGATGAGCGCAAGCCCCGCGCCGATCGCGATGACTCCCGCGCCTGCGAGAATAAGGAATATCATTGCGCTTTTGAACGCGAAAAGTGACGCTATCGAATAAAAAATCAACAGCAAACCACCGCCGAACAGGGCGATCATCAACGCAATCAACAGCACGAAGGGGATGTTGATGAACACTCTTTTCCAAAATCCGTTTTTTTGTGTGGCAATTCTTTTCATACGATTATTATACTATCGCGCAAAACATAAGTCAAACATTTGATTTTTGTAAAAGGCGCGCGCATTCGAGTTTTTTTGAATTTTGCGATTGCACAAGGTGAAAATCCCGTTGATATTAATGGCTTTATTGCTCTTGTTTTGCATAAACCGCGCATTTGAAAAATATGTATATATGTAGGCGCGAGCGGATTTTTGCAAAATCGCCGAATCTTCGACGATCGGCGACAATAAAAGCGAAATTTTGCCGCTTAAAAGCGCATACAATCGGGGGTGCAGAGTGTTTCTAACGGTCAAAAAAGCAACCATAATCGGCTTTATATCGCTGTCGCTCGTTGCGGTGATTCTTCTATCGAGCGTTGCCGTCACCGACAGCGCATGCGTGTATTTCGGCAAATCCACGCGCAAAATCCCCGTATATTCGGTGGATACGGATGAAAAGGTCATTGCGCTGACGTTCGATGCGGCGTGGGGAGCGGACAAAACGCAGGGAATACTCGATATTATGTCGCAATTCGGCGCGAAAGGTACGTTCTTTTTGGTCGGGTTTTGGATGGATAAATTCGAGAAAGAAACAAAGGCGATCGCCGATGCGGGCTTTGATGTGGGCAACCATTCTCGCAATCACTTGAATATGCCCAAACTCAGCCAAGACGAGATCAAAAACGAGATCGAATACGTCAACGACAGAGCCAAAGAGTTGACAGGCAAAACTCCTGTTTTTTTCCGTGCTCCGTTCGGTGATTACGACAACAAGCTCATGACGGCGATCGAGAGCTTGAATATGGTGGGCGTGCAATGGTCTATCGACTCGCTCGATTGGAAAGGTCTTGGCGCAAAACAGATTTACGACAGGGTAGTGCCAAAAGCCAAAAACGGAGATATCGTGCTTTTTCACAACAACAGCGAACATATTCTTGACGCTTTGCCCATGATTCTCACGGGGCTTAGGGCGAAAGGGTTTCGCTTTGTCACCTTGTCGGAGCTTGTCGCCACATCCGATTTCACAGTGGACAACAACGGCGTTCAACGCAAAAACGCATAAATAAAGGAGAAAAATTATGAGTTATGAACAAATGCAAAACAACGTAGTGCACCTTAGCGGTCAGATTGCGAGCGAGCTTGAATTTTCGCACGAAATTATGGACGAAAAGTTTTATGATTTCACCATAGCGGTGCAGAGATTGTCGGGACAAAAAGACTTTGTTCCCGTCACCGTGAGCGAACGCATAATCGGCGAAAATAACTTTGAAATCGGGAATCTAATCGGTTTAATCGGACAATTTCGCAGCTACAACAAAATCGTTGAAAACCACAGCAAGCTTGTGCTTAAAGTGTTTGTTCGCGAGCTTTGCGACTATGACGAGCAACTTCCCAATTCCATCGAGATAGAAGGCTACGTTTGCAAGCCGCCGATCTATCGCACAACCCCGTTCAAGCGCGAGATTTGCGACCTTCTGGTTGCTGTCAACCGCGCCTACAACAAATCCGACTATATCCCTGCCATAGCTTGGGGCAGGAACGCGCGTTTTGCCTCCACCTTTTCCGTTGGCGACAAAGTGCGTCTTGTAGGCCGCATCCAATCTCGCCCCTATCAAAAGCAACTCGAAAGCGGAGAGATAGAAGAGCGGGTTGCGTATGAAGTCTCCGTGAGCGCGCTATTGAGCGAATAGCATCGTCAGACACGGCTTGCCCCAAAATCACGTACGTTTGAGTACGCTGGGTTTTGGTTCAAGCCGCACCTTCCTTGCTATTCATCTCAATATCGCGCTCACGGGGAATTTTTTAAGTTGTTCGTTATGGGGCGCACTCGCAAAAAAAACTCTGTCATTGCGAGCCGACATGTTCGGCGTGGCAATCTCGTGGAAACGAAACGACAAACAATTGCGCCCGATAAGTTTTTATGAGTGCACGGCTCCACAAAAGTTTTGCGGTTGAAACTCTAAATAGAATTGTCCCATCTTTCCGGTCCGTGCCGGTATTTCTTCCACAACTCGTATAGAGTGCTTTCTCTACAATGTTATCCGTCGCTCGCGGGGAAGACAGGCGGCACTCGCATAGATAGGTATCGTCCCCTTGTTATGCCACTTCGCCTGCGTGGCGGCTTGCGCAACACAGTGCCACGCATTCTCGTACTTCACACACAAGGGCTCCCGCACGTCAAAAACAAGCGAACTTGGGTGTGAGTAAGAAAGATGAAAGCGCAGTTTTTGGCGTGTGGTAAAAAGGAACACAAAGACCAAAAGGCAAACGATTGCAACAAGTTGTAATCGTTGCAAAATGGGCTTGTGTGTGACGTAAGCTCGGCGCTTATCTCGGCGTTCGCCTTGCGAACGCTCACTTCGAATACGCACAGTCCGTTTATAAGAACATTTCGAATGAGTGATTATTACGGGCGAAAATATCAATTTTTCCTTGTCATGTTGAGCCTGCCGAAACATCCAGCCGTAAGGCGTACACCGTACGTTGCTTTTTCGCTACGCTAGATCCTTCGACAAGCTCAGGATGACAAGGAAAAATAAAAACATCTCCGTTTTGCATTGACAGGATGACAATAAAACTATATTTTACAACTTTTTATATTTTGCAAAAGCCGTCTTTACATTCGCGCGAAAGTTTGTTATAATAAATTATCTTATATGTCAATATAGGGGGAAATGTATGAATTTGAAAGATTACACTCTCAAAATCGGGTATCTTGTCGGCGGCAAGTACGTTGAAGATTCCATAGAATTTGCGCAAGTGAAGGGTGGGTATTCATCCGAGAGATTCGATTTGGTGGACGAAGGCGGCGAAGACGCTGTCAAGATTGTGATTTATCCGCACGAAGAGATGAAAATCGAGCTTGCGGAGCTTATATACGACCACTATTTTGAGAACAAAGAACGCTTTTTCGGCAACGGTTTTCAATCTTGGACGTCTTCTAGAGAATACAAGAAAGGGGACATGCAGTACGGCTTGCGCTCGCTGTCGAAACTGCCTATCGCGCGAGATTTTTCGGGCGCGAGCGGCGATTATCGCTTTTGCGAGTACGGAAGGGATATGTATCACGGTTTTTCCTATTGCTATTTCCGCATAGACGAAAAGGTGGAGCTTGTCGGCTCGCTCAACGAGCGCACGGGATACACTGTGTTTTACGCGGACATGCGCGAGAACGTGTTTGTTGCAAAGAAAGACGTGGAAGGCTTGACGATTGCAAGCGATTATCGGCTGTTCGATCTTGTCAGATGCCAAGGCGGCTATGACAAAGTGTTTGACGAATATTTTGCCTTGTATCCGAGAAAAAACACGGGCAGGGTGGATCATCTTGCCGGTTACACGTCTTGGTACAACTACTATCAAAACATCAACGAAGAGATCATTTTGCGTGATCTAAACGGCTTAAAAAGAGCCGGTGATAGCGCAAACATCTTCCAAATCGACGACGGATACGAGACCAAAGTGGGCGATTGGGACATCGATGAAAAGAAGTTTCCAAACGGGCTTAAACCTATTGTGGACAAGATCCACGAGCAAGGTCTAAAAGCGGGGCTTTGGTACGCTCCGTTTGCAGCGCAATTCGGCGCAAACGTCATAAAAGAACATCCCGATTGGCTCATCCGAGACAAGCACGGCAGAAAAGTGATAAGCGGCATAGCGTGGGGCGGATTCTTTGCGCTCGACTTTGAAAAGGAAGAAGTGAGAGATTACATCAAGGCGTATTTCGACAAGGTTTTTGACGAATGGGGCTTTGATATGGTCAAGCTCGATTTCTTGTATGCGGCTGCGATTCTGCCAAGAAACAACAAGACGCGCGGTCAACTCATGTGCGAGGCAATGGACTTTTTGAGAGAGTGTTGCCGCGACAAAATCATTCTCGGATGCGGAGTGCCGCTTGCGCCTGCGTTCGGAGTGGTGGACGCGTGCAGAATAAGCTGTGACGTTGAGAACACTTTCAAAGAAAAATTTTACGTGAAAGTCACCAATCAAGAGATCATTTCCGCAAAAATGGCGATGGTCAACAGCGTGTATCGCCGTCATCTCAACGGCAGGATTTGGGCAAACGATCCCGACGTGTTCTTCTTGCGTGACGGCGGCATGAAAAAGGCGGGCTACACAATGCAACAAAAACGTTTGCTTGCAACCGTCAATCACATGTTTGGCAACGTGCTGTTTGTCAGTGACGATATCGGCGAGTACGACAGCGAAAAAATGGAGATTTTGCTTGACGCATACAAGAAGTTTGACGGCAAAATCATTTCAGCCGAAAACATCGCGCCCGAGATCATCAAAGTGGTCTTCGATGAGGGCGGCAAAAAACAAATGCTCGTTTTCGACGACGTAAAAGGCGATTATATCATTCAAAAGGCGGATTGACGGCAAGGGTATGATACTCACTGAAAATTTGCAAAAAGTGCGTGACGACGTAATGCGTTGTCACCGCCCAATAACGCTTGTTGCGGCAACCAAAACTCAGCCAAAAGAAGTGGTGGACGAGTTTGCGGCTCTTGCGCCCGAGTTTGTGCTCGGCGAAAACAGAGTGCAGGAACTTGTTGACAAATACGATCCGAAATACCGCTGGCATTTCATCGGCAGGCTGCAAACAAACAAGGTTAAGTATATTGTTGACAAGGTTGAACTTATCCACTCTCTCGACAGAGAAGACCTTGCAAAAGAGATTGAAAAACAAGCGGCAAAGCACGGCAAAATCATGGATTGCCTTGTGGAAGTCAATGTCGGATCGGAAGCGTCCAAAGGCGGTGTTTTGCCCGAAAATGCGCTTGCGTTCATACAAAGTATGAAAGTCTATCCGCACATCCGCATAAAAGGCGTGATGACGGTGTTGCCCAATCTTGACAAAGACGAGCAACGACTCGGCGCGCTTTGCGACAAAATGCGAGATATCTTCGAGCAAGCAAAACTCATCGAGCAAGATAACGCGGACATAGAGTATCTCTCGTGCGGAATGAGTGCGGACTATCAAATCGCGCTTGCTCACGGCTCGAATATGATCAGGCTCGGAAGAATGTTGTTCGGAGAGAGAGTGTATCCGCAACAATAAAAAACAAAAAAACGAAACTATATAACACACAAGGCTGTTTATGGACGAAAGATTTTATCGAAACGATCAAGGCGGACAAGACCGCAATGCTCAAAGAGGATTCAACAGAGTGTTCTCAAGAGAGCAAATGCAAGCTCCGCAGGGGCAAGTGCCCAGTTACACCCAACCGCAATCGGGCGGCACAGGCGTTGTGATATACGCTCCGCGCACCTATCAAGACGTGCAGTTGCTCATCGATCACTTGCGCATGCGCGAACAAGTGATTGTGGACTTTTCCACGCTCAATCAGCAATCGGTGTATCGCATTCTCGACTTTATGAGCGGCGCGATATACGCGCTTGGCGGCAGCATACAGCAAATCACAAGAAACATCTTTCTTTTCGCTCCGCAAGGCGTGACTATCACCGTTCCGCCACAAATTCGCGGCTAAGGAGACTTTATGGAAGACAAAAACAAAGATTTAAAGCAGAAAGTTTCCGCATACATGAAAGACTGGACGGTCGTGGCAAAGAAGAAGTGGTGGATTATGCTCATCGAGCTTGCGGTCATCGCGGTCATTCTTGTTGCGGACTTGCTCACAAAAAAAGCCGCATGGGAGTATATGACGGTGCAGGGCGTCAAAGACGGTTTTATCCCGGGGCTTATCAATCTCGTGATGGTGGAAAACAGGGGCGCGGGCTTTGGTATATTCCAAGGCAAGACGATTGCGCTGACGGTGATCACGTTCATCCTTGTGATAGGCATCCTGGTGTATCTGTTCTTCGCGCTCAAAGAGACGGAGTGGCTGCGCATATCGCTCGTGTTTGTCGTGGGCGGCGGCATAGGCAACATCGTGGATCGCATTGCGCTGGGATATGTGCGTGACTTCTTGCAATTCGCGTTTTGGGAAGATTTTCCCGTGTTCAACGTTGCGGACTCGTTTGTGACGGTTGGCGCGTTTATGCTGATAGTGGTGCTTATCGTCATGCTTGTCAAAGAAGGCAAGAAAAACCAAAAAGAGTTTGAAGAGCAACAACAAGGCGCGGCTGTAGACGCACCACAAATCGATCCTTTGGACGGACCGCAAAACTTGAACCCGATGCTCAAAGGCGGCGGCGATTTCACCTTTGAAGTGAGCGAGCAAAAAGAGAAGACACACAAGGCGGACGATAAGGCAAAAGACACCGAAGCGGATGAAAAATCCGATGAAAATACGGACAAAAAAGCCGACTTAAAAGCCGTAGGCGGCGATGAAAAAGGCTCGGCGGCGGACGGCGATAAGGCAAAAGACAATACGTCCGAAGACAAACAATAAAACAAGAGAAAACACAGTTGCAAATCGCGTCGTTTTGGTCAAGACGGCGCGGTTTTGATTGAGAATATGAAGTGTGAAGTTGACAGCCAAAAGATAAGACTTGATTCGTTTATAGCCGAAAAGTGGGCTATATCGAGATCCAATGCCAAAACCGTCATCGAAAAGGACGGTGCTTTTGTCAACGGTACGATACGTCAAAAAAGCGGATATGAGCTGAAACTCGGCGATATTGTCGAGTTTGAGCTGCCCGAGCCTGAAATTCTCGAAGTCAAGGCGGAGAATATCCCGCTTGACATCGTGTACCAAGACGAATATATGGCGGTGATCAACAAGCCGCAGGGTATGGTGGTGCATCAGGCAAGTTCGTATAAGAAAAACGACACGCTCGTCAATGCGCTTTTGTACAATCTCGACAGTTTGAGCGGCATAAACGGCGTGATACGTCCCGGCATCGTGCATAGGCTTGACAAGGACACGTCGGGGCTTATCGTTGTGGCAAAGAACGATGAGGCGCACAAGAGCCTTGCAAGTCAGATTGAGAAAAAGACCGCGCGCCGTATATATTACGGGCTTTGCGACGGCAACTTCAAGGAAGACGAAGGCGTTGTGGACAAGCCTATCGCAAGAAGCAAGAAAGACCGCAAGAAAATGGCGATCGACGAGACGGGCAGAAGGGCGGTGACGCACTACAAGGTGCTTGAACGCTTTGGAAAATACACGCTCGTGCGCTTTGAGTTGGAAACGGGACGCACACATCAGATAAGGGTGCATGCGCAAAGTCTGCATCATCCAATCGTTGGCGATGAAGTGTACGGCGGCTCGACCGCGCTGTATCACAACGGACAGCTTTTGCACGCAAAACAGCTTGTGCTTGAACATCCGCACACGCATGAGATCATGCGTTTCGAGTGCGATTTGCCAAAGTATTTTGAAGACGTGCTGAACAAACTCAGGAATTTGAAGAACAATGGCTAAAGAGAAAAAACAAAATCTATTATCACGCTTTGTCGGCTACTATAAGCCGCACAAACTCACTTTTGCATTCGATATGCTTTGTTCGTTCACCTTTGCGGTGAGCGGACTTTTGTATCCGATGATTTCTCAACGCATACTGCGAGAGAGCATTCCCAACGGTCTTCTCAAAGAAGTGCTGATTTTGTCGGCGGTGCTGCTTGCAATCTACGGCTTGCGCGCGGCGATGAAGTATTTTATCAACTATTACGGACACGTGATGGGTGTAAAGATACAGGCAAAGATGAGAAGCGACTTGTTCGATCATCTTGAAAAACTGCCGTATTCCTTCTATGACAACAACGAAACGGGACAGCTTATGACGCGCATGACCAACGACACGTTCGAGATTGCAGAGCTTGCGCACCACGGCCCTGAAAACTTGTTTATCACGTCCTTTATCACAATCGGCGCATTTGCGTATCTTTGCACTATAAGCTGGAAACTTTCGCTAATCATATTTGCATTCCTTCCCGCGCTGTTTATCATCGCTTTTGCGTGCAGAAAGAGCATGACAAAGGCATTTCGCAAGAGCAAGGAAGAAGTGGGCAACATCAACGCCACGCTTGAAAACAGTATAGCCGGCGTGAGAGTGACAAAAGCCTACGTCAATGCCGACTACGAGCAAGAGCGATTTGAGAAAAACAACAAGAACTACGTCAAGGCAAGATCGCAAGCGTACAAGGCTATGGGCACGTTTTCGGCGAGCATGAGCCTTGTCACCGAGATATACAACGTGATAGTGCTGCTTGCAGGCGCACTGTTTTGCATATACGACAAGGAGCATTTCGACTACGTGGATTTGGTGGCGTTTATGCTGTCAATCAACTTGTTTATCTCGCCCGTGCAGACGCTCATAGCGTTCTTCGAGCAGCTGCAAGACGGCATGGCAGGGTTCAAGCGTTATATCGACATCATGGACACGCCCATAGAAAACGAAAGCCCCACGGCGCATGACGTTGAGCGTGTTGACGGAGATATAACCTTTCAAGACGTGTCCTTTGCCTACAACGATTCCAAAGAAGTGCTTGACGATATAAACTTGCATATTCCAAGCGGCAAAATGTACGCTTTCGTGGGCGCGAGCGGCGGCGGCAAAACCACGCTTTGCCACTTGATTCCCAAGTTCTATCCGCTTGAAAAGGGCATGATCTATATTGACGGCGAGCCGATAAGCGAGATAAGCAACAACTCGCTCAGGCGCAACGTGGGCATAGTGCAACAAGACGTGTTTTTGTTCACGGGGACGTTTAGGGAGAACATCGCCTACGGCAAAATCGGCGCAACCGATGACGAAATCATTGCCGCGGCAAAACAAGCGGACATCCACGAATATATTTCGAGCCTGCCCGACGGCTACGATACGCAAATCGGCGAAAGGGGAGTCAAACTCTCGGGCGGTCAAAAGCAAAGATTGTCCATTGCGCGCGTTTTCTTGAAAAACCCCGCAATTCTCATCCTTGACGAAGCCACGAGCGCACTTGACAACACCACCGAAGCAATTATACAAAAAGCGTTGTTCAAACTTTGCGAAGGTCGCACCACGCTCGTTGTGGCGCACAGACTATCCACCGTGCGCAAAGCGGACGAAATCGTGGTTATCAACGGCGGCAAAATCGTGGAACAAGGCACGCATGACGCACTCATCGCCGCCAACGGCACGTACAAAAAACTCTACGATTCCCAATTCTCCGACGAAATCGATTTTGACGGACAAATGAACATAGCATAAATTTGCGGCGGTTGCCAAGCGCAAACCGCAAGCATTTTTATGCAAAATCGACTGTATAACCGCTTTTTGTGCAAAAATGCAAATTTTCTCGTTCAATATGAAAAAATGAATTGCATTTTTTATCATTGTTTGGTATAATCCTAAAAGCAATCGAAAATTGCTAGTGTGGCTCAGCAGGTAGAGCAGCTGATTCGTAATCAGCAGGTCGCCGGTTCGAATCCGGCCACTAGCTCCAAAAAAAGAACGATATATCTCGCATATATCGTTCTTTTTTTTGACCGATACTATGAAACCGTGGGTACCTGCTGATTATATCTTCGGGGTCCCCGCGAAACAGTATTGTTTTGTGGGGTGAACAAAAGGTCGCCGGTTCGAATCCGGCCACTAGCTCCAAAAAAGAATAATATATCTCACATATATCATTCTTTTTTTTGACCGATACTATGAAACCGTGGGTACCTGCTGTTTTTCTAAACTTTTTATGTTATCGAAAAAAACGATATATGATTGACCAACAGCGGCGTTGACGCTAGGCGGGGCGAGTGGTATAATGGTGGCGGTGAGAATATGAAAGACGTTAAAATCACTGCGGTGAGAAAAGTGGAATATGCAGACCTTATGGCGATGTACGAAAACCCCATCGAGCATGCTTGCGACGTGAAGGCGGGAGACGTTTTTGTGAGCAAAGGTGGAGAGATGCCGAGCGGAATGTGCCAAAGCGCATGGGATAGCATGAAAGAGTTTGTCAAAGAGCTTGCAATGGGCGGTGGCAACTTTTATGACGGGTGGATGAAAAATCCGCACAGCGCGATGATATCTTGCAACGACGGATTTCGTCCCGTGAGTTTTTATCTCGAAACCGTTGAAGAATAGGCATTGAAACGGCATATTTTCAAAGATTTGTCGCGTGCGCGTATGCGCGCGCTTTTTCATTGTATAAACTACTTTTATGCGGATAATAATCAATAGATACGCAAGATACGCAAAAGATAGGCAAAATCGAAGGTGTGAGATTGCCTCGTCGGTTTTGCAAAAAAATTTTAAAAAAATCAAAAAATTATATGCAAAAACTATTGACTTTTAGCAAAGACGGGCATATACTGTTAGCAATCAAAGCAAAAGAGTGCTAAAAGCAATCCGAAACATTGAGGTACACTATGTCAAAAGAGTTGACTGAAAGGAAAAAAAGAATATTGCATGCGTTGGTTGACCTGTATATATCCACAGGACAGCCCGTATCGAGTTCGGACATTCAGAGCAAATATTTGCCCGAAGTCAGTTCGGCAACGGTGCGAGCGGAGCTTAGCGCACTCGAAGCACTCGGATATATCGAGCAGCCGCACACATCGGCAGGCAGAGTGCCGCTCAAAGACGCGTACAAGTTCTACGTTGAGGCGATCAGCGAGTCGGACGATCACAGCACGATGCTCACCGATCAGGAAACTGCGTTCATACGAGAGAAGTTTTTGAAACGTCTTGGCAAGATACAGGATATTTCGGTTGAGGCGGCAAAGATCATAAGCGACGTGACCAACTACACGTCCTTCATCGTTGAAAAGCGCGGAGACGTTGTGATTGACGAGATCAAGCTTGTGCCAATCAAGCAAGGCAAAGCGGTGGTGCTTATCGTCACAAGCGCAGGCATGATTGCAGACAAGGCGATTGACATCAAGGGCGACGTCAGACCCGAATACGTGGACACGGCGACCAAGGTGCTCAACAAGGTGTTTGCAGGCAAGAAAGTGTCCGAAGTGGACAAATTCGATATGAGCCAAATAGACGATGAGCTGAAAGGCTTTGCGGACGTATTGGACAACGTGCTCGGCATATTGAGAATATATATGAGCGAGCATAAAGACAACGTATTTGTGGAAGGCGCGCTGAAAATGCTCGATTATCCCGAATACAACAACGTTGAAGACGCAAAGAATTTCTTGTCGGTGATCTCCGATAAGGACAGCATGAGCGAGATTCTCCAAAGCGGCGAAAGCAGCATCGAGTTCTCGGTGCGTATCGGCAAGGAAGACAGCGGCGTTGACAAATGCGCGATTATCACCGCAGAGTACAAGCTCGGCGACGAAGTGATCGGTCAGGCAGGCGTCATAGGCCCTGAAAGAATGGACTATAAGAAAGTTATCGGCGTGCTGGACTATATGAAGAAAACGATAAACAGCATTGCTTCAAAGGACGATAAAGATGAGTAAGAACAAGAACAAACAAAACGTAAACGAAGAAGTCGAAACCGAGAAAGTCGAGACGGCTGAGCAAGGTGAAGTCGAGACCGAGCAAAAGCCCGATATCGAAATCGACCGCGACGGTATGGACGATGCGCAATACATTGCGGCTCTTGAACAAAAGCTCGGACAAGCGATTGCCGAGGCAAACACGTGCAGGGGCTTGACGCAAAGATTGCAAGCGGACTTTGACAACTATCGCAAACGCAACAATTCGATTGCCGAAGATATGAAACTGCTCGGACAGTCGATAGTGATCGAGAAGTTGCTCACCGTGCTTGACAACTGCGACCTTGCAAGGAAGTACATTCAAGACCAATCCGCTCTCACCGGGTTCAACATGATGGAAAGTCAGATATTGTCCGCTCTTGCGGGATTCGGACTTTGCGAAGTGGAAACGGACGGCAAAGAGTTCGACGCAAAGGTGATGCAAGCGGTTGAAAGAGTCAAGGACGAGCAAAACGTCGGCAAAGTGGTGGAAGTGCTTGCAAAGGGATATTTGCTCAACGGCAAACTTCTTCGCCCGGCAAGCGTCAAAGTTGGATATTGGGAATAGACGATAGGCTTTGACAACAATATAACATAAAACAATATAAACAAGCGACACTCTCGCGAAAGCGGGTGCTAATAAATAAAAAAATAAAGTTTTCTTCCCGAAAGGGAAAAGGAGTAATAATATGGGAAAAATTATCGGTATTGACCTTGGTACAACAAACTCTTGTGTAGCAGTCATGGAAGGCGGCGAAGCGGTCGTCATCCCCAACGCCGAAGGCATGAGAACCACTCCTAGCGTAGTGGCATTTACAAAAGACGGCGAAAGACTCGTCGGCGAAATCGCAAAGCGTCAAGCTGTTGCAAACCCCGAACACACCGTAAGCTCCATCAAGAGAGAGATGGGCAGCAACTATAAAGTGAAAATCGACGATAAGGAATACACTCCGCAAGAGATTTCCGCTATGATTTTGACAAAGCTCAAAAACGATGCGGAGAAATATCTCGGAGAGAAGGTGACGGAAGCGGTTATCACCGTTCCTGCATACTTCACGGACTCTCAACGTCAAGCAACCAAAGACGCAGGTAAGATCGCAGGTTTGGAAGTGAAACGTATCATCAACGAACCCACGGCGGCGGCTCTTGCGTACGGCATCGACAAAGACGGCAACAAGAACCAAAAAGTGCTTATCTTCGACCTTGGCGGCGGCACGTTCGACGTATCCATTCTCGAGCTTGGCGACGGCGTGTTTGAAGTGCTTGCAACGGCGGGTAACAACAGACTCGGCGGCGATGACTTCGACAAACGCGTCATGGATTGGATCACTTCCGAGTTCAAGAAAGAACACGGCGTTGATTTGACTCAAGACAAGATGGCAATGCAACGTATCAAAGAAGCGGCAGAAAAGGCAAAGATCGACCTTTCGGGCGTCACCAAAGCGCATATCTCGCTGCCGTTCATCGCAATGAACAACGGCGTGCCTATGCACCTCGATACGGAGCTCACTCGCGCAAAATTCGACGCACTCACCGAAGATCTTGTCAAGGCAACACAAGGCCCGATGCAACAAGCTCTCAAAGACGCAGGTCTTTCTTACAGCGATATCGCAAAAGTCATCATGGTTGGCGGCTCGACTCGTGTGCCGGCAGTGTATGACTCCGTCAAGAAGATCACCGGCAAAGATCCGTACAAGGGAATCAACCCCGACGAATGCGTTGCACTCGGCGCGGCAATCCAAGGCGGCGTTCTTGCAGGCGAAGTGAAGGATATGCTCCTTCTTGACGTAACTCCGTTGTCGCTCGGCATCGAAACGCTCGGCGGCGTTTGCACAAAACTTATCGACAGAAATACGACCATTCCGACCAGCAAATCGCAAGTGTTCAGCACCGCTGCGGACAACCAGACGGCTGTTGACATCCACGTTTTGCAAGGTGAGAGACAATTTGCTCGCGACAACAAGACGCTTGGCAGATTCGAGCTTGTGGGCATCGCTCCCGCACCGCGCGGAATCCCGCAAATCGAAGTCACGTTCGACATTGACGCAAACGGCATCGTGTCCGTCAAAGCGTGCGACAAGGCAACTGGCAAATCTCAATCGATCACCATCACCGCATCGAGCAACCTCACCGAAGCGGACATCGACGCGGCTGTCAAAGACGCAGAGAAGTACGCCGAAGAAGACAAGAAACGCAGAGCGGTGGTTGACGCAAAGAACAATGCGGAACAACTCGTGTTTGCAGTTGACAAATTCGTAAGCGAAAACGGCGACAAACTCGAAGAGGCAGACAAGAATGCCGTGAGCGAAGCAAGCAAGGCGGCAAGCGAAGAGCTTGCAAAAGCCGAGAGTGAAGAAGACGTCAAGGCAGTTGTTGACAAACTCACCAAAGTGACAGATCCTATCTTCACAAAGTTCTATCAACAAAACCCAGAAGCTGCTCAAGAAGCTGCAAAAGCTGCGGGTATCAACCCCGAAGATTTCCAAGGCGGACAAAATCCGGACGGCGGCGTTGACGGAACGGTTGACTAAGCCGCAAGCAAGTGACGACAAGTCTTGCAAGGCTTTGAAACAACAAATACAATGAGTCCAAGGCGCAACGGGCAACCGTTGCGCCAAGGCGTATAAACGCGCTCGAGTTTGTGGAGCGCAAGGAATATATATATATGGCATCAAAGAATTATTACGAAATACTGGGCGTTCAAAAGACGGCAACCGCGGATGAATTGAAAGCGGCGTATCGTTCGCTTGCAAAGAAGTATCACCCCGACGTGTACGCCAACAAATCCGACGCCGAAAAGAAGGATGCGGAAGAGAAGTTTAAGGAAATCAACCACGCATACGAAGTGCTTTCCGACGAGCAAAAACGCGCGGCATACGACACTTACGGCGATGAAAACGGTCCGCAAGGCGGATTTGGCGGTTTCGGTGGCGGAGCAAGCGGCGGCGCAGGCGGATTCGGCTTTGATATGGACGACATCTTTTCAACCATATTCAGCGGATTCGGCGGTGGATCGTCACGCTCGCAAAGCGCAAATATGGCGCAACGCGGTCAAGATATTCTTGTCGGAGTTACGCTCACATTCGAAGAAGCGGCTTTCGGCACGCAAAAGACCGTCAACGTCAGACGCGTGGAGAATTGCCCCGACTGCAAAGGCACGGGCGCAAAGGACGGCACGGCTTTCAAGGTTTGCTCGAAATGCGGCGGCTCGGGCAGAGTTACGATGACTCAACGCACCCCGTTCGGTCAAGTTTCAACGCAGGGCGTATGTCCCACTTGCGGCGGCAAGGGCAGAATCATCACCGACAAATGCACCTCTTGCGGCGGCGTCGGCAGATTTGAAAAAGTGCGCGAAGTCAAAGTCAATATCCCTGCCGGCATAGACTCGGGTCAACGCGTCAGATACGACAACGAAGGTCACGCAGGCATCAACGGCGGCGAGAAGGGCAGTCTTTACGTGGAAGTGAAGGTGTTGCCGCACAAGCTCTTTGTCAGAAAAGGGTTTGACGTGCAAATCGACGTGCCTATCTCCTTCACGGACGCGGCTTTGGGATGCACAATCGAAGTTCCGACGCTTTACGGCAAGAAGGAGCTCAAAGTGCCCGAATGTACGCAAAGCGGAACGGTGCTTACAATCAAGAACTACGGCATAAAGAAGCTCCAAGGCGCAACAAAGGGCGATATGTTTGTCAGAATTGTCGTTGAAGTGCCGAAATCTTTGAGCAAGGAACAAAAAGAGTTGCTCAAAAAATTTGACGCGGCAAGCGACGTGAAGAAACAATACCCCATCAAAAAAGCCTACGAAGACAAACTTTAATTTGCAAAAATAAGGGGCAAACCCTACAAAAAGGATCACCCGATGAAATACAGAACAATCACGGTTTTTACAAACCATTTCGACGCCGATCTCATCTCGTCAGCAATGTTTGACGCAGGTGCGGGCGGCGTTTCTATTTTAGACAAACAAGACTTTCTCGACCTTATAAAAAGCGACGTAATTTGGGACTACGTTGACGAAAGCGTGCTTATGCAGTCGGACGAAGTGAAGGTTTCAACCATCTGCGACGTGGACGACAACGAGTTTTTGCCTCGCCTTGAAGCTCGGCTCGAAGAGATGAGAGCGCTTGGTGTGAAGTACGGCGAAATCGTCACGGGCGAGATTGACGCCGCCGACTATGAGAACGAGTGGAAAAAATACTACAAGCCCATAGCCACAAAGCACGTCACAATCGTCCCCACTTGGATAAAATACGAGCAAAAAGACGGCGAAAACGTCATGCGCCTAGATCCCGGCATGGCTTTTGGCACAGGCTCGCACGCAACGACAAGGATGTGTCTGGAACTTATGGAAGTGTCGGGCAAAGACGTCATCGACGTGGGATGCGGCAGCGGCATACTCGGCATTGCGGCAAAAATCGCGGGCGCAAAAAGCGTGTATATGTGCGACATAGACGAGCAAGCGGTGGAGTTTGCAATCAAAAATGCCGAGCTCAACGGCGTGGATGCAACCATAGAAAAAGCCGATTTGCTCGAAGGCGATATGACGGCGGATTTCATCTTTGCCAACATCACGGCGGATATTCTTATGCGTTTTTCAAAGAGCATAGGCAAGCATTTGCGCAAAGACGGCAGGATCGTGTTGTCGGGTATCATTGACAGCCGCCTTGGGGAAGTGATACAATGTTATGAGCAAGCAGGCTATGAGATTGTGGAGCGTATGGCAATGGACGATTGGCGCGCTCTCAAGCTCAAAAAGAAGGACTGATTTTTTGCTTTTTGCGGTGAAATCGCCACATAAATTGCAGAGTGCGCCGCAGTGAAAAAAATCAATACATACGGTTAGAATATGGAAATTAGACGATTTTTTGTTGAACCGAGCGACATAAACGGCACCTTTGTAACCTTGACGGGTGACGAGTTTTTGCACATGGTCAAAGTGTTGCGCTACAAGGTCGGATTCAAAGCGATCGTGTGCGCAAACGACGGTGTGGAAAGGCTTTGCACCGTCAAAGAGATCGGCAAAGATTTTGCAACGCTTGTCATCGACAAAGAAACCGCAGTTGACGTCAAAAAAGCTCACGTGACTTTGTTTGCCGGGCTTTTGAAAAACAACAAACTCGATTTTGTCTTTCAAAAGGCGGTGGAGCTTGGCGTTGACAAGATCGTTCCTTTTGTTTCCGCCAATTGCGCCGAGACCAAATTTTCGCAAGACAGAGCGGAAAAGATAGCGTTAGAAGCCGCAAAACAATGCGGCTCGGCATATTTGTCAAAGGTGGGCGCACTTGAAAATTTCGATGCGGTGCTTTCAAGTTTCAAAGATTTTGACACGGTGCTTTTCGCATACGAAAACGAGAAGAAAAACCGCATAAAAGATTGCCTTTGCAAAGGCAAAAACATTGCGCTTGTCGTTGGCCCGGAAGGCGGATTTACGCAAGAAGAAACGGACAAAGCAAAAGAGTGCGGAGCAACGATAATTACGCTCGGAAGACGCATTTTGCGCGCGGAAACGGCGTCTATCGTGTCTTGCGCGCTGCTTTTGGATCATTTGGGAGAACTTGACTATGAGTGATTTGCCGAAAATTTCAATATTCACGCTCGGTTGCAAAGTCAATCAGTACGACACGGACGCCATGCTTGCCGTATTCGAGCATGCGGGGTTTGAGATCACCGAAGGGCTTGAATTTGCCGATGTGTACATAGTCAATTCTTGCGCGGTCACTGCCGAGGCGGAGAAGAAATCTCGCCAATCGGTTGCAAGAATACTCAAAGTCAATCCCAACGCTCGCATATACGTGTGCGGATGCGCATCACAAAACAATTTTGCGCAATTTGCAAAAAACAACGTTGAATATATCTCGGGAACGGACGGAAAAGTCGGTTTTGCGCGCAAAATAGCCGCGCGCTACGTCGGCGATGAAAAATTTGACAAAATCGTCCCCGATCGTTTTGACATAAGCAAAGAATACGAAGACAACGAAGGTATCGTCAATCTCAAAACCCGCCATTTCATCAAGGTGCAGGACGGTTGCAACAACTTTTGCAGCTATTGCCTTATCCCGTACGTGCGCGGAAGAAGCCGTTCAAGGAGCATAGAAAGCGTGCTTTGCGAGCTGGATTGTGTCAAAGGCGTTGCAAAAGAAGTGGTGGTGACAGGCATCAATCTGTCCGCATTCGGCAAAGACACAAATTCGTCGCTGACCGAGCTTATGAACGCGCTTTCCCGCTACGATTTCGGAGTGCGGCTCGGCTCTTTGGAAGTGGGCGTGATTTGCAAAGAATTTTTGGACGCGACAAAGAAAATCAAGCGTTTTTGTCCGCATTTTCACCTGTCATTGCAAAGCGGCGACGATGCAACGCTCAAAGCGATGAATCGCCACTACACGACCGAGCAGTATTACAACGCGGTGAAACTGATACGAGAATACTATCCCGATTGCGCCGTCACAACTGACATCATCGTGGGCTTTCCCACCGAAACGGAAGAGCAGTTTGAAAATTGCATGCGATTTGCAACCAAAGTCGGATTTGCCGACATCCACGTTTTTCCGTACTCGTCACGGCGCGGCACGGTGGCAGGCAGGATGAAACCTTTGTCCCCGGACGTTGTCACAAGCCGCCAAAGAATGATGAGCGGCATCAAGAGCGAGCTTGTGCAAAACTATCTCAACAAGCAGCTCGGCATGCCCCAAAGCGTGCTGTTCGAGACGGCGGAAGACGGAGTGTGGTGCGGACATACCCCCAACTACGTGAAAGTGTACTCTCGTCAGGGCGCGCACAACGAAGTGCGACAAATCGTGCCAACCCACAGATATTTGGACGGCATAGCTGACGACAGCGTGAAATCCGCAAAATGACAAACCCCCGCGTGATTTTGTTTCAAATCGTCAAAATCAATCAAAAATAAGGAGAATTTATATGATCGACTGCATTTTTTGCAAAATAGCAAACGGAGAAATTCCGTCCACAAAACTCCATGAAGACGACGATATGGTGATCATCAAGGACTTGAATCCGCAAGCCCCAATCCACCTTTTGCTCATCCCCAAAGAGCATTATGCCAACATCATCGAGATGTCCGATGCCCAAGCGCAAACTCTTGCAAAATGCATCAAAAAGCTCTCGACGCTCACCGATCAACTCGGTCTTTCCAACGGTTTCCGTCTTGTATCCAACAAAGGCGCAGACGGTTGTCAATCTGTTGGACATTTGCATATACACATATTGGGTGGGGCTAAGCTTAGCGATTTGATGTGCTAAAAAACGCGCCAAACTGTGTCATTGAGCGAATAACTTTGTCAAGCGCACCTTGCTACAAGTCGTGTACCGTTTTGTACACTAGGCTTGCATCAAGATGCGCTTTTCTCGTTCTTCATCTCAATGACGCAGTTTGGTAGTTTGAATATTCTTCATCTATTTATCGCGGTTTTACAAAATGCGCAAAACTACGAATAACTGCGCCAGAGTTTTCCAAAAAAACGTATGAAAAAAATACGCTCTCATCTGTGTTTGGTAGTTTGAACATTCTTAATCTATTATCAATTTTTTTTATAGGTCTAAATATCAAATAACCCTGTTAGAACCATGTTTTTACCGATTTTTGCATGTATGCAATTTGTTTTGCATTGCAAATGCCGTTTGGGCGTGATATAATAAACAAAAAGGAGATTTTTTATGGGACTTTTGGATTTTTTGTTTGGCAATTCCGATGACAAATCGACAAAAAAGAGTTCGGACGCATACGAGCCGTGGCTGTACGATGATGAGTGTGACGACTGCGGCGATCCCGTTGAAGATTGCGAGTGCGACGATTGTGACGGAGATTGCGAAGACTACTGAGCCTAAAAAACCGCAATTGAAGTAGGATTATAAACAAATAAACGGCAAACTTTTTTTAGATAAGCGTCAAATCGGGATATTGGAATAGGCAATATGTTTTGACAATAAAGCTATGGCATACGCGTTGACTTATGATACACGCATTTGCCGGTAGGTTGGCAAAAGAAAAAGCGTTCACCAAACGGTGAACGCTTTTTTGTTGCACAGGCAGGTTATGCGCTGAGTTTTGCTTTTTTCTTCTTGCCGAAGTGGATGCCGAGCCCCGTGCCGACGCCTATGACTGCGACTGACGGAATGATTGTTGCAAGCAGGATTGTCGTCAACTTGTTGTCCTTGGGCGGTGCAACGGATGTGAGAGTGGTTGCGCCGATTTCGTCAATCTTGCCGGTTGCGCGGTTGTAGTAGTAGCCGGTGTAGGTGATGGTGTCTCCGTCAACGCTGACTTTGCCGAACGTTTGAGAATCGAGCGTGGAGAGAATGCTGCCGTCCTTGTTGAATTTGTCGGTTGTGGTGTTGTTCTCTTTGTAGTTGTAGAACTTTGTGCCGAGCGTGCCGAGCGTGATGTAGAGAACGCCGTCACCGGTGTATCTCACGCCTTCTGCATTGGTCTTGTCCACAACTTTGCCGTCCTTGTTGACGAGATAAGTTTCGGTGTAGGTGTGGTCGTGACCGCCAAACACAACGTTGACTCCGTTTTCTGCAAAGAGTTTTGAGAGTTGACTTCTCATAGCGATGACTTCGGTGTCGAACGCATGCGAGCCTGCCGAGTACAAACTCTTGTGCATAAGCACGAATTTCCATTTTGCATCGGTGTTTGTAAGGTCGTTTTCAAGCCATGCGAGTTGGTCTTTTGCGAGTCCGTTTTCATCGGTATCGTTGGTGTTGAGCACCACAAAGTGCGCGTTTGCGTAGTCGAAAGAGTAGTATTCGCCGCTGATTGGTTGCGCCGCTCCGTCCTTCATCTCTGTGTAGTTGAAGTATCTGCCCATTGCGCCGGTGTTGTTCTCGTGGTTGCCCGAGGTGAAGAACACGGACGAGTTGAGCGTTAAGTCCTTGTAGGTGTCAAGAGCCATGCCCCATTGACCGAAGTTCTTGCTGTTGTCGCACATATCGCCGGCGTTGAGAATGAAGTCGTAGCCGTTGACGCGCTCGTCTTTGAGAAGAGCGGTGACTGCCTCGTGGCTTTCGTCGTACATGCTTTGGATCATACCTTGGATGTCAGCGATTGTAAGGAATTCAAACTTGTCCGCATCCTTGCCTTTTGCTGTGGTGAAGGAGAGAGCCTTTTTCTCGTATCCGTCGAGCTTGACAAAATCGAGCAAAGAGAAGGTGTTGACTTCGTCTTTATACTCAAAGTTGCCGGCAACGTCATAGTAGTAGGTTTTGCCTGCTTCGAGTCCCGAGACGGTGACGGTGGTGCAATTGTAGTAGATCACGCTGTTTGCGACAGCCTTATCGCGATCGCCGTAAACGTAGGGTTGTTTTGTTGCCTTGTCTTCGATTTGACCGTGCGTAATGCAAAGGAGTCCGAGGTTGATGAGCGGGACGTATTGCGGCTTGGTTTGGGTGAGCATGCTCACGTTTATGCCGTTTATGGTTGCGTTTGCTTTGGTGTCGAGATAGTCGGTCTTGTTTGCCTCATAGTCTAAAAACGCTTGCTTTTGAGAAGTGGAGAGCTTGCCGAGTTCGTTGCCGTTCTCGTCGAGAAGTCTGAACGTGCCGTACACGTTTTCATCGGTGTAGAAGCGGATTGTGAATGTGGTTGTGCCGCTTGCCGTATCGAAGTTTGCGGTGACTCTTGAAGGCACTCTGCCGTTGTCTTGCGTTGCCGCATTGAAGGTTGCGCCCACTTGCGATACTTTGTTGAGCGATGCCAAATAGGAGAGTTTCACATTGCCGTACACATAGTCTGCGTGGGGTTGGAACGTGGTGGGAGCGGCAGGGTTGGTGAAGTCTGCAAGGTCGGGATATACGTCTGTTGCAAACGTCACGACAATGTCTTTGGCAATGCCGCCGAGGCCCTTGTAGAAACTGTCAACAAGATAGCTGTCAAGGAAGTTTTGCACAATGCCGATTACGTCGTTTCCGTCAAGGGTGAATCCGAGAAGTTTTGCGACAATTGGCTTGATTGCAGGCAACAAATCGTTGACGACGTCGGCAATCACAAAGTTTTCCGCGTCGATTGAGAAGTCGTCTGCGAGTTGAAGATTGATGCCGAATTTTTCAAGAGCGGTTTTGACAACGGGCAGTTTGAGAAGACCGGGGAGACCTTTTCCAAGACCATCCTTCAAACTGGTCATTTCATCTTTGGTGATGTAGCCCTTTGTCACCGCATTGTTGAAGTCGAATTTGTGGGTGAGCAGAGTTTTGAGCACAGAGCCTTCGTCAGAGAATACGGGGTTGAGAAGAGCCTTCAAAAGTCTGTCCACAAACACGCCGCTTTCGAGTTGGTCGCACATATCGTTGAGTGCGGCGAGCATACGTTTACGATAAGTTGCGTCGGTGGGTTGTTGGAAGCGGAAAGTTTCTTCGCCGCAGGCAACTTCGGTGTATTTTGCATCGATTGAATCGTAGGTTTCGTCAAAGGAAATCTCGATGCCGATAGTGTGCGCGGTGAGAATGAAAGACGCAATATCCTGCACTTTCATTTTGCCCTTGTTGGCGGGGTTGACGCTCGATTGAATGTTTTCGTCGCCGAAAGACCAATCGAGAATGTTGCCTACCACTTTGTTGACAACGTCAAGCACCTTGTTGACGGTTTCGCCGTTGTACTTGTAGGGCATATCGTAGAGCACGGTGTCGAGAATGTAGTCTACAAGACCGCAAAGAGCTTTTTGGGAGTCGATCTTGACGGTGTCGAAGTCGCCTTCAAATTCTTCGCTTGGCACTTGGATGTCGGGGAAGAGCGTGCTTCGAACAAGTCCGACGACCATGTTATCACCTGCTACGACGTCGGTGACTTTGCTCACCAAAGAATCTATCGTGCCTTGATTAATGAAGTGACTGACGAGTCTGTCGAGAAGTTGAGAGTAGATCTCTTTTGTGATGTAGTCGTTGTATGAAAGGCGAGACATATCGTCGTATTGAATGATATACGCAAGATAGTCGGAGTTGGTGGCAACGACTGCTTCCCAGTTTGCGTGAGTGGGGGCTTCCTTGTATATCGCAATTGCCGCATCGAATGCCGCTTGATCCCACGGCGCAGCGTCAAAAACGTTGCTTGACGGCACTTCTTTGATGCCGACTGTGTCGAGAGTCATGACGTTGGACACGCAATCTTCACCGAGTTTGCCGTTTGCATCGTATCTTGAAATGGTGGTGTATCTTCTTGGAGAGTAGTAGCTCACGCAAGAACCCGTTTGGAAATCGTACAACGTTCTGCCTGCCGCATCTGTGTAGGTCATAGCGTCGCAAACGTGCATGTGTCCCGTAAAGACGTAGCGAATGCCCATATCGAGCATGCGTTTTGCGGTGTTTTCCCAGTTGTAAATGGTGAAGTCTTTGAGAATTTCATCTTCCATTTCCCAGTGAGGAAGAGCGTTTTGGTGGAAACACGCAATCACGGTCTCTTCGCCGAGAGTGGATTTGCCTTCAGCCTTTTGTTGCTCGCAATATTTTTGCATCCAGTTAAGTAACTGTTCGGTGAGACGTCCGCCGCAAAGGTGGTCGAGTCCCGTTGAGCGATAGACGTGGCTGCCGCTTGCAAGAGCGCGCGCAAGCTCGTCTGCGCTTGCTTCTTTGTCCGTGTTGATAGCTCCGTCCGCTTTTTCAAGGTAATATTTGAAATCGGCGGCTTTGCCTGCTGCTTTGAGAGCTTCGTATTCGCTCTTGTTGATGCGAACGAGCGCGCCGATATCCGCCGCTTGTCTGTCGCTTGCGTCAATGACGAGAAGAGAATAGTCTTCAAGCCCCGGATTGAGAATCTCTGCCGAGAAAGAAAGAGCGTTGTTCACGTCGCCGATTGCGTAGTAAAGCGCAAGTTTCTCTGCGGTCGTGGTTTTGGATGCGACAGCTTTGAGATTTTCGTTGTAGTAGTGGATGTTGACTTTGTCCGAGTTGTAGGAAACTTGATAATCCTTTGTAAACTCGCCGAACCAATAATCTTCGGGCAGATATTCGGTGAGATCGATTGCGCCGTCATCGCCTGTAAGGTTTGCGTTGGGATAGCCGAGGCCTGCAAACACAAGCGCGAATTGCATTGCGCTCAAAGCGTCGGATTTTCTTGCCGATCCGTCCTTTTGAGAGTAGAGCGCACCCGAAGTGTTGTAAAGATCGTGGTTGCCCGGTGTTGCGAAAACTTGGAAGTTTTCATATCCCGCAATCTTTCTTATTTCGTTTTGCATGTAGCGAAGGGAGTTTGCAACGTCCACAAGAGCCGTCGCTTCGCCGTTCTTGGACAGGTCGCCCGTCGCAAGCACAAATTGCGGACATTTGCCGTTTTTTGCGTCTTTGATGAGAGCTTCCACCTGTTGTTTCAAGATGATGCCGCTTTCAAGCACGAGCTTGGTGTCGCCCGTCATGGAATCGTAAAAATCGCTCGTTTTGTAGTTGTCGGCTTTTACATCTTGATAGCAGTGGTGAAGCGGGAAGTAGTGGATGTCGCTAAGATGCCCGAGGGATAGAGAATTTTGCTTGACAATATTCTCATCCGCCTTTGAAATGCCGTCTACAATGGAAAAACTCATCAAACTTGCAAGCAAGATTGCAAGCACGACGATAAGAACCATCGGAACGCGGCGCGTTGAAGATTTGCTCATAATTCCTCCTTATGCACGCGTATGCGCGCACAAATAACTTTCTATACTATTGTACAATATCAAAAAACCAAAATCAATATTGAATTTGATTTTTTTGCCTATTCTATGGCGAAAATAGTCGTATTCGGACGGTTTGTACGACAAAATCGGCGAGTGAGCGGTTTTGAGCGTATTTTTGAAAAACGTTATGAAAAAAATATATAAAATCTCAAAAAATTTTTCAAAAATGTGTTGACAATTTGACGTATCGGGAATAGTATATAAATGAACAGTTGAACAATCGCTCAATTGTTCAAACGGAGATAATATGGATACCAACGACAACAACAAAATGCCAAAAGAAGGAGTGGTGCTCTCGCTTGCCGAGCTGTTCAAGGCTCTTGGCGATCCGACGAGAGTGAAGATTTTGAGCTGCTTGAAGGCAAAGGATATGTGCGTGGGGGAGATTGCAGACGCGCTCAATATGACAACGTCCGCAATATCGCATCAGCTCAGAGTGCTCAAAGCCATAAAACTTGTCAAAGGCACGAAAGAAGGCAAAGAAGTGCGCTATTCGCTTGATGACGATCACGTGACGCTCATCATGCAATGCGGGCTCGACCACGTCAACGAGAAATAAATCCACAGGGAGAAAATCCCTGTTTTTTCTCGGATAACGCTTGAACATTTGTTCAACAATCAAAATGTTTGAATGCATTAGAACATCAAAAACCTTCATAGCAGGGTGCAAATAAAGGAGTCACTATGAAAAAGATTTACAAGCTCGAAGATCTCGACTGCGCAAACTGCGCCGCAAAAATGGAAAACGCAATCAACGCTCTTGACGGAGTGCAATCGGCAACCGTCAGCTTTATGATGCAACGTCTGATCATCGAGGCAGATGACGCTCAATTTGACGACATTATGAAGAAAGTGGTGAAGGTGTGCAAAAAGATCGAGCCCGACTGCGTTATTCTTCTGTAAAACGCACTATTGAGCAATAACTGCGTCAGAGTGTGTCTGCTCAAAATCGCGTACGCATTGTACGCTTGGTTTTTTGCAGAACACCTTTTCCTTGTTCTTCATCTCAATATTGTGTTTTAACAAAAATATAACTATAAAACATCGCCGTTGTAAACAATATAAACAACATATTCAAGACTATGAAAAACAAACTGACAAGAAAAGAAAGAAAGAATCTTATTCGTATATGCGTGACGCTGGCGGCATTTTTGGTGATACTTGTCACCGACAAGGTTGTCGGGCTGGCAGGCGCGGCGGGCGGCAAATACGGCTGGCTGTTGCCATTCTTCTTGTATTTTGCCGTGTATATCGCAATCGGCTATGACGTTTTGTTCAAGGCAGGGCGCAACATCGTTCACGGACAAGTGCTCGATGAAAACTTGCTTATGTGCGTTGCATCGCTCGGCGCGTTTGCGCTCGGAATCTACACAAGCGTGACGGGATTGAAACAAGAAGGTTTTGACGAGGGTTGCGCAGTGTTGCTGTTCTATCAAGTCGGCGAGTTTTTCCAAAGTTACGCAACGGGCAAATCGAGAAAGTCGATATCCGCGCTTATGGACATTCGCCCCGACTATGCCAACGTCAAGCGTGAAGACGGCATAGTGGAACAGTTCGATCCGAGTGAAGTGCATGTGGGTGACGTGATCGTGGTTTACCCGGGAGAAAAAGTGCCGCTTGACGGAATAATCGTAAGCGGATCGACCACGCTTGACACAAAAGCTCTGACAGGAGAATCGCTCCCCAGAGAACTCGAAGAAGGGGATGACGTGATCAGCGGCTGTGTCAATCTTACATCACAAATCGACGTTCAAGTGACAAAAGTATTCTATGATTCGACCGTTTCTAAAATACTTGACCTTGTTGAAAACGCTTCGAGCAAGAAATCCAAGGCTGAAAACTTCATCACAAAATTTGCGAAATATTACACTCCCACCGTTGTCGGCGTTGCGGTTTTGCTTGCAATCATCGGCGGCGCAGTGTCAAAGGATTGGTACACGTGGATATATCGCGGACTTTCCTTCCTTGTCGTGTCTTGCCCTTGCGCGCTTGTCGTTTCCGTGCCGCTCTCGTTCTTTGCAGGCATAGGCTCTGCGTCTAGACAGGGCATACTCATCAAAGGTTCGAACTATCTTGAAATGCTCGATCGCGCCAACGTGTTTGTGTTTGACAAGACGGGTACGCTCACAAAAGGCAACTTTGCCGTCACCGCCGTTGAGCCCGAAAGCGACAAAGACGAAGTGTTGCGCCTTGCGGCAATTGCCGAGCGTGACTCCAATCACCCGATTGCTCGCTCCATTGTCGGCTGCTATCACGGCGAAATCGAGAGCGGATACGCGCTCACAAACGTGGCGGGTTTCGGCATTATCGCAACAAAGGGCGATGACGTGATATATTGCGGCAACGAGAAGTTGATGAAGTCCTACGACATCGATTTTGTCAAGCAAAACGGCGTCGGAACTGTGGTGTACGTGGCAAGAAACGGTAATTTTGTCGGCTCGCTGCTTATCTCGGACGAGATCAAACCCGAATCCAAGCAAGCTATATCCGAACTCAACGCTATGGGCGCAAAAACCGTTATGCTCACCGGTGACAACGAAGTCATCGCGGCAAGTGTTGCGCAAGAAATCGGACTTTCCGACTTCAAAGCGTCTCTTCTTCCGCAAAACAAGGTGGAACACGTTGAACAATTGCTTTCCGAAAAGAAGAAAGGCGACGTTCTTTGCTTTGTGGGTGACGGCATCAACGACGCGCCCGTGCTTATGCGCTCCGACATCGGCATCGCAATGGGTGGTGTGGGCAGTGACGCGGCAATCGAGGCAAGCGACGTTGTGCTTATGCAAGACGATTTGAAAGGCATATCCACCGCAAAACGCATCGCCAAAAAGACCATGCGCGTTGTGTACGAGAATATCGTCGGCTCTCTTGCGGTGAAGATATTGATCATGGCATTGTCCGCAACAGGCGTTCTCGGCGCATATTCCATGTGGATAGCGGTTGTGGGCGACGTAGGTGTCGCAATCGCCGCAATTCTCAACGCCATGCGCGTCAACAAAGGCACGAAAACCACTGTGAAACTCGAAAAATAACCTGTTAGATATTCACGATTCCATATATAATCATGAAAAATGCGAAACGAAACCGTTCCGCATTTTTCATATTGTTTTCTCTTTAACAATTATATACAATTCACCGGATTGTGCACTTATCTGCCCGTTCGATTCCCTAAATTTTGTGTGAAATGAAAAAAAACATATCGCAATGATATGTTTTTTCATTTGGTACCCCCATAGGGAATCGCGCCGCTTGACCTATGCAAATTGCCCGCACGACACAGGCACACATCTTTATTGTTTTCCGCACGACTTCTCATAGGTCTGCGCTATCACGCCTGGGCGGGCTCACAATTCACAGGATTGTGAGCTTATCCGCCCGTTCGATTCCCTAAAAATGCTTATTTAAACGAAAAAGAACATATCGTGTTGATATGTTCTTTTTGTTTGGTACCCCCATAGGGAATCGAACCCTAGTTTCCGCCGTGAGAGGGCGACGTCTTGAACCGCTTGACCATGAGGGCAAATCGATATTGCTTTGTGATAATATCATAATTTTGCCCGTGACGCAAGCAAAAATCTATATATTTTCTTAAAAAACTTCTTGCGTTGTGTATGATAGTAGCCATTTTTGCGTTTTTGTGGCTGTTTTGGCTCGAAATGCTCAAATTCAGTCTTGATTTTTGGTTATATATGATATAAAATACACTTGTAAAAAAATTGATAAAAATTTGATAAGGAGATTTATTATGGACGAAAAATATCAAAGTCTGTTTACGCCTTGGAAGATCGGCAACTGCGAGATCAAAAACCGCATTGTGCTCACGTCTATGGGCGGAACTTCCATTTTCGGATGGATGGAGCCGCACCATTTTGACAAGGAAGCCGCAAACTTCTTGCTTGACAGGGCAAAGAACAACGTCGGTCTGATTTTGCCGGGCATTGCGCCGATACGCAACGTGATTGGTGGCAGCTGGCTGTACAAGAGTAAAAGCTCGTTCAGACATCTCAAGCCCTTTATGGACGAGATTCACAAGACGGGCGCAAAGATGTTTGTTCAGCTGACGGCGGGATTCGGGCGTTCGTTTGCAATCACGGGCTTGATGGAGAATCTTTACACCAACAAATTGTTGGGCGCGATCGCAAAGCCGTTTATCAACATCGACCAACTCACCATGAGCGCAAGCCCCAATCCGAACCGTTGGAGTGACAAAGTGCCGTCCCGCGCGATGACGATTGACGAGATCAAAGAGTTTATCTACGCATTCGGACAGACGGCTAAGATGTGCAAGGAAGCAGGCGTTGACGGCGTTGAAATCCACGCAGTGCACGAGGGCTATTTGCTTGACCAATTCACCATGAAATACACCAATCAACGCACGGACGAATACGGCGGATCTATTGAGAACAGATACCGTTTCCCCATCGAGATCGTCAAGGAAATCAAGCGTGTGTGCGGTGAAGACTATCCCGTGTCTTTGAGATACTCCGTTGTGTCCAAGACCAAAGGTTTCCGTCAAGGCGCGCTCCCGGGCGAAGAATACGTGGAAGTGGGACGCGATATGGAAGAGAGCAAAATCGCGGCGAAAATGCTCCAAGACGCAGGCTATGATATGCTCAACTCCGACAACGGCACGTACGACGCATGGTATTGGGCGCATCCGCCGGTATATATGCCGCAAAACTGCAATCTCGAAGACTGCGAAGAGCTCAAAAAAGCGGTGGATATTCCTGTGGTTTGCGCAGGTCGTATGACTCCCGAAGACGCGGCAAAAGCCATTGCGGACGGCAAAATCGACGGCATGGGCGTTGCTCGCCAATTCATTGCCGATCCCGAGTGGGTGACAAAACTCATGCAAGGTCGCCAAGATGACATTTTGCCTTGCATCTGCTGTCACAACGGCTGTTTCAATATGGCGCATTACAACGGCGTTGCAAACGATCAGGACTTGTCGGACACCGCGGGTATGGCTCGTTGCGCGCTCAATCCGCACACCATGCAGTCCAAAAAATACAAAATCGTTCCGACTTCCAAGCCGAAGAAAATCGCGGTTATCGGCGGTGGCATAGGCGGTATGGAAGTGGCAAGAGTTGCAACTCTTCGCGGACACAAAGTCACAATCTACGAAAAGTCGGATAGGCTCGGCGGCATTTTCGTAGCGGCGGCAGCACCGTCATTCAAAGAAAAAGACAAAGAACTCATAGAGTGGTATAGAAAACAAATCAAAGATTTGGGCATCGAAGTGAAGTTCAACACCACGGTGACGGACGTGAGCAAGCTCGATGCGGACGAAGTGGTTGTCGCAACCGGCGCAGTGGCAAGAAAATTCAACGTTCCCGGTGTGGAAAAGACGGTGGAAGCGTGCGATTTCTTGCTTGGCAACAAACAAGTGGGCGACAACGTCGTGGTCATCGGCGGTGGCTTGACGGGCTGCGAGATTGCATACGAATTGCACCTAAAAGGCAAGCATCCCACCATTGTCGAGATGAAGAACGACCTTATCGCAGTCAAGGGCGTATGCCTTGCCAACTCGTCCTATTTGAGAGAATATTTCGCGCTGCACAAAGTGCCCGTGCATCTCAACACAAAACTGCTTGCAGTCACCGACAAGGGCGTGAAGGTGCAAGACAAAGACGGCAAAGTCTTTGAGATTCCTGCCGATTCGGTGATAATGTCGGTCGGATATATTCCCGCTCCGCTTTCAGACAAGAGCAAACACGTGCATATTGTCGGCGACAGCGCAAAAGTGGGCAACCTTCGCACCGTCATTTGGGGCGCATGGGATGTGGCGATGAATCTGTAAAAAAATCGTCTATGTGGCAACGGCGTTGCGTAAATGTACGCAACGCTGAGAGCCACACTAGATTTTTTTACCTCTACCGCGCAGAGAATTTGTACTATCAATTCAAGCAAGGATAAAAACTCCTGTCGCAGTTTCGCCAAATTATCTGCTTGGTGTATGCGTGCCTTTGGCACGCTTTTTGTTTTGTATTGTTTCTTCTTTGATTGTTGCATTGACAGTTCTGTACTGTACGCAACGCCGAGAGCCACACTTGATTTTTTTACTGCTACCGCGCAGAGAATTTGTGCTATCAATTCAAGCATGGATAAAAACTCCTGCCGCAGTTTCGCCAAATTATCTGCTTGGTGCGTGCGTGCCTTTGGCACGCTTTTTGTTTTTTGATTGTGTATTGTCGTTTATGTCAGGTTTGTTTTTTGTTGCATAGCCATTTATTTGCTTTCGTCAGTGTAGAATAATTTGCAACTCAATGCGCATTTCAAATGGCAAAGTGACGTGAGCGAGCTTGCGTGTGCGGTTTTGGGAAAATAAGGGTTGTGTTTTGGGCAAATAGTGGTATAATATCCACATAAATTCAGTATATAGGAGCGTTCTATATGAAAAAAACCGTTATGCAAAAATATGCAAAACTTATCGCTCGCAAGGGCATAAACGTCAAAAAAGGTCAAGAAGTCATTGTGTCGGCATCTCTCGATCAGCCCGAATTTGTCAAAATGGTGGTTGAAGAGTGCTACCGCGCAGGCGCAAGCAAAGTGACGGTGGAGTGGAGTTTCCAACCCATAACCAAACTTCATTATCGATACCGCTCGCTTAAGACTCTTTCCACTTTTGAAAAATGGGAAATCGAGAAGTTGGAGCATAAATGCGAAACTTTGCCCGCCACGATTTATATCGAATCGGACGATCCGGACGGACTTAAAGGCATAGATCAAACCAAAGTCTCCAAGGCGAGCCAAGCCAAATATCCCATTATCAAGCCCTATCACGACAAGATGGACAACAAATATCAATGGTGTATAGCGGCTGTCCCGGGCGAAGCGTGGGCAAAGAAAGTCTTCCCCGGAGAAAGAACGTCAAAAGCGGTCGAAAAACTGTGGAACGCAATTCTTTACACGTCGAGAGCGGACGGCGACGATCCCGTCAAGGCGTGGGAAGAGCACAATGCGGATCTCAAAACAAGATACGAATATCTCAACTCACTTGGCATCGAAAGCCTGCATTATACGGCATCCAACGGCACGGATTTCACGGTCGGGCTTATCCCTGACGCTTTGTTTATGGGCGGCAGCGAGCTGACTTTGGACGGAAGAGAATTCAACCCCAATATCCCCAGCGAAGAAGTGTTCACGTCACCGATGAAGGGCAATGCGGAAGGCATTGTTTATGCAACTCGTCCCCTTTCTTATCGCGGCGAACTTATCGAAAACTTCTCCGTGCGCTTTGAAGGCGGCAAGGCTGTGGAAGTGCATGCCGAAAAGGGTGAAGACCTTCTCAAACAAATGATTTCTATGGATGAAAACGCGGCATATCTCGGCGAGTGTGCGCTTGTGCCTTTCGATTCTCCCATCAGAAACAGCGAAATTACGTTCTACAATACTTTGTTTGACGAGAATGCATGTTGCCACCTTGCATTCGGTCGCGGCTTTGAAAACTGTATAAAAGACTTTGACAAATACACGCTTGAAGAGTGCAGACAAAAGGGCATCAACGACTCTCTCATTCACGTTGACTTCATGATCGGCTCTGAAGATCTCAACATCACTGCGCACACTCGTGGCGGCAAGGACGTTGCAATCTTCAAGGACGGCAACTGGGCGTTCTGATTAGAAACATAAAGCGAACGAAGTCGATTTTGCGCTGAAAATCACAAATATATCCGTTTAGATGCCGCAAAACACAAAATATCAAAAATATTGAAACATCAAAAAAACAGTCGCTCGATTGAGCGACTGTTTTTCCTAGGATTGTCCCGCACCGCCGTGTGATGCCATTTTATAAACCCGCCGTTTGAGCAGGGTGGGTGCTAACTGCCGTGCGATCTCTGCCTTCCAGTGAACTTGTATGGCCTGACATCTTCGCATTTTGTTCGGACTCGTTATCCCGTATAAAATTTGTGGTTCAAAATAAAGCACCATCACGCACTTAGCAGGAATTGCTTCTACACATAATATACCATATCCCAACGCCCAATGCAATACCCAATTTTGAATATGGACAAGGATTTAAGTTTTGTTGCATATCGTATATTTGTCGAAGTATTGCCGCCTTTTTCGATTTTTATTCGTTTCGGGCGCGAAAATGGATATTTTCGGCAAAAAATCACGCAAAAAGTTGTTATATTCGCTCAAAATTGAGATTTTGTATTGAAAAATGGCAATCTATATGATAAAATAATACAAAAATAAAACAAGGGAGAGCATTATGTCAAAAGTTGCGCTCAAACCACTCGACACGAGATCGAGGACGATCATTTCCGTCAGCCTTTTCGTTGTCGTGTTCACGATTCTCATCACACTTGCATCCATTTTCGATTTTCAAGTGAGCCAAATTCTCACCAAAAACGCGCTCAAACCCGGAGAGTACATCTCAAACGACCTGTTCGGTTTTGTCGGCGAAGCGTTGGGTACGTCGCCCATCTACATCGTTCTTGGCGTATGCACGTCATTGCTTTGCTGGTTCTTTGCAAAGTCCTTTGACAAAAAAGGTTGGAGCATAGCTCTTGCCGTCTTGTTTGCATTGGCAGGCGCGGTCGCATGGTGGTACTATGTTAAAGACGTTTTCAAATACGTGCTCGAACACGCCGCGGCGCAAATCGGAGCGGCGGCAGGCTCTGTGGTTTATGAATTCCGCCACGACGGAGCGGTTATGGCGATTGAGTGGCTCATCGCGCTCACGCTTGACGCGCTCACCGTGCTCGTGTTCAAAAACTTGAAGAAAGATACGCTCAAAAAGCTCTTGTGGTGGGTGATTGCCGCGCTTGCTGCGGCAGTTGTTGCCAACATCGTTATCATGATCGTCAAAGATCCTATCGGCAGAATGAGATTTAGAGCGATCAATTCATCCGTCGGACAAGCTCTTATCGCGGACGGAAAAGTGCAGGGCTACACGCCTTGGTATATCCGCAACGGTCAACCGCCCAAGGATATCATCGATATGTTTGTCGCCAACTATCCCGGCGCAAGCGACGCTTTCAAGTCCTTCCCGTCAGGTCACACTTGCGCGGCAGGTATGTCCTACGCGCTCATCATGCTCCCCGATGTCGTGGAGTACAAACACAAAAAATTCGGCAAAATCGCTTGCTGGATCGCTCCTATCGTTCTCACCATGCTCGTTGCCATCAGCCGTATCGTTGTTGGCGCGCACTACATGAGTGACGTCACTTTCGGCGGCACGATAGCATTCTTGTGCTTTGTCATCGCTCGTGAGATCTTCATCTGCAAGGGCAGCCACTTCTTCGCGCTTTTCCCAAAGCTCGCGCCCAAGAAGAAAGCCGCAGTCGCAGACGGTCAAAACGTTGACATAGAGCCCGAAAACGCCACCGAAACAGTTTCCGAAGATTTCTCCGAACAACTCGTCGAAGAATCCGTCCAACAAACCGCTTGCGAAGCGTCCCAAGAAAAATCCGACGAACTCAAAGAAGAAGACGCTTTGTCGGGGGAACAAGCCGATGAAGTGAGCAGGGAGATAGCAGAGAATCTCCGCGACGGCTCGATAATCGAATAATAGCGCGCCAAACGGCGAATAACATCGTCAAAGCCCCTTGCCTGTCAACTCACGTACAATGTGTACGCTAGGGTTGCCGACAAGGGGTTTTTCCTTGTTATTATCCAAATATTACAATCTTATTTCGATAATTTCGATTTGTACGTTGGGTTTTGTTCTGCTAACCGCGCCGAAAATCTTTGACAGTTTAGTCACGGACAAAAACTCCTGCCGCAATTTCGCAAGATTGTCGGCTTGGTGTTTTAAGCGGTAAAATTCAAAATTTTCCATATTGTCATGTTGAGCCTGCCGAAACATCCAGCCGTAAGGCGCATATTGTTTTTCCTTTTCGTTACACTAGATTCTTCGACTACGCTACCGGTTTTGCCTTTTTCTAAGGCGTTACTACGTGAATACATGCGCTACGCAACCCTTGCAAGCAAGTTGCTCGCCTTGCATTGACAGAATGTCATGGTAAATTTGCATGTTTTGATTATTGCAATCGGGTGTGGGTGTCCCACCCACAATTATTTATTGCTAATTATCAAAAAAGCCACTAAACAGTGGCTTTTTTCAAGTATTCTTCGTGTTTGTTCGGGGTGGCGACAACGGTTTGATAGTTGACGTATATCACTTGCCCCGGGTGTCCGTTCGGTTTTCGTTTGACGTTGCGCCGAGCGGTGTAGTCCACTTCGACGTTGGCGGTTTTGGTGCTTGCGGTGATTTCGCTTGCAATCTTGATGACATTGTCGGGCACTTCTCGTCCGTCCGTGACGATGATTGTGTGTGCGCCGTGATCGTTTTTCAGGTGCATCCATATATCCGACGATGACGCTGTTTTGAAGGTGAGTTCATCGTTTTGTACGTTGTTTTTGCCGCGATAGATATAAAATCCGTCCACTTCATAGATATATGGCGGTTCTGCCTTTTCTTTGCGGATTTTCTTGACGGACTTTTGCTTTTTGCCACCGCCGAGCGCAACGATCTCGTCTTCTATGGACGACAAGTCGCTCTCGTAGGGCAGATTTGCGATCTCGTCTTCTATGGACTTGACGTATTCGAGCAAATCTTTGTCATCGGCAAGTTTTTTGACGGTGAATTCTTTGGTGCGTTTGAGCTTGTTGTATTTGTTGTAATAGGCGGTTGAATTTTTGGACGGAGAAAGCCTTGAGTCAAGCGGAATTTTCACTTCCGTATCGTCGTAATAGTTGGTGCAAACAAGGCTTTCATCGCCTTTTTGTATGCGATATATATTGTTGACGATAAGCTCGCCGTATATGCGGAATTTGTCCATATCTTCGCACTCTTTCAGGCGCGAAAGGTCGATTGCAACGTTCTTTTCCACTTTTTGGCGCAGGTGCTTTGCTTGCGTTGCGAGCGATTTCAGCCTTGCTTTGTTGCGAATATCCTTGTCCGCGTCCGTCACGAGCGCGTCAAAAGCCTCGCTCATGCTCTCAAATCGCTTGACATTTGCGCCGTCATCGAGGCATTTGTACACAATGGGGTAGACTTCCTTGTCTTGTATCACGCAAGGCTCGATCTCGATTTGCGGATTGTCGCTTCCGATGCTCGCAAACGCTCTTATTGTCGCGTACAAGCGATTTTTTTGTGCGGACGTCAGGGGAGCAGTGTTGCTTTCAAGTGTCGAACGGAGCAAAATCTCGCTGACGGTCGTGCCTGCAAAACCCGATATATTGTCAAGAATAAACTTGTGCAAATCGCCGCCCGCAAAATTGTCAAAAACCGAAAAACAGTCGTTTAGATAGCTGATTTTCTTTTGTGCGACAGGGGCGTATATCACACCTCGCAAAACGACGTGGTCGCGCGCCATATCGAGCGGAAGATGCTTGACGGCATCCAAAATCACAAGATTTTCATCGGTGAAAACGATGTTGGAATATCTGTTCATGATCTCGACGAAAAGATAGAAGTCCTTGTCGTCGCGCATCTCGGTCTTTGCATTGAATTTGATTTGCAAAATGCGGTCGGCGTTGTAGATTTTGACGCTTTCGATGCTTGCGTTGGTGAGATATTTGCGAAGAAGCATGCAAAGATTGGGCGCAACCATGGGGCTTGCCTTTTTGCTTGTCGTGAAGTGTATTCTCGGCGCGCCGGCGTTGCAGGACACCACAAGGCATCTGTTTTTGCCTTTGGAGCGCACGAAAAAACGCAACTCGTCCGTTTCGGGTTGTTGAATCTTGTCTATTCTCGCGCCTTGCAATTGTTCGTTCAATTCTTTTGCAAGGGCACAAAGTGCAAATAAATCGCTTCCCATACGCTACATTTTAGCAAGGTTTTGAAAATTTTTCAATAAAAATCGCAACTTGTTTGCAACACGCCGCAAAATCATTTGATTTTTACTGCTCTTTGTGATAGAATACATCTACTTGTTATAAAATATATATCCGCGCATCCCGTGCGGACATGGAGGACAAATGAACTACACAGTAGAAAAGTTGGAAAAAAGCCAAGTCAAATTCAATTACGTTGTGGACAAGGACAAATTCAACGCAGCAATCAAGCAAGCCTATGAAAAAACCAAGCACAAATATGCTGTTCCCGGTTTCAGAAAAGGTCATGCTCCGCAAAGAGTTATTGAAGGTATGTACGGTCAAGGCGTGTTTTTCAGCGACGCTGTAAACGAACTCATCGATTCTTCTCTTGAAGAACTCGAAAAAGACGAAAACTACGATTTCGTGGCTGTCGACAGCGTATGCGACGTCGATATGACAGAAGACGGCGGAGTCAAATTCTCAATCGTCATGGTCGTCAAACCCGAAGTCGTTCTCGGACAATATAAAGGTCTCAACGTTGCAAAGAAAGCGGTCAAAGTCACTGCAAAACAAGTGGACGAAAGAATCGCACAAGAACAAGAAAAGCAAGCTCGTCTTATCGATGTGGACACCGAAGCTGTCAACGGCAACACCGTGACCATCGATTTTGTGGGCAGCGTGGACGGAGTCGCATTTGAAGGCGGCAGCGCAAACGATTATGATCTCGAGCTTGGAAGCGGCACGTTCATCCCCGGATTTGAAGAACAACTTGTCGGCGTCAAAGCAGGCGAGCAAAAAGACGTCAAAGTCACTTTCCCCGAGAATTATCAAGCGGAAAATCTCGCAGGCAAAGAAGCAGTGTTTGCTTGCACCGTCAAGGCTGTCAAAGTGAAAGAACTTCCTGCAATCGATGACGAATTTGTCAAAGAAATCTCCGAATTTGACACTCTTGCAGAGTACAAAGCGGACGTGAAGGCAAAAATCACCAAGGAAGAGCAAGACAAAGCGGATCGCGAATTTGAAGACGCAGTCGTCGAAAAAATCGTGGACGCGTCCACTGTCGAAATTCCGACCGCAATGATCGATCGCGAAGCGGAAGATATGGTGCACGAGTTTGAATATCGCCTCATGTATCAAGGTCTTAAACTTGACGATTATCTCAAATATCTCAACATGACAAGAGATCAACTTGTCGAACAATACAAGGATCAAGCAGAGAAGACCGTCAAAGTGCGTCTTGTCATGGAGCAACTCATCAAAGCGGAAGATCTCAAGATCGAAGACAACGAAATCGATGCAAAGATTGCAGAGTTTGCAAAAGACAGCAATCAATCCGTGGAAGATTTCAAGAAGAATCTCCACAAAGAGCAAATCGACTACATCGTCAACTCTATCATGAACGAGAAGTTGCTTGACTTCCTTGCAAAAGAAAACCTTGCAGCAAAGAAGCCCGCGGCAAAGAAAGCGGACAAAGCCGAGGGTGAAGACGCTGCTCAAGAAGAGAAAAAGCCCGCTGCAAAAAAGACCGCCAAAAAGACGGCGGCAAAAGCAGCTGATGCGGAATAATCGTCTTGGTTTATGTGTAGAATAAGAGTGTCTTGGGACGCTCAGACCTGTTCCGCTTGCTTATGGCAAGCGGAATGTGTATAAAAAGACAATTTTCGCCGATTTTCGTCCGATACGGCATCGTGTCGGACGGTCGGTGGGCTTGATCGGCTTGTCCGCTCTCGCCACAACAAAAACGGAGTTATTATGAACGTGAAAAATCAACTTATACCTATGGTTGTCGAGCAAACCGGCAGGGGCGAACGCTCATACGATATTTATTCTCGACTGCTTGAAGACAGAATCATCTTTTTGACCGGTGAAATCGACGACAACGTTGCAGATCTCGTCGTTGCTCAGCTCATCTATCTCGAAGGCAAGGACTCCACAAAAGACATCAGTCTTTACATCAACAGCCCCGGCGGCTCTGTGTCGGCAGGTTTTGCAATCTACGACACGATGAACTATATCAAGTGTGACGTTTCCACCATTTGCATCGGCATGGCGGCGTCTATGGGTGCGTTTTTGCTCTCGTCAGGCGCAAAAGGAAAGAGATTTGCTCTTCCCAATGCAAAAGTGATGATCCACCAACCGCTCGGCGGCGCGCAAGGTCAGGCAAGCGACATCGCAATCCAAGCCAACGAAATCTTGAAGACCAAAAAGCGTATCAACGACATCCTTGCTCAAAACACGGCGCAACCGCTTTCAAAAATCGAAGTGGACACCGACCGCGACTTCTATATGACTGCGGAAGAGGCTGAAAAGTACGGCCTTGTGGACAAAATTTTCTATTCCAGAAAATAAGTCCCGACAAACAAGAAAAACCCACAATCAAGCGCGATATGCAAAAATGCGTGTTCTAACCGCATATATCACGCTCGTTCGGAGTATATAACAGTATGGAAAATTATCATAAAGAAACACATTGCAGTTTCTGCGGCAAAAGCGAAAGTGAAGTTGAGACCATCATCAACGGCCCCAACGGCATGTCCATTTGCAATGAATGTATAGAAACTTGCGAGTATATTCTCAACAAAGGCAAGAGCGAAGACAATTCGGGTTTGAGCTTGTACACGCCAAAGGAAATCAAGGCAAAACTTGACGAATATATCATCGGACAAGACAGCGCAAAACGCGTGTTGTCCGTTGCCGTGTACAATCACTACAAGCGCATAAGTCAGCTCGCCGACAAGAAAGACAAAGACGTTGTCATCGAAAAGAGCAACGTGCTTTTGCTTGGTCCGACAGGCTCCGGCAAGACGTTGCTTGCAAAAACGCTTGCGCAAATTCTCAACGTTCCGTTCGCCGTTGCGGACGCAACCACGCTCACCGAGGCAGGTTATGTGGGTGAAGACGTTGAAAACATCCTTCTCAAGCTCATTCAATCCGCCAACGGAGATCTCAAACGCGCAGAAATCGGCATCGTTTATATCGACGAAATCGACAAAATCGCAAAGAAAGGCGAGAATGTGTCCATAACTCGTGACGTGAGCGGCGAAGGCGTGCAACAAGCACTTCTCAAAATCATCGAAGGCACTGTTGCCAACGTTCCCCCGCAAGGCGGAAGAAAGCACCCCAATCAAGAGTGCTATCAGCTTGACACAACCAACATCTTGTTCCTTTGCGGCGGCGCATTTGTCGATTTGGACAAAATCATCGACCAAAGAAAAGACAATTCCAAGCTCGGTTTCGGCTCGGCGGTGAAAGGCACGGTGGATTATCGCTACGATGAGCTTATCGAGGCGTTGCAACCTGCCGATCTTATCAAATACGGTCTTATCCCCGAATTTGTCGGTCGTGTGCCTATCGTAGTCGGTCTCAACGCGCTTGATGAAAACGCGCTTGTCAAGATTTTGTCAGAGCCCAAGAACGCGCTTGTGAAACAATACAAATATCAATTTGAGCTTGACGGCGTGGATCTTGAATTTGAAGACGACGCTTTGATAGCGGTTGCTGCAAAAGCAATCCAACTCAATACGGGCGCGCGCGGATTGCGTGCAATCCTTGAAGACGTGTTGCTCGAACTCATGTTTGAGATTCCGTCCGACAATGACATTGAGAAAGTTATCGTCACAAAAAAGGCTATCGACAAGACCGAAAAGCCGATTGTCGTGAGAAAACAAAGCGAACAACAAAGCGTTGCAAACAACATTGCATAATCAAAAACAGCGCATCTAATGCGCTGTTTTTATGCTCTTTTGCGTTGGTGTGCTTTGAAAACTTGAAAAAGCATATTGTCAAAACGCATATTTGGCGTTGATACTTTTAAGGCACAAGATGTGGCGACATGTGCTTTTCACAATGTAAAGACGTCGCAAATCGGCAAAAATGACGGCAACTGTTTTTGAACAAAAACGATATATAGGTGAACGAATGATAAAACAAGCAAAGTTTATTATATCCGTGGCTGACGGAAAAAATATTCCAACTTACAACGCTCCCGAGATTGCCATTGCAGGCAAATCCAACGTGGGCAAGTCTTCCTTTATCAATTTTATGGTGAATCAGAACAAACTTGCCAAAACGTCGCAAGAGCCGGGGCGCACGCGTTTGCTCAACTATTTTGAGATCAACAACGGCGAGTACTATTTTGTGGACTTGCCCGGATACGGTTATGCAAAAGTCAACAGACAGGAAAAACAAAAGTGGGGTGCGCTGATTGAAAACTATTTTCAGACAAGCGAAAATCTCATCAACGTTTTTGTGCTTGTAGACATTCGTCACGAGCCGACCGATGATGACAAGATGCTCATCAATTATTTGTATTCCTATCGCATTCCGTTCACAATCATCGCAACCAAGGCGGACAAGCTCTCACGCGCGCAACAACAAAAGTGCAAGGCGCAAATCGCCTCGTCGCTTTGCGTCGGAGTGAAAGATATTCTCGTTACGTCATCGCTTGCAAAGACCGGCAAGGAAGACGTGCTTTGCCGTATCGATACTTTGCTTGAAAATCAACAATCGCTCAAATTGTCCGCAAGAAGCGGTGAAGAGAACGGTGAAGTCGAAGTTGCAACCGACAGCTTGGAAGGCGGTGAAGACGGGGCGAATACCACCGAAAAATAAGATTTTTCTATCCGAGAGAGATTTTTTGGTTTCAGCAAAAAATTGAAAAATGCCGAATTTGACAAAATCAAGTTCGGCATTTTATTTTTTACTTTTAGGTTATTTTTCTGTAAAAGTATTCTAAAAATCAAACAATTTGATAAAACTATTTCAAAAAGTGCTGATTTATATAATACATTTTAGAATTTATTTGCCAATTCTATCGTTCAGTCGATATCGCACACTTCGATCACTTTGTTCTCGACAAGGTCGCATGAAGTGAGAATATATTCAACTCCGTTCTTTTTAAAACGCGGTGTGACTCTCACGTTTTTGCCGTGAAGATGTCCGTACAGGGCATAGTCCACGTTGTATTTTTCAAGAAGGGCGGTCACTTCGGTGTCTTGATAGTTTGCGTCAAACGGCGGATAGTGCAAAAGCGCGATAAGCACGTCCCCGTCTTGTCGCATATCGGTTGCCGTGGAAAGCGAAAGATCAAGCCGAATAAGCTCTCTTTTGAAAATCTTGATATCATCTTCGCTTGTGTCTTTTGCGGGGATTGTCCAACCTCGCGAGCCTGCAATCACAATGCCTGCTCCGCTTTGAGTTTGCTCCCGATAGGCGTTGTTTTGTACAAAATTGAAAGCAGGGAATTTGGCGCGCATCTTGCTGAGAGTGCTCCAATAGTAATCGTGATTGCCGCGTACGACAAATTTTTTGCCGTTGAGAGCTTCAACAAGCGCATAGTCGGGCGCAGCTTCGTCTGCGGTCAGTCCCCAAGACATATCTCCGCCAAGCAAAACGAGATCACCGTCCGTGACCTTGTTTTGCCAATCTTCGCTGATTTTGGCGAAGTGGTTTTGCCAACCGTCCCCGAAAATATCCATAGGCTTTTCAACGGCGGTGGAGAGATGTAAATCGCTTATCGCAAAAACTTTCATGCGATTATTATATCATATCGCAATTTTTATTTCAATCTTACAGGATAATTATATTTGTCATTTGTTATATAGTTTATAAACTATATTGCTCGCATAATGCGTTTTTTGTCCGAACTACGCTTATTGTTTTATGTCGATTTCGAATGGTTGTAATTTCAATCGCTTGCATAATTTGGTTTGCGTGATGTGTTTATATACCGAACGATGTTTATTGTGCGGTTTGTCGATGTGTTATAACCGAGCAACGTCTATTTTTATTTTTGGTGGGGATTGATTGTGCGTTTCAATGGTTGTTTGACGTGAAAAAAATGACGGCTGTGCGCCGTCATTTTTAAGTAGAAGTGAGATTTTTTTGTGAGTTGTGCTGTATTGCTGCATACTTTTTGTGAGTTGTGTCGTATTGCCGTATGCTTTGTGTCGGCTGTGCCGTGTGCGATTTTTCTTTTTATTGTATTGCGTGCGCGTGCATGGTGTATGCTCGCGTGCGCATTGCGCATACACGCACGTGTGAACGGCATATATCACCCGTTTATTGCTCGTTTTTGCCGCGTAAAACCGTGATTTGTTTGCAAAATCGCGGTTTTAGGTGGGGAATATTGGCAGGTCGAACACGCCTTGGCATGCGTCTTGGCTAAATTCCGTACAAGGCGGGATTTTGCAATAGCCGTAGGACGGAATGAGAAGGTTGACGGGTGCTTGTACGCTCAAAATAACCGTCACGCAACAAGTGATGGAGAATGTGTTGTCGCTCACGTACACGCCGCGCGGAGAAGCAACGTTGACGGTTGCGGCGATGTTTGGTGTGATGACGCTGCCTGTGGGAACGCACATAACCACGTCTTGATTGAGCGATATCGAGCCTATGCCCGTGCCGGCTTTGCCGTCTGCGTCTGTGTAGGCGATTTGCACGGGGATCGAGATCGTTGCCGTGACGCGCGAAAGCCCCTGTCTGTCGGCGATCGGAGTGATCGTAAGGGCGGTTATCGTACCTGTTTGAGAAGTGGACGAGCCGCTTGTGAAAGTGAGTGGCAACGTAGGATTGGCAGGCGCAAGGGAAGTGAGCGCAACCGTTGCGTCGATGCTGGTCTGAAGCATGCAAGCGTCAAAGATTTTGACGGTTTGGATGCAGACTTTTTCGCACAAGCCATTCATAGGATTGCCGTTGATGTTCCCGGGACATCTGTCGGGAGTCGAATTGTTGTTGCAAAAAGACATCTTTTTATCTCCTTATTTTTTTTTGATTTGATGCAATATATGCGCGCTTGAAAATTTTGTTGCAAGGCGGAAAATCCGGATTCGGTAAAATTTTTCAAAAATGCAAAATGGAAAATTGTGGCGCAAAAGGGCGGCTATGTGGTTTCAAGCATTGAAAAATGCATAAGATTACGCATAAAAAAATGCGTCAAAACGTCAAATAATTCATTTTTGCATATTGGTGAAAAACTGATTTCGAGCAAAATTTGACTGTTTAGTGGGGTTTGTATTCGGTAAAAAATGCATGAAAAATCGCGTTTTGCATATAGTTTACTTATCAATCAATCAAAATGCATAAAAATGACAAAAATTCACTAAACAGTCGAAAAAATTTGTGGTCAAAAATGGAAAATAGTTCTTGACAAGTCTTCCGTATTGTTATACAATAACAAGCGTAAGGGGACTCTACACCCAATTTGTCCCCAAAAAGGAAGTCGCAATGGCAAAGTTCATGCTCGGCAATGCTCGTCACCAATTGGACGAGAAAAACAGATTCAGGATCCCCGTCAAGTTCCGCGAAGGACTGGGCGCAAATCCCTATTATCTGCCCGGCAAGAACGGCTGCATGTACATTGTCCCCGAAGAGAAGGTGGAAACGATGTTTGCCGAGATGGTCAACCAAAATCCGTACACTTCGGACACAGAGTTTACATCCGCCGTGTTTTCGTTCAGCGGTTCGCTTGAAGAAGATGCGCAAGGCAGAGCGACGCTCGACAAGACGATCAAGGACAAATTCGGTTTTCAAAAGGAGCTTGTGTTTGTCGGCAAAATGTCGTATTTGGAAGTGTGGCCCGCAGAGAAGTGGGAAGAAAGATACGGCGTGCTCGATCCGAACAAGCTCGACAAGATGATCCAAGACCTTCAAAAATACGGGGTGTAACGATGGAATTTGCGCATATCCCCGTGATGTTGGACGAGTGCCTTGAAGGGCTGAACATCAAAGCGGACGGAATTTACGTTGACGGCACGGTGGGCGGCGCAGGACATTCAATCGAGATTGTCAAAAGACTGTCAGGGAATGGCAGACTGATATGCGTCGACAAAGACGAAGACGCTTTGAAGGCGGCAGGCGAAAGACTTGCACCGTACAGTGACAGAGTGACCTTCATCCACGACGATTACAAAAATCTCGTCGCCGAGCTTGACTCGATAGGAGTTGGCAAGGTGGACGGAATATTGCTCGACCTTGGAGTGAGCAGCTATCAGCTCGACAATGCCGAACGCGGATTCAGCTATATGAAAGACGCGCCGCTTGATATGAGAATGGATAGATCGCAAAGAATATCCGCCTACGAAGTGGTGAACGGATACTCCGAGAGCGAACTTGCGAGAATACTCTTTGACTACGGTGAAGAAAAGCTTGCAAGACAGATTGCAAGAAACATCGTCAGAGCAAGAGCCGAAAAGCCGATTGAAACGACGCTCGAGCTTGCAAAGATAGTGGAAGACACCTATCCTGCAAAGACGAGATGGAAATTCGGACACCCGTCAAAACGAACCTTTCAGGCAATCAGAATAGAAGTGAATGACGAGCTGTCAAGTCTCGGAGAAGCGGTGACGCAAATGGCGAGAAGACTTGAAAAGGGCGGCAGAATGGCGGTGATCACCTTCCATTCGCTCGAAGACAGAATCGTCAAATCCGCATTTAAGGAACTTAGCCTTGCTTGCACGTGTCCGCCGGACTTTCCCGTGTGCGTGTGCGGAAAGGTGCAGGAAGTGGAACTCGTCAACAAAAAGCCGATCGTGGCAAGCGAAGGCGAGCTTGAAAAGAACAGCAGATCTCAAAGCGCAAAGCTGAGAGTGATTGAAAAATTGTGATAAAACACTAGATGATATAAAAACAAACCAAAAAAATAACAGGATAAGAAAGGAAGATGAAAATCGATTATCTAAAAGGGTCAAATGCGGGTAATCGACAATCTAAAAAGGGGTACGACTATGGCAATCACATTGGACGAATTGTTGGGTAGAAACACACAAAGCGCACAGCAAGACAGCGTTGAGCGTTTTCCGTCATACGAAGATTTCAAAGCAAGAAACAGTGTAAATCAATATCCGCAAGCGAACGCGCAACAACCCGTCCGCTACAATTTCGATATGGCTCCCGCGCAAGCTCCCAGAAGTGTGGAGAGCGTGAGAAACTACGAAGCGTCCAGACCATACGTTGCGCCGCAATCGAGCGAATATCAAACGCGCGATTATCCTTTCTATGACAATCTCCGCCAAGACAGAGCGCAATATCAACCCACTCAAACCGTCGATTATGCGCAATATGCTCAACCCGCTCAAAGAGTGGAGCAAATGCCTGCCGCGCCCGTTCAACGCGAAGATCATCACGATTTTTACGATTTCACCGCGCAAGACAGCGAGAGATTGAGCGATCAAGAACTTTATGAAAGACTTGCTCATTCCAATATGCAACAAGGTCCTGTGTTTGAAGATAGGCGCTCGGCGGCACGCACCGGTCTTTTTGCTCGCAAGGCGCAAAGAACTCAAGATATGAGCGAACAAAAACAACGCGGCAGACTCAACACGAAGGGCAAAATCATTCTCGGCGTGTATCTTGCAGTCATCGCTCTTGTTGCGTCGCTTATCATCGTCAACGCAACCAAAATCAACCAAGGCAAAGCGGTCACTCCGTCTTCAAAAGTCGAAACCGTTGCTCAAAGCGCGAATAATACGGAATCTTTCGGAATAGATTCCAACTATGAAGTGCGCATCTAAAACCAAAAAAGACAACAAACCCAATCTTCTTTATAATCCAACAAAAAGACTGTCGGCAATAATATTGCTGATGGTCTTTTTGTTTGTTGCCGTTTTCGGAAAAATGTTTACGGTGATCATTCTAAACGGCGGCAAATTGCAGGTGAGAGCAACGTCGCAATGGCTTAGGGACGTTCCGACGGACGCGCCGCGCGGAAAAATCTTGGACAGAAACGGAAAAGTGCTTGCAAAGACCGCCACTCGATACAATTTGTACGTTCGCCCCGGGGATACCGAGGACAAGGAAGGCGTTGCAAGGCTGCTAAGCGAAGTGTTTGGTTTTCAGTACGAAAAGACGCTTGAGAAAATCTCCAAGCGAGTGAGCGAAGTGACGGTGGCTACGGGAGTGACAAAAGAGCAGTTATCTGCAATCTATCAAAGCGGACTTGGCGGAATATACTATGCCGAAGACAACCATAGGTTTTATCCGTACGGTGATTTTATGACACAACTGATCGGATTTTGCTCCTCGGACGGATACGGGCAAACGGGGCTCGAGGCGTACTATGACAAATATCTTACGGGCGTGAACGGAAAGATTTTGACTGAGGCGGATTTGGTGGGCAAATCGTTGTCCGACAGCGGATATTATCTTCCGTCCGTGAGCGGTTTTGACCTTGTCACCACTTTGGACGCAGGCTTGCAAGCGATTGTGGAAGGCGCGGTTGCCAATGCGGTGGGAAAATTTTCGCCAAAAGGCGTGATGTGCGCAGTGATGGACTACACAAACGGCGATATTCTCGCGCTTTGCGAATATCCGTCTTTTGATTTGAACAACGTGCCGAGAGATAACCTTCAAACTCTGTTTGAAAACTCAAAGAGCAAATTTGTGTCCACGGTGTTCGAGCCGGGATCTACTTTCAAGATTTTGACGTCTGCCGCCGCGCTCGATTCGGGAGCGGTGAGCGTGCACGACAGGTTTTATTGCGCGGGATCGAGAGTGGTGGACGGCAAGAAAATACGGTGTTGGAAGGCAAAAGGACACGGCTCGATAGATTTTGCCGGCGGTGTGGAAAACAGCTGCAACTGCGTGTTTATGGACTGCGCTTTGAGAATGGGCACGGACAAATTCTATGACTATTTGCGAGCTTTCGGTCTTGGCAAAAAGACTGGCATTGACGTTACTGGCGAAACAAGGGGAATATTTATCGACCAAAATCTCGTCAAAAACGTAGATCTTGCAAGAATCGGGTTCGGACAGGCGGTTGCCGTCACTCCGATCGGGCTTCTGAGCGCAACTTCGAGCGTTGTCAACGGCGGGGTGAGCGTAAAGGCGCACGTTGCAAACAAATTTGTGGATTGCAACGGAAAACTCGTTGCCGACACCGACTTTTCGGGCGGCGAAAGGGTTGTGTCCAAACAGACGTCGGATACTATGCGCGAATTGCTAAAAAGCGTGGTTACGTCGGGCAGCGGCAAAGGCGCGTACGTTGCCGGGTATGAAATTCTCGGCAAGACGGGCACGGCACAAAAGTATGAAAACGGACAAATCGCGCGCGGAAAATACATCTCGTCCTTTCTCGGTTTTTCGGCAAGCGAAGGCGCAAATCTCGGAGTGCTTTTCATCGTTGACGAGCCCAAAGGGTATATGTACTACGGCTCGCTTGTCGCCGCGCCCATGGTGAGAGCGATTTTTGAGAGCGCGTTTGCGTATCTCGGGATCGATCCGAAGTATACGGGGGATGAAGAGAAGATAATAGGCAAAGAATTTTTGTTGCCGAACTTTTTGGGCATGAGCGTTGCGGCTGCAAGAAACGAACTTGCAAAACTCGGACTTTATTGCGAGATTGACGGAGAAGGCGGCGAAGTGAAGGGGCAGTATCCCGTGGCAGGGGTGAAAGTTGACAAGCGCAACACGGTGCTTTTAATCACCTGAAACGTGCGTATAGTATCGGCGGATATAAATCGCATTTTGAAGCGTTTGATTTTATAGCATGCGCTTTTTTATTTCTTGAAAATCGGCTGAAACCTCTCTATTCAGTGGGGAATTTTGTCGAATATCGCAAAAAGAATTTCCGTTTGCGTCTTCTTTTGCGGTTGGGTTGAAAAGGTCGGCTACACTCATTATTATGAGTGTATCAACAATCAAGGAGACACTTTATGAAACTTGAAAAATTGCTTGAAAACGTTGAAGTTGTCAAGTGGAATTGCACATCGGATTTTGAAATCGAAGGCATCAAAACCAATTCGCGCGAAGTGGAAAACAACGATCTTTTCGTGTGTTTGGAAGGCATAAACGATGACGGCAATCGTCATCTTTCAGAGATCGAAACGACGTTTGTCGCGCTCACGGACAAAGAACCGAGCGACAAAAACGTCAAATACGTGCTTGTGGCAAACGCAAGAAAAGCGTATGCGCAAGTGTGTGAAAACAAGTTTTTGAGACCGCTTGACGATATGAAACTCGTGACCGTTGTCGGCACGAACGGAAAAACTTCGACAGCGCACTATCTTAGCCAAATGCTTGAATTTGCTGGATACAAAACGGGAGTTATCGGCACGGAAGGTCATTTTATTTGCGGCGAAAAGGTTGGGCAAAGTCTTACCACTCCCGATCCCTATGAGCTTAACGAACTGTTCTTCAAGATGAGAGCAAAGGGCTGTGACGTCGTAATCGCCGAAGTCAGCGCGCATGCGATATATCTTGAAAAATTGGGAGATATTAAGGCGGATATCGGCATTCTGACCAACGTGTCGCAAGATCATCTTGACTATTTCAAGGATTTTGCAAACTATCGTGGCGTAAAAATGGGATATTTTGAAAACGGCAACGCAAAAATCGCCGTTGTCAACGTGGACGACGAGAGCGGACGGATTCTTCTTCAAAGGCTTGAAAAAACAAAGGGAGTGAAGAGCGTTAGTTACGGCTTGAAAGAGCCGAGCGACGCTTTTGCCATTGACGTTGAAGAAAACATAGACGGAGTGAAATTCGTGGCGAACGTTTTTGACGACATCGTGGACGTAAAATCACGACTCTACGGCGAGTTTAGCGTGTACAACTTGCTTGCGGCGATGACTGCTTGCAAGATTCTCGGCATAAGCGGAGAAACGCTTGCGCATGCGGTGCGAAAAGTGAAGAACGTCAAGGGCAGGTTTTCGGTGTTGCCGTGCGAAAAAGGCACGATCATCATCGACTATGCACACACGCCCGAAGGACTCAGGAACTTGCTTTCGACCGCTCGGACAATCACAAAATCTCGGCTTATCACGCTGTTCGGATGCGGCGGCGAAAGGGATAAATCCAAGCGCGCGATTATGGGCAAAGTTGCATCGGAATTTAGCGACTGCATAGTGCTTACAAGCGACAATCCGCGCGGAGAAGATCCTGCCGACATCATAAGGCAAATCGAGTGGGGAGTGAGCGTAAAGGACGTCAAATGCATACAGGATCGCGCCGAAGCCGTGCGGTTTGCGATCTCCGAAATGGAAGAAGGCGACACGCTTGTTTTGGCAGGCAAGGGCAACGAAAACTATCTTGAAATCAAGGGCAAAAAAATCCCGTACAGCGATTTTGACGTGGTGGCGAGATACGGGCAACTGAGATGAGCGCGCTCAATAAACTGCTTACCTATTTTGTGTGTTCTGTGATATTTGCGTGCTTGATTGCGCCGATTGTGATCAAGATCATGTCAAAGCTCAAAGCGAAGCAAACGGTGCTGGGATACGTCACGCAACACGCAAGCAAGAGCGGCACTCCCGCTATGGGCGGATTTATATTTCTTTTGCCCACGCTTATCTTTTCGCTCGTGGAGTGGAAAAGGCTGTCCATAGTCGCCGCCGTTGCGACTATGGGGTTTTGCGTGCTCGGATTTTTGGACGATTTCATAAAGGTGCGATTCAGCCGCAATCTCGGTCTGAAACCATACCAAAAAATCATCGGACAAGTGGGGCTTGGGCTTATTGTCGGCTATTTTGTCTACGCGTCCAAAAACGTGGGGAGCGCAATCGATTTGCCGCTGACCGATCTAACGCTGGATATGAAGTGGGGCATTATACCTTTCGTTGCGCTCGTGTATATCGCAACCACAAACTCGGTCAATCTAACGGACGGATTGGACGGACTTGCAGGCTACACGGCGGTGGCATATTTTTCGTGGTTTGCAATTCTCATATATTTTATATATGAAGACGCACTTTTGGCAAACGACGTCGAATATGCAGGCGAGATATTGTCGCTCGGAGTATTTTGCGTGTCCATGCTCGGCTCGTTGCTCGGCTATCTGGTCTTCAACGGTTATCCCGCAAAGATAATGATGGGGGACACCGGCTCTCTTGCGTTGGGCGCGGCGTGCGCGAGCGTTGCGGTTTTTTCAAAAAATCCGCTTTTGATAATCACTTCGGGCATAATGTACGTGTTTTCGAGCATATCAGTTATATTGCAGGTGCTGTCCTTCAAGCTCACGAAAAAACGGATATTTCTCATGTCGCCGTTTCATCATCATCTTGAAATGAAAGGCTTGCACGAGAGCAAAATCGTGACGATATATTTTGTTGTGAGCATGATTGGCGGCGCGCTGACTTTGATTTTCGGAAGGACGATATGAGAATTGTGGGCAAAAACGTGGTGATTTACGGCTTGGGCGCAAGCGGAATTGCCGCATACGGACTTGCAAAAGAGAAGGGAGCAAAGGTGATTGTTTATGACGACGATCAAAATTTGAAGGGCGCAACTCATGCAAAGAGCGTGTTTGACGGCGCGGATTTGGTGGTGATAAGCCCGGGAGTTGACGGCGCGAAAGATTTTTTGCTTGACGCAAGGCTTTCGTCGTTGCAGGTGACGAGCGAGCTTATGCTTGCAAGCGAGTTTTGCGCCGCAGAGCAAATTGCGGTGACAGGCACAAACGGCAAAACAACCACCACTTTGCTCATCGACGCGATATTGCAAAGATCGGGCGCGCACTCTCACGCCGTGGGCAACATAGGCACGCCGTTTTCGGCGATTGCCGACAAGCTCGATTCAACCGAGATTGCAGTGATAGAAGCAAGCAGTTTTCAGCTTGAAAACAGCGTGGGATTTGCGCCCGACGTTGCCGTTGTGCTCAACATTGCTCCCGATCACCTTTCAAGGCACAAGAGCATGCAAAACTACAAAAACGCAAAGGCGAATATCTTTCTTGCGCAGAGCGAAAGCGACACTCTTGTGTACAATGCGGACGATGAGATAGTGTGCGAAACGGTGCAAGCGGCAGTGTCGCAAAAGATTCCGTTCAGCACAAAAAGGATCGTGGCGGACGGCGCGTACATATCCTCGGGGTTTGCGTGCTACAAGGGTGTGCCGGTGGTTGCGCTCGAAGACACGGATTTTGCGGGCAACGAACTCGAAGACGTGCTTGCGGCAATCGCCGTGTGTATGCATAGGGGAGTGTCCGCATTTTGCATTGCGTCGGCAATTACCGATTTTGCAAAGCCGAAGTACAGGCGCGCATTGAGCGCAATCGTGGGCGGAGTGAAGATTTTCAACGACTCGAAGTCAACCAACGTGTCCGCCTTGCAAAGTGCGATAGGTTGCGTGGGAGATTGCTCGCTGATTATGGGCGGAATGCTCGGCAGCGAAGATTTTGACAAATTGTTTGCCGATATGCCGACAAGCGTCAAGTATATAGCCGTGACGGGTGAAAATTCCGACGAGATTTTGCATGCCGCTCAAAAGGCGAAATTTGACAATATTTGTCGCTTTTCCGACCTAAAAACCGCGCTGTTTGCCGCCTATGACGAAGGTGTGAAATTGTCCGTTGACAGTGTGCTTTTCTCGCCTGCAAGCAAGAGTTTTGACTGCTACAAAAACTATGAAGAGCGTGGCAAGCGATTTGACGAATGTGTCGTCAAGTTGAGAGTTGCAAGATGAAAGCGGCATTGAAAAATCGAAAAATCATGCCCACGAGCTTGCGCGCAAGCGAATACGCGCATAATGCACCCGCAATCGCAAGCGAATACACGCATAATGCGCTCGCAAGCGAGAGCGCGATGTGTGCATACGAGCGTGGGAGCGTAGCGAGAGTGTGTGCGTGCGAGAGCCCGGTGAGCGTATGCGCGGTCGCGAGCGATGAGCGCGCGCCGCACGGGCGAGAGCATGTGGGCATGCGGCGTGCGTACGCAAGGAGCATGCGCGCGAAAAGACGCGCAAAATCGCAAGTTGAAAACGGATATTCGGGCGAGAGCGTTTTGGGATACGGCAAGACGGACAGAACGCTTGTTTTTGTCGCATTGCTCCTAAGCGTTCTCGGCATCGTGTTCATATATTCGGCATCGAGTTATTCGGCGCAAAAGCAGTTCGGCGATGCGTTTCACTATGTCAAAACGCAGTCCGTGGCATTGGCTTTGGGCGCGTTTTGCGCTTTTGCGTTGTGGATGACGGATATGAAAACGATAAAAAAGTTCTCGCCGATACTCTACGTTGTCGGGCTTGTTCTTTTATCACTCGTGTTCGTGCCCGTGATAGGCGTTGAAAGCTATGGCGCGAAAAGGTGGCTCAATCTCGGTTTTTTCACCATACAACCGAGCGAATACGCAAAGTTTTTCACCGTGCTTGCCATTGCCGCTTTCTCATCGAAAAAGGATATGCGCAAGTTTTCAAACGTGCTTGCGGTGCTGCTCATAGGCGGCTTGACTTGCGTTTTGCTCATTTTAGAGCCGAATATGTCCATAACCGTGTGCATGGCGGGTGCGGTGTTTCTTATGCTGTTTGCGGTGGGCGCGAAAACTTCTCATCTCGTGTGCCTTATTCTGCCGGCAATCGCAGGTGCTGTGGCGCTTGTGCTTGTCGAGCCTTATCGCTTTCAACGCTTGCTTGCTTTTCTCGATCCGTGGAAATCTCCGCTCGAAGAAGGCTATCAACTCATTCAGTCCTACTATGCGTTGGGAAGCGGCGGTTTGTTTGGGGTGGGGCTGTTCAAATCTCGCCAAAAATATCTGTTTTTGCCCTTTGCCGAGAGCGACTTTATCTTGTCGGTGGTGGGCGAAGAAACAGGGCTTTTCGGCATAGCGGCGGTGATGATTTTGTTTGCCGTGTTCGTGTGGCGCGGCTTGATAATCGCAAGAAACGCACGCGACAGATTTTCTTGTTATGCGGCGTTGGGCATAACCGCGGTGACAGGGCTTCAATCGCTTGTCAACATGGCGGTGGTGTGCGGAGCAGTGCCGCCCACAGGCTTGCCTTTGCCGTTTATGAGCGCAGGCGGAAGTTCGCTTGTGGCGTATCTCGGCGCAGTTGGAGTGCTTGCCAATATATCCAAAAACTCCGCGCCGTATCTAAGGGTGGATTCTTTTTATGAAAGATAAGACGTATTTTGAAATTTCGGGCGGCAATTCGCTTGTGGGTAGAGTGTGTATGCACGGCGCGAAAAACGCCGTTCTTCCGCTGATTGCGGCAGGCATATTGACAAAAGATACCGTGACCGTCAAGGACTGTCCATACATATCGGACGTTGACGCGATGATAGGCATTTTGCAATCCTTGGGCGTTGGCGTGGCGCGCGTCGGGCGTAGTGTGAGCGTGCATACGCAAGCGAAACACGCGTGCGTGAAGGACTCGCTTTGCAAAGATATGCGCTCGTCCATGTTTATGCTCGGCGCACTGCTTGCAACGCTCAAAGAAGTGGAACTTGACTATCCCGGCGGATGCAAAATAGGCGCAAGACCGCTTGACATTCACCTTGACGGACTTTGCCGTATGGGCGCGAAAATCGAGCCGACTTCATCGGGCGTAAGATGCCGCGCAAAGCAACTTGTCGGAGCGGATATCGTGATGAAATATCCGAGCGTGGGCGCAACCGAGAATTTGCTTATGTGCGCAACGCTCGCAAAGGGCGAAACCACGCTTGTCAACTGTGCAAGAGAGCCGGAGATTGTGTCGCTTGCAAGCTGCTTGCGAGCTATGGGCGCGCGCATATCGGGGGACGGCACTTCGGTTGTCCGAGTGCAAGGCGTGGACGAGTTGGGCGGATGTGAATTTACGCCGATAGGGGACAGAATCGTGGCGGCAACGCTTTTGGTTGCTGCAAACATAACGGGCGGCGAGATAGAGATTGACGGTGTGGGCAAAAATATGCTCGGAGCGGTGTGCGATGCGGTGGAAAGCAAGTATTGCAAGATTTCGGGTGACGGCAATTCTATTAGAGTTGTGTCTTTTGCAAAGCCGAAAGCCGTCAGTGTCACAACGGCGCCGTATCCGCTTTTTCCCACCGACGTTCAGCCGCAGATTTTTGCAAGCGCGTTGTTTTCGGACGGCGTGAGTTCGATAAAAGAAACGGTGTTTGAAAACAGGTTTGCGCACGCAAAAGAGTTTGCCAAGACGGGCGCGGACGTGAGCGTGCAAGGCAATCTCGCGCGCATAATAGGCGCACGCACGCAAGACAGAGCGATAAGATTGAATGCTTGCGATATGACGGCAAGCGATTTGCGGGGCGGCGCGGGACTTATGCTCGCCGCATTGGGACTAAACGGCAAAAGCAGGGTGTACGGCGCGGAGTATATAGACCGCGGATATGAGAAAATCGAAGACATGTTTTGCTCGCTCGGCGCAAGCGTGATACGCAAAAACGCACGATAATTCACGGTTATTCGACAATAAAAGCCGCTTAGCGACAAAAAATAGGCATTTTTGCAAACTTTTCATTAAAAAAGCATTGACAGCTTTTCATTTTTTATATAATATTATTATAAATTATACGCGCGAGTGCGCGCTTTGTCGGAGAAAAAAATGGGTTCGCTGTTCACCAAGGATATTGCCGTGCTTGACGTAAACTCTCGCCTTGTGACCGCCATAGTCGGTTCAAAAAGAGCGCAGAGCGTTTTCGGCATCAAAGCAATGGCGGAAAAACAACATCAGGGTTATGAAAACGGTGAGTGGTTCGACAAGGACGAAACTGTCGAATTTGCAAAATCCGTGCTTGTAGAAGCAATGAAAGAGGCGGAATCTCGCACCAAGAGATTGTTTGTGGGAGTGCCTGCCGAATTTGTCGTGGTCATCACCAAGGAAGTGAGCATCCGTCTTGACAGAAGGCGCAGAGTCGTTGACGACGACATTGCCTACTTGCTCAAAAAGGGCGACGATTTCGATTCAAACAAATACGTGACGATCAACACCAGCGCGATCTACTATTCGCTTGACGATCAAGACAAGATCTACAACGACGTTCGCGATATGGAGGCTGTGAAGGTTGACGCTTGCGTGTCCTACATGCTCTGCGAGAAGTCGTTCATCGACATGTTCGACAAGGTTGCAAGTTCGCTCGGGTTCACGGACGTGAAGTACGTTGCCACTTGCTGGGCAGAGTGCATGGCCCTTCTTGAAAAGGAGCAACGCGACAACGTGTATATGCTCATTGACGTCGGATATCTTTCTTCGTCCGTGTGCATAGCAAAGGGCGAAGGCATCCTTGACATGAAGTCGTTCTCTATGGGCGGAGCGCACATCTGCGCGGATATATTCGAGGCTCTCGACGTGCCGTTTGACATGGCGGAAGAAGCAAAACGCCTTGTGGATCTCAATCTCAATTACAGTGACGAGGCTGTGCTTGTGAGCGACGGCGACAACGTCGTGTATGCGGCGGACGCTTGCGAAGTTGCAAAAAACAGGCTTGACGTTTTCGTGGAAGTGCTTGCGGGCATTTTCAAAGAGATCGAAGACGATGCGCCGTCTTATATGCCCGTGTACATCACAGGCGAAGGCATCGCGTCTATGCGCGGCGCAACCAAATATTTGAGCGAACAGCTCGGCAAAAACATGGAAATTATCACTCCGAAACTCCCCGGTTTCGTCAAACCCGAAGACTGCTCCAAGGCGTCTTTGCTCGTTATGGCGGACAATCTCTCAAGGTTCGATTTCGGAGCGTTTATAAAAAAGTTATTCAACGGAGGTAAAAAATGATAGATTTTGAAAAATTCGGCTGGACTCCGAGCGATGAGTCGCAAAGCGAAGTCGATGACCAAGTGCAAGAAGAAGAGATCGTAGAGGAGCAAATCCCCGAGGTCGAAGAAACGCACGAAGAATATCAACCCGTTTCTCAAAAGAAACCGGGCAAAGCAAACATCGTCGTCGTCGGCGTGGGCGGTGGCGGAAACAATGCCGTCAACAATATGATTCGCGCAGGCGTCAAGAGCGCAAGTTTCGTTGTGATGAACACGGATATGCAAGCTCTCAACATGTCGCTTGTCGCACCCCATTGCAAGATTCAACTCGGCGCAAACATGACAGGCGGTTTGGGCGCAGGCTCCGATCCCGAAGTGGGCAGAAAGGCAGCCGAAGAGTCGCGTGAACGCATCAAAGCGGCTCTGAAAGATATCGACCTTCTTTTCATCACCGCAGGTATGGGTGGCGGAACGGGTACGGGTGCAGCTCCCGTGATTGCGGAAATCGCAAAATCTATGGGCATTCTCACCGTCGCAGTCGTCACCAAACCTTTCAACTTCGAAGGCGCACAACGTATGAAAAATGCGGAAGAAGGCATCAAAAATCTCAAAAACTTCGTTGATACGCTCTTGGTTATCCCCAACCAAAAACTCATCGAAGTGCTTGACAAGAACATTTCCTTCAAGCGCGCGTTTGAAATCGCCGACGACGTTCTCCGTCAAGGCGTGCAAGGCGTGAGCGACGTCATCGCCAACCCCGAGCTTATCAACCTCGACTTTGCGGACGTTCGCACCATTCTTTCCAACAAAGGTCTTGCTCACATGGGCATCGGCTACGGCAAGGGCGAGAAGAGAGTCATCGAGGCTGTGCGCGGCGCAGTGTTCAGTCCGTTGCTTGAAACTGACATCGAAGGCGCAACAGGCATCATCGTCAACATCACAGGCGGTGAAGATATGCTCCTTGGCGAAGTCACCGAGGCTTGCGACATCGTCAAACAAGTTGTCGATCCCAGCGCAAATATCATTCTCGGCACGGCTTTTGTCCCCGACAAGAAAGACATCGAGATCACCATTATCGCAACAGGCTTTGTGGACAGAAACGAAGTGCCTGCAAGAAGCAGTGCGCCGCAACCTGCTCGTACGTCTTCTTCGATCTTTGCTCAAGCAGCGCAAGAGCAAGCGGCGGCAAACGTCGATGAACCCGAAGAAGAGAAAGAAGAGCCCGTCTACAAAGAAGACATCTTTGCAAATCGTCCCATCTTCAATCAGATGAGACAACCCGCGCCCCAAGAGCCTGCACAACCTGTTGTTCAACCTAGTGCGGCGCAACCCGTTCAACCCGTTGCACCTCAACCCGTCGAGCAAGCTCAAGTGCAATCTTCAAGAGTGGAAGTGCCGTCAAGACAAGTGCCTGCTTTCTTGAGAAGACTCAAAAAGGACAGAGATTGACAAACATTGTGTTTTCGGTCATCTAAACGGCTCAAATCGCATATTTCATCAAGTGTGAGATTGTGATTATGCTTTGAAAAACATCAAAATCAAACGATAATTTTGTTGTAAAATCCTTGCATTTTCGTGCAGGGATTTTTCTATATTGAGCGGACAATTTCAAAAAATCTCGCGACAGCAAAGGAAAAATTTTTCGCAACGCAAGTGCTATCATTTGATCAAAGGGCAAATATGAGCGTGTATGTGGAACTTGTAATTTTCAACAATCTCGCAATCGACTTTTTGCTGATTGTCGCAACGCAAATCGTAAGGCGCAGAAGAATACGAAAACTGCGCGTGTCGTTTGCGGTTTTGCTCGGCGCGGCGGTTGCCACGCTGTATCCGCTTGCGCCTGTTGGCGTTCAAATTGCGGTGAAGATATGTCTTGCGCCGATTATGACGGCGATTTTCGATACTTACTCGCTATCTAAGAGAAAATGCACAAATTTCCGAAAGAATAAAAACGATGTGAAGTGCGAAAATAATGTGGACAACTCGGTTTCGGCAAAAGGGCGTAGTGCAAATCTAAACTTGAAGATACTCGGTGTTAAGGAATACGTCAAATCTCTTGTCGTATTCGTGATTGCGACTTATGCCGTAGGCGGAATTACGTTCGGAGTGTCATATTTGTTAGGAGTTGACGTGAAATCTTATGCGGCGTTCGGACTTGTTGCGTGCGCAATTGCAATAACGCTTATATGCGCGCGTGTATTGAGCAAAAAACGCTCGTCGAACGCTTCCGCGCTCACGATTGCGAATATAAGCGTTGACGGGCGCAAAATCGCGCTTACGGGCTTGTGCGACAGCGGCAACACGCTTGTTGACGGTGTGAGCGGTCTTCCCGTGGTCATATTGTCGGCAAATGCCGAAAAACAGCTCGGCAAAACGGACATAGAAGGCTTTTTGAGCGTTGTGACCGTGAGCGGCGAGAGCAATATGCCCATAACAAGGCTACAAGACGTGGAAGTTGCAGGCAGGCGTTTATCGTGCATGGCGGCATTGTCGAGAAAAGATTTTGAGAATTGCGATTTGATTTTGCAAAATTCGATGTTCTAATCGGGTGTTTTGACAAAATTCAACCGCCGCTTATCAAAAAATTCACGCTCGATACATAAAAAGGAAAAATTTGGAGATTATATATGAAAGGAAAACTCAGACGATTTTTTCAAAGATTGCTGATTTTGCTCGGAATAAAGTCACCGAGCGAAGTGGGCTACATATCCCAAACCGGCAGTTTGCCATCGCCGTTTACGCCCGAAGAAGAGCTAGAGACGGTGAAGAGGTTTCTCGGCGGTGACGAAGAGGCGAGATTGCAGCTGATAGAGCACAATTTGCGCCTTGTGGTGTACATTGCCAAGCGATTTGACAACACCGGCGTTGATATGGACGATTTGGTGTCAATCGGCACGATAGGGCTCATCAAGGCGGTGGGCGGCTACAATCCCGACAAGAACATCAAACTTGCCACGTTTGCGTCAAGGTGTATCGAAAACGAAATACTTATGCATTTGCGAAAAACGGGCAAGACGCGCTCGGAAGTGTCGCTTGACGAGCCGCTCAACGTGGATTTTGAAGGGAATACGCTGTTGCTCAGCGACGTTTTGGGCACAGATCCCGATGCCGTGTACGACAAAGTGGAATCCTCCGATGAAAAGCAGATGCTCAAAGACACCTTTGAAAAACTGCCCGACAGAGAACGTCAGATTCTCGAACTCAGATTCGGGCTGTACGGCAAGGAAGAGAAGACGCAAAAGGAAATCGCCGACATGATGGGCATATCTCAATCCTACATATCCCGCCTTGAAAAGAAGATTGTGGAGAACTTAAAAAGGGATATGCAAAAGCTCGGCTAATGCGCTCGAAATCTCTTTTATATCAAATGATATAAAATAAATTTCAAATAATCAATATTTATTAATAAATATTGCCCGTACATACTCTCGCAGTTTTGCGAAAAGGAGAAGTGTATGGGCAAAGTTGAAATTTGCGGTCTTGACACCGCAACGTTACCCAAGATAAACTCAAAAGAATGTGACGAACTTATCTTGAAAATTAAGGACGGTGACGAAGACGCAAAAGATTTGTTCTTGCGCGCAAATATGCGGCTTGTGCTGTCTTGCGTTGGCAGATTTTCAAAATCGCAGGAGAGCGCGGACGATTTGTTTCAGGTGGGTATGGTGGGGCTTTTGAAGTCGCTTGAAAATTTTGACATCGGTTTGGGCGTTCGCTTTTCAACGTACGCCGTGCCGATGATCATCGGCGAGATGAAACGCGCAATAAGGGACAGAACGACAATAAAAGTGTCACGGAGCATGCGTGACGTTGCCTATCGAGCCTTGAAAGCGAGAGAAGAGCTGTCAAAGCTCAACGCAAACGATCCGAGCATGCTTGAAATCGCCAAAGAAATCGACGTGCCGATCGGCGAAGTTGCGTGCGCGCTCGACGCAGTCAGCGAGCCGCTGTCCTTTTACGAGCCTGTGTTCAGCGACTCGGAAGAGAGTGTTGAGCTCATCGACCAACTATCCGACAAAAAGGAAAACTCGGACAATTGGACGGAAAAGATTGCACTGTACGAGGCGTTCAAGCACGTGCCGGACAGAGAGCTGCAAGTGGTGAAACTGCGCTATTTTGACGGCAAAACGCAGGTTGAAATCAGCAAAATCGTGGGAATATCGCAAGCGCAAGTTTCCCGTCTTGAAAAATCCGCTCTCGAAAAAATCAGAGAGTGTATGGCGTAATCTCGCTTTTGTCAATACGGATTGCTCTCGTATTGCTTCAATAGGGAGTGAAATCAGTGGAGAAACAATCATATAGCTGAAATTGCCGCAAACAAATCGACAATAGTAAAAAATACCGTATTATATCAATTGATATAAAATAATCACCTTGCAAAGCAAGGTGACATACATATACTCATACATGTTATATTCAAATGCGGTGGGTGCGCTATATTGCGCATTTTTTTGTATCATTGCCCGGGAGAATGCGGCTCGTCGTTTTGCGATTCATCGGCTTTTAGAGAGAACACGCCGCTCGACACCATTTCCACAAGGATGGCGTCTTGTCCGATTTTGATGATGCGATTCCAAGGGATATATATGCTTTCCGCGCTTGTCAGGCTTTTCAAAAAACTTTTCTTGCCCGGCACGACCAAGCCGCCGATTGTTCCGCATCCGTTGAAAATCAAATCGCACGTATTGCCGAGTTCTTTGCCGTCCGCCACGTTGACGACGGTCTTTTTTGACAATTCGATGAAAGAATATTGCCTTGCGTTCATAATACGACTATATTCGCGCTCGATGAAAAATATTCGCATAAAATTAACGCTATTGTGGCTTGAGAAGGGTTTTGCACACTAAATGTTGTATTTTTTGCAAGAAAACGTTTACAAAACTTATAATATATTGTATAATACTGCCATAAATTGTCGAGGTAAAAGGGCATGAAGTGTATTTATTGCGGCAGCATGGACAGCAAGGTTGTGGATTCAAGACAAAACGAAGACGGCACGTCAATCCGTCGTCGCAGAGAGTGCGTCGTTTGCGGAAAGCGTTTCACGACTTACGAGACTGTGGAAAGCACGCCGATTATGGTTGTCAAAAAGGACGGATCGCGCCAAGCGTTTGATCTTAACAAGATCAAGATCGGCATCATGAAAGCGTGTGAAAAGCGTCCTATTTCCATGTCGTCCATCGACAGACTTGTCGGTGATATCCAACGCAAAGTACTCAACTCTCTCGATCAAGAGATTTCGTCCGCTGCGCTCGGCGATTTGGTGATGGAAGGGCTCAAAAACATTGACGAAGTCGCCTACGTCAGATATGCGTCGGTGCACCGCCAATTCAAAGATATCAACACTCTTCTCGACGAGATCGAAAGCCTTGTCAAGCTCAAAGAAGAGATGTCCAAAAGAGACGACAAATAAGTGAAATTTTGCACAAAAGAATATCGAAATTTTGCACAAAAGATAAGCAATAAGGCACAAATGATGAAAAAACGACCGACAACTCGGTCGTTTTTCTATATCCGATATAATAAAGACAATCGATGTAATCGCATTATTCCGCTTTTGAGAATATTATGTCGTGAAAATAAAAATCTTTCTTGCGGTCAAATCGGTTGACAAAGCCGACTTAAAAGACCATAATCAAAGAGCATTAAATCAAGGAGGTACAAGTCATGGAATATCACCCAAGTGAGAACGACAGTGTTGGGCGAAGTTGCAGATCGGCTTGTGCCGCTTTTTGACTTTACTCGATTTTTCGTTCGTCTTTGACTTAAATTCGTCATGGAAAACAAAATTCAATCTTTGCTTCAATCTCGCGATTACGCCGAGATAGTCCGTATTGCGTCCGAAATGGATGCGAGCGAGGCTGCCAAACTTTTGTCGGAGTTTTCAGAAGAAGATCTCGTCCAAGTTTTGTCACTTTTCGAAGACGAAAAACTCGGCGAATTTTTGCCTGAATTTGACAAGGATACGCAAAATCTCGTCGTAACAAGGCTCAATCAAAAGAAATTGCAGTCCGTCATGGACGAAATCTCGGTTGACGACACCATTGACATCATCGACAATTTGCCCGTGCCTGTCGCCAGCAAGGTCGTTGAAATGGACGAAATCCGCAATTTGCTTTCAAAAAAACGCTTCAAAAGCCTAAAAGAGCTTCTTTGCAACATAAACCCGATCGACATCGCGGCGGTGTTTGAAGACCTTGAAGAGCAGGAGCGCGTGCTGACGTTCAGGCTTTTGTCCAAGGACGCGGCGGCAGAAGTGTTTGTCGAGCTTGCAAGCGACGTTCAAGAAGAACTCATCCGCAATTTGTCCGACAAAGAGCTGAAATCTGTCATCGAAGAGATCTTCATCGACGACGCCGTTGACCTTATCGAAGAGATGCCCGCGTCCGTTGTCAAAAGACTTTTGGCACAAAGCGATGCCGAAACGAGAAACTACATCAACGAGCTTCTCAAATATCCGCAAAACAGCACGGGCAGCATTATGACGGTGGAGTTTGTGTCGCTGTCAAAGAACATGACCGTAAGACAAGCCTTCGAGCGCATACGCGCGTGTGCAATAGATAAGGAAACCGTCTACACCTGCTACGTCACGGACGAAACAAAGCATCTTCTGGGAGTCACGACTGTCAGAGAGTTGCTCCTTTCCGACGTCAACGTCCAAATCGGCGATATCATGCACGAGAACGTCATCTGCGCTCACACGCTTGACGACAGAGAAGACACCGCGCGCCGCATTCGCGAGTACGGATTTTTGGCATTGCCGGTTGTTGACGACGAAATGCGACTTGTCGGCATAGTCACAATCGACGACGCAATCGACGTCATGGTTGACGAAACCACCGAAGACATCTCCAAAATCGCCGCAACTCGCCCCTCGGACAAACCATATCTCAAAACGAGTGTTTGGTCGATTTTCAAAAACCGTATTCCGTGGCTTCTGATCCTTATGGTCAGCGCAACGTTCACGGGGCTTATCATCAACAAATTCGAGTCCCGACTCAACGCAATCAGCACCGTGCTTATAGCGTGTGTGCCTATGCTCATGGACACCGGCGGCAACGCAGGCGCGCAAGCGTCAGTCACCGTCATCCGCGCGCTCGCTCTCAACGAAATCAAGACAAAAGACATCTTCAAAGTGCTGTGGAAAGAGATTAGAGCCTCGCTTTTGCTTGCATTGTGCCTTGCAATAGCGTGCTTTGCAAAGTTGCAACTCATCGACAACTTGCTCTTTGGATACGCAGACTACACGCTTGTACGTTGCGCGGTCGTGTCTTTGAGCTTGTTTATCACCGTCATCATCGCAAAACTCATCGGCTGCTCGCTTCCCATTCTCGCAAAGGCGGTCAAGCTCGATCCGGCAGTGGTTGCATCGCCGTTCATCACCACGATTGTGGACGCGCTCTCGCTGATGATCTTCTGCATGCTTTCAGTGTCAATTCTTTCATAGCGTATTGCAAAGCGTTATATCAAAACAAATCACGAAAAAATCCGCATATTTGCGGATTTTTCATTTTCGACAAAGCAGTTGAAGCAGCATTTTCTTATTGACGGAACAATCGATGTTCAAATTCGCTATTTTCCGTCTTTTTGTCGGGTAAACAATATTCACACCTGATTGAACGTCGGTGCGTTTTTGCTTTTATGCATATATAATGCGGCAACACGCTATCCGAGCAAATCGTCTTTGTCGATTGATTGCCTGATTTTCTCCAACGCTTTTTTCTCTATTCGCGACACGTAGGAGCGAGATATATCAAATTTTTTTGCAACTTCGCGCTGGGTGAGCGCAGGGTAGCCGCCAAGTCCGTAGCGGTATCTGACGATTTCAAACTCTCTGTCCGTCAGCGCGGCGCGAGTGATACGCAGCAGTTTTTCCATCATGATGTTGTTTTCAACGTCTTCTATGACGGAGTGATCGTCGCATAGCATGTCCATGATCACAAGCTCGTTGCCGTCCTTGTCAACGCCTATAGGCTCGTTGAGCGACACGTTAGAGCGGTGCTTTTTGGTTGTGCGCATGGTCATGAGAATCTCGTTTTCTATGCACCGCGAGGCATAGGTAGCAAGTGCCGCGCCTTTTTGCGCGTTGAAACTCTCAATCGCCTTTATAAGTCCGATCGAGCCTATGGATATAAGCTCGTCGTTGTCGCCGTAATTGGAGTATTTCTTGGCAATATGCGCAACAAGCCGTAGGTTGTGCTTGACAAGTATCTCCTTTGCCTCCTCATCGCCGAGCGCGCATTTTTCGAGATATTCCTTTTCTTTTTCCTTGGATAGCGGCTTTGGAAAGGAACTTTTCTCGGTGACGTAGGACGAGAATATCACAAGATTTTTCAGCAGTGCAAGCAAACTTTCAAGTGCCATACGATTTCTCCATGTCATATATTTTATGGTGAGCGGCGGCAAAAATTGACAATATCCGACAATGGCGAAAAAACAATTTTTTATTTGGTCGGGAACAGTTGACAGATTCGTCTTTTGGCTTTATAATCGCCTAGGTCGCGGGCGTGCAAATATTCGCGCGAATAATTACGCTCAAAACGACAACTGTAAAATAAGAAGACAATAACGTCGGCTTTGTCGGCAAGAAAATAAGGTAGAATATGAAAAAATACGACATTTGTATCGTTGGAGCAGGCCCTGCGGGCATTTTTACTGCAATCGAACTTTTGCGCAACGGAAGCAAAAAGAAGATGTGCATCATCGAAAAAGGTCAACCCGTTGAAAAACGCGTTTGCCCCAAGACTTTCGGCGGTGAGTGCCGCAATTGCAAGCCATATTGCCACATAACAACCGGTTTTTCGGGCGCGGGCGCGTTCTCGGACGGCAAATTGTCCCTTTCCTATGAAGTGGGCGGAGAACTTCCGCAACTCATCGGAGCGGAGCTTGCACAATCGCTTATCGATTACACCGACAAAATATATCTCGAATTTGGCGCGGACGAGCATATCGAAGGCTTGGGCAATGAAGAAAAGGTCAAGGACATCCGCCGCAAAGCAATTCAAGCAGGTCTCAAACTCGTGGATTGCCCCATTCGCCATCTCGGCACGGAGAAAGCGCACGATTTGTACCTTGCAATCGAAAACTATCTCAGAGAAAACGGTGTTGATCTCATTTTCGGCAGACAATGCGACAACATCATTCTTGACGGCGACACTTGCAAGGGCGTTCGCATAGAAGACAGCAAGGGACAAAATCAAGAAGAAATCTATGCCGACAAGACCATCATCGCAACGGGAAGACGCGGCGCGGATTGGCTTGAAAAAATGTGCGCGGAGCACAACATCGCTCACGCTCCCGGCGTTGTGGACATCGGCGTCAGAGTGGAAGTGCGCAACGAGATTATGGAAGAAGTCAATGAAGTGCTTTATGAGTCAAAACTCGTGGGCTATCCCGATCCGTTCAAGAACAAAGTGCGTATTTTCTGCCAAAACCCTGGCGGTTTCGTGTCACAAGAGAACTATGACAATGATCTTGCCGTGGTCAACGGTCACAGCTACAAAGAGAAAAAGAGCGACAACACCAACTTGGCAATCCTTTGCTCTCACTCATTCACAGAGCCCTTCAAACAACCCATCGAATACGCGCAAAAGGTCGGTGAACTCACCAACATGCTCGGCGCGGGCAAGATTATGGTTCAACGCTACGGCGACATTTTGAGCGGCAAACGCACTTGGCAAAGAGAGCTCGGATTCTCCAACGTTCGTCCCACGCTCAAAGATGCTGTTGCAGGCGACATCACCGCCGCTATGCCGTATAGAGCCATGCTCAACATCATCAACTTCATTCAAGCCGTTGACAAGGTTGTCCCCGGATTTGCCGGCTACGAAACCTTGCTTTACAGCCCCGAATTGAAGTTCTACAGCAACAAAATCAAGATGGACGAGCATCTCAACACATCAATCAAAGGTCTGCATTGCCTTGGCGACAGCAGCGGATGGACTCGCGGACTTATGATGGCATCGGTTATGGGTGTGTATATGGCTCGCAACATCCTTCAAACGCGCTAAATAGCGAATAACTGCGGCAGAGCCACGCTCCCGTCAACTCATGTATTATTATACATTAGGGTTGCCGTTAGCGTGGCTCTTTCTTGTTCTTCATCTATTTATCACGTTTGTATAATAATAAAATGACTGTGTCAAAATCCATTGTTCATCAACTCACGTACGTTTTGAACGCTAGGGTTGCTGTCCAAGGGGTGTTTCCTAGTTATTTATATATTTATCGCGTTTGTAGCTATGTTAATAAGAAATCGTTTGAGCCTACCAATTCATGTACTACTTGTACATTAGGGTTGTCATTCTCGGGGCACTTTCGCGTCACTCATCTATTTATCGCGTTTTTTATAATAATAAAATGATGCCGTAATTTCGCAAGATTGTCGGCTTGGTGATTAAAGCGGTAAAATCCAAATATTCCTTGTCATCCTGAGCTTGTCGAAGGATCTAGCGTAGCGAAATGAAACATATATGTTATGCGCTTTACGGCTGAATGTTCCGGCATACTCAACATGACAAAATGGAAGAATGTTATATTTCATCCTTTTTTTCTTTTTACAAAAATTTACAAGTGAGAAAGTTTTGGTTTGCGGCAAGATAAAAGTATGCAGACCAAGGATAAATCAAGACTTTCAAAATCAAGAAACGCAATATTGAGAGCGGTGGGGGGGATGATCGCCGTTTGTGCTATATTTTTGTTTGTTTTTAACGCTACAATTCTCAAAAACGATAAAAACGAGAATACATCAAGCGTATTTGTGCTTGAAAATAGTGGGAATCTTGATGATTGCTCGGACATCGCTCAATGGGATGTTTCGGAAAAATCTTATGTCAAAATAGGAGGAAAGCCCATCGGAATAAGCATCGGAGCGGGCGGTTTGATTGTGGTTGACAAGTGCGGTGTTATGTCAAAAAACGGAGAAATCTCGCCGTGCAAGGATGTTGACGTTCAAAAAGGTGACGTTATCACAAAGGTCAACGGAGAGAGCGTCGATAGCGTTTTCAAGCTAAAACAGTTGTTGAAAAATTCAAAGAACGGCAAAATCGTGTTGACGGTTGAAAGAAACGGCGGTGTAAAATCTATGCTTGTGCAAGCCGCAAAAGCAAAGTCAGACGGAGAATTTAAGCTTGGTCTAATGCTCAAAGAAGACGTTGGCGGTGTCGGAACGCTCACTTTTGTCACAAGAGAAGGCAATTTTGCCGCGCTTGGGCACCATATTCTCGATGCGGACAGCAATTTGTCGCAAACTCTCAATCAAGGCGATATTTTCAATGCAGAAGTCACGTCAGTTGTGAAAGGTCAGAGCGGAAAAGCCGGCGGTTTGGTCGCAGATGTCAACAGATTGTCAAAAAGCATTGGCGCAATCAATGCCAACACGGATATAGGTTTATACGGCAAATATGAAGGGGAATACGGCGGCGATTTGTATCGTATCGCCATGAAAGGCGAGGCAAAAGTCGGAAAAGCGCAAGTTTTGACAACCATTGATGGCGCATCGCCCAAGTTTTATGACATAGACGTTGTCAAAGTGGTGTCGCAAAGCGTTGCAAGCGAAAAGGGCATGGTCATTTGCGTCAGAGATAAAGAATTGCTCGACAAAACGGGCGGTATCGTGCAAGGGATGAGCGGAAGTCCCATTGTGCAAAACGGAGTGTTGATAGGCGCGGTGACTCACGTTTTTGTGCAAGATCCCACAAGGGGATATGCCGTGCACTCTCGATTTATGTACGATTATGCCAATTCTCTCACGACCAAAAACACCGCTTTATGTGACGAAGCTCTCGATCTTGCCGCCTGATTATTTGCGTAACTCTCAATTTTGCCGCTGACTTTTGGCGCAAATCTCGATTTTGCGCCTTGACTTTTGGCAAAAATTCAAGTCGTTTTCTATGAGAACACTTGCAATTTTTCCGCACCGTAGTCATGAGGGGTTCTTAAGAATTTTAGTTGTTAAATTCTGTAAAACGATTTTCTAACTTCCTATTTTATCCGTTCGAGCGCGGTCAAAACAAACTGTTTGTTAGTTGGCTTGCCCTTGTTTTCGTCAAGTGTTTCGCCAAATTCTTTATAGAGCGTGTCAACGTCGCCCCTTAGCCAGGCGGACGAGATTGCGTTTTGTATATCCTTTTCAACGCTTGCCGTGTCCACACCGAAATCGCGCGACAGCCTGACGTATCCGGCATATTTGAGCGGCAGCACGTCCATGCCGTCAAAAGCATAGCCGATGAGTTTTGCAAGCAGGCGATAGCCTTTCAGATTTGGCTGAAATCCGAGTTTCAGCAGATATTTTTTGATTTTGCTTTCCATATCGTTCACAGCTACATTATATCTTGCCTTGTTTGCGACAAATTGGCGGATAGGGTGGTTTGATTTGTATTTTTGCTTGATTTTGTCATAATCGTGCGTGGCGAATCGTAAGTTTTCGTATGGCTAGTTCAATGCGCACGCAATCGGCAATATCAAGCCTTAAATCCTACTTTTCAAAGAACAAAAAGCTGATAATTTGCACCTTTCTTGCATTTTTCGTGGGGGGTGTTGCGGGCATAATTTCGTGCATACGCTCGGTGGACGGCGAGTTTGAAAGGGTGGCGCGCGCGGATATGGAATTTGGCGCGGCAAAGGTGTTTTTCATCTCTCTTTTGGCTCTCATCGGCGGTTATTTTGTGATTCTGATTGCAGGAATCAACTCGAAAACCGTATTTTTGATATTTTTGCCGTTTTTGACGCTTGGTTTTATGTGCGGTGACTATTCTTGCGCGCTGATTGCGAGATACGAATCTTTGGGGCTTGTCAATCTTCTTTTGATATATCTTCCGTTTTTCCTTGCAACGCTTGTGTGTTTTGTCATATCTTCCGTCAGTTCGCTATCGCCCGACTGTTCTTGCGCGTCGAAAATCAAGCCGTCCGTTCTTGTTGCGATCAAAGTCCTTTGCGTGAACGTTGCGATTGCGTTTGTGCTGTTTTTAGTTGTCGGCTCTATATTCGGAGTGATCATCGTAAAATCATATTGAAAATCGCAAATCGATAAACTGTTAATATGGTCGGTTATGCATATTTTTGCGATATACAAGCACGCTAAACAAAAACGGAGTGAATATGAAAGAAAAATTCAAATTTCAAAATATCGTTGTTGTCACGTTTGCGTTGCTTTTGGCGTTTGCGATAGCATTTGCGTGCATATTCTCGCATATCGGTGGTGTTTGCAATGCCGCAACCGACTTCAAGACGGTCGGAAAATCCGCATATATGGTGGATTGTGCAACGGGCACTGTGCTGTATGCACGGGGCGAAAACGAGAGATTGCCGATTGCGAGCATGGTGAAAATTATGACGTCGCTTTTGACTTTGGAGTGCGTAGATAGCGGAAAAATCAGCCTTGACGATGACGTTGTCGTCAGTCAAAATGCGGCGAGTATGGGCGGATCGCAAGTGTTTTTGGATGCAAACTCAACTCACAAAGTCGGTGATTTGTTAAAAACCGTCATCGTTGCGTCCGCAAACGACTCATGCGTTGCGCTTGCCGAGCATATTTCGGGGAGCGTTGAGGCATTTGTCGCAAGAATGAACGAAAGAGCGGAGCAACTCGGCATGAAGAACACCGTTTTCAAAAACTGTACGGGACTGCCTGCCGCCGAGAGTTTTTCAAGCGCGAAAGACGTGTCGATCATGTTCTCGGAGCTTATCAAGCATCCTGCGTACTTCGACTATTCAAAGGTGTGGCTTGAAGACTACAAGCACCCGAACGGGCGCACAACGACCATAACCAACACCAACAAACTTGTCAAATTCTATCAAGGTTGCGACGGTGGCAAGACAGGCTTTACAAGCGAAGCAAAGTTTTGCCTGTGCGCCACGGCGATGCGCAACAATATGCGCGTGGTGTCCGTCATCATCGGCGCGGACAGCTCCAAAGTGCGAAATGCCGCCGTCAGCGCGTCTTTCGACTATGCTTTTGCCAACTTTTCAAACAAAGTTATGCTCAAAGGCGGTGAAAAACTTGACGTTGTCGCAAACGTTTCGGGCGGCAAGCAATACAGTGTAAGTGTTGCCGCCGAGAGAGATTTGACAAGATTTGTGGGGCTTGACGACAAGGCGAGATATGACGTGATATTTGAGCTTAAAGACGTCAAAGCTCCTGTCAAGGCTGGTGACAAAGTTGGCGTTGCAAAGCTCGTCAAGGACGGAGTTGAGATCGACAGCGTGAGCATTGTGTCACTTGAAGACGTGCAATCTCGCAATCTTTTCGACGCTATCCAAGACATTGCAAGACAGTGGTCAACCGTCAAGTGATTGTGACCAAATAAAGCTAAAAACTGCAAGAAAACCGCATTTTGCGGTTTTCTTTCGGTTTATTTCGGACGGGCAAATAAATGTATGATGGATTTCAATTTGTGGCTTTTTGGGGGTGATGACCTTTTTAACTTTTCAATGTTTGGCTTTTTATAAGACGTGCAAGGCGATGTTTCTATTTTCGTTGTGACAATAAAACGTTTGGTGTGTGACAATAAAACAACAAAACATTCGGTGTTTCCAAGTGTATGGAATTGCCGATTTTTCATTTTTATTGACTTTTTTGCGTGCGCGTGTTAATATCTATACGTTTATAATAGGTTTTTGTATGCAAGATGAAATCATTCAAAACGAAACGGACGTTGACGTTGCAAAAGAAGATACGCTTGATGCGGTTGTAACGCAAGGTGCCGAGCAATCTGCAAGCAATGCAAATCTTGCTCAAAGCGGCGATGACGGACAAGAAAAAATGAGCGCGGAAGTCGTTGATCCCGAGGCGATCGACGGCGATTTTGTCATTGCAAAGCCCGAGATTGTCTACCATTTGAGCGATTTTGACGGGCCGATACCTATGCTTTATCAGCTCATAAAGGATGCGAAAATCCGCATCGAAGACATCTTTATTTCAGAAGTCACGAGCCAATACGTCGAGATCATCAAGAACACGCCCAAGGAAGAGCTTGACTTCGACTATGCGGGCGAGTTTATCACCATGGCGGCAGAGCTTGTGTATCTCAAATCCATCCGCACGCTGCCCAAGGAAGACGAAGAAATTGACGAAGACGATCCCGAATTCGAACGTCAACTTCTCATCAACAAGATAAAAGAATACGCTTTGATTGCCGAAAAGAGCGACAAATTGCGCGAGCTTGAAACAATCAACCGTTTTTATCGCGCGCCCGTGTTCTCGGAAAAGGACTATCGTGTCGCGCTTGTCAATTTTTCGCTGCCGAAACTTGTGGACGCTTTTGCGCACGTGCTTGCAAACGCGGCGATACACGCGCAGGAGATCATTCCCAAAAAGGTCGTCAAGGACAGATTTTCCGTGCATGAGCAGATGGAAAACATCCGCCTTATGATCGGTGTGCGTAAACAAATGAAATTTACCGACTTGTTTGAGCCCGACTATGACAAGAGTGATATTGTCACAACGTTCCTTGCCATGCTCGAATTGCTCAAATACGGAAGACTCAGAGCCGAACAAGACGTTGTGTTTGGCGAAATCACGATCTTTGCCGTTGAAGGAACGGACGAGGCGATAGAATTTGAGGAGGGAGACGATGGAAAATATTGAAAACGTTGTGGAAGCAATCATCTTTGCGAGCGGTTCGCCCATTCAAAAGAGCGATATTTGCGAAAAAGTGCCTGAGCTTACCACGCAAAAACTCAATTCTATCGTGAAATCTTTGCAAAAGAGATATGCAGACAATTCGGGCATCGTGCTTGCCGAGTTCAACGGCAAGTTGCAGTTTATGTCCAATCCCAAATACGGCGACACCGTTGCCGACGTGTTGACGCCGCTAAGAGAGAAGGAACTCACAAAGAATTTGCTTGAAGTTTTGGCAACCGTTGCGTACAAACAGCCGATCACGCGTGTTGAAATCGACCAAATGCGCGGCAACAAGTCAAGCGCGGAGTATGCGCTCACCGGTCTTTTGAAAGCGGGACTTATCGAAGCGGTCGGCAGAAAAGACACCGTCGGCAGACCTTTGCTGTACGGCACGACAGACGAGTTTTTGAAGAAATTTCAAATCTCGAGCATAGAAGATTTGCCCGACTATGACGAAGTGCTTGAAAATCTGATGATTCTCAATGCGCCGTCCCAAGAAACGTTGTTCCACAACCGTACGATTATGGACGAAGACGAGCTTGAAAGCGAAACGCTTGCCGGGCAAGCCGCTGCGGACAGTCAAGAATATGAAGAAGAAATCCCAGAATTTCTTGAAGGCGAAAACTTTGAAGTCTTTGACTAAAATGCGGTTAGATATCCGAAAACATTGCAAAATCACTGCGAAAGCGGTGATTTTTTTGTGCGCTTGGTTGTAAATAAAATTTGAGAAAATGCACAAATTAGGCTTATGGCATACTTGATTGCGCTTTTGGGCATAGAGATGATTGCTCTCATTGTGTTTGCGCCGATAAAAATCGGTGTACGCGCGCATTTTTCGCTTGCCGAGCGCGGATTGTACGTTGTCGTCAAGCTGTTTGGCATAAACGCTGTTAGAATCAGAGTTAAAAGCGACAAAAGTCTATCCGTGACGATAAACGGAAAGAAAATAAAACACAAAGGCAAGAAACCAAATGCTATCTTTGCTTTGACCGCAATCAAAGATGAAAAAATCGCATTTGTGACATCGTTGGCGGCTATTTGTGGCACTTTGGATGAGAAAGACAAGGCGATTGTAACCGCATTGTGTCAAATGTCGGGTATAGAGTGTAGAAATTTTGCAAATTGCTCGGATGACGGCAAATTCGATTGCGAACTAAGAAGTAAGTTTTTTGTCAATCTCGCCCAAGCAATGACGATATTGTCAAAAAGCAGATAAACGGCGATGAGTGTGGTGTATAGTGGGCTTTTGTGCGTGTATGCGATTGATTTGCGTGTTAAACAAAACGTTGTTGAGATTTTACATAGCTTGAGAATGAATTTTAAATTGGTTTTTAGGCGTCATTAAGATTGAATAAGGGGCGGAGGTGTGGGTGATGTTGTGGTGATGTGTGTTGTGGTCGTGAAAAAGTGATATTGTCGGGTGAGCTGAGTTGCGTTTTTGCGAAGGTAAAATGCTGTGGTTACATAGGTGAAATATGCAAGATTTACAAGAAATAATCAATATGACGGTTGAAAATCTCAAAAAATCGTTGTCAGCTGAAGAAATTGTGGGCAAACCGATTGTTAACGGTGACGGAACTTTGATTTTGCCTGTGAGCAAAATAAGCGTAGGTTTTGTTGGAGGAAAAAGCGACGCCGAGAAAGACAAAAACGCAAAATATCCCATGGGTATAAGCGGTGGCGGAATATCAGTTGTGCCGATAGGTTTTCTTGTTTGCGGAGAACAAAAGAAGTTTGTCAAGGTTGACGGTGAAGGGCAAAACAAGTGGCTCGACCTTGCAAAAAGCGTCATCGGCGTTATGAAAAAAGACGACTAAAAAGGGGTGAAGTTGTGAAGTTTGTGAAAAAATGCTTGCTTGCGGTTGTTGTTTTGACTGTTATCGCTTTGTCGATATTTGGCGGTGTAAACGGTGTATATTCGCTAGCGAACGGCAAAAGTATTCTAAAAACCGATAAAAACTGTAATACAAGCGGTGAAATTGCAACAAAACAAGCATCAATCGAAAATGCCGATGCGCCTTTTGAGCTTCAAAGGCAAGGGCGCGGAGCTGTGTGTATGGAGCAAAGCACTCATAGAATTTTGTGGAGTGAAAACGAGCATGAGAAGTGCTACCCTGCAAGCACCACGAAGATATTGACGGCTATTTTGGCGATAGAAAATCTTCCGCTTGAGAAAATCGTCACCGTGCCAAAAGCTGCCGAAGGCGTGGAAGGCTCGTCAATATATCTTAGATGCGGACAAAAAATCAGCGTAAGAGATTTGCTCTTTGGGCTTATGCTTAGGAGCGGAAACGACGCGGCGGTTGCGCTTGCGATAGAAACAAGCGGTAGTGTTGAAGATTTTGCAATGCTTATGAACAAAAAGGCGAAAAGCGTTGGGGCAGTAAATTCTCATTTTTCAAATCCTCACGGCTTGGATGACAAAACGCACTACACGACTGCATACGATATGGCTCTTATAGCTGCGTATGCGTATCAAAACGATGAATTTTGCAACATTGCATCGGCAAAGAAGGCAACAATCAACGTTGACGGCGAGAATAGATACATTGCAAACAAAAACAAATTGCTTGCTATTTATGACGGCGCAAACGGCGTGAAAACGGGTTACACGAAAAGGGACGGAAGATGTCTTGTCGGCGGCGCAAAAAGAGAAGGTATGCAGGTGGTGAGCGTTGTGTTCAATCACTCTGATATGTGGAACGACACGGTTAGAATGCTTGATTTTGCATTTGACAACTTCAAGATGACGCCTGTAGAACAAGGCTTGTTGTCAAAGGGTGAAAACAAGGTGATTTGCCCGCCCGCCATGCTTGAAAATGCCGATTGGTCACGAGTGTATTACCCCATGAAAAAGGACGGTAGCGAAAGATTGGTCATGTTTTGATATGACAATTTGAAAAAATGACAGGGAAAGGCGTTGTGCCTTTTCTTTTTTTATACGTTTTTGCGAGCAAGTGGGGCAAAATGTCAATTTGGCGCGGTTGGTCGCGTATTTCGCTTGCATGCGGGCATAATTTTATGTATAATTTCAATAGAAAATTATCGCACGTATCGTTTGCGCGCGTCAGGAGCAAAAATATGCGTATAAACAAGTACCTTGCAGAATGCGGAGTATGCTCTCGCAGAAAGGCGGACGAACTCGTCAAAGAAGGCAGAGTTTCGGTGAACAAAAAAGTGGTCAGAGAAGTCGGCACGGACGTTGACGAAACTCGTGACGTTGTGTATGTGGACGGCAAAAAAGTGGTGCGAGTGACGCACTACGATTATCTTTTGTTTTACAAGCCGAAGGGCTGCGTGACGACGCTCAACGAAGAGAAAGACAACAAGAGCGGTAGAAAGAAGACTGATAAAGAACTTGAAGAGATTGCAAACCGCACCGAAAAACTCGCCGCGCAAGGCATTGTGGAAGAGAAAAAGGAATACGCAAAGCCAAGAAAAATCATCACGGATTTTATCGGTGCTGACTACAAAGACAAGCGCCTTTATCCCGTGGGCAGACTCGACTATGACAGCGAAGGTTTGCTTTTGCTCACAAATGACGGAAATTTGACGTATAAACTGACTCATCCGTCCAGCGAGATCCCCAAAACGTACATTGTCAAGATCGAAGGCACGATCGAAGAGAGCGATCTTGCCGCACTCAGAAAGGGCGTGACGGTGGACGGCGTGAAGTATGGAAGAAGCAAGGTCAAAGTGACGGGAATCGAGAAAGTTTCCGGCGCGAAAAAGGCAACGATTGATCCCAAAGACACGCAGGCAAGAGAGGCTATCGACTATGCGGACGATGAGATGAAGAACGTGTTTACGCGCCTTGAAGTGATCATCTTCGAGGGCAAAAACCGTGAAATCAGAAAGATGTTTGACGCAGTCGAAAAGAAAGTGGTGTTCTTAAAGCGCGTGGCTATCGGCGAGCTTAGACTCGGCGGACTTGCTCGCGGAGCGTACAGACCGCTCAACGATATGGAAATTGCCTATTTGCAAAGCCTTTGCGACAGAGTGGCTCAATAAATTCTATAAAAACGCGATTTGTCGAAAAAATCGTGAGTTTTATCAGGTGACAAAATGAATATTCTTATTGCAAACGACGACGGATTTTCCGCTGTCGGCATAAAAAAACTTGCGGCAAGACTTGCCAAAGGCAACGACGTTTTTGTGGTTGCGCCTATGGGTGAGAGATCGGGGACGTCACATTCGGTGAGTTTTTTCAGCGGCATAACGTACAGATACGAAGGCGAGCTTGACGGCATAAAAACGTGGTCGGTGAGCGGATCGCCGGCGGATTGCGTGCTGTTTGGCATAAAATATCTGCTCAAAGACGTGAAAATCGACGCTGTTGTTTCGGGCATAAACACCACGCTCAACGCCGGCAGCGACATAATATTCTCGGGCACGTTCGGCGCGGCTCAAGAAGGCACTTTCCAAAGAGTGCCGTCCATTGCGGTGTCGCTTCGCACGCATCACACGGACGAATACGAGTTTGCGGCGGATTTTGTGGCGAGAAACCTTGAAAAACTCTTGTCGTTCGCAACTGAAAACGTGACGATAAACGTGAATATTCCCGACACGAAACCCGAGAATATAAAAGGCGTCAAAATCGCACCCGTTGCCTATCAGCCGTACGACGAAAAGTATTTCTCGCAGGTTGACGAAAACGGCGTGGAAAAATTCTATGTTGACGGACACGCATACAAGCATGAAGACGAAGTTGCAGGCGGAGATTGCTATCAGCTCGACCGCGGATACATAACGATAACTCCCGTTCAAATGCTTGCAACGGACAAAGAAGCTATGGAGCGTCTAAAAGGCGCGGAGTTTGCGCTATGAAAGTTTGCGTTGTAGGCGGTGGAGCGGCAGGTATGATGTCGGCAATCGAGCTGGCAAAGGGCGGTGTGGACGTAGTTTTGCTTGAAAAGAACGAAAAACTCGGCAAAAAGATATTCATAACCGGCAAAGGTCGCTGCAACGTCACCAACGATTGCGAAATTCAAGAGATGTTCGACAACTTGGTGCGGGGCGAAAAGTTCTTGAAATCCGCCTTGTACGGATTTACGCCACAAGACACGATGCGATTTTTTGAAAACGCGGGTTTGCAACTTGTCGTGGAGCGCGGCAACAGAGTTTTTCCCTTCTCGCAAAAGTCGAGCGACGTGATAAAAACGCTTGAAATCGAGATGAGAAGACTCGGCGTGCAAGTGAAATTGAACACGCAGGTGCTGTCCATAGACAAGACGGACGGCGGATTTGTCGTCAAAACCGACCTAAAAGACGAGATTTGCGACAAAGTTGTGGTTGCAACTGGCGGATATAGCTATCAATCTACAGGCTCGACGGGCGACGGCTACAAGTTTGCAAAAAGTTTCGGGCTGAATATCGTTGAGCCAAGGCAGGCACTAGTGCCGATCATCCTTGCGCAAAACGTTTCGTCCTTGCAAGGCATATCGCTAAAAAACGTCACGCTCACAGCGTTTGACGAGAACGGCAAAGAGATATCGAGCGAGTTCGGAGAGATGCTCTTCACGCAAAGGGGAGTGTCCGGTCCTATCGCGCTTACGACTTCGTCGTACATCAACAGAAAAGGCAAAGTTACGCTTTCTCTCGACCTAAAACCCGCGCTTGACGCCGACACGCTCGACAAGCGCATATTGCGTGATTTCGATGAGAGAAAAAATCAAGATATAAAGAACGTCACTCGCGCGCTTTTGCCCGATAGACTGAACGCATACGTCATAAAACGAGCGGGCATCCAAGAGAGCAAAAAGGTCAATTCAATCACCAAGCAAGAGCGTGAAAAACTTGTGTATACGCTCAAAAATCTGACGTTTGACGTTGTGGGACTTGCTCCGTTTGCCGAGGCGATCGTCACAAGCGGCGGTGTGGACGTAAAGGGGTTAAAACCCACTTGTGAGTGCAAAACGGTTGACGGATTGTACTTTGTGGGCGAAACTATCGATATAGACGCGCTCACGGGCGGATTCAATCTGCAACTTGCGTTTGCAACGGGTGTGTGCGCTGCGCGCGATATAGTCAAAAAAATGGCATAAAGCAAGCAAAACTTGCTTGAAAATACAAAAACAATCGGTTAGAATATCGAAATATTGAGTGCAATATCAAAATCGATGTGTTTGACCGCACGACAAAAGAAAGAAAAATTTTCTCGTTTTTCGGAGGGAATATGATAAATATAGCAATCGACGGACCTGCAGGCGCAGGCAAAAGCACGATAGCAAAAGCCGTTGCAAAAGATCTCGGCATCATCTATCTTGACACGGGCGCGATGTACAGAGCCACGGCATACTACGCAATAAGCCAAGGCATCGACGTCAAGGACGAAGAAAAAGTTGCCAAGATGCTTGAAAATCTTCAAATGAACATCGAGTATAAGGACGGCGCGCAACAAATCATCGTCAACGGCGTGAACGCTACGCCGTATCTTCGCGAACATTATATGTCAAAAGCCGCAAGCGATATATCCGCATTGCCGTGCGTGAGATACAAGATGGTGGATTTGCAGCGTGATTTTGCAAAAAAGCACGACGTCGTGCTTGACGGCAGAGATATCGGCACTTTCGTGTTGCCCGAGGCAAACTGCAAATTCTTCCTTACCGCCACTCCCGAAGAGAGAGCGAAAAGAAGGTTTGACGAGCTTAAAGCCAAGGGCGAAGAAGTGGATTTCGACACGCTGTTGCAAGACATAATCAAGCGTGACTACAACGATTCGCACAGAGCCGTCGCCCCCTTGAAACAAGCCGACGACGCAGACTTTGTGGACACCACGTCCATGAGCATAGACGACGTTGTGGCGCACGTGAAAGAAGTGGTGCATATCAAGACGAAAAAAGACGATTCGCCCAATCAGAATGCCGAAAAAGAAACGAGCACGATCATTCACAGCTGCGACATGCCGCAAAAGACGCTCAACAGAATCAAGAAGTATTACAAGCCGATAAAGAGCTTTGCTTTTTACAGATTTTTGAGAGTGATTTTGCGTCCCATTCAAATGCTCGTATGGCCAACGAAAGTTGTCGGTGCGGAAAACGCAAAGAAAGTCAAAGGCGCACTTTTCACGTGCAATCATTACTCGAAGATGGACTCCATGATCCCGTATTTCGTGCTGTTTAAGAAGGAAGCGCACGCGCTTGCGAAGTACGAGCTCTTCCAAAACCCGATTGCGGGGTGGTTTTTGCACAGAATGGGTGCGATTCCCGTTCGCCGCGGAGAAGCGGATATAGAATCCGTCAAACAGGTGATGAGAGTGCTCAAATCGAATAAACAGTTGCTCATTTTCCCCGAAGGCACGCGCAACAAAGAAGGCACGCAAGATATGGCGGAGTTTAAGACGGGCACGGCAAGGTTTGCAATAAAAACCAAAGTTCCCGTCGTCCCGATGATTTACTATCGTTCGCCAAAGGCGTTCAGGAAGAATTGGTTGTACGTGGGCGAGCCGTTCACGCTCGAAGAATTCTACGGCGCGAAAACTCCCGAAGAAAACCACAAAGCGACCGAGCTTATCCGTGAGAAAATGGACGAAACTCGCCGTCTTTGCAACGAATACGTCGAGAACAACACGAGATACGGCAAAAAACTCAAAAAAGCCGCAGAAAAAGAGAAAAAATCAAAATAATCGATATGAGTTGCGTCGCGAGATAGCGGCGCAATTTGTTATGCCGCACAAGTGCGGAAAGGCAGATGACAATGGAAGTCGTGGTGGCAAAAAACGCAGGATTTTGCAAGGGTGTGAGAAGCGCGTTCGATATGGCGGTCGAGCTTGTGGAAAAGTATGGCAAGATCTATACGCTCGGCGAGCTTGTTCACAACGAGCTTGTCACCGAGTATCTTCAACAAAAGGGCGCGATACGCCTTGACGTGAAGGACGAGGGCAAACTCAAAGAAGGGGACGTGGTGCTTATAAGGGCGCACGGCATCGCAAAAGAGTTGGAACAAAGGCTCAGAGATCGGGGCGTCAAGCTGTTTGACGCAACTTGTCCCGTTGTCAAGCGCAACCAAAAAATTGCCGAAGAAAGACGGCTTGCAGGGGACGATATCATAATTGTCGGAGATGAAAAACACGACGAAGTGATCGGCGTTGCGTCCTATGCCGGCGACAACGTAAGGGTGATCAAAGACGATGAAGAGCTGAAAATCGGTGAAAAAAATACGTCGATTTTGTTTCAAACCACCATTTTGCCCGATAAATTTGCCAAAATCGAAGAAAATGCAAAGAATTTTCAAAAAAACAACGGCAATTTAGTTGAGATTTTTAATACTATTTGTTATACTACAAAAGTGAAACAGGACGAAGCGCGTGCCCTCGCTCAAAAAGGCGGAGCGGTTTTGGTCTTGGGCAGCCACACGAGCGCAAACACAAGACGTTTGTATCAGGTGGCAAAACAAGTCAATCCCGATACGTATTTTGCTGAGAGTGTGAGCGACGCACTGAATCAAACAAAATTATTCAAGGATATTCAAAGTGTATCAATTGTCGCAGGAGCATCAACTCCGCCGTGGTTGATACAGGAGGTAACACAACTTATGAGTGAAACTCAAAAGAACGCTGTGGAAACAGTCGAAACTGAAGTGAAAAACGAGGCAACGCTTCAAGAGCAAACAAACGCTGAAGAAAAAGAACCCACCACCATGGAAGACCTTTTGAAGTCTACAACTTCCGTGGGTTACACCAACTACAAGGTTGGCAAACGCATCAAAGGCGAAGTTATCAGCGCAGGCGACAACGGTATTTACGTTGCAATCGGTGGCAAGAAAGACGGTTTCATCGACAAAAACGAAGCAACTTTGGACGGCAATTACAATCCTGCCGACTTCAAAGAAGGCGACGAAGTGCAAGCAACCATCTTGGCTGTCAACAAAGAGTACGTCTCTCTCTCAAAGAAGGACGTTGACGCAATCCGTCAAGAAGAAGCCGAGGCAGAGAAGGCTCTCGCTCAAGGCGAATTCTCTTTGACAATGACGGAAGTGGTCAAAGGCGGTCTCCGCGGAAGACTCGGTCAATACACCATCTTCGTGCCGGCAAGCCAAATCAGAATGGGCTACGTCAGCAATTTGGAAGACTACAAAGGCAAGACTCTCCGTTTGACTCTCATGCCCCCGAAGGAAAAAGAAGCAACCACCGCTGAAGGCGAAGAAGCAGTCCAATCCGAAGATAAACCCCAAAAGAAATCAAGATATCTCTTTGCGTCACAACGCATCATTCTCGAAAGAGAAAAGAAAGAAAAAGAAGATATGTTCTGGGACAACATCCACGTGCATGACATCGTCACCGGCAAAGTGAAGAGATTCACTCAATTCGGCGCATTTGTCAACGTTCGCGGCTTTGATTGCCTCGCTCACATCTCCGAGCTTTCTTGGAACAAGATCACCGATCCCAGCACCGTTCTCACCATCGGCGAAAGCTATGACTTTGTCGTGCTCAAGATGGACAGAGAGACCGGCAAAATCTCTCTCGGCTACAAACAACTCCAAAAGAAACCTTATGAAGTTGCAGCAGAGAAGTTCCCCGTCGGCACGGTCATCAAGGGCAAAGTGGAAAGAATCTTCCCCTACGGTGCATTCGTTTCAATCGATGACGGCGTTGACGGACTCGTCCACGTTTCTCAAATCTCTCACAACTGGATCAAGGATGCAAACGAGGCATTGACAGTCGGTCAAGAAGTTGAAGCAAAGATCATCGGTTTCGATGGCAACCGCATCACTATTTCCATCAAGGAATTGCTCCCCGCACCCGAAGAAACTCAAGCTGCAGACGGTCAAGAAGACGCAACCGATGAAGAAAAGGCTGCAAAGAGATCTTCAAGAGTCAAGAAGTTCGAGCAAAAACTTGCAGACGGCGAAAACAAACGCGAACGCCGCGGCGCAAAGAAGGAATCTTCCAACGAGCCCAAAGAATGGGTGTCCGGATCTTCCAGCGCAACACTCGGAGATTTGTTCAAGAATCTCAATCTCAATCTTGCAGACGAAGCGGAAGAACCCGCAAAGAAAACCACTCGCAAGAAGAAAGTTGAAGAACCTGCTGAATAATCCTTACTTTATAAACGAAAACCACCGAGCAATCGGTGGTTTTTTGTTGGTTTAGTTGTTATTGTTTCGTTGCAATTATTAACGCTATTTTTGTTGCGGTTTATATTATTATTGCGTTGCAACTGCTTTGTTGCAGGTTGTCGCTTACATTTTAGAGTTTGATGATTTTATCTTGCCTAACAATATATATTATAGAATTCTAAATTTATAGCAGTATTTAATTTATCATACCTATAAGAATACGTCGATATAAGGGGGATGAAAAAATAATTTCTTTTTGGCAAAACGGTTTTTGTCACTCGCTGACGGATTCGGCGGGGGAGTCTTCTTGCACGTACTCGTATTTGCCGAATTTCTTGGAGAACTCTTTGTTGACAATGGTTTTTACAATCTCATAAATCGCGCACACGGTTGCGATTGCAAACACCGTCCAGTTTTCCCACGTCTTTGAAAAGACAAATTCCACGCAAGCAAGCACAAATTTGATCATCGTAAGGGTGAAGATTGCCACGTTCAATCCGCGTTTCAGCACAAAAAGATTGACAAACCACAGCAAAATTATTGCGATTGTCAATATGCCGATAAGCATTGGCGCAACGTTGCCGTAGCCGTAGGGCATTGCGCTGAAATAGGAATAAAACTTGGTTTGCGTGATAAATTTGCCCGTGTCGCCGTCAGGCCACTTGAACACCATTTCAACGCCGTTTGGCAGACATTCAAGCACCAAAAGTATGATTTCAAGAATTCCGACGGGGATAAGGAACAAAAGATGTTTTTTGTTGAGTCTTTTCATTTTTTTCACGCTCCTAAAAGGGAAAAAACGGCGTTTGATTTTGCCGATTGTCCGCCAAGTCGCAAACATGCAAATCGGGCGGTTTTGGGCGTTCTAACGCTCTCAATCAAATCCCGTCAGGGATGGGAGCAACGGCAATGGGCATCGTCTTTTGAAGCTCTTTTATCGCTCCGCGCGCAAGCGCGTCACAGCGGTTGTTCAGCTCGTTGTCGGCATGGCCTTTGACTTTCACGTAGGACACTTCGTGGATTTGCATAAGGGAGAGAAGTTCCTTCCACAAATCGACGTTTTTCACTTCGTCTTTGCTCGCCGTGCGCCAACCTTTCATAACCCAGCCGTTTATCCAGCCTTTGAGAAACGGCTCGACAGAATACGCGCTGTCACTGTAAATCGTGACGATGCACGGCTCTTTGAGCATTTTCAGCCCTTGTATGATGGCAGTCAGCTCCATACGGTTGTTGGTGGTGTCATTTTGCGCACCGCTTGCCTCTTTTTTATGTCCCTTGTAGAGCATAACAACGCCCCAACCGCCAATGCCGGGATTGCCTGAGCATGCTCCGTCCGTGTAAATTTCGACTTTCTTTTTCATACCATAATTGTACACAAAAAAGCAGCAATTTGCAATACAAATGTGAGATTGGAAAAAAGTTAATAATTTATACAGAATAAATGTGCGCCTTACGCTCGAACAAAAGCCGTCATTGCGGCAACGGCATCGCTTGCTTGCAAGCAACGCCGAGAGCCGCATTAGGCTTTTGTTCTGCTAACCGCGCCGAAAATCTTTGACAGTTCAGTCACGGATAAAAAACTCCTGTCCCAATTTCGCAAAATTGTCGGCTTGGTGGTTTGATAGGGTGGGACACCCACACCCGATTGGAAATTAGAAAATATCAAATTCTCCGTGTCATCCTGTCAATGCAAGGCGGAGCAACTTGCTTGCAAGGGTTGCGTAGCGTATGTATTCACATAGCAACGCCTTTGAAAAAGGCAAAACCGTAGGTTCTATGCGCAAGCATAGAAGTTGCGAGTAGCGTAGTCGAAGAATCTCGTGGAAACGAAACGGCACATATTCGTCATTGTACATCATTCCGCTCCCGCGAGATTGCCACGCCGAACAAGTCGGCTCGCAATGACAAAGTTTTTGGGTTGCGC